>JAZQWJ010000019.1:0-2196 GCA_045632285.1 Eubacteriales bacterium | reverse complement strand
CTTGGCTGCGGGGGTGGGAGACGCTGCTGCGGCACCGGGGGGCTTTGCCGAAATTGCGACAAGTCTGCTGACAGAGCTTGAACCCGGCGACCTTGCCGTTGTGATGGGGGCAGGGGATATCGACCGTCTTTTTGAGGAATTTTCAGAAAAGCACTTTACTTTATAAGAAAAATAGAGTAAAATATATAAGATGTTCAAAAGGAGGTGCTGACCGTGAAAAGCTACGAGGCGTTGGCCAAGGTCTATGACAGACTGAACGGAGAGGTGGATTATGCTGCCATTGCTACGCTGTATCAAGGCATATTCAAGCGGTACGGCATCAAGCCGGAGCTGGTTTTGGATCTTGGCTGCGGAACGGGTCGTATGACCCTAGAGCTTGCCGATCGCGGATACGATATGATCGGTGTAGACGCCAGTGCAGAGATGCTCTCCAAGGCCTATGAGCAGATGTATGCAAGGGGAAAGGGCGGGGTCCTGTTTTTGCAGCAGGATATGCGCGCCTTTGAGCTTTACGGCACTGTGGGTGCTGTGGTCAGCACGCTGGATTGCGTCAACTATCTCACCGAGGACGGTGATCTCGACAAATGCTTTGCCCTGGTGCACAATTATCTTGACCCCAACGGTGTGTTTGTGTTTGATGTGAACACGCCCTATAAATTCAAGCACGTCTACGGTGATAACGCCTACATTTTAGAAGAAGAGGACGGCAGCATCTACTGTGGATGGCAGAACGATTACGATGAGGAAAGCGGGCTTTGCCGCTTTTTGCTCTCAGTGTTTGCCGAGGAAAAGGACGGTCGTTACAGCCGCGCCGATGAGGAGCAGACCGAGCGCTGCTATAGCCACGAGGAGTTGGTCGCAGCCCTTGAAAAAGCGGGATTTGCGGATATTTCTTTTTACGGAGATACCGATCTTGGCGCGCCGCACGACAAGACCGAGCGCTGGTACATTGCGGCAAGATGTCAGAAAAAAGAGGATACGTTATGAAAAAATCAAGTATTTTGCGCGGCATGACCCGTGACGGCTCTGCCCGTATTCACGTGATCGAGGCCACCGAGATCGTAAACGAAGCCGTACGCATTCACGGCACCGCACCCACCGCCACTGCCGCCCTTGGCCGCGTGCTGATCGGTACCTCGTTGATGGGCTGTATGTTGGGTGACAAGGAGGATACGCTTTCCCTGACCTTTAACGGAGAGGGCCCCCTTGGCAAGATCATTGCCGTTTCCGACTATATGGGAAACGTGCGTGGCTACGTGCAAAACCCCAAGGTCGATCTGCCCCTTAAGTCCAACGGCAAGCTTGACGTTGGTGCAGCAGTCGGCGCAGGTACCATGACCGTGATCAAGGATATGGGCGACGGCGAGCCCTATAATGGCACCGTGCCGTTGGTCAGCGGTGAGATCGCAGAGGATATCGCCTCTTATTATGCCAACAGCGAGCAGCTGCCCACCCTGATGGCGCTTGGCGTGCTGGTGGATACCGATTGCAGCTGTCGTGCGGCCGGCGGCGTGATCGTGCAACTGTTGCCCTTTGCCGATACCGCCGTGATCGATCAACTGGAGAAGAACGCCAATTCGCTGGGCAACGTATCTGCCCTCTTTGATCGTGGCCTTTCTCAAAAGGAGATCGCCGATATCGCCCTTGACGGCATTGAGTGGGACGTGTTTGACGAGCTGGACGTGGAATACCGCTGCACCTGCAAGCGTGAGCGTATCGGCGCGGCCATTCGCTCACTTGGTGAAAAGGAGATCCGCAAAATGCTGGCCGAGCAGCTTGCCGAGGGCAAACCCGAGGAGCTTGAGGTCAATTGCCGCTTCTGCGGTGCCAATTACAAATTTGGCAAAAAAGAGTTGCTTTCTTAAGCGCATAAATTTTTTTGAAAAAATATCAAAAAAGGTATTGACAAAAGAAATCACCTGTGTTATAATAAGCAAGTCGTCAACGCGGAGCACTGTGTTGATGATGCATCCTGGCCCGGTAGTTCAGTTGGTTAGAACGCTAGCCTGTCACGCTAGAGGTCGTGGGTTCGAGTCCCATCCGGGTCGCCAGGAATGCCTCTGTAGCTCAGTTGGTAGAGCAGAGGACTGAAAATCCTCGTGTCGTTGGTTCGATTCCGACCGGAGGCACCATTGCGGATTTAGCTCATTTGGTAGAGCGCGACCTTGCCAAGGTCGAGGTGGCGGGTTCGAGCCC
>JAZQWJ010000018.1:0-35300 GCA_045632285.1 Eubacteriales bacterium | reverse complement strand
CAATTGGCGTTCGGGGCCCCCTCTTGAAAAGAGGTGTTTTTTTGCTTTTGGCGCCTCGTTTCGCAGAAACGAACCGCGCAAAATGCCGCAAAGATTGCGGAGAACAATGTGCTATGGAGCATCTTGCCATTTGGAGCGGAGCTCCAAATGGGTCGATAGCCGCGCGTTGCGCGGCGTCCCGTACGGGTCACCACCTCGAAAGAGGTGTTTTTTGCTTATCGCATCGCATTTGCCACACCACGGTGGATAATTTTAGTTGCACAATCGCATTGACGGTGCTATAATAAAAGAAAAAACGAGGAGTAGGTATGCAAAAATTAAAAGACTTGGGCTTGCTGTTTTTCTGTATGCTAAAGATCGGGCTGTTTACGTTTGGCGGCGGCTACGCCATGATCAGCCTGTTGGAAAACGAATTTGTCAGCAAAAGAGAATGGATAGATCACGACGAGTTTATGGATCTGGTGGCCATCGCCGAATCTACACCGGGTCCCATTGCCATCAACTGCGCCACCTATCTGGGCTATAAAAAAGGGAAACTGCTTGGCGCCGCTTTGGCCACTGTCGGAATGGTACTGCCGTCACTTTCGATCATCTATCTGATCTCTTTATTTTTTGACCGCTTTTTGTCGATCGCCTGGGTGGCATCGGCCTTTCGCGGCATTCAGGTCTGCGTGATCTTTTTGATCTTGTCGGCGGGGCTGAAAATGCTGAAAAAAATGAAAAAGACCGTGTTTTCTTGCACCGTTATGGCCTTAACGTTTACGTGCATGACGCTGCTTGGCTTGCTTGCGGTTGATTTTTCTTCGATCTTTTACATCCTGATCAGCGGCGCGGCGGGGCTTTTGGTGTATGGCGTATGCGTTGTGCGCGGCAGAAAAAGGGCGGCGGATAGCGAGGTGGAGCGATGATCTGCCTTAGACTGTTTTTGACCTTTTTAAAGATCGGCGCCGTGTCGTTTGGCGGTGGCTACGGTATGATCTCGCTGATTCGTGAGGATTGCCTTGCCAACGGATGGCTTGGAGAGGACGAGCTGCTGAATTTTATTGCGGTGGCCGAATCCACGCCGGGCCCCATTGCGGTGAATATGGCCACCTTTGTGGGCTCGTCACAGGCCGGATTTTTGGGAGCGCTGTTGGCCACGCTTGGCGTGGTGCTGCCATCCTTTTTCGTCATTCTTTTCATTGCGGCGCTGTTTGGCAGGCTGTTGAAATATGCGGGGGTCAAGGCCGTTCTCGGCGGTATCCGCCCCGCCATTGTGGGGATGATCCTGTCAACCGCTGTCACGATGCTGCTTGGTGTGGTCCTGCAGATCAAGCGCTTTGACAGCACGCCGCGGCTTGATTGGCGGTTGCTGTGCATCTTTTGCGTGATCGTTGCGGTGGCCGTGGGCTATAAGCGGTGGCGAAAAAAGCCCTTTTCGCCCATTTTATTGATCCTGCTTTCCGGCGCCTTGGGTGTGGCGCTGTTTGGGGTTTAAAAACATAACGAGAATAGGCCGAATTCAACCAATAGTTGTTTTACAAAGGCAAAAGCCTATGCTATAATGGAATTGTCAAGTAAAGAAATGTACTTGATATGACACTATCATTATGGTAAAGAAAGGGTAAAACAATGAAAAGAACGATTGCGTTGATTTTGGCATTGATGTTTGTGCTTGGAGCGGTTGCTTGTGGCCCCGCCGCACCTGCAGGCCCCACTGCCGACGAGGTGTTTGCCGACGTGACCTTTACGGATACCGTTGTACATTATAACGGTGAAGCGCATCAGTTGGCGGTTGAAAATCTGCCTGAGGGTGCAACCGTAACTTATGAAAATAACGGCGCCACCGAGGAGGGCGAATACACCGTTAAGGCTATTTTGAGCAAGGATGGGCTCAGAAAAGAGTTAAATGCCAAGCTGACGGTCAAGGAGCCCACGGCCGAGCAGGTCGTCAAGGCAAGAGATAACGTGGTAGACGACAACAAACAATGGTTTGATTATCAGTATAAGCTGCTGGGGCAGCTTTCGGTGCTTGGCATCGAGGGCGCGGTAGACGGCGTTTATACCGGTCAGTACCGCGAGGATAAATCCACCGGCGAATTCGGTTTTAAGCGTACCACGGCGGGCGATCTGCTGATCGATTCGACTAAGTACGTGTATAGCAAGGGTAATCAGCTGATCACATTAAAGATGGATGATGACGGCAGCATCAAAAAGATCTACAATGAAACCGTTGACGAGTTGGACGAAACCTTTGTGCACAAGCCCATTGAGGCGCTTGTCAACAGCATCAGCAAAGAAAATATTGAAAAGATCTCGATCTCCTCTGATGTTCCCGGCTACAAGTACAAGGCCGACGTACGATTGAGCTCTGACAACCAATACGTGCAAAAGCTGTTGGATTCTGTTGCCGGACTTGGCACAACCGTTTCTCTGAAGGGTGTTGAGATCCCCAATATCGCCAACGGCATTCAGCTGTATTTCAACTATGGCAAGGGCGGCCGTATCGAGGAATTCTTTGTCAGCATCAACGTAACGGTTCCCGTTAAGGTCGCGCAAGCAAGCATCACGCTTTCTTACGAGCAGCACGGCGCCGTGTCCGCTTTGCAGATCCCGCAGGACAGCAATTTTATCACTGACGATGCCGACATCAACGCAGCGGTAGAGGAATTTAATGGCGCTATGCTTGCCTTGAAGGATAGCGATGCCTATTCGCTTGACGTATCGGCTGTCAATGATTTTGACCCCAGCTGGAGAATTTCGGCAACGGTAGATAAATACAACGCAAGACTGTACAAGAATACCGACGGCACTGAGGTTTATTTTAACCATTCCTATGAGTATAAGACACATCACGAGACTGACGGTGCCGAAACCTATAAGTATACCCTTGGCAACGTGATCGGCGACGAGGCCGGAGTTTATATCGTTTCCAGAAAGGGTAGCAATAACGTTTCCCCCGCAGAGGGTACGTACAGTGCTGACACACAGTTTGACTATCTTGCAGCTATGGCGATCATTGATCCGGCAAACGTAGACTGCATCAGAATTATCGAGGACGGAGACGAGACCACCTATCGCTTCTATCTGAACAAGCAGGCCGTGCTGGGCATTCAGCAAAAGATCCTGACGCTGATCAACTCCAATGATGCCGAGGGCGTGGTTGACGTGAACAATTATTTGAACAGCGAGGAATATATTTTTGAAGAGGCTGTGGTAGAGGTCAAGATCGAGAACGGAGAGATCGTGGGTGTCGAGTGCGAGACCGAGATCAGATATACTCCCACGGACGGTGATTATACCGAGTATAACGTCACGCTGAAAAATAACATTGAGATCAAGGTCAACAGCAAGCTGGAAGATGCAGAAGAGTATAAAGCGCCTTCTTCTACCGGCAAGATCGTGGGCATCGGTGCCGCCAAGTATTTTATTCTGAATTAAGCGATGCTGATTTGGAAAGATTGAAAAAACAGCCGAGAACGTATTGCGTTCTCGGCTGTTTTTATGATTTGTAAGAATTGATCACTCCAGCATCAAGCTGCACAGCAGGTCGCTGAGCTCGGCGGGGTTTTCCACCGACAGGCCGCCAAGCAGGCGCGCCTGTGCATATAGCACCTTGCCGTAGGTGGCAAGCTTTTCTTTGTCGGAAAGGAACAGCTCCTTCAGCTTTTGGGCAATGGGGTGGTTGCGATTGATCTCCAGCACGAACACGGCCTTAACGCCTGCGGCATCGCCTCCCGGGGTCTTGCTCAGCACCTTTTCCATATTGGCGGAAAGCGCCCCCTCGGTAGAGAGGCAGGCGGCGTGCTTTTGCAGCGTGCCCGTAAAGCGGACGGCGTGCAGGTCGGCACCGATGGCATCGCGGAGCAGCTCCAGCATCTCCTTGGCGTTCTCGTTTTCGGCCTTGATCGCTTCTTTGTCCTTTTCGTCGGAAAGATCCAGATCGTCTTTGCACACGTTGACAAATTCCTTGTCGCCGTAGGTGTGCAGCACCTGCAGGGCAAATTCGTCCACGTCCTCGGTGAGATACAGCACCTCAAAGCCGTGGGCGATCACCGACTCGACCTGGGGCAGCAGCGCAATCTTTTCCACGCTCTCGCCCGAGGCATAGTAGATCTTGGTCTGCTCCTTTTTCATGCGATTGAGGTATTCCTTTAGCGTGACGAGCTTGCCCTCGGCAGAGGAGGGGAACAGGATCAGGTCCTGCAGGGCTGCCTTGTGCATACCGTAGTCGCTGTAAACGCCCCACTTGAGCTGGGTGCCAAAGGCGGCAAAGAGCTGCTCGTATTTCTCGCGGTCGCTCTCCAGCATTTTAGAAAGCTCGGCGCCGATCTTCTTTTCCACGGCCTTGGCAATGCTTTTCAGCTGTCTGTCGTGCTGGAGCATCTCGCGGGAGATGTTCAGCGACAGATCGGAGCTATCCACAACGCCCCGCACAAAGCTGAAGTAGTCGGGCAGCAGATCCTTGCAGTGCTCCATGATCATCACGCCGCTGGAGTAGAGCTGCAGGCCCTTTTCAAAATCGCGGCTGTAATAGTTAAAGGGGGCGTGAGAGGGGAAGAACAGCAGCGCCTCAAATTCGCAGGTGCCCTCGGCCCTTTGGCGGACCACGCGCAGGGGCGCCTCCCAGTCGAAGAATCTGTCGCGGTAAAAGCTGTTGTACTCCTCTTCGGTCACGTCATCGGCACTCTTTTTCCACAGGGGGATCATGCTATTCAGGGTCTCGTCCTCGGTTACGGTCTCGTATTCGTTTTCGCTGCCCTCCTTCAGGCGCTCGGTCTCGGTGCGCATGCGGACGGGATAGCGGATATAATCGCTGTACTTTTTCACCAGCATACGGAGCTGATGCTCCTCCAGATAAATGCCGTATTTCTCATCCTCGGTGTCGGGCTTGATGTGCAGGGTGATGACCGTGCCGACGCTTTGCTTGTCGCAAGGGGAGACGGTATAGCCGTCGGCGCCCTCAGATTCCCAGCGCCAGGCCTCGTCGGCGCCGTGGGCACGGCTTTCTACCGTGATCTTATCGGCCACCATAAAGGCCGAGTAAAAGCCCACGCCAAACTGGCCGATGATGTCGATGCCCTCCTGCGATTTGTGCTCGGGGTCGTTTTTAAAATCAAAGGAGCCGCTTTTGGCGATGGTGCCAAGATTATTTTCCAGATCCTCGCGGCTCATACCGCAGCCGTTGTCGCACACGGTCAGGGTGCGGGCGGTCTTATCTGCCGTCAGGCGGATCTCCAGCTCCTCGCGGCTCAGCCCCACCGTACTGTCGGTGAGGGATCTGAAATAAAGCTTATCGATGGCGTCGCTTGCGTTGGAGATCAGCTCGCGCAAAAAGATCTCCTTGTGCGTATAGATCGAATTGACCATCATATCCAGCAGCTTTTTAGATTCGGTTTTAAATTGCTTTTTTGCCATGGTTTTGCCTCCAACGGGTTAGGTTTTGCCGTTTGAAACGGGATGATTTGATTATACACCACAGAGTTAGCACTGTCAAGGGGAGAGTGCTAATTTTAGGGGCGTTTTTTCAAAAAAGGCAGGAACAGCCCCAACACACCGTGAAATTTTACTTGAAATGTTGTGATGATTGTGATATAATGATAATTAAAGGAGCTCCAGAAAAACGGCGGCTGCCGATAAAACAAAGAGGTCACACGGCAAGGGGGCTCGGCGTGTGGCAAAAGGAGGAATTTATGAAGGAATGGTTTCTGAATCTGTGGGAGACCATGAAAAACACCGTGATGGCCAACTGGCACACGATCCTGCGCTTTTTGCTGGTTTTGGTGATCGGTGCGATTGCAGTCCGTGTGATCGTTTCGATCGTTAAAAAGATTCTCAATGGCGAAAAGTCCAAGCTGAAGGGCACTGCGGCCAATTTTCTGACCTCGCTGGTCAAGGCTGCGCTGGTTTGCCTGTATGTGATCATTCTGCTCTCCACGCTGGGCGTTGATACCACCTCGCTGGTGGCTATCTTCAGCGTGCTGACTCTGGCGATTTCGCTGGCCGTGCAGGGTGTGATCTCCAATCTGGCATCCGGCATTATGCTGGTGGTCACCAAGCCCTTTGAGGAGGGTGATTTTGTTGACATCGGCGGCGCTTCCGGCGTTGTGGAAAAGATCAGCATCACCTGCACTAAGCTCAAGACCGGCGACAACAAGGTCATCACCATCCCCAACAGCAGCGTGACCTCGTCCAATGTGATCAATTACAGCACCAAGGAGACCCGCCGTTTGGATCTGACCTTCAGCGTGGCCTACGGCTCTGACGTTGAAAAGGTCAAGGAGATCATCCTTGGCGTGATCGCCAAGCACGACAATATCCTAAAGGATCCCGCACCTATGGTACGCCTGACCGAGCACGGTGCATCCTCGCTGGATTTTGTGACCCGCGTGTGGGTCAAGCAGGCCGATTACTGGCCTGTAAACTTTGACCTGAAGGAAGAGGTCCTGGCCGCATTTGATGCCGCAGGCATTTCCGTGCCCTTCCCCCAGCTGGACGTGCATATGGTCAACAACTGATCATCGCAAAAAAGGAACGCAGACATCGTCTGCGTTCCTTTTTGCATCAAAATTCTTATCACGTATTGCGTTTTTCAAGACGCAGCAGCACCTTGGCAAGAGGCAAGACCAGCGCGCAGGCGGCAAAATTGCCGATGGCGTGGGCCACGTCAAACAGCGCGCCTTGCGCGATCCAAAGCAGCGTGCCCGCAAGGTCAAGGCCAAAAAAATAGGCCTGTACGGGGGCGCACAGCACACCGAACAAAAGGCCGTGCAGGCCGCCCAGCAGCATATACAGCGGGGCTGCCAGCCACGTTGGCATTTTGCGGGGGAGCAGCATCACGATGCCCCACAGCGGCAGCCAGGCATACAGATAGGCCAGCCACCAAACGTGAAAGCCCATATAAACGCCCGTCAGTAAAATAAAAATATAAAGCGGTATCAGCGCTTTAACGCGATAGACCAGTGTAAATACAATGATAAACAGGGCAAGAAAGTGAACGTTCGGTGCCCATTCCATCAGCAGCTTAGAGCAAAACATCAAAGCGCCAAGCATGGCAAAAACCGTCATTTCTCGCACCGTCAGGCGGCTTTTTTTGCGGCCGCGTCCCGAAACGGGCGGCTCCGACGCCCGTTTTTTTCTTTGATCAGTCAAAGCTGTTTGTTCTGGTGAACTCATAATGCTCACCGTCGGCGATGACAGTGGTGTTGGCACCCTCCATCATCATTTCGCCGTTTTTGGTGAATTTCCACCACCAGCCGCCGTTGTTCCAATCGGCCTCGATGCCGTTGATGGTGTTGATCAGTCCGTTGTCATCCACGATCAGACCGTGCTCCTTCATGGCATCGCCAAGGGTGGCCTTGTCGGTGTGGATGATAAAGGTGAGGGACTGCTCCTCGGCGGTGATCACCACGGTAACGGTCTTTGCACCCTCGCCAAGCTCGGTATCGGAGGTGTGGGTGGCGTTTTCCCAAGCGCCGGTAGCATCTACGTCGGCACAAGCGACAAAGCAGAGCACCGTCAGCAGGGAAAGCAGCAAAAGCGTGATACGTGTTGCGATTTTCATAACATTTTAACCTCTTTTCGCATAAAATTTGCAAAAAGATGAAGTAAAAAGCCTCCCCTTGGCCCAGAGAGCCGCGGAGAGGCGAAACGTCAAAAGAAGCAGCGTCGAAGCACCGCTGCAGCAGCCGTTTGGCTCCCCTTTTGCCCGGGAGATTTTTACGGCACGGGACGATGAGCATTCCGACTGATGTTGAGCGGGCTCAACCAATTACGGCAATGGCTGTTGTGGCGGATTTGCACCGCGCTTTCCTCATCCTCGGGCGGTCGGCTCTTGTCCGACGTCCGATCGCACAGTGACCGCAGGCCCTGTGCTGAACCGTGTTCCATTTTTTGCAACCATAGTATAGCACATCGGTGTGCATTTGTCAATAGGCGGCCTTTATGCCTTGTCCTTTTGAAAAGCCTTGAATTCTGCGTCTGCCAGTGTGCAGATGCGGCGGATCAGATCGATCTCCTTGGGGTCGTAGGGGCGGAGATTGGGCCGGTAAAGATCGTGGAACCATTTTGTAAAGTCCACGTTGGTGTCGGTGCCCTCGGCGTATTTTGTCCACGTGCCCTCCCAAGGCTCGTAGGTTTGGTATTTTCCCGCTACAAAGCCCCAGTTATAGCAGCCGATCCCCTCCATATAAAACAGGGGAAACAGGCTGAACACGTCGTTGCCAAGGCAGCGCCCCAGCCACTCGGTATTCAAAATGGGACGGCCCTCTGCCTTCAGCCATTTGATCAGGCGCAGATGGCTTTCGTAATCTCTGTAATAGTGATAGGAGATCACGTCGGAATGATCCAGCGCATAGCGCTGCAGCTCGTCGATCTCGACGGTGTCCTCGGTGAAATTGAACTTCCAAACGCCTGCGGTCAAGGGCTGGATGGGGTCGATCCCGCGGACGATCTCGAAGATTGCCTTGAGGTTGGGCAGTGTCAGCCCCGCGCGGCGGCTGTTGCCGGGCTCGTTATACACATCCCAGATGCAGATGCGCTCGTCGTTTTTGTATAGCGTGACCAGCTCGCGCACCATTTCAAAATAGCTCTCGCGGCTGAGCGGATCATCCAGATAGTAGTGGGGAGCCGGCTCGGTATGGGTGCCGTGCTGAGAGCGGCGTCTGCCGCCGTGATAGCCCCAGTCGTAGGATTGCTCGCCAAGGGCGGGCATTTTCCAATCCTCGCTGCGCGGGGGCATACAGTCGTTGGCCAGCGTGATCATGCAGGATATGCCGTATTTGGCGCACAGCGCCAGATACCGCTCGAAGTGCTGCAAAAAGAAGTCGTGCTCCTCCTTCCACACCACGTATTCGGGGATCAGGCGCACCGTGTTAAAGCCGGTGTCGCGCATCAGCACAAGCTCCTCCTCGGTGGTCTGCAGGCGCTGCTCCCAGCCGTGGGACTGCCATTGATCCACGCGGTTGGCGCAATCGGCGCTCATATAGTTGCAGCCGCGCAGCCAAGGGCGGCTATTGTACCAGCTCCAAATTCGTTCCTTTGTCCATCTCATAGCAGTGCTCCTTTGGTCATTTGCCGTAATGCTCACGCAGCAGGTGGCGCATCAGCTTGACCGAAAACTCGGCGGTCTCGATCTCAAAGCCCTCGCCAAAGCAGCGCAGATTGATCTCCATATTGTAGTTGCCGCTGTACTTGACCTCGTCAAGGGCATCCAGCACGTCGTGCCAGTCGATGGTGCCGGTCCTTGGCGGCTTGTGCTGGTCGGTCAG
Organism: Eubacteriales bacterium; assembly: GCA_045632285.1. Classification (GTDB taxonomy): domain Bacteria; phylum Bacillota; class Clostridia; order Oscillospirales; family CAG-272; genus Firm-07. Next base: position 26,052 of record JAZQWJ010000018.1, on the reverse strand, counting down.
CGTGTCGTTGTCGTTGAGGTGCAGGGTGGAAATATCCTTGCCCAGCATACGGATCACGTCGGCGGCGGAGGGGTTGCCGTTAAAGCGGGTGGCCTTGTTAGAGTGGCCGGTATCCACGCAATAGCTCATATATTTGGCGTTGTCGCCTTGGCTGCAAACGCGATCGTAGGAGGCCATCAGCTCCCCAATGTTGCCAAAGAAATCGCAGCAGTTGAACTGGGCCGCATCGCCAAAGGTCTCGGAGGCCAAACGAACACCGAATTCCTTGGCAAAGGGAATGATCCGCTCAAACATATCGGCGTTCAGGTCGTGCATCAGGCTTGGGGGTGCCTCGGGGGTGAGGTGGATGGTGGTGGCACTGTGGATGATCACGGTGGGGGCACCCAAAATGCTTGCGGCCATACAGTCAAATCTGGCATTGCGGATAAGGGCGTCGTCCTCTTCCTTGATGTTTTTAAAGCCTTGAATGCGGCCGTGGGTCTGGCCGATCTCAAGGCCGATGGCGTCGGCGTGGCGGCGCAGATCGGCAAAATACTCGCAGATCTCCTCGTCGCTTTTTGCGTAGACCGAGCCCTCTTTTCTGTAATCCCAGCGAGAGGCCTGGGTGTCAAAATCAATGGCATCGCAGCCCACGCGCTTGGCAATGGTCAGTGCTTCTTTATCGCCGTAGATCCGCTGCAGGCGGCCGGTTGAAAGACTGATCTTTTTATCCATATCACACCTCCGTGTTGCGTTTTCTTTATTATAGCATTTTGGGGGGAGGCTGTCAATCGGCAGGGCGATTTTGGGTGCGGACACACTATGTTAATATTTTTATGGTATAATCACAAAAAACAGATGTGTACAGTATGGAGGAGACTATGAGATCGATCTTAACGGTGCGGCCGCTTGCCCTGCTTTTGGCGATGGTGCTGCTTGCTTTTGCTTTTGTATCATGCAATGACCCGCAGCCCGTTGGGCCGCCTGCCGAGGAGCCGCCTGCCGAGCAGCCCGAGGCCGAGCTGAAGATCATGACCTTTAACGTGCTGAACGGGTGGAATACCTCGAATATCGGCACGCGGGACGATAAGACCGCAGACAAGATCTTTGAGCTGATGCCCGACGTGATGGGCTTTCAGGAATTTGACGATTACTACAGGCACGCATCGGGCACCTCGCTTATCGAAATGATATCCGACCATTATGCCGAGGCGGGGGAGGATGCGCAAAGCTGGAACCCGATATTTTACAACAAAAGCACCGTAGAGCTTATTCAGTGCGGTCACGTGGATTATTCCGTCGGTACGTCATACAACACCTATGTCTACAACGGCCAAAGGGGCTCGAAATTCAGAACCATCGCGTGGGCGCTCCTGCGGCACAAGGCATCGGGCAGGCAGTTTCTTGTGTGCAACACGCACCTTGACGTAGAGGAGGAGAAGCAGCCCCTGCAGGTGGCCGAGCTGCAAAGCAAGGTGACCGAGCTGCGGAGCACGCTTGACGCAAGCGCTGTGTTTTTGCTGGGCGATCTCAACTCCAACACAAGCTCGAATTCTGCAAAAAGCCTGTTTGAGTATGGCTTTTCGGACACACACGAGCTTGCCGAGGTCAAGGACAATTCGCACTCCTGCGGAAAGCAGGGCGAGCCCGTCAAGGGGACCTATCGGGGTGCGATCGACCACGTTTATTGCATTGGTGACGGCGTTACCGTTTCAAAATATGCGACTGTGACCGACATCCGCGATACCTCCGACCACTGCCCCGTTGTGGTGGAGCTGATCATGCGGTAAGCCTTTTGGGCCTGTTTTAAGCCAAAAGAAGGCATAAAGAAAGAGCGACCTTGCGGTCGCTCTTTTGGTATACGCGTAAGTCTTTTTACTCAAAATGTTCCCTGCGATATCGTACTCGTACGTATAGGTCTTGTTCAGTGCGGGGAACCTAATTGGATTATATCATAGAATCATGTTGCTGTCAACAACAGGCCTTGAAAATAACACACAGAAAAGCCCCCGAGGCCGTGAAACGGCCTCGGGGGTGGGGGCAAACACAGAGGGATAGCCTCTGTTATTGGGTTTAACACAAGAAACAGAAACTTATGTTATTTCATTTGTATTTTTTGAATTTGAAAATCATATTAAAAGCTAAAACTGTTAAAAAAATCGCCTCGATTATCAAAAAAACCACCAGAATAAATACAAAAGCCTTTTCTTTTTGACGGTTGTATACTTCAACATCAAGATATACATTGGAATCATCTCTGGCATTCACTATTAAATTATATTTCCCCCATAAACTATATCTTTCAATATGCGTAATCACCAAAGGCTCTCCCAGCTGGATTTCCATATACAATTCTTGACCTGTATATTCTGAAAAAGCGCCTAAATTTGGAAAATCGTAGCGTACCCCCTCTGCATAAACGCGACACTTGTATTCTTTATATGTGGGCACATATTCTATGTCTTCAACCCAAATCAATTCTTCTGTACAAGCATTAACTTCAATCGGCTTGCTTTCATATATACCGAAAGCCAAAAGCAACAATATAATACCTTGGAGAAAAATAAAACCAATGACACGCTTGATAAGTTGATTGCTGTTTAATTTTGCTTTCTTCATGGCATTACCCTCCAAAAGCCCGATCGATTATAGATCTAACAATTTCATTATACCTAAAAAAGTTAACGATGTCAACATCTTGTATCAATAGATAAATAATTATCTATATATAACAACAAATTCCTAATTTCTTGCTTCAAAAATAATAAGTATCAATTGCCATTCTTTTAAAGAGTTCATTTTTTCACCATCGAGATATGAGTCCGACTATAAAACTTATCAAGCACGTTGAATTCGTCCACTTGCTTTGCGACGTCGCTGACGAGGAGAAAAAATTGTAGCGTTTCCGCAAACACTTGCCTTTTTGTATTCGCAAAAGCTATATTTTGCGATATCATTACAGCATTAGAACTTCCAATTTTGAGGCTTCCAAAATAGCTTCCAAAATGCTCAAAGACAAAGCTCAAAGTTCCAATAAAGTTCCACACTCAAAGCCTATTTGGGAGCAAAGAAGGCATAAAGAAAGAGCGACCTTGCGGTCGCTCTTTTGGTATTGTAGCGTATTTATCAGCCGAAGTATCTTGCCAGCAGACCCTCAAATGCCTTGCCGTGGCGAGCCTCGTCGCGGGCCATCTCGTGAACGGTGTCGTGGATGGCATCAAGGTTCAGCTCCTTTGCCATCTTGGCCAGCTCAAACTTGCCAAGGGTTGCGCCGTTCTCGGCCTCAACGCGCATTTCCAGATTCTTCTTGGTAGAGTCGGTCACCACCTCGCCCAGCAGCTCGGCAAACTTGGCGGCGTGCTCGGCCTCTTCAAAGGCGGCCTTTTCCCAGTACAGGCCGATCTCGGGATAGCCCTCGCGGTGTGCAACTCTTGCCATGGCAAGGTACATACCAACCTCGGTGCATTCACCCATAAAGTTTGCGCGCAGACCCTCGATAATAGCCTCGGGAGCGCCGCTTGCAACACCGACCACGTGCTCGGCTGCCCAAGCTCTTTCGGTTTCTTTGACTTCATTAAACTTGTTAGCGGGAACCTTGCACTGGGGGCATCTTTCGGGGGCGGCGTCACCCTCGTGAACGTAACCGCAAACGGAACAAACAAACTTTTTCATAATATCGATCTCCTTTTTGCATACAAATTTGTGCTTGCGGAGGCTGTCGTTCCGCAATAGCTTGTGGTTCTTTTTTAGAACAATTCTATTTTAGCACAGGTTTTTTATTTTGTCAAGTGTTTTTAGAAAAATTCTAAAAAATTTTTGAGAAGAGCGAAAAGAGCCCAATTGGGGTGTGTGAGCGTCCGATATTCTGCCCCTGCAGGCTAGCGCATTCATAGCGTGCCGCCGCACAATGCGGCCACAGCAAACCGTCCGGGAGGCCGGTCCCTACAGGATTTGCGTGTTCAAGGCGCACATCCGCATTGTGGGTCGCGGATTGCGGGCGATCACTGATCGCCCCTACACAGGGTTTGCGTGTTCAAGGCGTGTAGCCGCACAAGGCGGCCATAACGTCCCTTCCGCACCGAGCCTTTTTGCAAAAGGCTTCAAAAGCTTTCCCCTAATACCTTCAAATAAAATATTGCTTTTTGGTGGGTTCTGTGTTACAATGGGGTATAGTCAAACGGAGGTGCAGTATGAAAGAAATCGATATTTATTTGATCGCGGGGCAGTCCAATGCTTCGGGGCACAGTAAGATAAAGGATGCGCAAAGCATCTATGAACAATATCCCACTCTGCGCGAAGGGTACAGCCACGTGCATTATGCGGGCAACGCCCGCGTGGATGCGGAGGAATACACAAGGCTGGTCAATCGTGATATGCCTTGGATCCGCGCGCGCCTGGGTCTTGGTGCCCGCAACGAAAATTATATGGGCCCCGAGGCAGGGCTTGCGGTTGCGCTCTCTGCTTATTATAATGAAGAAAGTGACCGCTACGCGGGCCTGATCAAATTTGCTCACGGTGGCACGGGGCTTTTGGATAACCACGTGCGCAGCAACACATTTGGCAACTGGATGCCCCCCTCTTACGCAAAGCTGATCGGTGTGCCGTGGGAAAACGAGCCGATCAGAGGCGTGCTGTACCGCCTGCTGCTGGCACAGATCGAAAAAAATCTGACCGAGCTGCCCGCATACGGTGGCTTTGACAAGGTGAACATCAAGGGCATGTATTGGATGCAGGGCTGCCACAACCGCGGCGTGCCTGAGGAATATCGCAAGGCCTTTCCGCTGTTTGCTGCCGACCTGCGTCGTGATCTTGCCGCGCTGCTGACCCGCCTTTACGGCGAGGACTGCGGTGCCGCCGATATGCCCATTGTGGTGGGCACCATCTCCCGCACCTTTATGATGGATGCAAAGGATCCCGAGACCCACGTGAACCGCGCGTTTATTGAAATGCAGCGCCACCTGCCCGACGAGGTTCCCAATTGCTTTGTGGCGGATAACTCTGAGTACGCTCTTTGCAGATGGGATGCCGAGGAGCAAAAGGTGATCGCCCTTGGCACGGATAGGGGCCACTGGAATCAGCAGGATGCGCTTGACATCGGCATTGGTGCAGGCAAAATTTTTGTCAGTATGCTGCAATAAATCATAAGGAGAAAACAATGAAAAAATTACTTGCGTTTTTGATGGCCGTGCTGATGGTACTGGGCCTTGTGGCCTGTGCCACTCCGCCCGAAACTCCCGAGCAGCCCGAAGCACCCACCCCCGATCCCACGGAAAACGAGATCGATCTCTACCTGATCGCAGGGCAATCCAACGCGGCAGGTCACACCAAGATCGAGGATCTGAAGGCCGCATACCGTTACGCTCCCGAGCTGGAGAATGGCTTTTCCAACGTGCTTTATGCCGGCAACGCCCGCGGCGATAACGGCATCAAGGTGGTCAATCACGATACCGACTGGATCCCGGCCCGCCTTGGCCTTGGCGTGCCCAGCGGCAACAAAGAGCGCATCGGCCCCGAGGCGGGTATGGCCAAGGCGCTGGCTGAATATTATAATGAAGAAAGCGGCAAGTATGCCGGCATCATCAAGTTTGCTCACGGCGGAACGGGACTTTTGAACACCAAGACCGGCAGCAACCAGTTTGGAAACTGGGTGCCCCCCTCTTATGCGGCGGGCAAGGGCATTGAGTGGGAGAATGATCCCGTTACGGGCGTGCTGTACCGCGAGCTGCTGAACACCGTGCGCGAAAAGGTGGAGCTGCTGGCCGACTACGGCGAGGGCTTTACCAAGATCAATATCAAGGGTATGTACTGGATGCAGGGCTGTAACAACCGCAACAATCCCGGCGAATACCGTCGCGCCTTTGAGTTTTTTGCCCGCGATCTGCGCCGCGATCTTGCCGCGCTGATGACCGAGCTGACAGGCAGCGATTGCGGAGCATCGACCATGACGATCTGTGTGGGCACCATTTCCGCTACCTTTGGCTTGGCCGACGGCACCACGCAGGCAAACATCAACGAGCCCTTTATCAGTATGCAGAAAAAGCTGGCCGAGCGCGTGGATAACTGCGTTGTGTTGGATAATTCAGCTTATGAAATGGGCGAGTGGAATGAGACCGCCCAAAGCTTGGAGGTCTATGGCAGCGATAAGCATCACTGGAATCAAGAGGATATGCTGGAGATCGGCTATAAGGCGGGCTTGCTGCTGGCCGATGACAAAAAATAAGGCATACGTATAGCCAAAAAAGGCGCAGAGCAAGCTCTGCGCCTTTCGCTTTACAGCGGTTATGCCCGTTCTCTTGCCTCGTCGGTGCGAAACAGAAGCGAAAGGCACCAAACGCCCGCCAGACCCACCACCGTATAGATGATGCGCGCCAGCAGTGTTTCCATGCCACCGCAGATCCAAGCCACCGCGTCAAAGCGGAACAGACCTACCGCACCCCAGTTCAGGGAGCCGATCACGGTCAGGATCAAAGCAATGCGATCAATGATTCTCATGGATTTCACCTCACTTTCAAGATCCGGCGGCAACGCGGCCGCCGCGATCTTCGGGATTAGTGTGACCCATTGCGAAATAAAGAAAACAAGGAAATTTTTGATGCGTAAAATTTCTTTACAGACGGCGCAAAATGTGATATACTGATAACAGATCAAAAAAGGAGGTGCCTTGCGTGAAGGATACCGAATCAAGCATTGCCGCGCGGATCCCCCCCTATGCGCTGGCTGTAATGGAAGCGCTGGAGCATGCCGGGCATCGCGGTTATCTGGTGGGCGGCAGTCTGCGCGATCTTTTGCGGGGAGAGGATCCCCATGATTTTGATATGACCACCGATGCTACCCCCGATGAGATGGTCGAGATCTTTCGTGGCTATCGCGTGATCCCCACGGGGCTAAAGCACGGCACGCTCACCGTTCTTTCCGAGGGGCAACCCATCGAGGTCACCACCCATCGGGTGGATGGCGCTTATGCCGACAGCCGCCGGCCGGATAGCGTTTCCTTTACGCGGCGACTGGCAGACGACCTTTCAAGGCGTGATTTTACCGTAAACGCCATGGCCTATCACCCCGCGGTGGGGTTGGTGGATCTGTTTGGCGGACGCGAGGATCTTGCCTCAGGCATCCTGCGCGCCGTGGGGGATCCCGCCACCCGCTTTGCCGAGGATGCGTTGCGCATCCTGCGGGCCTTCCGCTTTTCTGCCCAGCTTGATTTTGCCATTGCGCCCGCCACGCTTGCGGGCGCAGCGGCGCAAAAAGAGGGACTTTTGCGCATTTCCGGCGAGCGCATTTTCTCTGAGATTACCCGATTGTTAGAGGCGCCCCGTGCGCTGCGCGGCCTGGAGGCGCTGTTTGCTGCCGAATGCGAAAAATATGTGTTTTTTGATACCGTTGTGCCACTAAATCGCGCAAATATGCTGGAAAAGCTCCCTGCCGATGCGGCGCTGCGCTTGGCATTTTTGCTCCGTGGAGCAGACGAGCTGGCAGTGCGCACCCTCTGCCGTGAGCGCTGGCGCAGCTCCAATGCCTTTGCCGACCGTGTTTGCGGACTTTTGCGTGTGGCGACCTCGGCCCTACCGCAAAGCGAATATGAGGCAAGGCGACTGGTCTGCGGTGCGTGGCAGCAATGGGAGGACGCGCTGCTGCTGCGCGAGGCAGACGGCGAGGACGTGACCGAGGCGCGGCTGCTTTGCCGCCGCGTGTCCAAAAACGGCACTGCCGTAGAGCTGCGCCGTCTGGCGGTCAACGGCAAGGAACTGCAGGAAAAAACAGGTGTGCGTCCCGAGTGGACAGGCGCCCTGCTGCTGCGCTTGCAGGAGCTTGTCTGGCAAGAGCCCGCACGTAACAAAAAGGCGACCCTACTGGAGCTGGCGGCCGCGCTGTTGGCCGCGGAAGGAGTGTTACGATGAGCGAGAATGCGCTTGTAAAATATGAGGAGCTGACCTACCTTTCTGCCGACGGAGAAACGGCGGTGCACGCCTATATCTGGGCGCCGACGGAAGAGCCCTTGGGCATCATTCAGCTTTCGCACGGGATGTGTGAGTATATTTTGCGCTATGAGGCGTGGGCGCGCCGCTTTGCCGCGGCCGGCTTTGTGGTCTGCGGAAACGACCACCTGGGGCATGGCTATACTGCCCCCGACGAGGAGAGCCTTGGCCATATCGCCCCCCGCAACGGCGAGGAGGTGTTGGTGGAGGATCTGCATACGCTTTCCGTGCTGATGAAGGCGCGATACCCCGGTCTGCCTCTTGTGCTGTACGGGCACAGTATGGGCTCCTTTGTGGCGCGGCTCTACCTTGTTCGGTATGGAGACGAGCTTGCCGCCGCCTTGATCAGCGGCACGGCCGGCCCGGGGATGCCTGTTGGAGCAGGGCGCGCATTGGCACACGCCATTGCAAGGGTCAAGGGCAAGCGACACCGCAGCAAGCTGCTGACCTCGATCGCCTTTGGCAGCTATAACAAGCGCTTTGAGGAAGAGCGGGATGCGGTCTCTTGGCTGACCCGTGTAAAGGACGTGCGCGATGCCTACCGTCAGGATAAATTCTGTACCTTTGTGTTTACGGCCGAGGGGTATGACACGTTGTTTGCGTTGCTTGGCAGCATATCGAAAAAGGCGTGGTTCGAGCGCGTACCGCATGAGCTGCCCGTGTTGCTGTTTGCGGGGGATATGGACCCTGTGGGCAATTACGGCAAGGGCGTTAGAGCAGTGTATGACCGTATGAAAAAGCAGGGCTGCAACGTGACGCTTCGCCTGTATGAGGGTGGACGACATGAGATGCACAACGAGCTGAATGCAGACGAGGTCTTTGCAGACCTGATCGCATATCTGAAGGAGAACGTCAAATGAGCTTTGAACAAATTAAGGCCACAACGGGTCGCATTTTAGGGGTGGATTTTGGAGAAGCCCGCACAGGGCTTGCCATTTCCGACAGATCCAGACTGTTGGCCTCCGGCATTGGCAATATTCCCGGTGGCGGCCTTGAAAAAAGCGCCGAGCTGATCGTGGCGGCTGCCGCCGAGCAGGGCGCTGTGGCGGTGGTGCTGGGACTGCCCGTCAATATGAACGGCAGCGAGGGCCCCAAGGCAGAGCGGATCCGCCGCTTGGCCGAGCTGATCGAGGGGCTTGCCCCCGCGCTCCCCGTGGGGCTGATCGACGAGCGGATGACCACCATGGCAGCATCCCGCTTTTTAAACGAGACCAACACCCGCGGCAAAAAGCGCCGCGGCGTGATCGACACCCTGTCTGCACAGATCATTTTGCAAAACGCATTGGATCGCTTAAAGCAGTAAATGTTATGAAAAGTGAAGCACGTATATTAAAAACCGATACCGAAACGCTATCCTACACGTTGGAGCGAAAGACCGTGCGACGCATCAATCTGCGCGTGCGGCGGGATGGCAGTATTGGAGTTTCCGCGCCCGCCCGCGTATCGCTTGCGGTGATCGAGCGCTTTCTTTTGGAGCATACCGATTGGATCCTTGCGGCGCGTGCGCGCGTGGAGGCAAGGATGGGGGACGTGCTGACGCTGGCCGACGGAGAAGTACTGCCCATTGGGGGCGTTTCTCATACCGTTGAGGGGGTAAAGTCCCCAAAACAAGGGGCGATTCTGCGAGATGGCAGACTTTTGCTGCAGCTTCGTGATCCCACCGATGCCAACGAGCGCCGCCGCGTGTTTGACCGCTTTGTCAAGGCCGAGGCCACGCGCCTGCTGGAGGCGCGGCTGCGGGCGCTGTATCCGCTGTTTGCCGACCACGTAACGGCGCTCCCTTCGCTGACGGTGCGGCAGATGAAATCCCGTTGGGGCTCTTGCACGGCCACCAAAAATCACGTGACCCTTAACACCAATCTGCTGTTCGTGCCGCCTTATCTGTGTGATTATGTGATCCTGCACGAGCTATGCCATTTCAAGCATCGGGATCATTCTCCCGCATTTTACACCCATCTGTCTCGCTTTTGTCCCCAATATGCCGCCGCGCGGCAGGCGCTGCGCGCTTTTCCGATCCCGCAATTTTAAAAAGGAGCTTACGTATGGACATCAAGCAATTCATCAAGCGCGAGGGCGAGCAGCCCTTGGATAACATCGTATCGGGCGGCGGCCTTTGCTCGATCTTTCGCAAGATCGCCTGTATCGGCGACAGCCTTTCCTCGGGTGAGTTTCAATCCTTTGAAAACGGCGCTCACGGCTTTCACGATCTTTACGAATATTCTTGGGGGCAGTATATGGCAAGAGATGCCGGATGCACCGTCTACAATTTTTCAAAGGGTGGTATGACGGCCAAGGATTATGACCGCTTTGCCCGTGACAAGGGCTTTTTTGCAGACGAGCTGAAGTGCCAGGCCTATATCATCGCGCTTGGCGTCAACGACGTTTCCCGCGTGCTGGCGGGCGAGCTGGAGTTTGGTGAGATCACCGACGTGGATCTTTCTGATTATGCAAAAAACAAGCCCACCTTTGTGGGATATTACGCCAAGGTGCTGGCAAAGTATCAGGCCATACAGCCCAAGGGTAAATTCTTTTTGATGACCGTGCCCCGCGCAACGGATGACAAGCCCGAGCGTGCGGCGCTTTACGATAAGCACGCCGAGATCCTGCGCCGCCTTGCCACCATGTTCCCCAACTGCTACGTGCTGGATCTGCGCAAATATGCACCGATCTATGATGACGAATTCAAGCGCAACTTTTTCCTGACGGGGCATATGAACCCCGCAGGCTATCGCTTGACCGCCTTGATGGTAGAAAGCTACATCGACTACATCATCCGTCAGGAGCCCGAGGATTTTGCGCAGGTCGGCTTTATCGGCACTGCCTATCACAATGCCAATGCCAAGTGGTAACGGCAATCAAAATCAGCCCGTGCATCACAGATGCACGGGCTGATTTTGACTTTGAAAAGGGGCTGTTGTCACAGCCCCTTTTCCCTTAGATCGGCGACCATTTGTACGTAAAACTCACGTACGTCAAAGCCTTTTACGTTCACACGGCCCTTGTCGATGATGTCGGCGTGGGATACGCCGCGCCGACCGCCGGTGGTGACCAGCGTATAGCGCTCTCCAAAGGGGAAGGAGTCCTCGGCTACAAGGCCGTCGTTGGGGCCGTCATAGTGCTTGACCAAATGATAGGAAAGGTTAAGGGGAAAGCGACCGCCGCGGGCGTGATGCATTTTAGAGCCCACGCTTTGGCACAGGATACCGTGGGGTGTTGGCATGGTTTTGTTTCGCGCAATGCACGCGGAGGCAGTGAGGTCGCTGACCGCAGCCAGAAAATCGGGTTGCTCGTCACCCAGCTGCTCGGCCACGTGGTTGTAGGTGCTTGTCACACGGTCGATCAGACGCTTGGGCAGTGTTTTCAGCAAACGGTCGGCAAAAATGCAGCCATTGTGCGGGGTGTTTATTGTGGTCAGTGATGCCACCATCGGCGCGGCGCCAAGGTGGGCAATGGCATAGCGGGCGTCAAGACCGCCCTTGGAGTGGGCAATGATATTGACCTTTTCCGCGCCTGTCTTTTTCAGGATCCATTCAATGCGGTCAACAAGCTCTGCGGCGCTTTCCGCCACCGAGCGCGCCGAATCGTGCTCGCCGTAAAACACCTTTGCCCCGTTCTTTTTCAGCTCTGCGGGAATGCGCCCCCAATAGTTAAACAGACCCGAATCGCGGAAAAATACACCGTGGACCAACAGCAGGGGATAGCGGGTCGCGCAGATCCTTTCCTCGTGTCGGCTGTCGTTTAATCGGATCCTGTCGCTTTCAAGCCGCACCTCGTCAAACACAATGAGGATGATCTTGGCAAGGGCGATCAGGTTTAGGATCGGAATCGCGGCCGAAAGGGCGGCCAGCACGCGGCGGCGGATGCCCATTTGACCCGAGGTCAGATATACGCAAACGATGCCGTGGGCAAGTAACAAAAGCTCTGCGACCGCGGCGTACAGCAGGCTCCACCAAAGCAACGGCGCGCGATCCGGAACAAGATGATAGGCAAGCAGCCCGTGCCAGGCAAGAGATAGCAGCGAGGAGACCGAAAAAAGCACCAGCACACAGCCGCCGTGATGGCAGACCCGCAGCCGCCGGGTGGGAATGGTGTGATCGGAGCGCCCTGCCGTGATGTTGATATAAAGAAAAACAGGGATAAAGCAAAGGAGCCAGATGGGGCGGTGGCGCACGATAAAATAACTGTTTACCACAAGGACCGAGGCAAGCGAATAGGCCCAAAAATGCCAGTCGCGTAAAATGCTTTTCATACGGCAAGACTCCTTTCTCAAGCGGTGGGCTTCGGCTCTATTATAGCACAAGCGGCAGGGGTGGTCAAGTGGCCAAAAAAGAGGAAGGGCGCGTCTTTTTGCTTGATGCCGCGCATAAATTAAAGGGAATATGCGCGAAAGAGAGGGATAGACATGGCGGATACGGAAAGACGGGGCTTGCGCCCGGAGGAGGTGGAGGCATCGCGGCGGCGCTATGGCCGCAACGTGTTCAGCAAACGGCGCAAAAAAGGGTTTTGGCGCACCTTTTGGGGGAATTTGGGCGACCCTGTGATACGGGTCTTGCTGTTTGCGCTTGCGTTGCATCTGCTGCTGCTTTTTCGTGACGGTGACCCGATCGAGACCGTGGGCATCGCCTGCTCGGTCCTGCTGGCAACGGTGATCTCCACACTGTCGGAATATAAAAGCGAGGCTGCCTTTGACCGCCTTGGTGAGGGGGGAGGCGAGCGCTGTCGGGTGCGACGCGAGAGCGTGACCGAGCTGGATAGCACAGAGCTTGTGGTGGGGGATATCCTGCTGCTTGGGGCGGGAGATCGAATCCCTGCCGACGGCATTTTGCTTTCCGGTGCGTTGTCGGCAGATCAGTCGCCGCTGACGGGAGAGAGCCGCGAGGTAGAAAAGCGCTTTTGCAAATATCCCCCAAAACGGGGCGAGAAAATGACCCCTGCGCAGGAAAATGCGCTGTTTGCGGGCTGCACGGTGCTGGCGGGGGAGGGCGAGATGCGTGTCAGCGCCGTGGGGGATGCTACCTATCTTGGCGGCATTTCGGGCGAGCTGCAGACCGAGGTGCGTGAAAGCCCCTTAAAGCTCAGGCTATCGGTGCTGGCAAGGCAGATCAGTGTGGTGGGCTACGTGCTGGCGGTAATCTGTGCGCTGGCCTATCTTGTGCGGGGCTTGCTGCCAAGCGGCGGGTGGAGCGTTAGCGAGATCCTGATACGTATGCGCGATCTTCCCTATATGAGCGGATTGCTGCTGCGCGCGCTGACCTTGGGGCTGACCGTTGTTGTGGTGGCAGTACCGGAGGGGCTGCCGATGATGATCGCCGTGGTGCTTTCTGCCAATATTCGCCGTATGATGCGGGATCGGGTGCTGGTGCGCAAGCCGGCCGGGTTGGAGGCGGCGGGCAGCATGAATATTCTGTTCACCGATAAGACCGGTACGCTGACGGCGGGGCAGCTGTCTCTGTCGGGCGTGTTGACGGCAGACGGTGATCACCGCGAACTTGCAGGCCTTGCCGAAAAGGGAAGGGAGCTGCTTGAGCGCATCAAGCTTTGTGCTTATGCCAACTCGGGTGCGGTACGGGGAGAGCGGAACGGCCATCCGGCCGCCCTTGGCGGCAACGCAACGGATCGGGCGTTGCTAACGGCTTTTTTGCCGTTTGCTGAACCCGTTTATGGGGTAAATCGGCGTTTGCCCTTTGACAGCAATCGCAAATTTGCTGCCGCGGAGCTGAACGACGGTCGGATATTGGTCACGGGGGCGCCCGAAAAGCTTTTGCCCCTTGTGCGGGGTGGGGTGGGCTGCGACGGACGAAAAAAGCCCTTTGAAAAGGCCGTGTTCCTTGCCCGTGTGCGCGACAGGATGGCGGCGGGCGAGCGGGTGATCCTGCTTTGCGAGGGGGATCGGATGCCGACGGATCGCCTTGAGGGCGAGCTGACCTTGCTGTGTGCAGTGGCCTTTTCCGACCCCCTGCGCCCGGAGGCGCGGGAGGCTGTCCGCACACTGCGCGGTGCGGGCGTTCAGGTGGTGATGATGACGGGTGACGGCAAGGAGACCGCCGCCGAGATCGCTGCCGCCTGCGGCATATTGCAACGGAACGGTGTGGTGCTGGAGGGGAGCGAGTTTGCCGCTATGTCAGATGCGGAAATTACCGATATCTTGCCCCGTTTGGCGGTTATTTGCCGCGCGCTGCCTGCCGACAAGAGCCGATTGGTGCGCCTTGCCGAGGCAGCGGGGCTGGTGGTTGGTATGACGGGGGACGGTATTAATGATGCGCCCGCCTTGCGGCTGGCCGACGTGGGCTTTGCGATGGGAAGCGGCACGGGTGTGGCCAAGGATGCGGGGGACGTGGTGATCTTAGACGACAATCTGGCATCGATCTGCCGCGCGGTGCTGTACGGGCGCACCATATTTAAAAGCATCCGCAAATTTATCACCTTGCAGCTTGTGATGAACTTTTGTGCGGTGGGCATTTCGGTGATCGGACCCTTTATCAGCTTTGCCGCCCCCGTGACCGTGGTGCAGATGCTGTGGATCAATATAATTATGGATACGCTGGGCGGGCTGGCCTTTGCGGGCGAGGCGCCGATGCCATATTACATGAAGGAAAGCCCCAAGCGACGGGAGGAGCCCATCCTGACCCGCGGGATCGTGGGGCGGATCGCGTTTTTGTCCTCTGCCGTGGTGGCGCTATCGGTCTTTTTTCTGACCTCGCCGTGGGTGCGCTCCTTTTACCGAGAAAGCGAGGGCGATATTTGCCTGCTGACTGCATTTTTTGCGCTGTTTATCTTTGCCGGGGTGTTTAATTGCTTTCATGCACGGTCAGATCGGGTGCGGATGTTGGCGGGAGTTGGAAAAAACAAGGGATTTTTGCTGATCATGGCGCTGGTGGCGGCTGTGCAGATCGCCTTTGTGTATCTGGGCGGCGCGGTGCTGCGCACGGTGCCCCTGACGGTTGGGGAATTGGTGTTTACGCTGGAGCTGTCACTTGTCATCGTTCCTTTGGGATTTTTGCACGTCTGTGCCCGCCGCTTGTGGGGGAAGGGCGGCTTGTATTGAGGGGGTGTGTTAGGGGAAAACTTTTGATAAAGTTTTCCCCTATGACCCCTTTCAAAACCTTTCAAAAAAGGGATTTGCACGGACGGAATGCCCGCAAAACTTTTTTGAAAAGTTTTCGCCCGCCTTTTTCAAAAGGCGGCGCGGGTTCGGGGCGCGTAGCCCCGCATACGCCGTTTCTTTTTGATAACTTTTTCTTTGCGGCTCCTTCCGGCAAAGAAAAAGTGGGCTTGAGAGCTTGCCGCACAACACGGCTACGTTAGGAGAAAACTTTTGATAAAGTTTTCTCCTATGACCCCTTTCAAAACCTTTCAAAAAAGGGGATTGCACAGACGAAATGTTCGCAAAACTTTTTTGAAAAGTTTTAGTCAAGTTTTTTTAAAAACTTGCGGGGTTTGGGGCAGCGCCCCATAAATACAGCGTGCAAGGGGGGGATAAAACGGTACGCGCGCAAGCAAGAGAAGCCGTTGCGTGGCGGAACGCTATTGAAAACGGTCGCATTTTTGCCGAGCGGCACGGCAACAAGAAAAGAACGCGGGCAGGATGTACAAAATAACTGTCGAAAAAGCGCAAAATTTCCACGCTCTCCCCCTTGACAAAAGGCGTCCCTTATAGTAAAATATATAAGATAAAATTATAAAGGAGACACAGGATGAAACAGATCGCGGAATTTTGCAAGATCGATACGACCCATCTCTCGGCCGCCGAGTCTTTTCCGCTTTCCTCTCTTTTTTCCAAAAACGATATGGGGCTCGTTGACGATCCCCGTTATATTGCTTTTCCCGGCTTTTGCGATGTGCATGTGCATTTTCGTGAGCCGGGCTTTTCTTATAAAGAGACGATCGCGACAGGCTCCGCCGCCGCTGCGCGGGGCGGCTATACGGCGGTTTGCACCATGGCAAACCTAAATCCCGTGCCCGACAGCGTTGAAAACCTGAAGATCCAGCTGCAAATGATCGAGGATGCCGCTACCATTCACGTTTATCCGTACGGTGCCATCACCGTGGGCGAGCGTGGCGAGGAGTTGGCTGATCTTGAGGGTATGGCGCCAAGCGTCGCCGGCTTTTCGGATGACGGACGAGGCGTGCAAAGCGAGGAGATGATGCGCGCGGCTATGCAACGCGCCAAGGCGCTGGGCAAGGTCATCGTGGCGCATTGCGAGGTCAACGAGCTTTTGCACGGCGGCTATATCCACGACGGCGAGTACGCCAAGGCGCACGGCCACAAGGGCATCTGCTCTGAAAGCGAATATGCCCAGGTCGCCCGCGACCTGAAATTGGTTGAGGAGATCGGCTGCGCCTATCACGTCTGCCATATTTCCGCCAAGGAAACGGTTGCGTTGATCCGCGATGCAAAGGCGCGCGGCCTTGACGTGACCTGCGAGACCGGCCCCCATTATCTTGTGATGGACGACAGTGATCTGCAAGAGCACGGTCGCTTTAAAATGAATCCCCCCTTGCGCAGCGCCGCCGACAGAGAGGCGCTGGTGCAGGGTCTGATCGACGGAACCATAGATTGCATCGCCACCGACCACGCCCCCCACTCGGCCGAGGAGAAATCCCGCGGTCTTGCGGGCTCGGCCTTTGGTGTGGTGGGGCTTGAGACCGCCTTTCCCGTGCTTTATACCGATCTGGTAAAAACCGGCAAGGTCAGCCTTGACCGCATCATCGATGCACTGGCCATCGCGCCCCGCAAACGCTTTGGGTTGCCCTTTGGCAACGACTTTTCGATCTGGGAGCTGGATACCGCCTTTGTGGTGGATCCCGCACAATTCCTTTCCAAGGGGCAGGCAACGCCCTTTGAGGGACGTACGCTTTACGGTAAAAACGTTCTGACGGTATGCGACGGTAACATCGTGTATCGCGCGGACAACTGATATTAGAGGAGGATGAAGAAAATGGCAAAAAGAACGGATTTGAAAAAGATTTTGATCATTGGCTCGGGCCCTATCGTCATCGGTCAGGCGGCCGAGTTTGACTATGCGGGCACCCAGGCGTGCCTGGCACTGAAGGAAGAGGGCTATGAGGTCGTGCTTTGCAACTCCAACCCCGCAACCATCATGACCGACACCACCATTGCGGATAAGGTCTATATGGAGCCCCTGACCCTGGAGTATATCGCCAAGATCCTGCGTATGGAGCGCCCCGACGCTATCGTACCCGGCATTGGCGGTCAGACCGGCCTGAATCTGGCAATGCAGCTGGAAAAGAAGGGCGTTCTCAAGGAGTGCGGCGTTGAGCTGCTGGGTACCAGCTCCGAGTCGATCGAGCGTGCTGAGGACCGCGAGCTGTTCAAGGAGCTTTGCCAGTCCATTGGCGAGCCTGTTATCCCTTCTGAGATCACCTACTCTCTCGAGGAGGCTAAGGATGCGGCTGCACGCATCGGTTATCCCGTTGTACTGCGCCCCGCCTTTACCCTTGGCGGCACCGGCGGCGGCTTTGCTTATAACGAGCAGGAGCTGATCGAGGTGGGTACCAACGCCTTTAAGCTTTCTCCCGTGCAACAGGTCCTGATCGAGAAGTCGGTCAAGGGCTATAAGGAGATCGAGTTTGAGGTCATGCGTGACTCTGCCGATCACGCCATCACCATCTGCGGTATGGAAAACATTGACCCCGTTGGCGTGCACACCGGCGACTCTATCGTGGTGGCTCCCATTATGACGCTTTCGGATAAAGAATACAAGATGCTCAACGACTCTGCCATCAAGCTGATCCGCGAGTTGAAGATCTCGGGCGGCTGTAACGTGCAGTTTGCGCTGCATCCCACCTCCGGTGAGTACTATCTCATCGAGGTCAACCCCCGCGTTTCCCGCTCCTCTGCGCTTGCCTCTAAGGCATCGGGCTATCCCATTGCCCGCGTGACCGCAAAGATCGCGGTTGGTATGACGCTGGAGGAGATCAAGATCGCCAACACCAACGCGGCATTTGAGCCCAAATTGGATTACGTGATCTCCAAGCTCCCCCGCTTCCCCTTTGACAAGTTCACCTCTGCCTCTAACCTGCTGGGCACCCAGATGAAGGCAACGGGCGAGATCATGGGCATCGGCACCACGCTGGAGGAGTCGCTTTTGAAGGGTCTGCGCTCGCTTGAGATCGGTGTAGATCACATTTATCACGCCAAGTTTGACGATATGAGCAAGGAGGAGATGCTGGAGTACGTGGCACAGTTCCACTCCGATAACATCTTTGCTATTGCAGAGCTGATCTATCACGGCGTCAGCATCGACGAGCTGTATCGTGTCACGCAGATCACCCCCTTCTTCCTTGAGGCGATCAAGCGCATCGTGGATATGGAAGAGCTGCTGCGCGTAAAGGTGTTTGACTTTGAAACGCTGACCGCTGCAAAAAAGATGGGCTTTAGTGACAAATACGTGGCAAGACTGTGGAAGTGCACCGAGATCGAGGTCTACAATTTCCGTATGGAAAAGAACCTTGTCCCCAACTTCCGTATGGTGGATACCTGCCATACAAATGCGTACATTCCTTATTTCTATTCCTCTTACATCGGCGAAAACACCTCGATCCTGACGAAAAAGGAAAAGATCGTTGTGCTTGGCGCAGGCCCCATCCGTATCGGACAGGGTGTAGAGTTTGACTATTCCACCGTCCACGCCGTGCAGACCATCAAGCGCGCCGGCTACGAGGCTATCATCATCAACAACAACCCCGAAACGGTCTCTACCGACTATACCACGGCCGATAAGCTTTATTTCGAGCCTCTGACGCCCGAGGACGTGATGAACATCATCAACTTTGAAAAGCCCATTGGCGTGGTCGCCTCTCTTGGTGGCCAGACCGCCATCAACCTGGCTCAGCCCCTGACCGACCGCGGTGTTAAGATCATTGGCACCGACTGTGCCGCCATTGACAGAGCCGAAAATCGCGACGCCTTTGAAAAGCTGCTGACCGATCTGAAGATCCCCCAGCCCAAGGGTCGTGCCGTAACCAAGATCGAGGACGGCATCAAGGCCGCTGCCGAGATCGGCTTTCCCGTGCTGGTGCGCCCCTCCTTTGTGCTGGGCGGCCGCGCCATGCAGATCGTTGCCAACGAGGAACAGCTGCGCAACTACCTCAAGACCGCCGTTGAGATCGATGAGGACAACCCCGTTCTGGTCGACAAGTATATCCAGGGCAAGGAGGTCGAGATCGACGCCATCTGTGACGGCCGTGACGTATTTGTGCCCGGCATTATGGAGCTGGTCGAGCGCACCGGCGTTCACTCCGGCGACTCTATTTCCGTGTACCCCACCTTCTCGATCTCCGATAAGGTGAAGGGCATTATCCTGCAATATGCAAAAAAGCTTGGCCTTGGCATCGGCATCGTGGGTCTGTTCAACATCCAGTTTATCGTGGATGAAAAGGACGACGTGTATATCATCGAGGTCAACCCCCGTTCCTCCCGCACCGTACCCTTCCTTTCCAAGGCCACCGGCTATAGCCTTGCCGACATCGCCACCGAGGTGATCATGGGCAAGACCCTGAAGGAGCAGGGCATTTTCGATATCTATCCCGAGGAGAAGAAGCGCTGGTACGTTAAGGTCCCCGTGTTCTCCTTCAATAAGCTCCGCGGTCTGGACGCCTACCTCTCCCCCGAGATGAAGTCCACCGGTGAGGCCATCGGCTATGACGATAAGCTGAACCGCGCGCTTTACAAGGCACTTCAGGCAGGCGGCACTCACCTGCAGAACTACGGCACCGTGCTTGCCACCATTGCCGATAAGGATAAGGCAGAGGCGCTGCCTCTCATCCGCCGCTTCTACGACCTTGGCTTTAACATCGAGGCCACCGAGGGCACCGCAAAGTTCCTCAAGGAGCACGGCATCCGTACCCGTGTGCTGCAAAAGCTCAGCGAGGGCAGCACCCAGATCGCAGATTCGATCCGTCAGGGTCACATTGCGTACGTGCTGAACACCCGCGACATCGGCTCGCAGGGTCAGGCCAGCGACGGCGCTGAGATCCGTATGCTTGCCACCGAAAACAACGTGACCATCTTCACCGCGCTGGATACCGTCCGCGTGCTGCTGGACGTTCTGGAGGAGACGACTCTTACCATCTCCACCATCGACGCCTAATCTGCCGTCAAAAAATCGCACATAGTGTCGTTGCTCCTCGCAGACGAACTCGACGATGGCCAACATCGCCATCGTCCGTTTGCTCCGGTGCGCCTAACTCTGCACGATTTTTTATAGGCAGAGCAGATATGTGGTTTTCAAGAGATTTTCCAAGGAGCGTGGGAGCTGTAAAGGCAGCTCCTGCGCATCCCATTACATACAAAGGAGCTTACAATGAAGCAAGGCTTTTTTGAAATCGTCAAAAACGTGCCGCTTACGGCCGACGTTTATAAAATGGAACTGGCGGGAGACACCTCGGCGGTGACTGCGCCCGGTCAGTTTGTCAATATCAAATTAGAGGGCAAGTTTCTGCGCCGCCCCATTTCTGTTAACGACTGCGTTGACGGCCTGCTGACCATCATCTACAAGGTGGTGGGAGAGGGCACTGCGCAGATGGCAAAAATGCAGGCGGGAGAGAAGCTGGATATCCTCACCGGTCTTGGCAACGGCTATAGCCTTGCCGAGGCAGGGGATCACCCCGTGTTGCTTGGCGGTGGCGTTGGCGTGCCTCCTCTTTATATGTTGGCCAAGCAGCTGATCGCTGCGGGCAAAAGGGTCAGCGTGGTGCTGGGCTTTAACAAGGCCTCCGAGGTGTTTTACGCCGAGGAGTTCAAGGCACTGGGCTGTGACGTAACGGTGACTACCGTAGACGGCTCGATGGGCGTAAAGGGCTTTGTAACCGATGCGCTGCCCGCCGATTATACTTACTTTTATACCTGCGGTCCGGAGCCTATGCTGAAGGCTGTGTACCGCGCCACCAATACCTCAGGTCAGATGAGCTTTGAGGAGCGTATGGGCTGTGGCTTTGGCGCTTGCATGGGCTGCTCTTGCAAGACCATTACCGGCTACAAGCGCATCTGCCGCGAGGGCCCCGTTATGAGAAAGGAGGAGATCCTGTGGGAAAACTGAGTGTAAATTTGTGCGGCATCGAGCTGGATAATCCCGTGATCCCCGCCTCCGGTACCTTTGGCTTTGGCTATGAGTTTGCCGAGCTGTACGACATCAACTGCCTTGGCACGTTCTCGTTTAAGGGAACCACCAAGGATCCCCGCTTTGGCAACCCCACCCCCCGCATTGCGGAGTGTGAGGCCGGTATGATCAACGCCGTCGGATTGCAGAATCCCGGAGTGGAAAGGGTCATTGCCGAGGAGCTGCCCAAACTTGCAAAATGCTTTCACAAGCCCGTGATGGCAAACGTCAGCGGCTTTGCCGTAGAGGATTATGCTTATACCTGCGAAAAGCTGGATAAAGAGGCACAGGTGGGCTGGATCGAGGTCAATATCAGCTGCCCCAACGTACACGGCGGCGGTATGGCGTTCGGTACCACGCCAGAGGGTGCGGCAGAGGTCACTCGTGCCGTAAAGGCAGTGACCACCAAGCCCGTTATTATTAAGTTGTCCCCCAACGTCACCGACATCGTGGCCATTGCCAAGGCTTGTGAGGCGGCCGGTGCCGACGGCATCAGCCTGATCAACACCATGCTGGGTATGCGCATCGACCTGAACCGTAAGAGACCCGTGATCGCCAACAAGATGGGCGGCTTTTCGGGCCCTGCCATCTTCCCCGTAGCGGTGAGAATGGTCTATCAGGTGTCCCACGCAGTCAAGATCCCCGTCATCGGTATGGGTGGTGTTTCCACCGCACGCGACGTGATCGAAATGATGATGGCAGGTGCCGCCGCCGTTGAGGTGGGTGCCGCCAATCTGGTGGATCCCATGGCTTCCAAAAAGATCATCGAGGATCTGCCTGCCGAAATGGCAAAATACCGCATCGAAAATCTGGCCGATATTATCGGTATTGTAGAATAACCTGTACGCACCCTGAAAAGGAGCTTGCCATGAACAAGATCAAAGGCCTTGAAAAAGGCATGGGGGTCGGCGGTTGGTTGACGAACTATAAGCGTTTTAACGTTCTGCCGCCCGAGCGGCGTTTGGAGATCACCGTCGGTGATATGGAGCATTTTGAAAGCTATATCACCGAGGAGGACGTGGCCTATATCGCATCTCTCGGTATGGACCACATTCGGCTGGGCTTCGACCAGATCGTTTTGGAGGAGGCCCCCTTCGTTTATCGGGAAAAGATCCTTGCGCTGCTTGGCGCATTTGTGGATTGGTGCGACAAATACGGCCTGCGCCCGATCCTGAATATGCACAAGGCCATCGGCAATTATTGTGATATCTTGGAGGAAAAGGGGCTGATGCAGACCCCCGCCCTGCAGGAGCGCTTTATCGCCTTGTGGGTGCGGCTGGAGGATGTGTTTGCGGATAAGCCCCACGTGATCTTTGAGCTGCTCAACGAGGTGGTCAATGCGACCGCCGACGAGTGGAATGACCTGGCTGCCCGTACGATCGCCGCCATTCGGCAGAAAAACACCCACCGTTTGATCGTGGTGGGCGGTGTGGAATGGAACAACCCTCCGGGGCTGGACCGTCTGCGTGTGTATGACGATCCCAACGTCATCTACACTTTTCATTGCTACGCCCCTCACGAATTTACCCACCAGCAGGGTGTTCTGCAGGCGGGACCGCTCTATTACAATCGCAAAATGCCTTGGCCCTGTGACGATATCGATCGTTACAGCGACTATTTCCGCCTGCGCGGTCGACCCGATCCTTACCTGGGGCGCACCCGTATGGATATAGACTTTTTGCGGGATTATCTGGCCCCCGTCAGGCGCTTTCTTAAGGCCAACTCCGATAAGGTGCTTTGGTGCGGAGAGTTCGGCACCATCCGCCACTGCCCGATCGCTTGGCGCGAAAACTGGATGCGGGATATGGTCAGAATTCTGAAGGAATATGACATCCCCTACTGTGTCTGGAATTATCTGAGCACGCCCAACGACGGCAATCGGTTCAGTCTGGTAGACGACGACAACCGCCGCATCCTCAGTGACGAGCTGGCACACATCATCCGCGGAGAAATATATTAAAACAATACGACACTATAAAAAGGAGAACATAAAAATGGGAAAAGACGTTATCATTGCCTGCGATTTTGACAGCAAGGAAAAGGTTTTTGCCTTTCTTGACAAGTTCAATGCAGAAGAGAGAAAGCCCTTTGTCAAGATCGGTATGGAGCTGTACTATGCCGAGGGCCCTGAAATCGTAAAGGAGATCAAGCGCCGTGGCCACAAGATCTTCCTTGACCTCAAGCTCCACGACATTCCCAACACCGTAAAGAAGTCTATGGCGGTTCTGTCCCGTCTGGACGTAGATATGACCAACCTGCACGCCGCCGGTACCGGCCGTATGATGGAGGCTGCTATCGAGGGCCTGACCAGACCCGACGGCACCCGCCCTATGCTGATCGCCGTGACCCAGCTCACCTCCACCGACGAGGAGACTATGAAGGCCGATCTGCTGATCAACGAGCCCATCGACAAGGTGGTTATGCACTATGCCGCCAACGCCAAGAAGTCCGGCCTGGACGGCGTGGTATGCTCCCCTCTGGAGGCCGGCAAGGTACACGACACCTGCGGCAAGGATTTCGTTACCGTTACCCCCGGTGTACGCTTTGCTGACGGTGACATCGGCGACCAGAAGCGTGTAATGACCCCTGCCGCCGCCAAGGAGATCGGCTCCGACTACATCGTGGTTGGCCGTCCCATCACCGCCGCTGAGGATCCCGTAGCCGCTTACCGCCGCTGCGTGGCAGAGTTTGTAGGATAAAAGCGAGAGAATGGCGGGGGCAGTCTTTTGACAAAAGCCCGCCCCCGCACCCCCACCCAAAACCTTTTATGGTAATATAAAAGGCTGTGCAAACATAGCGCACAGACGGACGTTGGCCGTACAATGTGGCTACACGTCGATTATTTTTCAAGGATTTTTGAAAGGGTGTGGGAAAACTTTTTGCAAAAAGTTTTCCCGCGAATACATACAAAGGAGAAGAAACATGGAAGCTTATAAGAGAGAGTTTATTGAATTTTTGCAGAGCGCAGGTGTTTTGAAGTTTGGCGATTTCACCGCCAAGTCCGGTCGCAAGATCCCCTACTTTGTCAACGCCGGTATGATCAAGACCGGTGACCAGATCTCCAAGATGGGCGAGTTCTATGCCAAGGCTTACTTTGATAAGCTGGGCAAGAAAAAGTCCGTGCTGTACGGCCCTGCTTACAAGGGTATTCCGCTTTCCATTTCCGCCGCTGTGGCTCTGGCCAAGAACGGCCTTGACGTACCCTTCTTCTTCAACCGTAAGGAGGTCAAGGATCACGGCGAGGGCGGCACCTTCGTTGGCTACGTGCCCCAGGCAGGCGAGGAGATCGTGATCATCGAGGACGTGATCACCGCAGGCACTGCGATCCGTGAGTCTATGGAGATCCTCTCCCACGTGGAGAACACCAAGGTCATTGCCACCTTTATTATGGTAGACCGTAAGGAAAAGGGCCAGGGTGAAAAGGGCGCTATGCAGGAGATCGAAGAGCAGTTTGGCTTCCCCGTGTACTCGGTTGTTGACGTTTACGACATCATCGAGTACCTCGAGGAGGATCCCGCTAACGAGGAGAACGTC
Source organism: Eubacteriales bacterium (assembly GCA_045632285.1). GTDB lineage: Bacteria > Bacillota > Clostridia > Oscillospirales > CAG-272 > Firm-07. The sequence goes on along the minus strand of JAZQWJ010000018.1, from coordinate 1,442 downwards.
ACCCGTATCAAGAACTATCTGGCAGTAAACGGCGCAAAGGCTTGACACCCATTAAAACAGAAAGGATTTGAAAAAATGAAGAGCTTGATTGATATTTTAGATCTTTCTGTGCAGGAGATCGACGAGCTGCTGGCACTGTCTGCAGACATTATCGAAAACCCCGCTAAGTACAGCAAGGCCTGCGAGGGCAAAAAGCTGGCCACCCTGTTTTTTGAGCCTTCCACCCGTACCCGTCTGTCCTTTGAGGCAGCGATGTACGAGCTGGGCGGCCACGTGATCGGCTTCTCCGATGGCAACAACACCTCTGCCTCCAAGGGCGAGAGCGTTGCCGATACCGCCAAGGTCATCAGCTGCTATGCCGACATCATTGCGATGCGCCACTTCCTGGAGGGCGCACCGATGGTTGCTTCCTGCAATGCCACCATTCCCGTGATCAACGCAGGCGACGGCGGCCACAGCCACCCCACCCAGACCCTGGCAGACCTTTTGACCATTCAGCGTGAAAAGGGCAGGCTTTGCGACCTGACCGTGGGCTTTTGCGGCGACCTGAAGTACGGCCGCACCGTGCACTCCCTTATCGAGGCACTGTCCCGTTACAGCGGCATCAAGCTGGTGCTGATCTCCCCCGAGGAGCTGAAGCTCCCCGGCTACGTGAAGCACGAGGTGATCGCCAAGCACAATATGGATTGCGTAGAGACCACCGACCTGGAGGGCAGCCTGCCCCAGCTGGACGTGCTGTATATGACCCGTGTACAGCGTGAGCGCTTTACCGATCTGTCGGTATACGACCGTGTAAAGGATCTGTATATCCTCACCGCCGAAAAGATGAATTTGGCCAAAAAGGATACCATCGTCCTGCACCCGCTGCCCCGTGTCAACGAGATCAGCGTAAAGATCGACGAGGACCCCCGTGCCTGCTACTTCAAGCAGGTGTTAAATGCCAAGTATATCCGTATGGCGCTGATCCTGACGCTGCTGAAGGATGCCGAGGGCAAGGAGGCCCGCCCCGAGCCTGTGCTTACCAAGCGCCCCGGCGGCGAAAAGCTGCTGGTCAATCAGCATCGCTGCAGCAACGATAAGTGCATCACCGTCACCGAGCAGGAGCTGGACCAGCTCTGCCGCCTGATGGATAAGGAGCACGGCATCTATCGCTGCGCTTATTGCGACAAAAAGATCCGCGAAGAGGACGAATAAACCCATACGGCAAAGGAGCCTTCTCCAAGGCCGATCAAAAAATTGCACGGACGCCGTCCGTGCAATTTTTGCTTTTGGGATGCTGCAAATTTTGATTTATCGGGGGGTTAAAATCAAAGCCCAAACTCCTGCGTCACCCTGAGCGGCAGAAACATCACGGTGTGATGTTTCGTAGTCGAACGAGTAAAAACGTGCAACAAATTGCGCGTTTTTGCGAGCAAAATGCGATAGCATTTTGGGGTCTCGCA
>JAZQWJ010000017.1:0-4444 GCA_045632285.1 Eubacteriales bacterium | reverse complement strand
CTGACCTGCGGTAAATCCCGCCTTGCGGTCGATCTGATTCACGTAATCCTGATACTGCTCCGCCAGCGGCGATTCGCATCCGCCAAGGAGATAATAGATCTCCAGATTTTGCCGCAACAGCTGCTCGGCAAAGAGCTTGCTGTCACGGCACTTATGCCCATCGGGCGCAGTAAAGGTGATGTACTTGTAGCCCTCACGCCAATCCACCGTGTAGCCGTGCATCTCCATTTCATAAATACACTCCTCACGGCTGCGCGTGCGACAAGCCACGCGATAGGCGAGATTGCGCAGGTCCTGCTTCCATTTCGGCATCTTGCCAAAGTTGGATTTCTCCTCGGTGACCGAGAGTCCGTATTCACGGCAAAGCCGATTGGAGTAAGCCTTGACGCGGAGCATATCCTCCCGCGTTTGGTGGAATTTCTTGCCCGTTTGGTAGCTCACCGAGTTCATCACAAGGTGGTTGTGAATGTGTCCCTTGTCCACGTGGGTGGCGATGACGATCTGATAGCCCTTGAAATACTCCGCCAGCCGCACGCCGATCTCGTGGGCGATCTCGGGGGTGATGTCGTCATCCGGGCTGAAGGATTGCACGATGTGGTAGTACTGTCTGCCGTCCTCCTTGCGGAATTTCCGCTTGACAAACAAGAACTCATCGAGCGCCGTTTCGGGGCTGCACTGCACACCCGAGATCAGCAGGTCGTCAGTCTTTTCCCTGTTGGTCACATAGTTCAACACGGTTTTTAAAGGGCTCCCTGACACAATGAATTTAACAATTGCCAAATGCGTGCCACCTCCCTTCTTGTTTCGCGCAGATCCACCACGTCCACAAAGCCCGTATTGGCGTGGCGTGTGAGCTGGTTTAGGTTGTTGCCGATACGCCGCAGCTCGTCGGTGAGCGCGTCCGCGCCCTCGATCACAGTCACGTGCGTGGCGCTAATGCAAGCCCTGATGTAGTCGCTGAGCGACCAGCCGCACGCGGCGGACTTCTTTTCCAATTCTTCCTTTTCCCGTGCGCTGACGCGGAACGGGATAATCAAATCTCTGTTCATAAAATTTCCTTTCAAAATCATAGGGGTATGGGCTTAGCCCGATGCCTTTTTTCGGCCGCTGTAGCGGTCCGTAATACAAAGGCGAAACTCGCAATCACGCGTTCCTCACGCGCCAAATGCAGAAAGAGGTATCTATACATTTTGCGATACACGCGATACGGCAGGCACCGCAAGGGTTTGGCGCACCCGCTATGCGATACAAAACCGCATCGCGTACCGCTTGAAAACAGCGTAGCAACAAGGCAGTACCACGCCGTACCGCTTGTACCGCTTGTTTTACTCACAGCGCATCACCTCCTCAACTGCTGCTTTGCGCAGGCGCATCACGCGTCGGCTGGTTGCACCAAAACGCATTGTGCCCGTGTTCTTACCGCTGATCTGCAACAGAAATCCTTCTTCAAACAACGCCTTTGCAAGCGCCTTAGCGCTGATAGAAAAGCTCTCGTCTTGCGCATCGCACATTCGTTTGACCAGTCGATGTGCATTTTCCAGAACGAGATAATAGTATTCCTCGTCCTCGTATCCCGCAAAATTGGGAGGCAAGGTGCTCGGATTGTTTTTAGACAAAATCGAGCATTCCCCTGCATCCAAAAGCCCCATCAGCTTACGAACAAAAATGTGGGTGGGCTTGTCCGCTGCCACACAAGCAGATTGCTTTGCCGCCAACGCCAAAAGCACATTTTCAAATACCTCGCGGTGCTCATCCTCTCGTTGCTCGTCCAACGCGCCCACATCTTTCAAAAATCGCAAAAGCATAAAAAAGCCCAATTCAAGACAAGCGGCAGCATCCGCTGTGCGCCCATGAAAGCGGATATTTGCGCTTTTGAGTGCTTCGGAGTACCACTCACGCCTTTGCTCGCAGAACTCTCGCAAAAAGCCCACAAAATCGCTCACGCGGGCTTCATCGCAAAGGAAACTGTTCTTGATCCATTGCACGTAAGCATACAGCACGCGACGGTAAACGCCCTGTGTGGCAAGTCGCTGCATTTTGGAAAACGCAGAAAGATCCAAGCTGTTCTGTCCCATCTCCACACACAAAAGGCGCGCGATGCCTGACTCGCCCACATCCGGAATATGCTCTGCCGTTACAATCACGTTGCCCTGCGGCGGACGCGCCTCGCGCAATTGATAGGTCGAGGTCAAACCGTTGCGTGCGGCACGGTCACCGTAGCCACGACACAAAAGCTGCATATTGGACTTCATCCCCACACTTTCCTGTCTGGCTACGGGATGATAATCGTCCACGCAGGTCAGCACGTCCTTGAGCGTATATCCATTATAAGTCATGCTGTTCGCTGTGTCACGGAAAGACATTGGTAGATCCGTGGCGGAAAAGCTGCCGTAAAAAGACAGCAACCACGCAGCCAAAGAGCTTTTGCGACATCCCGTGTGCCCTACGAGTGTTAAAATAAACTTGGGTTCGCACCCTGCTTGGCGCAAAAACTCGTTGAGCGGCGATAAGAACACCAATGCCAATCCCGTTTGCAACACCTCGGGCGGTGCAAAATCAAGCTCCGGCAACGCCGACGCACAGATCAGATCCTGCTCGCTGGCGCCAGCTTCCAAACAGTAATGGCGCTGCTTGCCGCACAAAGACACCTCGTATGTACCGCTTCCGGGCATGAGATACTGCCATTCTCCGTCGATTTTCTTCCATCCCGTGAACTCGAACACCTGCTCTTGCCTTGCACGAACAGTAGTGGATCTGATTGCATACTGCACGTGACGCTCCACCGAATTGATTACGGTAAGATTGCAATCCGACGGCCAGGCGTTGCGCATCCATTCCATCTTTGCTACCTCATCTACGCCAACACGAACACTTGGCAGCGGCGCACCGTTTTGCTTTTCTCCTGCAATCAGCAGCTCGCGTCGTAGCTCCGTTCCCGTATCACGGGTGATCTCCGCCTCCACCCAAGCAACAAAGTTGCAAAGCGGCACCGTAACGAGACCCTCCTTTGTATGCCGGGTGATGGCGATGCAATTGTTTTCCCTTTTGTACGGCAAGGGATAAAAGCCGTTCGTTGTATTTTCCTCCGCTTCACACGGAGGCTCGTTTGTAAGGTTCATCTTTTCTTCCATACAATCTCCTTTCGTTTTGTTTTTTGATAGACTTACCCCTCTATCGGGGGGAAGCTTTTGTGTTTGCGGAGTACCTTGCAGCATGTATTCTGCCATCCATCCAGCAGAAACAAGGGTCACATACGGTGAAACGGACGTATATTCCAGCCCGAACCTCCCGTATCTCGCCGCCGCGAGCTGCGCGCTTACGCAGGAGTATCATTATTCACATCGCCTTTGTCATGGCCTGCCGCGCAATACTGTTTTTAGCGCGGTCCGACACACGGTTGATCGCTCGTCCACAGTGTGGAGTCATGGCGCCCGTGCTCGGCGGCTCGCCCTTTCGAGCAAGGCGAGGAGTTCCCTCGGCAAACACATATTCAGTTGTCAATGATCAAAGGGGGGATATCCAAGGGAGATTTATCCCCCCTACTATTCCTTCTTGAATTTTTTCGCGTTTTGAGTGGCTTTTTTGCCATGTTTTACAAAATATTCACAAACGCGTGTCCCCCTCTACTATTACTTGTCCAACTTTTTGGCGTTTTGAGCCAAACTTTTTTGAATTTGCGCAATTTTTTACCCTCTACTATACCTTCTTGATTTTTTTGCGCTTTAACAAAATAAATTTTTATATTTTTTCAAAATTTTATGGCGATTCATCCCCTCTACTATTTATTGGCCAATTTTTCACCGTTTTGATAGGTGTTTTTCAAAAAAATATGGCATTTTCCCCCTCTACTATTTCTTGTCCGATTTTTTGCCGTTTTGATAGGTACTTTTTCAAAAAAATTAAAAAAAGAAAGCCGCATCACGTTTCCGTGATGCGGCTTTCTTACTGTGTTATGTTATTTTCCTTCCGCCATGCCCGCCATGGCAATCTGCATCCCAAGGCGAAAGGCGTAGGCAAACAGTTCCTTGTCGCCAAGCTCTGCATACTCGTGCCAACAATCGTCCAGCTTTTCAAAGGTCTCTTTTAATTCCCCTGTCAGGTTAGCCGTTAGTTTTTCATGATGGCGTGCGATGTAGCCCATCAGCTCCGTCATTTCCGGTGTTGGCTTGATGCTGCTGTATGGCAACACATTGCCGCGCCAGAGCTCCTCTAAAATATCCATAAAAATCCCACCTCCTGTAGCATCACAAGATACCACAAGAGGTGGGAAAAGTCCAGAAAACAATGTGTTAACACTATGTTGTAATTTACATTATGAGAAGTTTGCCGACGGAACGGTGGAATGTGTTGAAGAAACACTCGGATATGAGCTGCCATCCGGTTGGACATTTACGACAATAGGCGTGATTTGCTCCCTTCAAGCAGGAAAATTTGTATCCGCTGG
>JAZQWJ010000016.1:0-7787 GCA_045632285.1 Eubacteriales bacterium | reverse complement strand
GCAGGTGGTAGCAGCAGAGGTGATGGTAATACCACGCTCCTGCTCCTGTGCCATCCAGTCCATCGTAGCTGCACCCTCGTGCGTCTCGCCGATCTTGTGGGTCTTACCCGTGTAGAACAGGATACGCTCGGTGGTGGTAGTCTTACCGGCATCGATGTGAGCCATGATGCCGATATTACGAGTCCGCTCAAGAGGATATTCTCTTCCCATAATCGAACTCCTTTATCAATATCTGTAGTGGGCGAAAGCCTTGTTGGCTTCTGCCATTCTGTGGGTTTCTTCCTTCTTCTTGAACGCGCCGCCCATGCTATTCTTAGCATCCAGGATCTCGGCGGCCAAACGCTCTGCCATGGTGCGCTCACCGCGCTTTCTGGAGAACAGAATCATCCAACGCAGACCAAGGGTCTGGCGGCGCTCTGCGCGAACCTCCATGGGTACCTGGTAGGTAGAACCGCCAACACGGCGAGCCTTAACCTCCAGCACAGGCATAACGTTTTCAAGAGCTTCATTAAATACTTCCAGGGGGTTCTGACCCAGCTTCTCCTCTACAGCCTTGAATGCATCATAGACGATCTTCTGAGCAACACCCTTCTTGCCGTCCTCCATCACGTTGTTGATCAGCTTGGTTACAAGCTTGGAGTTGTACAACGGATCCGGGAGAACGTCTCTCTTGGATATACGACCTCTTCTAGGCACTTTACTTCCCTCCTTCATTAATATTATGAGATCTTCGGTACTCGGGACCTCCCCGTCAGCGCTCGTCGAACAATGGAGAAAATGAACCAAACGTCAAATTCTTTCAGCCGGACGATGCTTAAATACCTGCCCCTGATTATTTCTTGGGGGCCTTTGCGCCGTACTTAGAACGGCTCTGCTTGCGGTTTGCAACGCCCTGTGCGTCAAGGGTACCGCGGATAATGTGGTAACGAACACCGGGCAGGTCTCTAACACGACCGCCGCGAATGAGAACGACGGAGTGCTCCTGCAGGTTGTGGCCGATACCGGGAATATAGGTGGTAGCCTCAAGACCGTTGGTAAGACGAACTCTTGCGATCTTACGAAGTGCAGAGTTAGGCTTCTTCGGGCTTGTGGTAGACACCTTGGTGCACACGCCTCTTCTCTGAGGTGCGCGCTGATCGGTCTGCTCGTTGTTCAGAGAGTTAAAGCCCTTCTGCAACACGGGGGACTTGGACTTGTAGGTCTTATCGCAACGGCCCTGTCTGACAAGCTGATTGAACGTAGGCATTTTCTTCCTCCTTCTTACATATTTTATTTTGGCCGCATTTGGGCATAGTTAAGGCTTTTACCCAAAACGGACACGATACATTATATCACAACTCCTTTTTTATGTCAAGTGAGCATTTTTCGATGGACAATTTTCTACCTTTTGCACAAAAACAAAGGGGCACGTTTTGCTATTTTTCGCCATTTCGGGTTGTTTTATACAAATTTTATCAATTTTAACGGAATAAGTACATAGAAAAGCCGCCGCAGTTCCCTGCGGCGGCTTGCTTTTGCACGGTTATTTCTTGGCGGCTGCGACCTTGGCGGTGATCTCGCGCGGCACGACCTCGTAGCCGGTCACGTTGAAATCAAAGGATCCAAAGCCCTTGGTCATTGCACGCAGTGCAATGGGGTAATCCATGATCTCTGCCTTAGGCACGATGGCATGCACCACGGTGTAGCCCTTGCGCTGCTCGGAGGCGTCCATACCCATGACCGAGCCGCGGCGCTTGTTCAGGTCGCCCATCACGGTGCCGACCAGTGCCTCGGGAACGGAGATATCCAGATCGCCCACGGGCTCCAGCAGCACGGGAGCTGCCTCCTCCAGACACTTTTTATACGCGATCTGTGCGGCAAGCTTAAAGGAAAGCTCGTCGGAGTCAACGGCGTGGTAGGAGCCGTCGTACAGATCGGCAGCCAGCTGCACCAGCGGATAGCCGAGCGCGCCCTTGACCATTGCATCCTGCAGGCCCTTTTCAACAGCGGGGTTAAAGTTCTTGGGAACGGTACCGCCCACGACCGACACGGTAAAGGTCAGGCCCTCCTCCTCGGCAGGAGCAAAGCGGATCTTAACGTGACCGTACTGGCCGGAGCCGCCGGTCTGCTTTTTGTGCTTGCCTTCTACGTCAACGCGCTTGGTGATGCGCTCGCGGTAAGCGATCTTGGGATCGTCCAGGACCACCTTGACGCCAAAGCGGCTCTCAAGGCGTGCGACCAGCACAGACAGGTGGGTATCACCCATGCCGGAGATCAGGATCTGTGCAGTCTCCTTGTTATTTTCATAGCGCAGGGTCTTATCCTCGTCCAGCATCTTGGCAATGCTGGGGGACATCTTGCTCTCGTCCTTGGCAGACAGAGGCAGGATCGCCTTGGTCATATAAGGAACGGGATACTTGATCTTGCTGTATTCCACGTTGCCGGAAAGAGAGAGCGTATCGTTGGTAGCGGTGCCGGACAGCTTGGCGATCATACCGATGTCGCCGCAGGCCAGCTCCTCGACCTCGGTCTGATTCTTGCCGTTCATCACATAGAAATGTGCCAGCTTTTCAACGGTGCCGTTGGCGTTCTTCAGCGTCATATCGCGCTTGATGCTGCCGCTCATGACCTTAAAGAAGGACATCTGACCCACAAAAGGATCGGCCACGGTCTTGTATACGAAGATAGCGGGCTCGCCCTCAACGTCAATGGCGACCTCGTCACCGTTCTCGTATTTCTCTACCTTGCGTGCGGTAAAGCGAGGGAAGGACTCTGCCACGGCGTCCATCATAGCGATCACGCCCCACATCTTGGTAGCGGAGCCGCAGTAAACGGGCGTGATGGAGCCGGCGATGATACCCTCGTGCAGTGCGAGAGTTGCTTCTTCACGGGTGATCTCCTCACCTGCAAAGTATTTTTCCATCAGCTCGTCGCTGGTGGCAGCGATCGCCTCATAGAAGGCGTCCTTATACTGGTTGATCATTTCCTTCATCTCGTCGGTAAACTCAACCTCGGAGCGCTTGCCGCTTTCCTTATCATAAGTATAGGCCTTGGAGGAGATCAGGTCGATCATAGCGATCTCCTTGCCCACCTGACAGGGGATGAATACAGGGCAAAGGGTGTTGCCGAATTTTGCATGCAGCTCGTAGAAGGATTTTGCAAACTGGTATTCGGGATCGTCACATTTATTAATGAAGAAAACGCGAGGAACGCCTGCGTCACAGGCGGCGTTATAGGCAAGCTCGGTGCCGACCTCTACGCCGGCCTTGCCGTCTACAACGATCACGGCGTTGCCGGCAACGCGGAGCGCCTGGCCCACCTCACCCACAAAGTCGGGGTCACCGGGGGTATCGATGATATTGATCTTGGTATCCTTCCACTCCACGTGGGCAAGGGATGCAGAGATGGAAATGCCGCGCTTTTGCTCTTCGGGGTCAAAGTCGCAAACGGTATTTCCGTCAGCGATCTTGCCGCGGCGGTCGATCTTGCCGGAAAGATACAGCATAGCCTCAGCAAGAGAGGTCTTGCCGCACTCGCCGTGTCCCAGCAGTGCCAGATTGCGGATCTGTTTCGTGTTGTAAAAGGTTGCCATAGGTTTTTCCTCCTGTCTTGCCGCTTCACGCGGGTGTAAGATATTGCTGTAGAAAATTGATTTTTTCATACATTACTTTTATTATAGCGGATACAAAACACTTTTGCAAGAGGAATTTAGGAAGATTTTTACATCGGTTTATAGAAATTTGGCGCCAACATTTGTGCAATACGCACAATTTTGTGATGATTTGACGCAGCAACCGTGCGCCAAGCGGGATTTTTGCGGCGAGTGCCGCCGCTCAAACGCCCAAAAATGCAATGCGATAGCCCTTGGGGGTCAGCCCCTCTGCATCGTGGAACACCTTACAAAAATAAGCCGACTCGGCAAAGCCGCAACGTACGGCGACCTCAGAGATCCGCATTGCGGGCTCCTCTAAAAGATATCGCTTGGCGCGCTCGATGCGAACGCGACGCAAATATTCCACCGGGGTCGTCCCCTCGGTGCGAAAAAGCCGATACAGCAGTGAAGCGGAGACTCCTGCGCCTTCAGCGATCTCGCCCACGGAAAGATCGCGCGCAAAATTCTTTTTGATAAGCTCCTGCGCCAGCACAAGGGCAGAATGCCTTTCGACACGATCACGCAGTTCAAAAAACGAAACGATCAGCTCGTACGCCAAGCGAGAAAGCGTGGCGGCATCGCTGCCGCGCTCCGCCGCACGTGCGCATTCCCGCAGCAAGGGAAACAGCTCCCCGCCCTCCAGCACCTCAACGTCTGCCGCATTGAAATACGTCAAAAGATCATCGACAGCGGGGCCGTCAAAGGTCATCCACCCGGTCCTGAAGCGATCCCCTGCTCTTTGATAATAAATGGGAGATCCTTTCTTGATAAACATCACCTGACCCGCGCTGACGGTCATACTGCCCGCAGCCGTATCAAACCCCCCCGCTCCCTGCTCTACAAAGAAAATATGATGAAAGGGGGCGCCCTGCGGCCGCCGCACGGCGGTCTGATCAAACTCGGTGCCCACAGTGACCATATGTAAGGGCAGCAGCGCCTTTGCGCTCTCGGTGATGTAGGGTTTTAAAAACATAGTGCCTCCGTGTAGGATTTTTATATTTTTACAAAATTTGATATTTACAAATCGAACTTTTTTTATTATAGTACAAGTAAGCGATTTTGTCAACACGGAGGTTTTCTTATGCAAGAGATCTTATCACGCGGCTATCACCGCGACCCACAGATCTTTCGGATAAACGAGCTTAAAGATCACGCCTATTTCATCCCGTTTTCCAAGGCAGCAGATGCCGCGCTGCCCCGCGAAATGTCACCGTTTTTCCATAGCCTTTGCGGAGAATGGCGCTTTTTGTGGCATGCCTCTGTCTATGAAGTCGGGGAATTTTACACCGAGAGCTTTGACCTATCCGCCTTTGAGACCGTAACGGTACCCGAGTGCTGGCAGGCCCACGGTGCGGACTATATCCAATACCAGTCCTCACCCTATCCGTTTTTAAACGATCCCCCCCGCATCCCCGAAAAGAATCCTTGCGCTGCTTACATCAAGGATTTTGATATCTCTCCCGTCGCAGGCAAGCGCTATGAGCTGCATCTTGAGGGCAAGGACAGCTGCGCTTACGTTTGGATGAATGGGCATTTTGTGGGATACGGCGAGGTCCCCCACAATGACAGCTCCTTTGACGTGACCCCCTATCTGAAAAACGGCCGCAACCGTCTGTGCATCGCCGTGCTGAAGTGGTGTACGGGCAGTTATTTTGACGATCAGGACAAGATCCGCCTTTCCGGTCTGTTCCGCGACGTATACATTCTGGAGCGTGCCGAGGGCGGCATGACGGATTTTTCTTTGATCAGCGACGAAAAGGGTAACATTTCTCTTTCCGTGCGTGCCGATTCCCCCGTTACGGTCACCGTAAGGGATGGCGACCGGGCGTTGTATTGCGGCAAGGTCAAGGATGCTCTTTCAATAAAGGTAGATGATCCGCACCCATGGTCTGCGGAGGATCCTTATCTTTACGAGCTTTTACTGGAATGTCAGGGCGAATTTATACGCCACGGATTCGGCCTGCGCAGCGTGGCTGTCAAGGATGCTGTATTTACGGTAAACGGCACCCCTGTCAAGCTTTACGGCGTCAATCGCCACGACAGCGATCCCGACACGGGCTACGTTATTTCGCCCGAGCAGATGCGCAAGGAGCTTTGCCTGATGAAGCAGCACAATATCAACGCCATCCGCGCCTCACACTACCCAAACGATCCCCGCTTTTACGCCCTTTGTGACGAGCTTGGCTTTTACGTGATGTGCGAGGCAGATCAGGAGTGTCACGGCATGACCTACGTCAAAGGGCATTGGGGGGATCTTGTAGACGACCCGCTGTGGGGGGCCTGCATCCACGACCGTATGGTAAGGATGTACGAAGCATTCAAAAACAATTCCTCTATCGTGATCTGGTCGCTTGGCAACGAATCGGGCTGGGGGCAAAATTTGGATAACGAGGCCGTTTGGTTTCACAAGACCGACGCTACCCGCCCCGTCCATTACGAAAGCGCCTTCAGCGGCTATCCCAAGCTGGAGGCGGACGAGCTGCTCCGCCGCACGAAAAATCTTGATTTCATACCTGCGATGTACCCCCTGTTGGAGGACGGCAGCTTTTCGCAATCGGAGGGCAGCTCCAAGCATACGGTAGAGCAATCGCTCTCGCACCCCGCCTTTGCAAAAATGAGCTATATTCTTTGCGAATACAGCCACGCTATGGGCAACAGCTGCGGCGACCTGCGATTTTATGATGAAAGAATTCAAAAATATCCCAACTTTTCCGGTGGCTTTATTTGGGAATGGTGTGACCACGCTATGCGCAAAAAGGCCGCAGACGGTACGAGTTATTTGGGATACGGCGGCGATTTTGGTGAGAAGCATCACCTGCACAACGTGTGCATGGACGGCTTGGTCTCCCCCGACCGCACCCCTCATTCCAATCTGCTGGAGGCCAAGGCTGTATTTGCCCCCATCCGTGTGACAAGAGCAGAAAACGGCGAGCTGGTCATTCAAAACCGCTATGCATTCTCGGATCTTTCTCACCTTGTGCTTGATTGGCAAGTCGTGGCCGACGGTCTGACCCTTTCCAAGGGTGTTTTAAACGCAAATCCGTCGGCGGGCACGTGCCAAAGCCTCCCCTGCCCCGCAAGCGAGCCTTATGCGGCAAGAAACGCAGCGCTGACCGTGACCGCTTCCTTGAAAAACGATGCGGACTGGGCAAAAGCGGGACACACCGTGGCAGCCTTCTCCTTCCCCCTTGCCGTCACGGCGCAAAAAGCTGAAAAACGCGCACCGTCTGCCCCTGTTTTGACCGAGGATGCCGTTTTTTACACGGTTTCGGGCGAGGATTTTTCCTATACGTTCCGCAAGGACGAGGGGATGCTCTGCTCCGCCACCGCAAACGGCAAGCAGCTGCTTTCCGCCCCGCTCTCGCTCAACTGCTTCCGCGCCCCCACCGACAACGACTGGGGTGCGACCAAGGTGCTGACTGCCAAGGAGTGGCAGTCCAACCGCTATTTTGGCAACATTGAATATACCGAATGCGGCGTGCACGGCCTTGAGGTGACCGCAGAGGGGGATGCCGTTACGCTTTCCGGCGACTTTGTGTTCGGCGTGCAGGGGCGCACCCCCATTACCCGCGGCAGGATCGTCTACCGCATTGACGGCAACGGCACGCTGACGGTCGCGCAAAAGGGCGCGATCGATGAGAGATTGCCCTATTTCTTGCCCCGTTACGGCATTAAATTGGAACTCAGCACTCCCGCCGAGGGCATCCGCTACTACGGCTACGGCCCCGCAGAATGCTATGAGGACAAGATCAGTCACGCACTGCTTGGCGAATACGCCTACGTGCAGGATGATCCGTTTGGCGCTTGGGAAATGCCCCAGGAGTGCGGCAGCCATTGCTACACCGATTGGATCACGCTTTGCTGCAACGGCGTTCCGCTGCGCATTTCGGGCAACCGCTTCTCGTTTAGCGCCACACGCTTTGACATTCACGACGTGGCTGCGGCGGCGCACCGCCACGAGCTTTCGGCAATGGATCACACCGATCTTTATCTTGACTACCGCATGAGCGGTGTCGGCTCCAATTCCTGTGGCGGGCAGATCCCCGTATCCGCGTGCCGCATCAACGGCGGCGAGGCCTTTGACTTTGCATTCCGCATGGAGATCCTACAATAATAACAGCGGGACCCCCCACAGGCAGAGGCCCCGCTGTTTTTT
>JAZQWJ010000015.1:0-8498 GCA_045632285.1 Eubacteriales bacterium | reverse complement strand
CGTTCGATGTGAAATGAAATTTGCCACGTTCGCGTAAGCGAACATTTCACATTTGCAAAGCAAATATTTCACTGCATAGCAATTTCGCTTGCCGCAGGCAAATTTCACTGCGAGCGCTTTAGCGCTCGCTAAATCCCAATTTCTGTATATCAGCGCAAATAGGTGATATCGTTCTCGTCCTTTTCAAGTGCAAAGACTGTGATCAAGCCTTCACGCTTGCCCTCCACACGCGCACGCTTGTTGGTGGCAATGGCATCCACACCGAGGAAGGCGACCTCGCCGCCCTCATAGAGCTTGCAGCCCTTGGCGCTTTTACGCAGCACTGCCTTGGGGGCAAGGAGCTTGTCGATGCGACCAAGCGGTACCACGGCTGCGCGCAGCGAATAGAACAAATAGAATGCAAGACTGTCGTTATCCTGCAGGGTGACCGAAAGTGCCTCTCCCTTTTCCAGAATACGGCACTCCCCCGTCAGCTGCTCGCGCACCAGATAACGACCTGCGGGAAGGCCCAGATCGGTGGCAAAAACACACCCGTTTTGGGGCTTATTGTCTATTTGCGTATTGAATGCGGCCACGGCGCCACATCCGTTTGCACGGTTAAATACAAACAGCGGTGCTGCAGAAAGCATAGGATCACACAGCAGGCAATCAACCACAGGCGTTGCCTGACCGTCGGCACGGAGAATGCGACCGTCGGCAAAGCAAAGGGGCTTTAGCACCTCTGCATTGGAGCGACCGATCTTGTCGCTGACGTAGATCGGGCCACCGGAGATCGCGTGGCAAAGCACGTTTTTTTGCGCCTGCTCATCATCGGTCCACCACATATCCCAGTCACTGTAATGGAACTGCCCTTGGAACAAAGAGTTATAGGCACACTGTTGGATATGCTTGGCAAACCACGCGCGGTTTTCGGGCTGAAAATCGCCCGAGCATCTGGCCACCGCGCTCTTGCGGCGGTTCCACATACTCTCGTTGCCCATACACATACAGTTGATGAGGCCGTCACCAAAATGCGCCTCGGTCACGTCCTCGATGGCGTTTTGCACCGCCTTGGCGATCACGCCCACAGGATAGACGGGGCTGTATTTGTTTTTATAGTGCGTTTGATTGTCGACCTTGACAAAATCGGCGCCTGCCGTCTTCAGCATATCCTGCACGTGGGTATGGAAGCGCACTGCGCCCTCGGGTGAGGTCACGTGATCGCCGTTGGGCAAACGGACAAGCACCCCGTCAAGCTCCTTGGCAAGCGGGCCTTGAGGGTCGATGCCGCTCCAGTAGCCTGTGGTGGGATACCACACACCCACCTTAAAGCCCTGCTCGTGTAGTTTGGCGATCGCGCCGCCAAGACCGTTTGGAAAGCGTGCAGGATCTGCCTCCATTTCAAAAAGGGTGCTTTGGTGCATGATCTTCACCATATCGCGGGTGGTCATTTCCTCGGGTAATCCCTTGATGCCCTGCACGTGTCCCCACATATCGTCGATGATGCACCAACGCACAGGGATATTCTTTTCTTTAAACTCGGCGGCTTTGGTCAAAAGGCCCTGCTCGCTGACGTGGACGCGCATTGCATCCCAAGAGCACCAACCGAGATAATCGAAGATCTCAGGGAAAGGCTTGCGCTCGATCGTCATGACGCGGCCGTCAAGCAGCTTTTCGGCGGCCTTGGCCGCCTTTTTCAGCAACGCGTGGGGATCCTTGCCCGAAAAGTGAAGCAAAACCGGCGTTTTTTCCAACGCACAGACGCCATCACCCCAAGGGGCGATCTTAGCCTCCAGCCCCTGCTCGCCACCCTGCAGCGTGCAGTTGAACACGTCGCCGCAAAGCGACCACAGCACGCGCCAGGTATTGCCCTCTTTATAAAGGAGCGCCTGTGTGCGGGCGGGAACGGCAGAAAGCTTGGTGCCAAAGGCAGGACGGCACCAATAGGAGCAACGCATATAGTAAGCAAGATAGGGCACGTTTTCTTGTGCAAAGCGGAGCGTGAGGGCATCCTCGGCATCAAAGCTTGCACCCTTCTTTTTTAGCTTAGCCTCTGCCCACAAGACGTAACCACCCTCAAAAAGCGTGTAGTTCACGTGTGCGTCGGCATAGCGACAGGTATAGCCACCGTTACCCTTATGTAACGAAAACTCGACACCGTCTGCAGCTTTTGCAAACATTTTAATGCCTTGCAGGATCATTTTGCAAGGACCTCTTTCCAAATATCGATCATATTGGAAAAATCATTTTCGGCCACGACAACACCGGGATAGGAGAGCAAGCGCTCGGCGCTGACCTCGGTACAGATGGCCACGATCCGGCCGATGCCGGCGGCGTGTGCGGCACGCACACCGGAGATAGAATCCTCAAACACCACGCAATCGGCGGGGTCTACGCCCAGCACCTTGGCGGCGCGCAGATATCCATCGGGGGCGGGCTTGCCGGGGAAGGTGCCGTCATCCAGCACCACGCGGCTGCGATCGAACCACTTTCCAAGGCCAAACTCGGCGAAATAAAAATCTACGTTAGAATACTCAGAGCCGGTAGCAATGGTAAAATCCACACCGCTCTCCTTTAAAAAATCCAAAAACGCGGTGGCGCCCGCGATCAGATGAAAGCTTTCGGGATCCTCGCGGCAGCAATCGCGATAGGTCGCCTCCTTTTCCAGGGTGCGGGCGGCGATCAGCTCGGGGGCCAGATCCTCGCCGAACACACGCTTTAAGATGTAGGGATTGGTGCGACCCAGATAGTGCGTACGCAGCTCCTCGTCATCCACGTCAAGCCCGTACTTGGCAAGAAAGCGCTTCCAGCCCTGACGGTGCTTATCGGAATCTGCAAACAGCGTACCGTTAAAATCGAAAATGACAGATCTCATAAGTATTCTCCTTTGTTAATGCGCGTTGGCGCGCAGGGTTGCATTTTGAAAAACCGAAAGGTCGATTTTATTGTTGGTATCACGCGTGATCAGATCGGTAAAGGTCTTGCCCACCGAGGGGTATTTTGCGCCCGCCATACGGTTATAGGGCAGCAGCTCTACGGGAGAATCCCCCACAACGGTAGCGATTTTCGCCAAATTTTCAGGTGTATCGGTGATGTCGGGGATCAGGGGCACACGGATAAGATAGGGCTTGCCGCTTGCGCGCAAAAGCTCAAAATTTCTCAAGATGGGCGCATTGTCAACGCCCGTATAGCGGCGGTGCGCCTCTGCATCGGCCAGCTTGATATCCATCATCACGTAGTCCACCTCGGCAAGTACGCTTTCAAACACCTCGGCAGAGGCGTAGCCGCTTGTCTCGATAGCGCGATGCACGGGCAGCTTACGCAAAAGCTCCACCGCAAAGGCGTGCTGCAGCAGAGGCTCTCCGCCCGACAGCGTCACACCGCCGCCCGAGCTTTCATACAGCTCGCGGTCGCGCAGCAGCCGCGCGGCAAGCGCTTCTGCCGTCCATTCGCGGCCCGCCTCCTCGATAAGCCCCGCGGGGCAAGCGTGAAGGCAACGGCCAAGCCCTTGACATTCGGGATGTGTGCAGGGCACACGGCAGCGGCCGCATTGGCGGCACCCCTTTTGGCGCACCAGAAGCTCTCGCTTTGGCTCCAAGCCCTCCGGATTGTGGCACCACACGCATCGCAAGGGGCAGCCCTTGAAAAACACGGTGGTGCGCACGCCGGGCCCATCGTTGACCGAGAACTCTTTTATATCAAAAACTCGACCCGTTAGCATACTTTTTTATCAAACAGTGTATTCCTGACGGGCGATGACGTGGTCCTGATATTCCTTATCCAGCTCCACGAAATAGGCGCTCCAGCCCCAGATGCGCACCACCAGCTGCGCGTACTGCTCGGGGTGCTTTTGCGCGGCCTTCATCTTGTCGGCATTGACGGCATTCAGCTGCATCTGGTGACCACCCTTCATCACAAAGTAGCGTACCAGCTCGGCCAGCTTGTTGATGCTTTCGGGATCCTTGAACATCGATGCGGCAAACTCCAGTGTCAAAGGTCCACCGTTACAGGCGCGATCGGTGTGCTGCTTGCTGAAGGAGCGGATCACGGAGGTGGGGCCATCGATCTTGGCAAAGAGATTGGGAGAGAAGTTGGTGCCAAAGGGCTCGCCCTTGCGGCGACCGTCGGCGGTGGCGCCCACCTCGGCAGCGTGCCACAAATAGTACATTGCGGTGCCGGTGCCTGCGCGATAGATGCCGCCATAGGCATTTTTCTCGCCCTCAAGGCCGTCGGCAAAGTCATCAAGCAGGCGGGTAGCCAGCAGATCGGGCAGATCGTTGTCGCAGCCCATCTTGGGAGACTCGTAGCGCAGGAGGTGCAAAAGCTCTCCGTCGTCTGCAAAATCGTTTGCAAGGCCTGCCAGCAGGCGGGCGGGGGTCACATCCTTTTTATCAAACACGTGTGTGGCAATGGCAGCCAGCGCATCGGCGGCAGAGGCAATGCCCGTGCCGTGGAAGCCGAAGCTGCGGTAGCGACGCTCCGGGATCAACAGATCGGTCAGGGGCGAGGGCAGGAAGGGGGCCACGGATCTCAGCGAGGTCATCTCCTTGGCAGTGGCCTTGACTGCAGCATCGATTTCGGTCATAAAGTCATCAAAACTTGATACCGTATCCAGTTTTTCACTGACAACGCGGCTGACCACCGAGGGGAAGTTCAGCGCGCCGACGTTGACGATCTCATAACCGTATTTGGGAATGATGAACTCCCAGCAAGCGGCCACCACGTAGTTGCAGGCATCCTCGTGAGAGTAGCCCATCTTCTCCAGTGCGGGGATCACCACGTCGTCGTTGCTGTACTGCGGGAAGCCGAGACCGGCCTTGGTCAACTCGCTGCCCAGGCGGTAGACCTCGATGGGGGTATTCTTGGAGACGCGCAGATTGATCTTGGGGTCGATCATCAGCAGCTTGTGGCTGGCGCGCAGGCACATGGCGGAAAGCTGATTAAAGCAATCCTTGCCCTCGGCATCGCAGCCACCCAAAACCATGCTTTGCCCATTGTCGCCCTGCTGCACACCGGGGTACAGATCGCTATCCTTGTTGAAGGAAAGGAAAAAGTCCTCAAGCAGTGCCTCGGCGCTTGCCTCGGTCTCGCGGCCGGCGGCAATATCACCTGCAAGATAGGGGTACATAAACTGGTCAAAGCGACCGACGGTATTGTGATAGCAGCCCTCAAGCCACAGAGAAAAATGAATGATACGGAAGAACTGCAGCGCCTCGCGGAAGGTGCGGGCGGGCTTGCGGGGCACCCAAGAAAGCACCTCAGCAACGTCTGCTCTTCCCTCTTTTGCGGCAAGAGCCGCGTAGCGATCGCACAAGCCGTAAATGGCTTCGATCTCGCGCTTGGTATAGTCGTCTGCCTTAAGGCGGATGGCCTCGAGACCGGTGGAGATCAGCCCGGCGTAATCGCCGCAAAGATTAGAGGTATATCCCAGCTCGTGGATGCGACCGTGCTCGGCGCGGTAGGCATCCCACTCGGCCTCGGTCAGCAGATCGGGGGTCTTGCCTGTGGTGCGCAGCAAAACGATCTGCTCTCCCTCCAGGATATGGGGCTCCTGCGCAGCCATCAGATACTCGAAGCGGCGCGTGATACGCTCGGCAAAGGAAAGTCCTGCGGCGCTGTACTCGGCAGCAAAGCTTTCGGTAACCTCGCGGCGATAGGCGTGATGCTTTTTTTGCAAAATAAACTGATACAGACCTTGGTTCATAATATCCTCCTTTTCTGTGCCCTTGCGGGCCTTGTATACGAGGAATTCAGCATTCCCCGCGCATTTACATTATCGTTAATGTTATTATACCACAAAATGCCCTTTTTGTCAATTCCCAATCGCGGGCGCACACGTGTATTTTGGAAGATTACACAAAACAAGTCTTTGATTTTAGAGCTTTTGCCCAAAAGGCATTTTTCTGCGTTTTTTGTCAAAAGCAACAACAAAAAAATCGGTTTTTTTGCAAAAATCGTCGCTCCCCCTATTGGCAAATTCGATAAAAAGTGATATAATAGTATTTTGTGAAGTTCGAATTTTATTTTTGCGAGGTAAGGATATGAAAAGAGAGGATCTGCGCAACGTTGCCATCATTGCTCACGTTGACCACGGCAAGACCACCCTGGTCGACCAGATGCTGAAGCAAGGCGGCATTTACCGTGAAAACCAAGAGACCGTGACCCGCGTTATGGACTCGGGTGATATCGAAAAGGAGCGCGGCATTACCATTTTGGCAAAAAACACCGCCGTGCATTATAAGGACGTTAAGATCAACATCATCGACACCCCCGGCCACGCCGACTTTGGCGGCGAGGTAGAGCGCATCCTTAAGATGGTCAACGGCGTTATTCTGCTGGTTGACGCTGCCGAGGGCCCTATGCCCCAGACCCGTTTTGTGCTGCAGCGCGCGCTGGAGCTGAACCACCGCGTGATCGTGGTGATCAACAAGATCGACAAGCCCGACGCCCGCCTTGGCGAGGTGGAGGACGAGATCCTGGAGCTTTTGATGGATCTGAACGCCACCGACGAGCAGCTGGACAGCCCCATGCTTTACTGCTCCGGCCGTGCCGGCACCGCTACCCGCAGCGCTGACGAGGAGGGCGTGGATCTGACCCCCCTCTTTGACACAGTCCTTGACTATATTCCTTGCCCCGAGGGCGACGAGGAGGGCGAGCTGCAGCTGCTGGTCTCCTCTATCGACTACAACGACTACGTAGGCCGTATCGGCATTGGCCGCATTGAGCGCGGCGTGCTGAAGCAGAATCAGACCGCTATGATCTGCAACTATCACTCCGGCGAGCGCCCCCGCATGACCAAGATCGTTTCGATCTATCAGATCGACGGCCTTGTTCGCGTTCCCGTAGAGACCGCCAAGATGGGCGACATCGTTTGCTTCTCCGGCGCGGGCGACATCACCATCGGTGACACCGTGACCTCCACCACCTGCGTGGAGCCCCTTGAGTTTGTAAAGGTCACCGAGCCCACTATGGAGATGACCTTTGCCGTTAACTCCAGCCCCTTGGCGGGCAAGGAGGGCAAGTTCGTCACCTCCCGTCAGCTCCGCGAGCGCTTGTATCGCGAGACCATGCGCGACGTTTCGCTGCGCGTTTCCGATGGCGACACCACCGACGAGTTCAAGGTGGCGGGCCGCGGCGAGATGCACCTTTCCATCTTGATCGAGAATATGCGCCGCGAGGGCTATGAGCTTTGCTGCTCCAATCCCCGCGTGCTGTTTAAGGAGATCGACGGCGTGAAGTGCGAGCCTATGGAGCGCGTTGTGCTGGACGTTCCCATGGAATACGTCGGCCCCGTTGTAGAAAAGCTTGGTCAGCGCAAGGGCGATCTTTTGGAGATGAACCCCGTTGGTGATCGCACCCGCATTGAATATCTGGTCCCCTCCAGATGCCTGATCGGCTACCGCTCCGAGTTCTTGACCGCCACCCACGGCGAAGGTATCATCAACACCATTTTTGACAGCTACCAGCCCCACCGCGGTGAGATCCCCATGCGCTTTACCGGCGCGCTGGTTGCCTCCTGCGATGGCGAGACCACCCGTTACGGCCTGTTCCATACCCAAGAGCGCGGTAACCTGTTTGTTGGCCCCCAGACCAAGGTCTATGAGGGCATGATCGTGGGTATGAATCCCAAAAACGACGACATTGCCGTAAACCCCTGCGCCGAAAAGAAGCTGACCGCCATCCGTTCCTCGGGTGCCGATGAAAAGCTGCTGCTGACGCCCCCCGTGATCTTCTCCTTGGAGGAGGCCATCGAGTTCATCACCGATGACGAGCTGATCGAGGTCACGCCCAAGTCCATCCGTCTGCGCAAGAAGATCCTGAATACCGAGCTGCGTATGAAGGAGACCATGCGCATCCGCCGCGCGATGCAGGCAAACAAGTAAAATTGCAAAAAAGAGGCACACGTGTGCCTCTTTTTTTAACATTTGTCCGTCTTTTGGCATACGCTGTTAAAAACATTTGGAGGTGCCGATGACAAAACGGATGCAAGAGCCTTTAAGGCTTATACGAGAGATCTATCGCGCTTACAAGAGCGAGATGGCGGCAGTCGCCTCGTATACCTATGGCCATATCCTCTTTGAAAAGAGCCTGCCCGCCCTTTCGGATCTGCTGGCCACAGTATCCCTTGCGGAAATGCGCCACTATCACGCCTTAGGCGAGCTGCTGCGCGATCTTGGCGCTTCTCACGCCCTGCGCACCAATTTACAGGATTTCTCATACCGTTATGGGGGTAATGATGCCGAAGCAGCTCTTCCCACAGCGCGGCATTTTTTAGAGGAGCGCATCAAAGAGGAGCGGCTTTCCGCCAAGCAGTACGCAACGCTTGCCGAGGCCTCTGTCACCAAAGCACCACAGGAGCTGCTGTGCCGATTGTCGAAAGATGAAGAAGAGCACGCCGCCGCACTGGAGGCGGCACTGATGCGCCTTTCCGCTTCATAAGAAAATCCCCGTTTTCCCTTGTGGAAACGGGGGTTTTTTCATACCGTTGCGGGACTTTCTTTTTAATAATGCTCATAGCG
>JAZQWJ010000014.1:0-44924 GCA_045632285.1 Eubacteriales bacterium | reverse complement strand
TACCATATAACGCCGTCTATGTCAAGACGTGGAAACCCGTATGACAATGCAATGGCTGAAAATTTTTTCTCTATCCTCAAAACCGAGTGCATATACCGCGCCAAAATCCGCACCTATGAGGAGGCGCGCCTCCTCATAGGTACCTACATTCACTTTTACAACAACGAGCGTATCCAACTAAAAACAAAACTGACACCGCTTGAAAAACGATGCCAGTTTGTTGCTTAATTACTACATCCCCGGGGCTTTTTGTGCTGTCTGCACAATTTGGGGCAGTTCAGCCGCAAATGCGGCGGGCAGGGGGGCTTGTCGCAAAATCACGCATACGTGACGCAAATTTCGTTCTCACCCTGCAAAAGCGCGTGGTCCTGACCGTCATAGCGCAGGACCGCTTTGGTGCGCGGGGGAACGGTGATACGGAAGCAGATCCTGCCGTTCGCCTTTTGATATCCCACCGAAACGCGGCCGTTTGGTGTTTCCATGCTGCCTGCCATACGGTCACACTTGGAGAGTGCCTGCGGTGCGATCACCAGATCACCATAGCCTGCGGTCCCTTCCTTTTGGCGGATGCCCAGCAGATATTCAAAGAAATAAGCCACGGGCGAGCCGAACATGGGGTGATTGTGAGAGCGGCTGCGGTTGCTGTTCCAGTATTCGTGAAAGGTGGTGGCACCGTTCCGGCGCCAATGCTCAAAGCCTTGCTCGCCGTCATTGGTCAACAGCGTCATGGCCAGTTCACCGTCCCCGCGCTCAAAGAGCAGACGGGTCAGCACGTCGGTGCCGAAGATGCCGGTATCGTAGCAGCCCAGCTTTTGATAATACCGTATGAGATTTTGATATGTGCGCTCGTCACCAAGCCCCAGATCCACCGCAAAGGCGTTGGCTCCTTGGGCATTCATCAAAAAATTGCCGTCGTGGGAGTTGAAATAGGCGGCCTTGATGGCACGCTTGCGCAGCGCCGCCATTTCACGGTATGCGGCAATATCCGCATCGCGTCCGATGATGTGGGCGATCTCACACATCGTTTCAAGGGATTTTACCATAAAATAGGTGTTTACCATGGCGGCGGGAACAAGGATCTGCTGGTTGTGAGAGGTGATGTCCTTTTCGGGGTAAAGGATGATAGGGCCGCACCAGTCGCCAAGGCACCATTCCCCCTCCTTGTCGGAGGTGACAAGGCCAAACTCGGAGTGTGCTTCCAGATAATCGATATAGCGGCGCATACCCTCGTAATGCTTGACAAGGACCTGCTTGTCGCCGTAGTGTCGGTAGAGCTGATAAGGAACCTCTACAATAGCACAGCCCCAGCCGCCGGGGCCGCCACCGCTGCGGATATAGGGGGCTGTGTATTGTACGTGACCGCTGCGTGTATCCTGACAGTCGGCGATATCCTGCAGCCACTTTTCGTAAAGGGCTTTGGCATCCAGAGTGGAAAGTACTGCATGGCAGGTCAGCTGACCGTCGCCGGTATAGCCTCGCCGCTCGATGTGGGGACAATCCGAGGGATGCCCCGTGTGCAGATTGCAGAGCATGGTGTGCAAAAAGGTGCGGTAGATCCAGTTCAGTGTTTCGTTATCACATTCAAACTGTGAGGTGGGTGCAATGTCGGCGTGCACCACCTTGACGCATGCGACGTCGGCGTTGCCCACCACCTCGAAATAACGGAAGCCAAACCAAGTGAATTCGGGCTGCACGGTACGCACCTTTCCATCGCTTGTAACGGCAAAGCGCTGCTTGTGGGTATGGGTAGGATCAAGATGACCGTTTGGCAGCAGTCCTTCCGAGAAAAAGAGCTCTACCGTTTCACCCGCATTGGCCTTGACGGTCAGTACGGGATAGCCGGTGGTGTTCTCACCGCAATCGTAAACACTGCCGTCTCGTTCGCCCTTGCCCAGTCTTTGCGGAGTGCGCGTTTCGATAAGGGCGTCGGCAGGGCAATCTGTGGTGCAATATTCGGTATCAAGGGGCTCGGTGATGATGGCGTTCGGCCACGTGCTGTCGTCAAATTCGGCAGAAAGGCGATCCTGCCAATCAAGGTAAGTGCGATGCTCAAATTTTGCAAACTCATAGGCCGTCATGCCGCCTTCACCCACGCGGCAGCTCTCGTCCGATGCGTAGATGCGATCGCCTGCCGTGATGCAATAAATGGCCTTGGGCAGACCGAACACGCGGCATCTATGGGTATACCAGCCGCCGCCAAAGTGCAGCGCGATCACGTTGTCACCTGCTTTGACGAAGGGGGCTATATCAAATTGCGGTACGTAGATGCGGTGACCCGACAAAACCTCTCCCGCAGGGTCGCAGCTTGCCTCAAAATCCGAGGATAGGGGCAAAAAGGTGTCGGGATTGATGCAGGTGCCGTTGATATAGCACTTGAAAAAGCCAAGCCCCAGCACGTTGAGGGAGATCTGCTCCCCTGTGTTGACGTGAAAATGACCGCGCAGAACAGAAAAGGTCGTGGGCTCGCGGTGGGTGGCACCCACCCATTTGGCGTTGTGGAAAAAGGTCTGCTGTGTCATTGTGTTACCGTCCTTTCAAGGAATCGGCTTTATTATAGCACCCTTTGCAAAAAAAGTAAAGCATCGCATTGACGAAACAGAAAAAAACGGGTATAATGAGGGGAAAGAAGCCCCTTAAGGGGCTTGAGGAGGAAAAGGATGAAGGTCAAGGGCGCAATTTTTGATATGGACGGCACGCTTGTGGAATCACTGATGTTCTGGGACTATCTGTGGGTGCAGATCGGCCTTAAGTATATGAACGATGCGGGCTTTAAGCCAAGTCCCGAGATCGACAGAATGGTTCGTACCATGATCTATCGTGATGCGATGCTGTATTTCAAAAAACATTACTGCATTTCTGCCACCGACGAGGAATTTTTGCATTTCACCGCCAACGGTATTCCCGATTTCTACAAGACCGTAGCGCATCCAAAGCCCGGCGCCGTGGCTGTTTTGGAGCATCTGAAGGGGCGGGGCATCAAGCTGTGCCTTGCATCAGCCACCGATATGCATGAAATTAAAATGGCCTTGGCATGCTACGATATGGCCAAATATTTTGACACGGTGCTTTCCTGTGCGGATCTTGGCGTTGGCAAGGATAAGCCGGATATTTATCTGTCTGCCTTGCAGAAAATGGGACTGGTTGCCGAAGAGGTCTGCGTGGTGGAGGATTCCTACGTGGCGTTGGAGACAGCCAAGGCAGTAGGATTTCAGACGGTGGGGGTATTTGACCGCTATAACTTTGGTCACGACCGACTGGAAAAGGCCTCGGATATCTATCTGGACGAGCAGCATACATTAAACGATCTTATCGGCAGGATACAAGCCTGAGAAAGCCGCCCTTCGCAAATGCGAAGGGCGGCTTTCTTTAAATAGTCCATATCGTATATTGGATTTGGTTGCCGTTGGGCGTACTGCGCTGGTAATAGACCGTAACCAGCTCGCCGTTTTGGTTCTCGGCGGTGCAGGGGTAGCCCAGATCCCAATCCGGGCCGTCGTCACGCAGCACAAGCTCTTCGCTCCAGGTGCGGCCGCTGTCACGGCTGATGCGAGCCATCTGCCCAAAGGGCGCATTGCGGCGGGCATAGGTCATGATCACCGCCCCCGAGGAATGCACCAGAATGTGGGGCGGTGATCCGTCCCAGCCTGTGGAAACAGGAGTCGAAAAACTCATACCGTTATCGGTCGAAATACAATTATAGATCGTGAAGAGCTTGGGCTCCTTGCGTTGCGAACGGATGGCCAGCAGAATGCTGCCGTCGGGCATCAGTGCCGCGTGGGGCTCACAAAGCAGCGCATCCTCGGCAGCGGGCACCACCAACCACGGCGCTTTTTTGACCTTGCCGTCAGGGGAGAGCAGCATGGCATAAATGCCTTCCGGGAGGTAGTCAAAAGAGGCCTTCGCCTTGTCTCCAAAGGCGCGGCCGATATAGAGCAGGTCTCCGTCGGGCAGGCGCATAGGGCCGTGAGGCGAGGTGATGGGCAGAGTCACGGGATCGGAAAAGGTGAAGCTGTTGTCGGCGGAAACGGCAAGCGTAGAGCCAAGATAGCGCTGCTCGTCTGCATCGGTCACCAAAGCAAGATAGCCCTCGGCCAGGGCGCGATGCTCCTTGCTCCAGTTGTTCTTTTCGGCATAATAGCGCTGTTGCGTGCGAGAATTGTTGAAGCTGGTCAGCAAAATGTGTCCGTTGGCCTCACAAAAGCCCGCGTCGCGGTCGTCCAAGGGCGTGTTGAGAACGGTGTAGGGGGGATGCCACGTATACCCCCCGTCTGTCGAGCGTGCAGCCAACACCTTGCCAAAGGGGCAGATATGGCGATAGCGGTCACCCGACCAACCCGCAAGCAGTGTGCCGTCCGAGAGGGTAATGACCGAGGGCCAGGCGTTGTAGGCAAACAGACCGCTCCCTTTGTAAACTGTGCCATGCTGAATAATCTTCATAAAAATCCCCCCTTCGGTCTTTATTCATATTGTAATGGATTTTGACTGTTCCGTCAAGATAAAAAAGGAAAAAGTATTGATTCGTTGCGGAAGGCGTGCTATAATGAAACCAAAAGATCGGAGGTGCCGATATGTGTAACATTGCAGGCTATACGGGCACAAAGCGCGCTGCGCCTATTCTCATTGATATGATCCGCCGCGAGCAGTTTTTCGACGGCGGACAAAGCACGGGAATCGCCACCATCCACGAGGGCAGGCTCTACACCGCCAAGGTGCTGGGCGACGTGGATACCCTCCTGCGTGAAACCGATGCGCTGAATTTCCCCGGGACCACGGGTATCATTCATTCCCGCCCCGCAGGCAATCTGCAAAGCCACGCTCACCCCTTCACAAGTGAGGACGGCAAGCTTGCTATTGTGCTGAACGGCACGCTGCGCGACGTGGCAAACGAGGATTTTTACAGACACTCCAACGCCATGATGCAGGGCTTTCTTGACCGCGGCTTTACTATCAAGAGCGCATACGAAAGCACGAGCAAGAAAAGCCGGCTGGCGCTGTCTGATGGTATGAACTATCACGACAGCGAAAGCTATGCCCTGATGATGGGCGATATGCTGAATAAGTGCCCCAACGTGACGAGAAAAACGGCTCTGGATGCTATGGTCACGGCTGTTTCGGAGCTGCCCGCCGACATTGTGGTGCTGGGGATCCATGCCGACCTGCCCGACACCATCACCGTGGGTGACGTGACCCGCCCTATGATGGCCTGCACTGCCCCAGACGGCACCTATCTTGCCACCACGCCTTTGGCGTTTCCCGATGAGGTGCAGAAGCTGCCTCTGCTGCCTCTGCCCGTGACCTCGGTCTCTACCGTGACCCCCGAGGGCGTCACGGTACGCACCAATGCCTTTGAAGGTGTGCGGGTAGAGCAGATCGATGACCGCATCGCAGGCCTTGTCTATGACCGCTTGGAAAAGCTGATGCAAGGGCAGAAGGATAGCCCCAAATCGCTGTACGACATGCCCATTTTTGAGGAATGGCGGGATCTGTGGCAGGAGCCCTATGTGGACTGTAAATATGCAAGGGAGGGCGGTCTGCTCAAGCCCTATGCGACAGCGCTCTACAACGCGCTGTGGTGCTTCCGCAGGCAAGGAAGGCTTCATCAGGTCCTTGGTGAGCGCAAGGGCAAGCCTATGATGAAATTCTGGGTGGATTAAATAAAAAGCACCGAAACGGGTCGATTTTTCGACTCGTTTCGGTGCTTTTTGACCTTTTGGTCCGTAGGGCGAGGGCTTTCTCCCGCCGTTATTTGGTCTTTTGCCTTTTGAATAACCCCAAGGAGCCCGAAACGATCAGCATTGCGCCAAACAGCACTCGAAGCAGCGCGGTGGATAGCTTGTGGGCAATGGCGGTCCCCAAAAGGCAGCCCGGAATGCCGCCGATCCAAAGCAACAGAATGCATCCGAAGGGAAGCTTGGTGCGCAGCATATGCACGCTTAGTGCCGCACCGGAGGAGAATAGAAAAAACACCAGATTCAAGCCCTGTGCGGTCAATTGGGGGATCTGTGCCACCGTTGTCAGAAACACAACAAAAAGACCTGCGCTGCCAACGCCAAGTCCGGATAGCACTGCAATGCAAAAGGCGATCGCTATTGTCCACCACATCTCACACTACCATTGTTATGCCCGAAACAAGCACGACAGCTGCAAAAATACGGGCAAGAGCGGCAGGGGAGAGGCGACGCAGCAGCATCGCCCCGACCGCTCCCCCTAAAACAGCGGGGAGGATCAATGGATATATGCTGTCTAAGGAAAGGCTTCCGTGACGAAAATATCGTACGGCTGATAGGATCGACAGGGGCAGGATCACGGCAATGGCTGCAGCATAGATCGAGCGCGGGTCTTCTGCCTTCTTCAAAAACCGCTTTAAACCGTAAACGATCAGAATACCACCACCTGCCCCAAGCAGTCCGTTTATAAGACCACTGCCAAAACCAATGGCCAACAAGGCCCAAAAGATTAAAAAATGATGTTTCATACCTTACTCCGCCATATCAAGTCCTACAAAATGTTAAAATCAGTTCTTGTAAGACTATAAATAAGATGTTATACTATATAATAGATATGTTTTAAAATTTGCACATAAATCTATAAACAGTATGGAGCATCGGGCGCATAGGCATACCTTGTGTGCCGGGTGAATTTTCGGAAAGGATGGCAAAATGCGGGATAGGAGAGAAAACGATGGGCGCGTTTCAAAGCGGAGCAGTACCGGCATCAAGCGTGACAGCAGTGCGGTTGAAAAGCGTGAGCCCATCCGCAATTTTGAAGAAGCGGATGACCTGTACCGTGGCGAACACGGCAGAGACCGCAGACAGATAGAACGATACGATCGCCGTGGCGAGGATGATCGCGAGGAGCGTTATGACCGTCGCTACGATCACCGTCGCGACGATCGCGATGACCGCTACGATCGCGATGACCGTTATGACCGCCGCTACGATCGCCGTCGCGATGATCGCGACGACCGTGACGACCGTTACGATCGTCGCTACGACCGTTACCGTGATGAAGAGGATCGCCGTCGTGACGATCGCTATGACGGCCGCGATTACGATACGATGCGCCGCAGCGGCAGACGCGAGGCTCCCCGTTGGGACGACTATCGGTTTGACGATGATGATGATTTCCGTGACGAGCGTGGGGATGACAGACGTGAGCCCGAGCGCCGCGCGCCGCAGCGCGCACGCCGTGTCCGTGGCCGCCGCGTTGGTGGAGATACCGAGCTGTTCGTGCATCAGATCCTGCCCTATGCAATGTTTTGGATCGGATTGTTTGCTGCCGTCAGCTTTATTTTGCGCGATCTTGTGGGCCTTGGCGGCTCTGCCGGATTTTTCGGCAGCTGGTTGGCTGATGCCTTGGGCGGGCTGATGGGCCCCATCGCATACGCGTTGCCGCTTTGGCTTGTGGTGCTTTCTTTGCGGTGGAAAAAATATGTAAAGGAAGGCCTTTTGATCAAAAAACTGCTGCTGTCTGCCTCCTTTTTGTGGTTGCTTTCCGGCATCGTACACGTCTTTTCTGACGCCGATACAGGCAAGCTGTTGCCCGCATCCGCGCTTTATACCTCAGGTGCCTTGCTGCAAAGCGGCGGTATCGTGGGCGGTTTTCTTGGCGAGTGGATGGGATATCTGCTCTATCCTGTCGGAACGGGCCTGCTGGCCATCCCGCTGCTGCTGGTTATTGGTATCTATTTGGTCGGTATGACCCCCGGCGGCATTTGGCAACGCATCAGTTGCAAACTGAAAATGGCTTCCGCGCACCGTGCCGAGCGCATGCGCGAGCGTTACGACGGACGTGAAGAACGCTCGCTGCGCGTCAAAAGCAAAAAGACCGATCAAAACGGCCTGCCGCAGGGCGAAGCTCAGGCAGAGCCAGCTCGCGAGGAGGCTGCGGATTACAGCTTTGGCAACGACGAGGACGAATATCGCCCCGAGGACGGACGTTCCTATAAAAACGTTTTGCGCACCGTAGAGGAGAGCGAGGAGCCCCCCGTGGTGCAAGCAAGCGAGACTTTGGTCAAGGATGAGCAAGAGCCTGCTTCTCGTGTGCGTTCTGCCGCCGAGCTTTTGGATATTCCCGAGGATATGCTCGAGCTTGATGAGCCCGAGCTTGACGAGCCCGAGGACGACGTTCGTGCGATCCTGGATCGTGCCGGTCACGGTGACGATACACAAGAACGCTTGGATCAGATCATCCGCGAGGTTTCCGAGCAATCGGCACAGGCCCCCCAAACGCCCCCCGCTGTCGAGACCGAGGCCGAGGAGCGCGTGCTGCAGGGAACCAGTTATTCTCCGTTTGCGCTTCACCAGCATTTTATCCCCCGTGAAAAGCCTGCACAGGCTGCTGTGGCACAGGAGCGGATCGCGTCTGCACCCACTGTCAGTGAAGAGCCCAAGGGTTCGTATCTGACTGAGGAGTCACTTGGCTCGCTCAATCCGATCCACCGCGTGCAAAAGCAGGAGCCTGCCCCCACTGTGGCTGAGGAGAGCGCTGTTGCCGAGCCCATTCGCATTGAGGTGGCCTATAGTGCCCCCATTGCCGATCAAATGGCACAGCAACCCACCGTTGTGCCCACCGTTGTGTCTACCGTTGCGCCCCCTCGCTTTGAGGAGCCTGCCGAGCAACCGATCACGTTTGAGTCTGTTGCACCTACAATGCAACCCGCTTATGAAGAGCCTGCTTCCGAGCCTGTCTGCAAGGAGCCTGCCGAGGCTCCCTTGACCGTTGGAGGATTTTCCTTTGCGGCAGAGGAGACCGAGCCGGTCTCCTCTCCTGTGCAGCCCGCCGCCCCTGCCGCGGGCATCCGCACTGCCGTTGGCTTTGCAGAAAAGCAAGAGCCGGCCGTTTCCGTTGTTCGTGAGGATCCCGTCGTTGTGACGGTAGAGCCCGTTGCCGAGCCGATCGTGGCAGAGGCTCTCGTTGTCGAGGAGCCGCGCCCCGCGCGTGTGATCCCGATGCGCCCCAAGGCTCAGGTGCTGACCCGCACCGAGCCCGTGCAAGAGGAGAAAAAGCCGACGCCGCCCCCTGCGATCATCGAGTACCATCTGCCCCACATCGAGCTGCTTAAGGAGGACGTTTCTATCAAAGAAAACGACCATACGGCCGAAATGCAGGAAAAGATCGAGATCTTGCGTGAGACCCTGCGCAGCTTCAATATCCGCGTAAAGGATCAGGTGGATTGCTCCAGAGGCCCCACCATCACCCGTTACGAGCTGCGTCCCGAGGCCGGTGTCAGCGTTCGTTCTGTGATGAACCGTATGGATGATATCTCCTTGAATATGGCCGCACCCGTACGCATCGAGGCACCGATCCCCGGCAAGCCCGCTATCGGTATCGAGGTGCCCAACGCAGAGCGCGAGACCGTGTTTATGCGCACCGTTTTGGAATCTGAAAAGTACAAGGGCTCTACAAAGCCCTTGGAGGTGCCGCTTGGATTGGACGTTGGCGGCGAGATCCAGATGTGTGACCTTGCCAAAATGCCCCATCTGCTTGTGGCAGGCTCCACCGGCTCGGGTAAATCCGTTTGCATCAACACCATTCTGATCTCGCTGATGTACAAGACCTCTCCCAATGATCTGCGCCTGATCCTGATCGACCCCAAGCAGGTCGAGTTCACCTCCTACAACCACATTCCTCACCTGTATGCACCCATCGTTACCGATCCTGCCCGCGCCGTTGGTGTGCTGGCCTGCGCAGTGCAGGAGATGGAGCGCCGCTACTCGCTGATCAAGGACGTGGGCGTGCGTAACATCGAGGGCTATAACGAGGTCACCAAAAACGACCCCGAGCGCGAGCATTTGCCCTATATGGTCATCGTGATCGACGAGTTTGCCGATCTGAAGATGGCCTGCACCAACAACGACGTTGAGACCTTTACCTGCCGCCTGGCACAAAAGGCGCGTGCCGCAGGTATGCACCTGATCATTGGTACCCAACGCCCCACTGTTAACGTCATTACCGGTAATCTGAAAAACAACATTCCTTCCCGCATTGCCTTTAAGGTGACGCAGCAGACCGACTCGCGTACCATTTTGGATAGCAATGGTGCCGAGTGCTTGCTTGGCCGCGGCGATATGCTGTATATGACCGCAGGTCTGCCCAAGCCCAACCGCGTGCAGGGCGCTTTTGTCAGTGACGAGGAGGTCGAGGCTGTGGCCGAGTATATCCGCAATCACAACGATGACGTGCAGTATAACCAAGCCTTTATGGATCAGATCGAGGCCGAGATGGCCCGCGCCGCCGCGGCCAATCGCAAGGATGAGGATGACTTTGGAGACGACGGCGACGACGGTGACGAGGATCCCAAGTTCTACGAGGCAGTGGAGCTTGCGATCGAAACGCAAAAGGTCGCTACCTCACTGCTCCAGCGCCGCCTTGGCGTGGGCTATGGACGCGCCGCCAAGATCATCGACCGTATGGAAGCGCTTGGCTATGTCAGTGCGCCCGAGGGCAATAAGGCACGTAAGGTGCTGATCACCCACGCCCAATTCACCGCCGATATGATGGAAGGCGAGGGCGAGTTCTCCGACGAGAATTATTAAAACAAAACCGGCCCGTAGAAGATCTGCGGGCCGGTTTTGTTTGGAAGGTTTTGGTCGAGCTTTTTTAAAAGCTCGCGGATTTTCAAGGCGGCGCCTTGAATCGCCCTGCGCACAGGGCGAAATTTTTTCGGCGTTTCTTTTTGATAACTTTTTCTTTGCGCCTTCGCGTGCCAAAGAAAAAGTGGCTGACGTTTTTGATGGATTCAAAAGTGTCGCTTTTCTTATACAATCTGTATGATTTCCTTTTTCAATTTTTTTGCTTCTAAAAGTAATTTTGCAGAATTGCCGAAGGAGCAGGGAGTATAGCACACGACGACGGATGCTTGCGCCAGCATAAGTCTGTTTCTGCGATAAACGGCAAAGCGCTTGGGAACAGCGGTCAGTTCTGCCGGAAACATTGTTTCATGATCATAAAAGGCGTTATACTTTTTCAAAATGGGATAATACGCCAATATGGCGTTATACTGAATGTGAGGATAACTTTTTTTGAGTTGACGCAGAGTTATAAGTGCATATCGGTCAAACTCCCCTTGATTTCCAAAGATAAAATATCGGGCTTTTTGTTCTGTAATCAGCTTTTCCACGGTTTGTTGCAGCAGTGGTTGCTTATCAGCAGGCATTTCGTGCTGTCCAAACAGATAGCAGGTTGGTTCTTTGTTCAAATTCATCCCTTCTTTGCACGGAAATGGACATTTGTATTTTATATTTTAACATTGCTTATAAAAATAGTCAAGTGCTTATTGTAAAAAGTGGAGTGAAGAGCCCCGTTCTTTTATAATAATAGAAAAGAGAGGGGGCGGTAGGATGAATGACGCAGACCTGAAGAATAGAGATCGTTTTATACAGTTGGGTATTGCCATTGCCGCACTGCGTAAGGTCAGAGGAATGTCGCAGGAAACGCTGGCGGAAAAAGCCAACATCAGCCGCTCGGAGTTGAGTGTTATAGAAGCTCCCAATATGGCACGCTCGTTTTCTCTTGAGATTTTTTATAATATTGCAGATGCTTTGGAGATTGATCCTGCCGTTTTGATCAACGCCTCGGTCTTTCCGGACGGATGGAGCAAGCAGGGGAAATAAAAGCTCGCCAAAGTGAGTCTTGGGTCGTGATAAAAAACAGAAGCGCATCCCGCACGGGATGCGCTTCTGCTTTTTAATGGGATAACTCCACCGATAAGCCGGGTTCTGTCGTGAACGGTCATCAATCTTCGCTTTGCGTCGCCGCAAAGCTTCGGGGCAAGGCCCCGTGCCACCCGGGGGTATGCGTCGGGCAAACGACCCCCAAACGGTGTTGCTTCGGATAGGGTTTACAGCAAACCTATGTTACCATAGGAGTGGGTGAGCTCTTACCTCGCCTTTCCATCCTTACCTGTTATACAGGCGGTTTATTTCTGTTGCACTTTCCCGGCAGTCACCTGCGGCTGACGTTATCAGCTATCCTGCCCTATGAAGCCCGGACTTTCCTCACGGTAATACCTTTCGGCGTGATACCGCGCGACCGTTTGATGAAGTTACTTGCCTATTATAACACGAATAGGGCATAAAGTCAAGTTTTTTGGTTGACACCTTGCTTGAAATATGATATAATTTTTGTATAAAAAAGGCAAAAAGCGTCCAATATTCTATCGTTACGCTATGCCGCGCAAGAAAGGAGTGAGGCCGCTGTGGGCAGTTATTTGGGTGACGTGCTTGAATTGATCCTGCTATGCTGCGCGCCCCCTTTTTTGTTTGGGCTTGTTGTATTTGGCGGTTATCGCCTATATTGTATGCTTGTGGGTGAGGATGAAGCAGGGCGGCCGTGGTTGATGGCCGTGGCGGCACTGTCCACCCCCTTGCGTGAGGTCGGACACGTGATCGCCTGTATGCTCTGCTGGCACCGTATCGAGGATATGCGCCTGCTGGATCTGCGCTCTCCCGACGGAGAATGGGGATATGTCGAGCACTCCTATAACCCCCGCAATCCCGTGGCCATCTTTGGCAATTTTTTGTATGCACTTGGCCCGGTCGCCGTTGGCCTTTGCGCAGTTTTGTTGATTTTTGCCACCTGCTTTTATGGGGTGCTTCCCACGTTTTTTAACGAAATATCCGCGCTCAATGCCGCAGGTGCCGGCATTGGTGACTACGCCCGTGCGGCGTTTTCGCTGATCCCCACTATGTTTACCGCAGACGGCGCGCCAATGCTGTTGCGCGTTTTTGGCTGTGTGCTGCTGTTGGCCGTTTGCGTTGGCATTCACGTGTCTGTTGCCGAAATGATGGATGCGTTAGGTGGTTTTTTGATCTTTTCCGGCTTTTCTGCCGTTGCCGCCGGGGCGCTGTTGCTGTTTGACGATCGCGTGCGCCGCATCTTTTTTGGCGGCTTGCGCGCCTATGCCGCAGGCGTTACGGCCTTATTTGCCGTTGTTATGCTGTGCCTTGCTGCACTGCTTGCTGTGGCACTGATCTTTCGCGTGATGCGCACGCTGTTCAGCCGCGGTGATGCGGGTGGCGCGGTGTGACCTCTTGCAATTTCGGCTTTAAAATGCTATAATACTGATATAACCCTCAGGGAGGCTTTGATATGCAAAAAATAATGAAAAATTGGATCTTTACATTGGTCATGGGCATTCTTTTGCTGCTGCTTTCGGTTCTGATGCTGCTGGATGGCTTTGGCGTGGCCGATCGCTATTTGACGGTGGAGATCATCCACGAGATCACGGCGGTCTTTGTTGCTTGCTACGTGCTTTTGGTCCTGTGCCCCATGATCCCTCGCTATCAAAAAAAGGCGCGCTTTTTTGCCTTGGGTGAGATCGCACTTTTGATCCTTGTTGTGGTCGGCATCTTTTTTAACAGCGTCAGCGAGATCCGCTGGATCGAAAATATGGTGCTTTGCTCAGTAGTAGGTCTGGTGATCTGGCTCCGCAGCGCCGTTGAGCTGATCCGCTCCTATTTGGAGGCCGTGGACGGAAAAGAGGAGAAGGCACCGTTGTGGCGCGTGTGTGTCTGCGTGCTGACCGCGGCGATCGGCGTGTGGCAGATGGCAAGCCCCGTGATCGGTAATCGCTATCTCATCTTTCCCATTGCGGTGTTGACCCTTTTGATCGCTGCGGGCTTTGGCGTGCAGACCGTCCGCAACCGAAAAGCAATGCGTGCATGCATTGTAACGGAAGCTGAGGCAGATGCCGTGGCAGAGATCGAAGATCAAGTTGCGGCAGCAGAGAATGGCGAAGCCGAGCAGTCCCCTCAGGCAGCAGACGAAACGTCAGCCGAAGAGCCTCAAGCAACCGAAGAAAGCAACTCCGCACAGGCCGAGGCCTGATGTAAAAACACGCCCCGTGTACCGAAAAAACGGTATGCGAGGCGTGTTTTGGCTTGATGACTGGATTTAAAAAAGGGAGCCTTTTGTAAAAGGACTCCCTTTTTGTTACAGCTGGAAGAGTTGGATCGAGGTGAAGGTGCCCATCACGGCCCAAATCAAAATGGCCAAAAGGCATACGGGAGCCACATAGCGGATCACCGCAGAGAACAGCGTTTTTTGCTTGAAATCTCCCGAAATCGACACCTCGTCGATGATGGTCTTGGGCTTGATGAAATAGGCCACAAGCACACAGGTGGCCAGTGCCACAACGGGCATCATCAAATTGTTGGTTACAAAATCAAAGAAATCCAGCAGTTGCATTCCCAGCAATTTTACGTGGCTCCAATGGCTGTAACCAAGGCAAGAGAGTGTGCCCAGCACGGCGCAAAAGTCCAAAACGATCAGGCAAGAGCTGATACGGCTGATATGCCATTTGTCGTGCAAAGTGGAGACAACGGTCTCCATCAAGGAGATCGAGGAGGTCAAAGCGGCCAGCAGCACCATAACAAAGAAGGCTGCACCGATCACGTCGCCTGCGGGCATCGCTTCAAAAACCTGAGGAAGCACGCCAAACATCAGTCCGGGGCCGGCGCCAAGTGCGGCGGGGTCACCTTTGGAAAAGGCAAAGCAAGCGGGTACGATCATAAGTCCTGCCAAAAAGGCAATGCCCGCATCAAAGATCTCGATCTGATGGGTGGATCTTTCAATGCTGATATCCTTTTTCATATAGGAGCCAAAGGTGATCATAATGCCCATCGCCAGCGACATCGAGTAAAAGAGCTGACCCATGGCGGCGATCACGGTCTTTACGCCAAATCGGCTGAAATCGGGCTTCACGTAGTAGATCAGGCCGTCTATGGCTCCGTCGATGGTGCAAAGCGAATAGATGACCACAAACAGCATCAGTATCACCAAAACAGGCATCATCACCTTGCTGACCTTTTCTATGCCTTTTTTTACACCGCACATCACCACCACGGCGGTCATGGAGATAAAGGCCAAAAACCAGAGCAGCGGCTCTGTAAATTGGCTGATATATCCACCGAAAAAGCCGTCGTTTGCCATTTCCCCGGCAGAGCCGGTGATAAAGCCGGCGGAATATTTCATGACCCAGCCGCCAATGACGGAATAATAGGGTAGGATAAGGGCGGGAATGGCGGATGCCAGTACACCAACAAACGCAAAGCGCTTGTGCAGTGCCTTATAGGCGCCAATGGGGCTTTGCTGCGTTTTGCGGCCAATGGCGATCTCGGCAACCATCAACGTAAAGCCAAAGGTCACCGACAGCGCAAGATAGACCAGCAGAAAAATGCCGCCACCGTATTTTGCGGCCAGATAGGGAAAGCGCCAGATGTTGCCAAGGCCAACGGCCGAGCCTGCGGCCGCCAAAACAAATCCCAGCTTTCCGGTAAATGAATTTCTTTGAGTAGATGCCATAGTTCCTCCTGGAAAACGTCATATGATATATTTTGCAATATTAAGCAAAATATACACAAAGCTCAGAGCTTGACTTGCGCACAGCTTGTTCAGCTGTTTTTAGAAAAGTACAAAACGGCATAAGCGGTGCCGTGGGGAAGCGTGACGGTATAGCCGTCTGCCACTTGCGTAACGGTGGATGCCTCGTTTGAAAAGGGCGTGAACACCGTTGGCTTGTTGTCGCTTGCTATGCGCAGTGTGTCGCACACGCCTGCAGGCTCCGCTTTGTTGATGTAGTTAACGCGACTGCGATGAAAGCGCATATCATCCAAGTGATGGTCGATGTCAGTGTCAAAATCCGCCGCCAGCAGATGTACGGTCACAGCATCGTCGCTTTCAAAGGTGGAGATCAGATACCCCTCGCTTTCGGTCACACGTACGGGGAGCGGACGGCAATGGCGGTGGCACAGCTCCAATACAGCCGTGTCAAGCGCGCCGTCACTGATGCGATAAGGGTGATAATCCAGCCCGGCACGCGGGGATTGCCACGTGTTGGGGGCAGTGCAGGGAACGATCTCATCGGAAAGCGTCCATTCAGCGGCTCTGTGCTTAACGCCGTGTTCCACGGTGCTGAAAAAAGCCAAGGGAGTATCCAACGTGGGGGCGCTTGGCAAACGGTAGCTGTGCTTGCAATCGGAAAGCGCCGATGGGCCCGTGACGACCACACGGCCGCCGGCCGCCAGATAGGCAGAAAGCGACTCCTGCTCGGCAGCGGTCATCCGCGCTGCGGATGGGACTAAGATCAGGGGATACTTATCGGCATTTTTGGGGAAATCGAATACCGTATGGGGGCTAATTCCGTTTTTCAGCAGAATGCGCAGGGTGGCGACATAGTCCTTGACATAGCCCTTGTTCAGGTTGCCAAAGTAGCTGTGATTTCTTGTTTCATAGGAGAAATAAACGCCTACCTGTCCCACCTGCTCTCCAACAAACAGCTCGGGGTGAGTTGCTTCAAAGGTAAAGGCGCGGCCGATAACGTCGGCCTCATCGGGGAGTGTATCCAGCACGTGCTGGGGGAGCCCCAATCGATCCTTCAGGCAAGAAAACCAACAATCCGCCCCCATTTGCTTGTTGACTGCCCAAACAATGTTGGCGGTCTGCTCGGTAAAGCCAAAGCCTGTTGAAAAGCACCGTCCACCTTGTTCTCTGGCACAGGCCTGATGGTGGTTTGCATTGGCAATGCGGGACATGATGTCAATATTGGTGGTGACGGGGTCCTTTTTATAGGGGGGCATATTGCCACTCATTTCCAGATTGGTATAGTTGCATCCCCCTGCAAGAAAGCTGCGCGCATCGGCGGCATTGCCATTGGCGTTGGCGGCGGCACTGTTATGGCCGCAAGTGGTCAGGCGGAAATCGGCGGGCAAAAGTGGCTTAAGCGCCGCAAAAAATTCGCTTGCCGCCTCAAAGCGTAGGTCGATCCACGCATGCCACGCGGGGTTTTCCCAGTTGCCCCAAAAGCTGCGGTCGTCTGCGGGGGGCAGTTCCACGCCCGTGCGTGCACGCAGGGCGGCGCGACAATGGGGACAAGCGCAGGAATTATAATGCATAAAGTGCACGGGGTCGTCGGCAGAAAGCCCATCAATGCCCGTATCAGCGATCAGATTTTTTAAATAATGCGCGTAGCTTTCGATATAATCGGGATTGCGATAGCAAAAGCCCTCGGCAGCGTATTGGGGGAAATACAGCACGTCACGGGTCTTGACGTCTATCATACGCCAATCGTTGAGCAGAAGACCGTTATAGCGCCAAGAGGCTGCCGCTTCACGGGAGGGGGAAAGGGGCAGATGAGGGCCGCTGTGCAGCATTACGTGCCGCATCTCCTCTTTGGTATCATAGCGGTGGATCAGATTGACCGAGTGGTGGTCGTACAGCTCTACACCGTACTTGTGCAGTTCTTCGGCCACTGTGGCCAGATAATCATGGAGCAGTGTGAAATAGGGGAGAAAATCCCAGCGGAAATGGGTGCCAAAGATCATAGCAGTGGTGGCGTTG
This sequence comes from Eubacteriales bacterium, assembly GCA_045632285.1. Classification (GTDB taxonomy): domain Bacteria; phylum Bacillota; class Clostridia; order Oscillospirales; family CAG-272; genus Firm-07. Next base: position 27,584 of record JAZQWJ010000014.1, on the reverse strand, counting down.
GCCTTGGCGATGGCTTCGGCTCTCCGTTTGATCTTGTCGTGATTGTCAGGGCTTGGCCAGTTAAGATCCTCCATACGCAGCCACCAACTGACAATGCGCTTGGGCGCGGTCAGCGGATCATTCTGCAAAAACTTTTTCATATTGCTTCCTCGCTTTCATTCGCTATCCTTATTTATTATACACGCATTTTGCTTGGAAATCAATCCATTTTATGTGGAGATAAAAGAAAAACTCTATGAACAGTAGAGCGTGCGCAAAAAGACCACCGCCAAGGCGGTGGTCTTTTGTATCGTGTCGCTTTGAATTACTTCTTAGCGGAGATAGCAGCCTGAGCAGCAGCCAGACGAGCGATCGGAACACGGAAGGGAGAGCAGGAAACGTAGTCCAAGCCCAGCTTGTGGCAGAACTCAACGGATGTGGGATCGCCACCGTGCTCGCCGCAGATACCGACGTGCAGCTTCTTGTTGTTCTCACGGCCAAGCTTAATAGCCATATCCATCAGCTTGCCAACACCGGTCTGGTCCAGCTTAGCGAAGGGATCGTTCTCAAAGATCTTGGCATCGTAGTAAGCGTTCAGGAACTTGCCTGCGTCGTCACGGGAGAAGCCGTAGGTCATCTGAGTCAGGTCGTTGGTGCCGAAGCAGAAGAAGTCAGCGTTCTGAGCGATCTCGTCAGCGGTGAGGCATGCACGAGGAATCTCGATCATGGTACCAACCTCGTAGTCCAGCTTAACGCCGGCAGCAGCGATCTCAGCGTCAGCGGTAGCAACCACAACAGCCTTCACGTACTTCAGCTCCTTCACGTCGCCTACCAGAGGAATCATGATCTCGGGGCGAACGTTCCAGTCAGCGTGCTTCTTCTGTACGTTGATAGCAGCGCGGATGACAGCGGTGGTCTGCATCTTAGCGATCTCAGGGTAGGTGACAGCCAGACGGCAGCCGCGGTGACCCATCATGGGGTTGAACTCGTGCAGAGAAGCGATGATGGTCTTGATGTCCTCAACGCTCTTGCCCTGAGTCTTAGCCAGGAGTGCGATCTCCTCCTCAGTGGTGGGAACGAACTCGTGGAGAGGGGGATCCAGGAAGCGGATGCAAACGGGAGTGCCCTCAAGAGCCTCGTAAAGAGCCTCAAAGTCACCCTGCTGATAGGGCAGGATCTTAGCCAGAGCGACCTCGCGCTCCTCGGCGGTGTCAGAGCAGATCATCTCGCGGAATGCAGCGATACGGTCAGCCTCAAAGAACATATGCTCGGTACGGCACAGACCGATACCCTCGGCGCCAAGCTCACGGGCCTTCTTTGCGTCGGCAGGAGTATCAGCGTTGGTGCGGACCTTCAGCTCACGGTACTTGTCGGTCCAAGACATGATGGTGCCGAAGTTGCCGGAGATCTCAGCGTCAACGGTCTTGATGATGCCGTCGTAGATCTTACCGGTGGAGCCGTCGATGGAGATATAGTCGCCCTCGTTATAGGTCTTGCCTGCGAGAGTGAACTTCTTGTTTTCCTCGTCCATAGCGATCTCGCCACAGCCGGAAACGCAGCACTTACCCATACCGCGGGCAACAACGGCTGCGTGAGAGGTCATACCACCGCGAACGGTCAGGATGCCCTGAGCGGCCTTCATACCGGTGATGTCCTCGGGAGAGGTCTCCAGACGAACCAGAATGACCTTCTTGCCGGCGTTGTTCCAAGCCTCAGCGTCCTCAGCGGAGAACACGACCTGGCCGCAAGCAGCACCGGGAGAAGCGCCCAGACCCTTGCCAACGGGGTTGGCAGCCTTCAGAGCCTTAGCGTCGAACTGGGGATGGAGCAGGGTGTCCAGGTTACGGGGGTCGATCATCAGAACGGCCTCCTGCTCGGTCTTGTGGCCCTCGGCAACCAGGTCAACTGCGATCTGCAGAGCTGCCTGAGCGGTACGCTTGCCGTTACGGGTCTGGAGCATATAGAGCTTGCCGTGCTCAACGGTGAACTCCATATCCTGCATATCGTGGTAGTGGTTCTCCAGAATGCCGCAGACCTCAACGAACTGCTTGTAAGCCTCGGGGAACTTGTTAGCCATCTCGGCGATAGGCATAGGAGTACGTACGCCTGCAACAACGTCCTCGCCCTGAGCATTGGTCAGGAACTCGCCCATCATCTTCTTCTCGCCGGTAGCGGGATCACGGGTAAATGCAACACCGGTGCCGCAGTCGTCACCCATGTTACCAAATGCCATTGCCTGTACGTTTACAGCAGTGCCCCAGCTGTAGGGAATGTCGTTGTCACGACGGTAAACATTTGCACGGGGGTTGTCCCAAGAACGGAACACGGCCTTAACGGCGCCCATCAGCTGCTCCTTGGGATCGGTGGGGAAGTCCTGGCCGATCTTAGCCTTGTACTCAGCCTTGAACTGCTCAGCCAGCTCCTTGAGGTCGTCAGCGGTCAGCTCAACGTCCTGCTTTACACCCTTCTCTTCCTTCATCTTGTCGATGAGCTCCTCGAAGTACTTCTTGCCGACTTCCATAACGACGTCGGAGTACATCTGGATGAAACGACGGTAGCAGTCGTAAGCCCAGCGAGCGTTGCCGGACTTCTCGGCCATAACCTTAACAACGTCCTCGTTCAGACCAAGGTTCAGGATGGTGTCCATCATGCCGGGCATGGATGCACGAGCGCCGGAACGAACGGAAACCAGCAGGGGGTTCTCTTTGTCACCGAACTTCTTGCCGGTAACGGCTTCCATCTTAACGATGTACTCGTTGATCTCAGCCTGGATTTCGGGATTGATCTGCTTGCCATCCTCGTAGTACTTGGTGCAGGCTTCGGTAGAAATGGTGAAGCCCTGAGGAACGGGGAGACCGATGTTGGTCATCTCTGCGAGGTTGGCGCCCTTGCCGCCGAGGATCTCACGCATGGTAGCGTTGCCTTCGGTGAAAAGGTAGCAATACTTCTTTGCCATGTTAATATACCTCCGGTATTTTATTTTCGAGATTTGGGATGATTGTGCATACGGCTTTGGCAGACTGCCGCGCACACCACTGGTTATTATACCATATAATGTTGAAAAGTACAAGCCTTTTAATCAAAAAAATAGTAAAGAATGGCAATTTTTTTGCAAAAGAACAATTTTGTTTGACAAATTAGGGAACTTTGGTGTATAATATATCCAATAGAAACGGACGTCGGCGCGGATTTTTCGCGGCGACGCTTTGGTGTTTGCCTGAAATGGAGAGGGTCAATATGTCGAATATTTTTGATTTGTTTAAAAAAATAGAGAAAAATGAGCCTGCAACGGGCCCTGTTTCGCACTTGATCGTCGGGTTGGGAAATCCCGGTGCCGAGTACGCAAAGACTCGCCACAACGCCGGCTTTTTGTTTGTGGATTACGTGGCAGAGCGTCACAGCGTACGCGTAGATCGCGCGCGTTTTCGCGCTTTGGTCGGTGAGGTCACGCTGGAGGGACGCCGCGTGATGCTGATGAAGCCCCAAACCTTTATGAATCTGTCCGGTGAGGCTGTGCGCGAGGCGGCTGCTTTTTATAAGATCCCGCCCGAAAACGTGATCGTGATCGCCGATGACGTCAATTTTGCCGCTGGCAAGTTGCGTGTGCGCCCCAAGGGAAGCGACGGTGGTCATAACGGCTTGAAAAACATCATCTATCAGCTGCAATCCGATGCCTTCCCCCGGGTCAAGGTCGGTGTGGGTGTCAAGCCGCATCCCGAATATGATCTGGCAGCTTGGGTCTTGTCGGAATTTTCGAAAGAGGAATACGAGGCGCTGACCGCCTCCTTTGGCCGTATTTACGACGGTGTTGCGCAGATCCTCAAGGGCGACGTGCCCGCCGCAATGCAGCTGTGCAACGGGAAGTGATGCGATGTTGATACCGGCTTGCTTTCGGCTTGACGGAGAATACCGTCAGCTTTTGGATGACCTGACAGCATCCTTGCGTGACCGCCCTCTCACCTTTGCCGCGGGTGGCCTGTGCGACGGCGCGGCAGACGGGTTGATGCTGTCGCTGCTGCAGGACCTTGATGCTGCAAAAAAAGGCGCGGCGCTGTGCCTGCTGTCCGAGGAAAAGGAATGCGTTCGCCTGCAGCATTATTTTGAGCAATATGGACTTCGTGTCGCGTTTTTCACGGCACGTGACCTCACTTTTTATAACATTACCGCCTCTCACGAGTACGAGCACGAGCGCTTGCGCGTGCTATCGGGACTTTTGAGAGGGGATTTTGACCTGATCCTGACCACCCCCGACGCGGCCCTTGGCTACACGGTCTCACGCAAACGGTTAGAGGAGAATACGTTGCGGCTGGACGCTGACAGTCCGGTGGATATGGCTGCACTGACCGAGCGCTTGACTGCCGCAGGCTATACCCGTGTAGAGCTTGTGGAGGGTGCCGGGCAATTTGCCGTGCGCGGTGGAATTATCGATATTTTTGCGCCGCATCTGCGGGCACTGACTGCAGATAATCAAATGGTGACCGGTATGCGTCCTGTTCGTATCGAGCTGTTTGGCGACGAGATCGACCGTATGGGGCTGTTTGACGTGGAAAGCCAGCGTATCCATACCGTTGTGACGGGATGCGAGATCCCGCCGGCCCGTGAGGTGCTGATCGATGTCGAGGGACGCGCTGCACTGCGGGGGGCCGTGGCCGATCAATTAAAGCGCTGCGACGACGACCGCGCAAGGGAAGAGCTGAAGGGCGAGCTTGCCGAGATCGACGGCGGCGGAGAGATCCGCTTTGCCGATAAATATTTGACGCTGATCGACCCCGCAAGAGAGTGCCTTTTGTCTTATTTCTCGCCCCGTTCCCTGGTGTTTTTTCGTGGAACCAATGCAATAAACGATCGCTTAAAGGCCACCGGATGGCATCGGGATCGCGCTGTAGAGGAGTTGATGGAGGCCGGTACTATCGCGGGCCGTTATGCCGATTACAGCAAGCCCGAGAGTGCCCTGACGCTGTTTTTGTCGGATGCGGTGACCCTGCACGTGGATTCCTTTGCAGCGGGCCTTTCCGGCAAAAAGCTGGCCGGACTTTATTCCTTCCGTACCCGTCATACGCCCGCCTACGGCGATCGCTTTGAATTGTTAGAGGAGGACCTTGCCAATTACCGCGATACCAAGTGGCGTGTGATCATTTCTGCCGAGAACGAGACCTCTGCCAAAAACGTGGCAGGCGTGCTTGCCGAGCACGGATATTGCGCAAAAATCGCAGACACGTATGCGGATGTTTTGCCAAAAAACGGTGAAATTACGGTGCAATGGAAAGAGCCTTCCTCCGGCTTTGAGTTGCCCACTGCACGGCTTGCCGTGCTTTCTATGTCTGCCGATCGCCGCGGTGGCGGCTTGGCAGCAGCCGAGCGTGTGAGACGCGCCAAAAAGAAAAAGGACGCCAAGGGTGCGATCCTGTCCTATGCCGAGCTGGAGCCCGGCGATCTTGTGGTGCACGAGGCGCACGGTATCGGTCGCTACGTGGGACTTGAGACCCTGACCATTGACGGTGTGACCCGCGACTACGTCAGCATTCAGTATGCCGGCTCGGATCAGCTGTTCTTGCCCTGTGACCGCTTGGATGCCGTATCAAAATATATCGGAGCCCACGCAGATGACGGTATGGTCAAGCTGTCTCGGTTTGGCGGCGGCGAATGGAAAAAAGCTAAGGCGCGCGCCAAGGCCGCGGTCAAGGATATGGCCAAGGATCTGATCCGTCTATATGCCGAGCGAGAGCGCCGCGAGGGCTATGCATTTCCGCCGGATGACGATTATCAGCGCGACTTTGAGGTATCCTTTGCCTATGACGAGACCGAGGGGCAGATCAATGCCGCCGAGGAGATCAAGCAGGATATGATGAGCGCAACGCCCATGGATCGCTTGCTGTGCGGCGACGTTGGATTCGGCAAGACCGAGGTGGCGCTCCGCGCTGCCTATAAGGCAGTGCTTGCAGGCAAGCAGGTGGCTATTTTGGTGCCTACCACGATTCTTGCTATGCAGCACTTCCGCACCATTCAATCCCGTATGCGTGCCTTTGCTGTGCGTGCGGATATGATCTCCCGCTTCCGCAGCCCCAAAGAGCAGCAGCAATCGCTGGCGCGTTTGGCTCGCGGCGATACCGATATTATCGTCGGCACCCATCGCTTGGTGTCTGCCGACGTCAAATTTAAAGACCTTGGACTGTTGATCGTGGATGAGGAGCAGCGCTTTGGCGTGGCGCAAAAGGAAAAGATCAAGCAGATGACGGGCAACGTGGACGTGCTGACGCTGACGGCTACCCCGATCCCTCGCACGTTGAATATGGCGATGAGCGGCATTCGCGACATTTCGATCTTGGATGAAGCCCCCGGCGACCGTCTGCCCGTGCAGACCTACGTGCTGGAGGATGACGACCTGATCGTTGAAGAGGCCATCCGCCGCGAGCTGCGCCGGGGCGGTCAGGTGTTTTATCTGCATAATGCAGTGGAAAGCATCAATGCGGTGGCAGCCAAGCTGTCACGCGATATTCCCGAGGCGCGGATCACCGTGGCACACGGGCAAATGGATAAGGATACGCTGGAGCGCATCTGGAGTGATATGATCACCGGCGAGATCGACATTTTGGTCAGCACCACCATCATTGAAACGGGCGTGGACGTACCCAATGCCAATACGCTGATCGTGGATAACGCACACCGTTTGGGACTTTCTCAGCTGCATCAGCTCCGCGGACGCGTGGGCAGATCTCCCCGTCGTGCCTATGCTTATTTCACCTATCCTCGCGGACGTGCGTTGGGAGACGTACAGCGCAAGCGCTTGGAGGCTATCCGCGAATATGCCGAATTTGGCGCAGGCTTTCGCATCGCACTTCGCGATCTGGAGCTGCGCGGCGCAGGCAATCTGCTGGGTGCAGAGCAGCACGGACACTTGGATGCCGTGGGCTACGATCTGTACGTCAAGCTTCTGAACGAGGCGGTCCTTGCCGAGCGCGGAGAGACGGTTGAAGAAAAGACGGAGTGCGTCATTTCGCTTTCCTTTGACGCAAATTTGCCTGAACGATACGTAAGATCCGCAACACAGCGTATGGCGCTGTACAAGCGCATCTCGCTGATCGGTACCCAATACGATCTGGAGGATATGACCGACGAGCTGCTGGATCGCTACGGCGAACTGCCCAAGGCAGCCTCTAATCTGCTGCAGGTGGCCCTGATCCGCTCGCTGGCACAGCAGTGTGGCATTACACAGATCAGGCAGGATGGCTCTGACGTTCATATCTGCGCCCCTGCACTGGACGTAGACGTTTGGATGGAGCTGGCCGCCCGCTACCCGGGCAAGCTGCGGATGATGCTGTCTGCCAATCCCTATATTCGCTATCATATCGAAAAGGGCTGTGATCCCTTGCGTGATCTTGTTGCACTGTTTACCACGCATATCGAGATCAAAAAGGGAAAGAAACAGGTGGACAAATAAGCAAAACTGTGCTATAATCTATTTGTATGTTGTCAGCAAGTGGAATCGAAATAAAAAAGGAAGAGCCTATGAAAAAAATTCTGACCCCCATTTTAGCCCTGGTGCTTGCCGCCTTATTCCTGCTTTCGGGATGCGGCGCCCACGGCGCAACCTTGATCGAGGCAGGAGATAACGAGCTGTCGGTCAACCTTTATCGCTTTTATCTTTCCCGCGTCAAGGGCGATCTCGCCAAGCAAAAGCAGCCCGTTGGAACGGTGGAATACTGGAGCACCTACGTCAATGATACACAGACCCGTGCTCAGTTTTATAACGAGCAGGTCTTGCGTGCATTCAAGCAATACGCTGCCGCACTGATCCTGTATGATGAAGAGGGGCTGGAACTGAGCGAAGCCGACGAGGCTAAGATCGATGCCGATATTCAAAAGCTGATCGATCTGCACGCAAACGGCTCCGAGACCGAGCTGGATGCGATGCTTTCCGGCTATGGTGCCAATACGACCGTGCTGCGGGATTCCTTTGTGCTGGAAACCAAGCTGGCCCAGCTCAAGGCGCATTTTTTCGGCGCTCGCGGAGAGAAGATCGATGATGCCCACAAGGAAAAATTTTATCAGGAAAACTATTTCCGCGGCAAGCAGATCCGGTTGGCGGATTCTTATTACGCCTATGAGGTGGACGATTGCGGCAATCCCGTATACTATCTGCTCAACAGTGACGGCAGCATCGGTAGCGTGGCCTACGATACCGAAAAGGGAACACCCGAACAGACCGCGGACGGAAAAACCGTTTACCGTAAGTTTGGTGTGATCGCCTATGATACCGCTGCCGAGGGCGTTTTTAAGTCCGAGGAACGAGACGCAGAGGGATATTTGATCTACTATACAAGCAAAGATAAGACCGCTGTTTCTTATGATACCGTCAATGGCGTTCCTGCCACTGTTGTCAACGAAAACGGCGATACGGTGCCCGAAATTGATGACAAGGGCAACCAAGTTTACCGCAAATGGATCTATGCTTATATCACCGATCCGGCCAAAAGCAGCGTGAAATATCAGCTTGAAAACAACAAGTACGTAGAAAAGAAATATGATACCGAGGAGATGGAGCGTCGCCTTTGGTGGGCGGGCAAGATCTATGACGAATGTATGGCGCAAGAAAGCTATGCCGATCGCGAAGAGGCGTTTGAGATGTTTGCCGAAATGTACAGTGATTCTGCCTTGGATAACGGTATGTACTTTATGAAGGATATGGCACACGCCTATGCCGACGTCCCCACGCTGGAAAGCATTGGTACAAAGCTGCAGGAGCTTGCCGTGGGAGAGCTGCACGTGCTGCGCTCGGATACCGGTTATCATATCGTCATGCGTTATGAGTTGGATAGCGGCGCTTGGGGAAATGAGAACAACGCAAAATGGTTTTCCACCGCCCGTCATAATATGCTGGAATATCTCATCGAGCATATGCTTGTGCTCAAGATCGAAAACGGCGGATATCTGGATCGCATCCGACTGCTTGAAAACGCACTGGTCGGTGCAGATATCACCACGCTTTCCGCCAATTATCGCTATTGATGCAAAAAGGGGCTTGACAAAAGCCTTGAAACGCGCTATACTGTTACACGAAAACCGCATAGAAATCGGGGGTGCTGCTGTTCGGCGGCTGAGATGAGCTTGGCTCGAACCCTTTAACCTGATACGGATAATGCCGGCGTAGGGAAGAGATCGAGGGAAAATTCTTTTTACCGCACGGAGATTTCCGTGCGGTAATTTTATTTTCCGGAGGTTTTTATGAAAAGCACAGTCAGAACCAAAAAAATGGTAGAAAGCGCCCTGTTGGTCGCTTTTTCCACTGTTCTCAGCTTGTTCCACATTGTCGAAATGCCTTACGGCGGCTCGGTCACGGTAGCATCAATGCTGCCCGTCGTATTGATCGCGTATCGGCACGGCACCCTTTGGGGGCTTGGCTCCGGTGCGGTCTATGCCGTGTTGCAGCAGCTGCTGGGGCTGAAGAATCTCAGTTATTTCACCACGTGGCAGTCGATCCTTGCAGTGATCCTGTTGGATTACGCGCTCGCCTTTATTGTTGTGGGTCTTGGCGGCGTGTTCCGCCGCGTGATCAAGCAGCAAAGCACGGCGCTTGCCTGCGGCTCGCTGCTTGCTTGCGTGCTGCGTTATGTCTGCCACGTTGTTGCGGGCGCTACTGTTTGGGCAGGCCTTTCCATTCCTACCGAGGCGGCGCTGGTCTATTCGCTTGGCTACAATGCTACGTATATGATCCCCGAGACCATCGTGCTGATGCTGGCGGCATACTATATGGGCTCACTGCTGGATTTCAGACAGGAACGCCTTGTGCGCTTGCCCTCTGCTAACCGTGAGGAAAGCGGACTGCCCGCTATGCTGGCAGGGCTTTTGGCGGGTATTGCGATCGCAGTGGATGCGTCGCTGATCTTTTCCGCTATGCAGGATCCCGAAACGGGCGCATTTGCTCCCGCTCTGCTGTTTGCCAAGCCCTTTATCAAAAGCTGCTGGCTCGGTGTTGTGGTGGTAACTGTTGCCTGCGCTGTTTTGGCTGGGGTCTTGCTGTGGATGCGTCACCGTATGCTGAGCGCTGAAAAAGAGAAGGAGAAAAACTAAAGCAAGGCCGTTTACCCTCGGAACGGTATGAGTTTTAGTGCAAAAAGGCCGTTGAGCAAGCTCAACGGCCTTTTTGCATCTGCTTTCCGGTGAAAAAGAGAAAAAGTGCCATAATGGGTAGCGAAATGCACACAAAAGCGCCACCGGAAATATTCCAGATCATACGTGTGCGCGGTGCCGCTCCAATGCGTGCCAGCAACGTGGTCTGAAAGCCAAAAAGCGAGACTGCGGCCGCCGAAAGAGAGATGGACTTGGTCAAAAGGGGAAAGGCCTGCTTGCTGCGGTGAGATCGGAACAGGTGAAGCAGAGCGGCAACAAGACGCCAAGCCGCAAACAGGGCAGCACCCCATACGGCAGGGAGCGGATAAGTTAGCGCGCCCCGCTCTGCCACTGCCATCGTAACGGTGCCGATGGCGGAGATCGAAAGGATCAGCAGCAGCTTCCCACCCCGCACGTAGGCGCTTGCCGAAAAAATGTGTTGGTCCGCCCGATCTGTCTCAACCACCCAAAAGCGTGCTGCGCTGAGTCCCATATAGTATACGCTTTCTGCCAAAAACCACAGTGAATTTGTAATTAGTCCCATAACGGTACGAAAAATGGCATAAAAAAGGTTTAAAAGCAGCCCCGACAGCAATGTGATGCGCACCCATAAGGCGGCGGCGTCAAAACGGTGTAAACGAGGCAGTAGCCATCCCTTTGCCGTGCGAAAAAGGGCAGGGAGACGCAGACAGAGCGCAAGCAAAACGTAAAGAGAGAGCAAAAGGGCCACAAAACGCCAAATGGGGTGCGAAAGCAGGTGGAACGGAAAAAGAAAAAGAATAGAAAGAAGCATGGGGGTGAGCAATGCTTGCAGGGGTGGAAAGCAAAAACGGTGCCAAAATGTCGTGTTTTTTGCCGAACGTATGGCTTTTTTTAAAGCACAGCCTCTTTTTTGCGGTTTGTTTGTAAACTTTTTTTGCATTTTTGCCATTCCTTGACATTTGAATTAAATTGTGATATGATAATAATAGTGTTTGCAGAAAGGTGCGAAGGTATGAAGATCGGATTTATTTCTCTCGGTTGTCCCAAAAACCAATTGGATACCGAGGTCATGCTGCATGAGCTGATGGCCGCCGGCTATGAGATCACCCCGGATGAGACCGAGGCCGATATCGTTGTCATCAACACCTGCGGCTTTATCGAAAGCGCCAAAAAAGAGGCCATTGATAATATTTTGGACGTTGCGTGGCTCAAGGAAAACCGCTCCTTGCGTTCCATCATCGTTACGGGCTGCCTTGCCGAGCGCTATCGCGAGGAGATATTCAAGGAGCTGCCCGAGGTCGATGCGTTGCTTGGCGTTGGAAGCATCCATAACATCGTGGCCGCCGTCGAGGACGTGCAGCGCCGTTGGAAGGATGCGAAGCACCCTAAGTACGCTTCTTTTGAGGATAAGAACACGGTCGTGCTTGGCGGAGACCGCGTGCTGACCACACCGGAGTATTATTCTTACCTAAAGATCGGTGAAGGCTGCGATAATTGCTGTACGTATTGCGCGATCCCCTCGATCCGTGGCCGCTTCCGCAGCCGCCCGATAGAGGATCTGGTCGCCGAGGCAAAGGATCTGTCCGCTCTTGGTGTAAAGGAACTGAACATCGTGGCACAGGACGTGACACGTTACGGCCAGGACCTGTATGGCGGTTATAAGCTGCACGAGCTGCTGCATCGCATCACCGAGGAGACCGATATTCCGTGGATCCGTCTGCTGTATTGCTATCCCGATAAGGTGACCGATGAGCTGATCGCCGAGATCCGCGATAATGACCGCATCGTCAAATATATCGATATGCCCTTGCAGCATATTTCGGATAAGATCTTGAAAAAAATGAATCGCCACGGCGACGGTGCTATGATCCGCGAGGTCATTGCCAAGCTTCGCCGTGAGATCCCCGACCTTACTCTGCGCACCACCTTTATCGTGGGCTTCCCCGGAGAGACCGAGGAGGATTTCGAGGAGCTTTGCCGCTTTGTCGAGGAGACTCGCTTTGACCGTATGGGCGTGTTTGCCTATTCGCCCGAGGAGGGGACGCCTGCTGCAAAAATGCCCGACCAGATCGACGAACAAGTCAAGCAGGATCGCGCCGATATCGTGATGAAAGCACAGATGCGTATCAACGAAGAGAAGAACGAGGAGAAGATCGGCAAGACACTGCGTGTGCTTGTTGAGGATTTTGACCCTGTCAGCGAGGCGCACTTTGGTCGTTCTGCTGCAGACGCCCCCGAGATCGATGGAAAGGTCTATTTCAAGGCCGACCGTCGCGTGGTGCCCGGCAGCATGATCGACGTAAAGATCCGCAGTGTGCTGGATTACGATCTTTATGGCCGCGGGATCCTTCCCAAGTCAAATTAAAGGAGAAGATTATGAGTAAAATGAATCTCCCTAATAAGCTGACCATGCTGAGACTGTGCCTTGTGCCGGTGCTGATGGTATTTTTGTTGCTTCCCGATTCTGTGATCCCTTGGATGGTGTCGCACGTCGTGGGCTTTGTCCTTTTCGTTGTGACGGCTGTGACGGATATGCTGGACGGCAAGATCGCCCGCAAGCATCATTTGATCACCAATTTTGGCAAGTTTATGGATCCCGTGGCGGATAAGTTCATGGTCATCGGCATTTTGATGGCAATGCTGTTCCGTATGGTCAATGCTGAAATTTACGGTAACGTCGTGTATCATCGTGCGTTTCTGATCGTTTATTTCGTGGCTGTGCTGTTGGTGATCTTCCGCGAGCTGGCCATTACCTCCTTGCGTTTGGTTTTGGTCGGTTCCAACGGCACCGTGGTCGCCGCCAATATGTTGGGTAAGATCAAGACCTGTGCGCAAATTGCCTGTATCGGCGCTCTGTTTATCGAACCCTTGCTCAACGAGCTGCTGCTGCGTACCGTGGGTGATTGGGTCTTTGCCAACGTCTATCCCATTACCTGGCTTGGCGTAGCTGCAATGCTGTTCTTTACACTGTGGTCCGGATTGAATTATATCAAGGGTGGCTGGAATCATATTTCCAGTGACTGGTAATTTCAAAAAACAAAAGGGACGCCCCGGCGCCTTTATCAAGCGCCGGGGGGTCCCTTTTGTCCGCTTTTTGTAGCCACGGAGAAGGATTTTTTTGCAAGCGGCGGATAACGACGCGTTTTTTGGGGAAATGTATTTCCCATCCTCAAAAAATGACGAAAAGCGGTGCGAGGTGAGAGAAAACGCGTAGCTTCGCCTGCCTTCGACACGGTTTGGCACGGCTTGACAAACACTGTCGAGGGGAGGGGGAGCATGCGATGTGACAAGAAAGCTCCCCTCTCGACAAGCGAAAAAAAGAAGAAAAAAGCGGGAGAAAATATGAACAAAGTGTTAAAATGCGAGTTTTGGAGGCCTGGTTAAAACGTAGAAAAAAACGCTTTGATTTTGGACAAGATGTACAGAGACAGGGAAGCGCGATGGCGGGAGGTAAAAAGCAACGCTTGATCATTGTCGGTAAATTAAATTTACCTTTTGACTTGTCAAGAGGGGTGAGCAAAAAAATGTGACGAAATTTTGTGAAAGTGATGGTTGCGTGTAGGTTTCTTGATGGATGGGAGGTAAATGAAATTTACCAAATGGACAAAGGGGTCTTTGTCAAGTGCTTAAAGTAACGAAAATGCGCCAAAAGGGGTGCTTTTGAAAAGATCTTTTCCCCTCCACTTTTGCAGACCACAACGCGCCCGCGTAATATGCGCGCGTAAAATTCTACCTTGACTTTGTTGGGGCATCGTGGTAAAATACTGCCATACGAAATCGCCCCGTGTCGTCACGGCGGCGGTCAATGCCCAAGAATGTCAAACCGAACGGCGGCGAGCGATCGCGGCCGTCGCCTTTTGCTGTTTACGGGCATGCACGTTACATGCGAGCGGACGTCTGCCCGTTGCGCTCGCAAATACCGATTGGTTGCAAGAGCAACCGGATAGAGGAGGAAAACATGAAGAAGACGAAGTTCCAGCGGATTTTGGCTTTTGTCTTGGCTTTCGGTTTCCTGTTTGGCGGCGCGGTATCTGCCGGCGCTGCAAACGAAACTGCCGAAAGATCCAGCTTGGCTCAGATCAGGGAGCAGCTCAATGCCATCTCGTATGAAGAGTACGTGGCAAAGTACGGTGACGTCGACGATGACGGTCAGCCGCTCTTCCCCAGAGCGGAGGAGGACATCGTGATCGATGCTACCAATACCGATCCCGAAAAGGGCGCGTACTACGCAGGCTACACACCTGTAGGCAGTAACGACGCCACCAAGGGTGCTTACTTTACAAACGAGGCGGGCTATATGGGTCTGTTTACGCCCTCGTCCGGTACCGTATCCTGGAAGGTGAATATTCCTGCCGATGCCAAGTACAGCATTGTGATCGAGTACTGGCCCGACGCAGCCAAGGAAACCTCTATCGAGCGTATCCTTAAGATCAACGACGAGATCCCCTTCGCAGAGGCCCGTTTCTTGACCCTGCCTAAGATCTACACCACCATTGCTCCTGAGGCAAAGGTGACCGATCCCGAAGGCGAGATCTCGGTGCAGACTCTGTATGAAGAGGCCTTGGCCGCAGGCTTTGAGGCTCGCATTGCCAACGCCGGTTCCGAGGGAACCTACGTTGCAGTGACCTCTCCCACCGTGTGGACTTCCGCTATGGCCGATTACGTGACCAAGTATGAGGTTCGCTTCTTTACTGACGATATTGATGATAACGAGCTTCGCGCCAAAATGGAGCAAACGCCCGAGTGGCGCTCCTACGAGCTGCGTGATGCCGACGGCTTCTATGCCGAAAGCTTTGAGTTTGTGTTCAAGGCCGGCTGGCAGACCATCTCTTTGGAGGCCGTAAACGAATCGATGACCATTAAGAGCATCCGATTGATCCGTCATCAGGATATGATCTCTTATGAGGAGTATAAGGCCAAGCACCCCAACGCGACCTCCGGTCACGACACGGTTCTGATCCAGGCCGAGTACGTTGGTGCGACCTCCTCTAAGAACATTTATCCTGTTGAGGACCGTTCCGATGCGGCTACTATGCCCTCCAGCACCGATCGCGTGCTGCTGAATACCATTGGCGGCGACAAGTGGCAGACTGCGGGTCAGTGGGTTCGTTATACATTTAAGGTAGACAGCAGCGGCTTCTACAACATTGCCGCGCGTTACCGCCAGAACGTACTGGACGGTATGTACGTCTGCCGTCGCCTGACCATCGTTGGCGGCGAATATAACGGAGCTGTTCCGTTTAAAGAGGCCTCCGAGCTTCGCTTTAATTACGATTCCAACTGGCAGTCCACGCTGTTCAACAACGGTGATACCGACGAGAATGGTAACCTGAAGAACTATGAGTTCTATTTCGAGGCCGGTGTAGAGTACACCATCGAAATGGAGGTCACGCTGGGCTCTATGGGTGATATCGTTCGCCGTGTAGATGCTTCCTTGGCTTCTATCAACAAGGATTACTTGGATATTATGAAGCTGACCGGTGCCAACCCTGATGAGTACCGTGACTATGGCTTCAACCGCATCATGCCCGATACGATGATCGATATGATCAACCAGTCCGTGGCTCTGTACCAGATCGCTGCCGAGCTTGAAGCCGTTACCGGTGAAAAGAGCTCTAACGTGGCAACGCTGGAAAGAGTTGCTTGGTTGCTGGACCGTATGGGTAAGAATGAGGATGAGGTTGCAAAATACCTTGACCAGTTGAAATCCTACATTGGTACCCTTGGTACCTGGGTGGGCGATGCTAAGACCCAGCCTCTTCAGCTGGACTACATAGTGATCCAGCCCCTTGAGGGCGAGGCTCCTCAGGCCGAGGCAGGCTTCTTTGCCTCTCTCTGGCACGAGATCCGCAGCTTTATTATGTCCTTCTTCCGTAACTACAACCGTATGGGTGCCACCTCCGAGGAGAGCGACGATGCTGAGACCGTAGAGGTCTGGCTGGCCTACGGTCGTGACCAGGCACAGGTCATTCGTAACCTGATCAACAACGACTTTACGCCCGACACCGGTGTTAACGTCAATCTGAAGCTGGTTGCGGGCGGTACGCTGCTGCCTTCCGTTTTGGCAGGTATGGGCCCCGACGTCTATATCGGTATCGGTCAGGGTGACGTTATCAACTACGCTATCCGCGGCGCGTTGGTCCCCATTGAGAATATGCCTGATTTTGATAAGATCGCGCTTGGCACCTACGTAGACGAGAACGGTGTAGAGCACGACAACTCCGCAGGCCGCCAGTTCAACGACGCGGCTATGCTGACCTTGGGCATTGCCGATTCCAGCGGTGTGTTCCACTATTACGGCCTCCCCGAAACGCAGAACTTCAATATGATGTTCGTACGTAAGGACATTTTGGCAGATCTGAATGTAGAGATCCCCAAGACTTGGGATGACGTGCTTGCGGCTATCCCCGTTCTGCAGGCTAACAACATGCAGATCGGTATGCACACTGACTACAAAATCTTCCTTTATCAAATGGGCGGCGAGCTGTTCGCCGACGAGGGTATGCGTATCAACCTTGACTCTAACGTGGGTCTTGAGGCTTTTGATACCATGTGTAACTACTTCACAATGTACTCCTTCCCCTATAAGTACGATTTTGCAAACCGTTTCCGTACCGGTGAGATGCCCATTGGCTTTGCATCCTACAACGGTACTTACAACCACCTGACGGTATTTGCCACCGAGATCAAGGGCTTGTGGGCCTTCTATCCCATGCCCGGTATCGAGTCTGATGAGGACCTTGACGGCGACGGCAAGACCGACATCAACAACGTATCTGTTTCTTCTGTTTCCGCTATCTGTATTATGAATGGCTGCAGCAACGAGGCCGGCTCTTGGGAGTTTATGAAGTGGCATGCAGGTGCCGAGTGCCAGATCGACTATTCTAACGAGATGGTCGCGATCATCGGTCCCTCCGCAAAGCATGCAACTGCAAACATTCAGGCGCTGGACCAAATGCCCTGGACCAACGAGGAATACACGCAGATCATGTTCCAGTTCGAGCATTTGGCGTCTATCCCCAACTACCCCGGCAGCTATATCATTGACCGTTACACCGGATTTGCATTCCTTGCCGCTTACGAGGATAACGCAGACCCGATCACGGAGCTGAAGAGCTACATCAACACGATCAACAAGGAGATCACCCGTAAGCGTCAGGAGTTTGAGCTTGAGACGCTTGAGATCGGTCAAACACTGACTCAAAAGCGTATTGACCAGCTTCTGGCTGCATACGAAAGCGATTATGCCGCCGCAAACGAGGCGCTGCAGGCCGCAGCCGATGCCGTTAAGACCCACGTGGACACCGGTATTGAGGAACTGAACGATCAGCTGCTGCGTCAAGCTGCACAGAATTTCTCCGAAATTGATGCAAACGCCTTTGCAAAGACCATCGAGGCATTGAACAACGCCGCTACGGTCATTGCAAAGAACAACTGATAAAAACGGTTACATTATTAGTTACTAAGGAGAGAAAAGCACATGTCAAAGAAAAAAGCGGTAATTCGCTCGGACATGACACGGGCCCAGTGGACGTGGAAGGAGATGAAGCGCAATAAGGTCGCCTACGTAATGGTGGCACCTTATATGCTGATCTTCACTCTGTTTACCGTCGTGCCGGTGTTGTTGTCCGTGGTGATCAGTTTTACAGACTTTAACTTGCTTGAGATGCCGAATGTGGTCTTCTTCGACAACTACATTCGCCTCTTTCTGGACGACGATATCTTTATGACCGCCTGCCAGAATACCTTGATCTTCGCGGTTATCGTAGGACCTGCTTCCTACATCATGTCTTTGATGGTCGCTTGGTTTATCAACGAGCTGCCTCCCAAGATCCGCGCGATCGTTACGTTGATCTTCTACGCGCCCTCCATTTCCGGTCAGGTCTACCTGATTTGGGGTACCCTGTTCTCGGGCGACTCTTATGGTTGGGTCAACGGTATTCTTCTTGATCTCGGCTTGATCACAGAAGAGATCCAGTGGTTCCAGGATGCCGACTACGTTATGCCCTTGTGTATCGTGGTTGCGATCTGGACTTCGCTTGGTACATCCTTCCTGTCCTTTATCGCAGGTCTTCAGGGTATCGACCGCTCTATGTATGAGGCCGGTGCCGTTGACGGCGTGCGCAACCGTTGGCAGGAGCTTTGGTACATCACGCTGCCTTCTATGAAGCCGCAGCTGATGTTCGGTGCCGTTATGTCTATCACCTCCGCCTTTGGCTTCGGCGGCGTTGTTACGGCATTGTGTGGCTTCCCCTCTGTGGATTACGCTGCACACACCATCATGCACCATTTGGACGACTACGGCGGAATGCGTTTTGAGGTTGGTTATTCCTCTGCCATTGCTGTGGTGCTGTTTGCCATTATGATCGGTGCCAATATGCTGGTGAAAAAAGTCCTTTCGAAGGTGGGTCAGTGATATGGCAAAGAAACTTCGTACAAGAAAACACAAGGTCGTATTAAACCGCTCGGCGGGCGGCGATGCGGGCATCACCTTTATTCTGGTTTTGCTGGGAGCATTTATGTTCCTGCCTATGCTCTACGTTCTGCTCCAGTCCTTGAAGCCTCTGGACGAACTTTGGATGTTCCCGCCCCGCTTCTTTGTAAGCAATCCTACGTTTAAGAACTATCGCGATCTGTTTACCCTGATGAACACCTCTTGGGTGCCCTTCTCGCGCTACATCTTTAATACCGTCTTTACCGCACTTGTCGGTACCTTCGGCAACCTGCTTCTTTCCTCTATGGCTGCATATGCTATGGCAAAGATCAAGTTCCCCGGCGGCAAGATGATGTTTAAAACAGTTCGTACTTCTTTGATGTTCCACTCTACGGTTACCGCAATCACTTCCTTCATTATTATGAGTGCTCTCGGTTGGATCGATACCTACTGGGCTATCATCGTTCCCGCTTGGGCGACCTCTCTTGGCCTCTATTTGATGAAGCAGTTTATGGAAACCAACGTATCCGACGCCGTGCTTGAGTCCGCTCGTTTGGACGGCGCATCTGAGTTCCGCACCTTCTGGGTGATCGCAATGCCTATGGTTAAGCCTGCTTGGCTGACCCTGATCATTTACTCCTTCCAGGATCTGTGGAACAAGGGCTCCTCGATCTACATCCATTCCGAGCAGCTCAAATCCTTTAACTACGCGATCGGTCAGATCATGGCCGGTGGTATCAAGCGCGCCGGTGCACACGCGGCTTCGATGGTTATTATGATGCTGGTACCGATCCTGGTATTCGTTATCTCGCAGTCCAACATCATCGAGACCATGGGCTCTTCCGGTATGAAAGACTAATGAAAGGGGGAATAGCAATGAAAAAATTCGCATCTTTTATGTGCTTGCTGTTCGTCCTGATCATGGTCGTATCCATCATCCCGGTCGGCGCAGAAAAGCCTTATCAGACCTATACCTACTCTATTGATGGCGAGGCGTTGCTGTCTCCTAACGCTTATGACCCTCAAAAGAACTACACCACCTCCGAGCTTGCTACGATGTTCAACGGTGTTACCCTGAACGGCGCTCGCGATATGGTGACCGACTCTAATGGCAATATCTATATTGCCGATACGGGCAACAACCGTATCCTCATTCTGGACCGTTACTTCAATCTGAAAATGGAGATCAAGGATTTCTTGAACCACGTTCAGATCAACGATACCTTCAAGGCTCCCGCCGGCATCTTTGTTACCGAAGATCGTATGGAGCAGGGCGAGGTCAAGTACCCCGGCAGAATTTATGTTTGCGATACCGATAACGCGCGTATCGTAACCTTTACACTGGACGGTGAGTTTGCCTCTATTATCAGAGAGCCCGAATCCGAGCTGTTTGATTCCGATCACGTGTATCGCCCCATTGCGATCGCAGTAGATAACTATGACCGCTTGTTCGTTGTTGGTGAGCAGACCAACGAGGGCGTCATCGTTATGACCAACACCGGCGAGTTCACCGGCTTTATCGGTGCTCAGCAGTCTGTTACCTCTCTTTGGGATCAGATCTGGAAGCGCTTCCAGACCGCCGAGCAGCGTAAAAAGGCCGTTGCGGTCGTTTCCTATCCTTACAACAACATCTCTATCAACGAGCGTGGCTTTATCTATGCCACCATCAACGCTGAGGAACTGAAAAATCAGATGACCAGCGCCATCACCTCCAAGAGCAAGGAGGGCACCTACGCTCCTTGTAAGCTGCTGAACCCCGCAGGTGATGAGATCATGCGCCGTAACGGCTTCTGGCCGCCCGCAGGTGAGGTCGATTTCGGCAATACCTATGACGAGGGCTATAAGGGCATTTCGGTCGTTACCGACGTTGCTTGCGGTCCCGAGCAGACCTGGACGATCGTGGATAGCTTGCGTTGCAAGATCTATACCTACGATTACGACGGTAACCTCCTGTTCGCCTTTGGCGATAAGGACCTTAGCGTTACCAACGGCCGTTTGGGCACCCTGCGTAGCATTCAGTCTGTCGTCTATCACGACGATGCACTGCTGGTGCTTGACGGTGACAAGGATAAGCAGACCATCACGGTTTACGAGCGTACGCCCTACGGCGACTCTCTGATCCGCGCTTTGGAGCACCAAAACAACCGCGAATACGATAAGGCGATCGGCGACTGGGAAGAGATCCTGCGAAGCAACTCTAACTATGACGCCGCTTATATCGGTATTGGTCTGTGTCTCTCTAACGAGGGCCGTTATGACGAGGCCATTGAATACTATATGGCCGCTTATGATACGCAGAACTACTCTGTGGCTTATAAGGAAATGCGTAAGGAATGGATGTCTCGGTTCTTCATCCTGATTCCCATCGTTATCCTTGTGCTTTGCTTCTTGATCGTTAAGTTTATGCGTCACGCAGCAAAGATCAACAAGAAGGCCGCTGTCTCCGGAACCAAGCGCACCTTCAAAGAAGAGCTGTATTATACGTTCCACGTGATGTTCCATCCCTTCGACGGCTTCTGGGATCTGAAGCACGAGAAGCGCGGTTCTATGCGTGCGTCGTTGGTGTTTATCGTCATTACCATCATTGCTATGTTCTACAGCAGCGTGGGTAGCGGCTATATCACCAATCCCCGTGGTGAATACTCCACGATCCTGATGCAGATCCTGGTCGTTATGGTGCCTGTGCTGCTGTTCGTTATCGCAAACTGGTGCTTGACCACGTTGTTTGACGGTGAAGGCAGCTTCCGAGATATCTTTATCGCTCTGGGCTATGCATTGCCTCCTATTGCCATTACAATGATCCCCACCACCCTTGCCTCTAACTTTGTTGTAGCAGACGAGACCGGCATTCTGTCGCTGATCACGACAATCGGCTTTATCTGGGCCGGATTCCTGATCTTCTTTGGCATGATGGTCACGCACGACTACACCGTGGGCAAGAACATTGGTATCACCGCATTCACCATTGTGGGTATGGCACTTATTATGTTCCTTGCAGTTCTCTTTACCTCGCTCGTGATCGATATGGTCAGCTATGTGACCGGTATCATTTCCGAGGTCACTTATCGAATGTAAGCACGGAAAGGAGTAAGAAAAATGAATAAAAAGTTTATGCGCTTTCTTTGCGCGGTCCTCTCCGTGTTGATGCTGGTCGGTGTTTTGCCCGCTATGTCCGTTTTTGCGGATGACGGTGTCGGTGAAAAGACCGAGGCAGAAATTGCGGAAATGGATCCCAAAAGCCGCAAAGAGTATTACTTGAGTCAGTCTCAGTATACCACCTTGACCGATCGTCTGGAGGATATGGAGCTAGTGATGACCAAGGGAGATTATCAGCTTTACTTTGATAAGACCCTGGGTACAGTTGGCTACTATCACACCAAGACCGAAGAGTGGTTGTTGAGCGATCCTTATGACTATGCTTCTGAGACCAACCCCGCAGACGAGCTGCAGGAAAATATGAGATCTCAGATCATCATCAGATACCTTGATGGTACCGTTGAAAAGACGATGAACAGCTTTGAGGATGCCGCTGCCAGAATGCAGATCACTCTGGTTCCTTTGAAAAACGGCATTCGCGTTGAATATGCCATTGGCGAGCGCGGCGCCCGTAAGCTGCTGCCTATGCTGATCGAGGCCACCCGATTTGAAGAAAACATTCTGAAGGTCATCGAAGAGCGCGCCGGTAAAACCAGCAAGGCTTACACCAAGGTCAAGACCTACTTTAACGACGTTCCTTATCTGGATGTGCTTGCCGACAACAACACGGCAATGATCGAGGCGTATAGAGAGCGCTATGAGATCCTGAAGGAAAAGGATATCAACCTTTACGTTAACACTGCTATCTCCGAAAAGGAAAAGCGTGAGCTTGAGGGTTACATCAAGGCATATACCGACTACACGCTGGATGATCTGACCGAGGATCACGATATGGTGCTGTATAAGGAAGAAGCGCACTCTCCCGCACTGTTTGAGATGGCGCTGGAGTACACCATGGACGAGAACGGCCTGGTCGTCTCTATGCCCGCAAACGGTATCCGCTTTGACGAGTCCTCCTTCCGTTTGCTCGAGGTTCAGATCCTGCCCTATATGGGTGCCAGCCACAAGTCCAGCGAGGGTTATTCCTTCGTTCCCGATGGCTCCGGTACGCTGTATGCACTCAGCGCAGAGGACCCCATGAGCATGGGTACCCGTGTTTACGGTAATGACTTTGCTATTTCCGAGGGAATCGTACATTCCACCGATGAGATCTTCCGCATGCCCGTATTCGGTCAGGTCGAGGAGATCTACAAGCCCTCTCAAGAGGAGCTTGATCAAGGCAGTGAGTACGTGGGCGAGCGCAAGGGCACGACCACGATGCGTGGCTTCTTTGCCATCATCGAAGAGGGCTCTGCAATGGCTTCTATTCGTGCAAATCATCCTACCACCGGCTCCGGTGCGTTTGCATCTGTATATTCCTCCTACATTCTGCGTCCCTCCGACGTTGTCGACAGCAAGTGGACTGCTTATGCCAGCCGCAAGTACACCGGCAGCTATCAGATCCGCTACATTATGCTGCACGACGATGTCAAGGCAAAGGAAGCTGAGCTTTCCAACTACTACGAATGCTCCTGGATGGGTATGGCTTGTGCTTACCGCGACTATCTGGAGCGCACCAATGATAACTTTAACCGTTTGACCACAGAAGAGGTCACCGATGCCAACGGAAACGTTTCCATCCCTCTGTATATCGAGACCTTTGGTAGCATTGAAACGGTGAAAAAGGTTATGTCTATGCCCATTACCATGTCCGTTGCACTGACCTCCTTCCAGGATATTGCAGGCATGTACGACTATTTGGCAGGGCAGGGCATCACCAACCTGAACTTCAAGCTGACGGGCTATGCCAACGGCGGTATGTATGCCGAGGTTCCGTATGATCTTGAATGGGAGGATTGTGTGGGCGAGGAACTCGAGTTTGAGGAGCTTGCCGCCTATGCACAATCCAAGGGCTTTGAGCTGTATCCTGACTTCGATTTTGTCTATACCTCTAACGAGGAAGGCGGTAGCGAGCTTGATATGAAGGAGAATGTATCTCGTTCTATCGACAAGCGCTATACCACCAAGCGCGTCTACTCCACTACGCAGCAGACGATGGTCAGCTACTTCCAAATGGTCTTGTCTCCCCGTACCTACAGCGAGTTCTATCTGAATTTTGCTGAGAACTATCAGGAGTATAAGAACGGTGCTACCGGCATCTCGCTGTCTACTTTGGGTAACTCCCTGAACTCCAACTTCAACGACGATGATACCGTTCTGCGCGAGGATGCGCTGGACTACGTCATCGAGGCACTTAAGTTCTTCCGCGGTAACGACTACAACATTATGGTGGATGGCGGTAACGCCTACACTTGGAACTACGCAAGCCACATCCTTAACATTTCTTTGGATTCCAGCCGCCGTATTTCCGAAATGAGAGCCGTTCCCTTTACCGGTGTCGTTCTGCACGGTTACGTACAGTACGCCGGCACGCCTATGAACACCGAAGGTAACCTTGACTACGCTATGCTGAAGGCTATCGAGAACGGCGCTTCTATCTACTTCGTGCTCTCTGCCTCCAATACCGAGCTGCTCAAGGAGGATATCCTGCTTTCTCAAAACTACGCAGTGCGTTACGATATTTGGCAGGAGAAGATGGTTGAGCTGTATCTCGAGCTGAACAAGGCCCTTGGCGATGTTCAGACGATGCTGATCACCAATCACGAGATCCTGAACAAGGCTGAGAACGCAAGCCAGCGCGTCCCCGATACCAACGAGCTTCTTGAGGATATCAAGCAGCAGGTAGCTGACCGTGCCGAGGCGATCGAGCAGCAGATCCAAAAGGATAAGGACGAGGCAGTTATTGCCATTCGCCGCCACGTTGAAAACATCGCGGGCTCTGCGGATAATGTTAAAAAGTGCAACGATTTCTTGAACGGAAGCTATTTCAACTATATGAAAAAGCTGCGCTTTGCCACCGCAGGCATTTCCGCGGTCACCCAGAGCAAGCTGCTGAATCTCTGGAGCCAGGCTCGCTACCTCAAGCAGGGCCTTGGTGATATCGAGATCCCCGCAGACGTTCTGAATGATCTGAACGAGCAGTTTAAGCGCGACGTGCTGACCAGCTGGGCTTCTTTGCTTGGCGAAAAGGAAAGTGCTGACGCCATCGTTATTTCCGCAAAGCAGTCCTATGACGTATTGGTTGCCGAGCGCGGTGCCGATCATCGTCTTGCAAGAGATGCTAAGGCCCAGCTTGAGGTCACCTTGCGCAACTACCTGGATCTGCTTCGCAACTATACCTCTAACCGCGCACTTGATTTTGTTGCCGGCGGCGTTGATGCCTATATTACCGGTAACGATTCTGCGATCACCGCACTCTATGCTCAGCTCAATGCAACCGTTGATGGTGGCGTGGTCGTTGCTGACGAGGATCTTGAGATCTATTTGTTTGGTAACGATGCCGAGATCGAGGCAAAGTATGCCGGTATCAGTGCCGAGAATCTTTACAAGGCATTTGTCAGAATGCTGGAGATCGACGGCTTGTATGATCCCGAAAATGCTACCGATTCCGACGTTAATGTAGACGCTCTGCTGAAAGAGGCCGTTGACGCACTGAAGCCCGCTCCCGAGGAGAAGGCTCCTGAGGCTGCTGAAAAGGGCGTGAACAGCAAGTATGCGATCAACAAGGATATTATTGTTGTGACCTACGGTGAGGAAGGAAAGGCTTACAAGTCCTTTATTCTGAACTACAATGACTACACGGTGCAAACCACCTATAACGGTGTGATCTACACCATCGGTGCTTACGATTACGTTGTAATCGAGTATGCTGCACAATAACCGAAAGGAGGAATTTTACTATGACTGAACAAGTAAATATGACGCAAGCCCCTGCGCAGCGCGTTAAAAAGAGAAAAATTGCCTCCTTGGATCGCCGCAAGGCTCGTTCCGGTTGGTTCTTTGTGCTGCCCTTTGTGATCGGTTTTATCGTACTGTATATTCCGATCCTGTTTGAATCGATCAAGTCCAGCTTTTATATTTACAAGCTGGGCGAAAACACCAAGGAATTTGTTGGATGGACCAACTATTCCATTGCATTGTTTGAAGAGGCAGATTTTGTCCAGACCCTGTTAACGGGTCTGGGCGAGATGGCCTTCAACATCCCCGTTATTCTGATCTTCTCTTTGTTCGTTGCGGTCATTTTGAATCAAAAAATGATTGGACGTGCTGTGTTCCGTGCCATCTTCTTCCTGCCTGTTGTGGTTTCCACCGGTATGATGGAGTCCTTGATGAACAGCTCCTATGCTGCAGGCGGCGAGCATTTGGACACCGGTGCGGCAGAAAGCGCGACCGAAGCAGTTGCTTCCAGCATGGCGGTAGAGCAGCTGTTGACCAGCGTATTTGAGGGACTTGGATTTGGTGTAGGCCTGGTAGAATATATCGTTTCGGCAGTTGAAAGCATTTCCAGCATCATCAACCGCTCCGGTGTACAGATCCTGATCTTCCTTGCTTCGCTGCAGTCCATTTCTCCCGCTATTTACGAGTCCTGTCAGATCGACGGTGCCACCTCTTGGGAGACCTTCTGGAAGATCACCTTCCCGATGGTAAGCCCGATGATCTTGGTAAACGGCATCTATACGATCATCGACAACTTTACGACAGATTCTAACTCCGTTATGCAAGAGATCAACAGAGTATACGGAAGTAGTGCTATGGGTGAATCTACCGGTCAAAACGTCAGCTCGGCAATGGGTTGGATGTATTTTGCGGTGGTTATCCTGGTGGTTGGCCTGCTGGCTGCGATCATGTCTGCCTACGTATTCTATCAGCGTAGAGATTAATGAAAGGAGGAACAACAGAATATGGATAATCAACCCGTCGTTAAGCGCGAATCTAAAAAGAAGATTCGTGTAGAGTTTGAGCGTACGTCCTTAAAGGAAAGATTGAAAACCAAATATCTGTCGGCCTTCTTTCTAAAGAATACGCTTTGGTTTATCTTCCGTTTGCTTTTGCTGATCGGCATTGCATTTGTCGTTATTCAGCCGTTTATCACCATGATCATTCGCTCGGTCATGGCTCCTCAGGATTTTGCGGATGATTCGGTTATGCAGGTTCCCCGTAACCTGTCTATGGTCATCTACAAGGGCGTTATTCAAGATCTTTCTTATTTTGAATTCTTTGCTGAGACCTTTATGTTCTCTTTGGTTTGTGCATTGCTGCAGACCTTTGCGTGCTGTCTCATTGGCTACGGCCTTGCAAAGTTTAAATTCCGCGGTAGTAAGATCGTGTTCCTTGCCGTTATCTTGACGCTGGTCATTCCTCACGGTACGTTGCAGACGGCTTTGTTCGTGCATTTCCGTTATTTCGACGTGCTGGGTATCTTCAGCTTCCTGTCCGGTAATACCGGTATCGGCTGGATCGATAACATTATGGGAATCCTTCCCAAAGAGCCCTTTACCGGTGGTGGTTTCTCGCTGCTTGGTACTTGGTGGCCCTTGATCCTGATGTCCGCAACCGGCCTTGCGTTCAAGAACGGTCTGTATATCTTTATGCTTAGACAGTTCTTCCGCGGTGTGCCTGATGAGCTGGAGGAATCCGCTTATCTGGACGGTGCAGGAACCTTCCGCACCTTTGTTCAGGTCATTCTGCCTTTATCTATTCCTATGATGATCACCGTGTTCCTGTTTGCATTCTGCTGGCAGTGGACCGATGACTTCTACGTGCCGTTGTTCTTTGACACGTTGAAGACTGCCGAAAGACCTGCATTGATGTACTACATTACTGATACGACCAAGATCAACAGTTCGCTGATCTTTACGGCGGCCAAGGAGATCGCCACCGCAAAGGGTGAGGGCGGCTTCTCTGTTGCAATCAAGTATTGCTGCGGTCTGATGGCTTGTACACCCCTGGTCATCCTGTATCTGTTCTGCCAGAGATATCTGGTTCAGGGCATCGAGCGTTCCGGTATCGTCGGCTAACGTATTCGATCCCTTTGGGCGGCTATGCCCTCTTGCAAAATCTCCCAATCCCACCGCTTCGGCGGGATAGGAGGGTCTTTGTTATGATA
>JAZQWJ010000013.1:0-9760 GCA_045632285.1 Eubacteriales bacterium | reverse complement strand
TACCGACGGCCCCCTTCAGCAGACCCGCGAGCACGTTCTGCTTGCTCGTCAGGTAGGCGTTCCCGCAATCGTTGTATTCATGAACAAGAAGGACCTTGTTGATGACGACGAGCTGCTGGATCTGGTTGAGATGGAGATCCGCGATCTGCTGTCTCAGTACGACTTCCCCGGCGATGACACCCCCATCGTTCGTGGCTCCGCTCGTGAGGCTCTCGAGTCCACCAGCACCGACATCAACTCTCCTGAGTACGCTTGCATCCTCGAGCTGATGAACGAGGTTGACAACTTCATTCCTACCCCTGCTCGTCAGGCTGATCTGGACTTCCTGATGCCCGTCGAGGACGTATTCTCCATCTCCGGCCGTGGTACCGTTGCTACCGGTCGTGTAGAGCGTGGTACCGTTAAGGTTGGCGACGTTGTTGAGATCGTTGGTCTCTCTGAGGAGTCCAAGAACACCACCGTTACCGGCGTTGAGATGTTCCACAAGCTGCTGCCCCAGGCAGAGGCTGGCGACAACATCGGTGCTCTGCTCCGTGGCGTTGCTAAGGACGAGATCGAGCGCGGCCAGGTTCTGGCTAAGCCCGGCTCTGTGAAGCCCCACACCAAGTTCGTTGGCACTGTGTACGTTCTGACCGAGAAGGAAGGCGGCCGTTCCAAGCCCTTCTTCGCTGGCTACCGTCCTCAGTTCTACTTCCGTACCACCGACGTTACCGGTACCATCCAGCTGCCCGAGGGCGTTGAGATGTGCCGACCCGGCGACAACGTTGAGATGACCGTTGAGCTCATCACCCCCATCGCTTGCGAAGAGGGTCTGCGTTTCGCTATCCGCGAGGGTGGCCGTACCGTTGGTTCCGGCGCCGTTGCTAAGATCCTGGGCTAATCTTAACTGATTCACAGATCTTTATAAAACACGCCCCGTCGCTTTGGCGGCGGGGCGTGTTCACACATAGAATATTCTTCGGGGATTGGTGAAATTCCATACCGGCAGTTAAAGTCTGCGAACACCGAAAGGTGCCGATCGGGTGAAACTCCCGAACCGACGGTCAACCACGCAAGGCGTGGCGAAAGTCCGGATGATAGAAGAAGGCCAAATTGGGCAGTTTTTTCTGCCGCCCCGACAAGCCCCAAGCAGGGAATTGTCGGATTTTCTTTTTGGTGCTTCTTTCTTGTATGAAAGGAGTTTATAATGGCTACTGTAAGAAAAAAGAATAACACCGTGCGCCGCATGGTCATGCTTGCCATGTTTACCGCTATGGCGTACGTTATTATGCTGTTGATCCACATCAAGGTCGGCTTTTTGACAATGGATGTCAAAGACGCCGTCATTACGCTGTGCGGCCTGTATTTCGGCCCCGCTTCGGCGCTGCTGATCGCCATCGTTGTGCCCCTGCTGGAGCTGGCGACCAGTGATACCGGTCTGTATGGCTTGATTATGAATATGCTGGGCTCGGTCTCCTTTTCTGTGACCGTATCCCTGTTTTATAAGTGGAAAAAGACCATTTGGGGTGCTTTGATGGGGCTTTTGTCCGGCGTTGCGGTGATGACCGCCGTTATGCTGATGGCAAATCTTTTCATCACGCCCTATTACATGGGCACCACTATGGCCGCCGTGCGCGAGCTGATCCCTGCGCTGCTGCTCCCGTTTAATCTGCTTAAGGGTATGATCAACGCGGGCGCCGTGCTGCTGTTGTATAAGCCCATGTCCAGAGCCTTGCGCAAGGCAGGCATTTTGCGCCGTTCCGAGTCGGCTGTGCAGCTTGCCAAAAATGGCGAAAACGCACCCCGTTCGGCCACTAAATCCGGTTCTAAGCTGATCGGTCTGTTGATCAGTGTGGATGCGCTTGCGCTGGTCGCGCTTGCCGTTTATCTGATCTTTAACGTGCTGAACGGCAGCTTCAGCTTTGGTATTTGAGTTTTATTTTGCCGTATGAGCGGCCTTTAAAAACGATCGTTGAAAGGAGCATCACTTATGATCGGTGCGATCAAAACCTTCTTCACACAGACCCTGGGTGCGCGGCTTGGCGTTGTGCTATGCTCTATGCTCCCGATCATCGAACTGCGCGGCGCCATTCCGCTGGGAATGGGGCTTGAGCTGCCTTGGTGGCAGAGCTATGTCTTTGCCGTGATCGGCAATATGATCCCGATTCCGTTCATTTTGCTGTTTGTAACCAAGCTCATCGCCTGGATGACCCGCAGTCGGGTGAGATTTTTCAACAAGATCGGTGATTTTTTGACCCGAAAGGCCGAAAAAAACCGTGAAAAGATCGAAAAATACTCCTTCTGGGGCGTTTGTCTGTTCGTGGCTGTCCCACTGCCGATCACCGGTGCGTGGACAGGCTCGCTGGTTGCCTCTATGATCGGTATGCGCTTTTGGAAGGCTTTGCTTTCTTGCTTTATCGGCGTATTGATCGCGGGTGCGGTCGTCACCCTGATCTCTTATGGCGCACTGGCAGCTTTTTCTTGGTTGCTTTGACTTTTTTTGATAAAGTACTTGAAATTTTGCTTAAAATATGCTATAATACTTCAGTCATCAAGAGTAGGGGAGGGACAGGCCCTTTGATCCTACAGCAACCTACCGCAAGGCGGAAAGGTGCTAAATCCCGAGAGATGAGTTGATTTGATATTGAACTCCCCTCGGATGAGGGGAGTTTTCATTTCCTTTGGAGGTTTAAAATGAAAGAAAAGAGAGTGCTTTTTACGTCCGAATCGGTGACCGAGGGTCATCCCGATAAAATTTCCGATAAGATCTCCGATTCTATCCTGGATGCGATGCTCGCACAGGATCCCATGTCCCGCGTGGCTTGCGAGACCTTCTGCACCACCGGCATGGTCTGCGTGATGGGCGAGATCACCACCGAGGCCTATGTGGATATTCCCACCATCGTCCGTGAGACCGTACGCGAGATCGGCTATGACCGCGCCAAGTACGGCTTTGACTGCGATAGCTGCGCTGTTCTGAACTCCATTCACGAGCAGTCGCCCGACATTGCAATGGGCGTTGACAAGGCGCTGGAGGCCAAGGAGGGCAGTATGACCGACGAGCTGGATACCGGCGCGGGTGACCAGGGTATGATGTTCGGCTACGCCTGCAACGAGACTCCCGAGCTGATGCCCCTGCCCATTTCGCTGGCACACAAGCTGGCTCTGCGCCTGACCGAGGTGCGCAAAAACGGCACCCTTGGCTATCTTCGCCCCGACGGCAAGACCCAGGTGACCGTAGAGTACGTGGACGACAAGCCCGTTCGCGTGGACACCGTGGTCATTTCTACCCAGCACGCTCCCGATGTGACCGTTGAGACCATCCGCGAGGATATGATCAAGCTTGTCATCAAGGAGATCATTCCCGCCTCGCTGCTGGATGACGATACCAAGATCTTTGTCAACCCCACCGGACGCTTTGTGGTGGGCGGCCCTGCCGGCGATACCGGCCTGACCGGACGCAAGATCATTGTTGATACCTACGGCGGATACGCACGCCATGGCGGCGGTGCCTTCTCGGGCAAGGATCCCACCAAGGTGGACCGCTCCGCTTGCTATGCCGCACGCTATATTGCCAAAAACGTGGTTGCCGCAGGCCTTGCCGACAAGTGCGAGGTGCAGGTGGCCTATGCCATTGGCGTGGCACACCCCGTTTCTGTCATGATCGATACCTTTGGTACCGGCAAGGTAGACGAGGCTGCCATTTCCGCAGCGGTACAAAAGCACTTTGACCTGCGCCCCGCCGCCATCATCAAGCACTTTGGCCTGCGTCGCCCGATCTACGCCCAGCTGGCTGCTTACGGCCATATGGGACGCGAGGATCTGGATATTCCGTGGGAAAAGCGCGATCTGGCCCCGGCCTTGGCCGCAGAGCTGCTTTGATCATTTTGCTCACCTCTCGCATCGTCGGCATACACTGACGGTGTGGGGGGTGAGCCTATGTATTTGACCCTGATCGCCGAGCTTTTGCTCGGCGTGCTTGCTGTCTTTGGACTTTATATGCTGTTCGGCTATCTTTTTGTGTGGTCGCTGTCCGGCAAAAGGCCTATTTTATGTGGGAAAGGAGGAAGAACGGTGGAGGACGTGAAAAACGGTCCCGAAAAGCTTTCGGGCAGTGTGGAAAGCATCATTTTCTCTAACGAGGATAACGGCTATACCATCTTGGATTTCGGTACCGACGAAAACGAGCTTGTTACGCTTGTCGGTGTTATGCCTTACGTGTCGGCGGGAGATGAGCTGACCGTGCTTGGCAAATGGATCCACAATCCCAAATACGGCCGCCAGTTTCAGGTCGAGCAGTTTGAAAAGCGACTGCCCTCCGATGCCGCCGCCATCCTGCGCTATCTTTCCTCCGGTGCCATCAAGGGCATTGGCCCCAAAAAGGCGCAAAAGCTGGTGGAGCTGTTTGGAGAGGATACCTTTAACGTGATCGAGCAGCATCCCGATTGGATGACCCAGATCCCCGGCATCAGCCGCCGTATGGCCGAGGAGATATCCGAGGAGTTTGCCAAGCAGGCAGGCATCCGCTCGGCAATGATGTTCTTCCGCGATTTTTTTGGCGCCGCGCTGACCGTGCGCATCTATAAGGCGTGGGGAAGCGGCGCCGTTGACCGCGCTAAGCGCAATCCCTATCTGCTGTGCGAGGAGATCGAGGGCATCGGCTTTGAGCGTGCCGATCAAATGGCCGAGCAGATCGGCTTTGACCGCAGCGGCGAGGCACGCGTCAAAAGCGGTATTCTTTACGTGTTAAGCTATAATGCGGGGCTCAATGGGCACACCTGTCTGCCCATCGAGCGCCTGACCGAGGCAGCTGCGGCTATGCTGGAGATCTCCACCGACCGTGTGGAGCAGGGGATCGCAGCCCTGATCAAGGAGCAAAAGCTCCGCCGCGTCCACGTCAGAACGGCGAAAGAGGAGCGCGATTACATTTTTGATCGCGCCTCTTACGAGTGTGAGCGCACTGTGGCCGAGCGACTGGTGACACTGGATCGCACCTGTGTCAAGATCGATAACCGCGATATCGAGCATCTGATCCTGCGAGAGGAGCGCAGTGGCGGCATTGCCTATGCGCGCTTGCAAAAGGAGGCCATCGCGGGCGTTTTGGAAAGCGGCGTGATGATCTTGACAGGCGGCCCCGGTACGGGCAAGACCACTGTGGTGCGGGCGCTGATGCGTATTTTTAACAGTATGGGGCTTCGCGTGGCATTGGCTGCCCCCACAGGGCGCGCTGCCAAGCGACTTTCCGAGGCAACGTCGGCCGAGGCCAAGACCGTGCACCGTTTGCTGGAGATGAGCTTTTCCGAGGGGAATAAGGCCAAATTTGCCCGCAACGAGCAGGATCTGTTAGAGGAGGACGTCATCATCGTAGACGAAAGCTCGATGATGGACAGTGCGCTGACCTGCGCGCTGGTCAAGGCGATCAAGCCGGGTGCGCGCCTGATCCTGATCGGTGATGCCGATCAGCTCCCCTCTGTGGGGGCGGGTAACGTACTGCGCGATCTCATCGCCTCGGGGCGGTTTACCACCGTGGCACTGAACGAGGTGTTCCGCCAGGCTCAAAACAGCCTGATCGTGACCAATGCCCACGCCATCAATCGCGGTCAGATGCCGCGATTGGACGTAAAAAACAACGACTTTTTCTTCTTGCCGCGGCAAAGTGACCGCGATATTGCCCTGACGGTGGCGGATCTGTGCCGCAATCGTTTGCCGCGTACCTACGGTGCGCAGATCGTGGGCAACATTCAGATCATCTCGCCCTCACGCAAGGGCGAGGCCGGCACCGAAAATCTGAACCGTTTGCTGCAAAGTACGCTCAATCCTCCGGGGCGGGGAAAGCGCGAGCATAAGGTCAAGGATATGACATTGCGCGAGGGAGATCGTGTGATGCAGACCCGCAATAACTACGATTTGATCTGGGAGCGCGGAGATGAGACCGGATGCGGCGTTTTTAACGGCGATATCGGCATCATAGAGGCCATCAACGAAAAGGAGCGGTCGGTAGAGGTGCTGTTTGACGATCGCCACGCCACGTACGATTTTACGGGTCTTGACGAGCTGGAGCTTGCCTACGCGGTAACGGTGCACAAAAGTCAGGGCAGCGAGTATCCCGTGGTGATCCTGCCCTTGTACGCAGCGCCGCCAATGCTGCTGACGCGCAATCTTTTTTATACTGCCGTGACCCGTGCGCAAAAAATGGTCATTTTGGTAGGGCGTGAGGATATTGCAGTCGAAATGGTCAATAACAATCGACAATCCATGCGCTATACGGGTCTTTGCGCAAGACTGTTCAAGAGTGACGAGGACGTGCAATGAGCTGGTTTAAGACTGCAGAGCAGCTGATACATCCGCTGCACTGCGTTGGATGTGGGCAAAAGCTGCGTGCCTCCTTTGGGGGATATACGGCGCCCCTGCTTTGTGCCGAATGCGCAAACGCGTGGGAGCGCAGCACGCTGGCGCAATGCCCGCAATGCTTTCGGGCCTATCGCGATTGCACCTGCGCACCCTATGCCGTGACCCGCGCGGGTGGCGAAGCGTTGATCAAAATGGCCCCGTACACCGAGGAGAGCGAGCTGCGTGTCGTGCGCGGCGTGTTGCTTGGCATCAAGAAAAGACCGTCGCGGCGCGGGATGCAATTTTGTGCTGACGCGCTGCGTGAGGGCACGGAAAAGGCCCTGCGAGAGGCGGAGGAAAATATGCCGATTTCTCATACCGTTGTGGCACATTTGCCCCGTTCACGCCGCAACGCGCGGCTGTATGGCTTTGATCAGTCTAAGGGAGTCGCGCAGCGTTTGGCCCGTCATCTCGGGCTGAAATACACGTCGCTTTTACGGCGCGTGCACGATGGCACCGAGCAAAAAAGGCTTGGCGTTGCGGCGCGCCGCAAAAACGTAAAGGGCGCCTTTGCCCTGCGGGGCTCTGTCAAGGGGCTGCGGGTGATCCTTGTGGATGATATCGTAACCACGGGTGCGGGTATGGCAGAGGCCGTTCGTACGCTTCGCCGCGGAGGTGCTGCGCAGATCCTGTGCGTTGCGGTGGCAGCCACACCTAAAGAGAAGCGCTCGGAAAGAAAAATTCCTTGACATTTCGGCCGAATAGTGATAATATAGTATAGAATATACATAGATTTATTTTGAGTGTTTTTGGAAAGGAGGAAGGCAATGCTACGCAAAAATCTTGGTATCGACATCGGAACGCGGCAGATCTCGATCTACGCGGCCGAGGAAGGTCTGCTTTTGCGCGAGCCCTCGGTGGCTGCGGTGGATATCGATACCGACGAGGTCGTTGAAGCGGGAAATCCCGCTATGCGCCTGGTCGATGCCAACCCCGACCGACTTCGCCTGTGCTGGCCCGTTTGGGATCCCGTTGTAAAAAGTGCAGACGTCCTTTCCTCCATTCTTCGCATCTTTTTGCGGCGCTCTGTTGGCCGCACGATGCTAAAGCCTCAGGTGATGGTCTCGATCCCTTGTGACCTGACCGAGGCGCAGATCAACGCCGTAGAGGATGCCGTGCTGGCCGCAGGCGTAGCGCGCGTGCATCTGCTTGAGGCACCGCTGTGTGCTGCCTTGGGCGTTGGACTTGACTTTTCCTCTCCCGTGGGGCAGATGTTGGTGCATATCGGCGCCTCTCGCACCGAGGTGGCTATGATCTTTATCGGAGAAATGGTCACTCACCTTACCATCCCTGTGGGCGGCAATCAGTTTGATTCGGCCATCATTGCCTATATGCGGCAAAAGCACGGTATCTATATCGGCAAAAAGACTGCCGAGCAGATCAAGCTTCGCATCGGCACCGTGGCCAAGGCCGCAGAGGAGATGCATCTGGACGTAAAGGGACGCTGTATGGAGACAAGACAGCCCCGCATTGTAACGATCTCCTCTAAGGAGATGCTGGCTGCCCTGACCGAGCCGCTGACCTCTGTGCTGGATGCAATGATCGCCGTGATCGAGCAAACGGGCGATGATATGCGCGCCGATATTGCCAAGGGTGGCGTGGTGCTGACGGGCGGTGGGATCCTGAAGGGGTTGGATAAGTTTTTGGATGAGGTCATGGGGCTGCGTGTCCGTTGTGCCTCCAATGCAGAGACTGCCGCTGTCGAGGGCGCGGCCGCCGCGCTTGAAAAGCTGTAAAAAAGTTATGCCGTCCGCCTTTACGGCAGGACGGCATTTTTAGAAAAAGGAGAATGAAAATGAGTGTGATCAATGCCTATTTGTCCGAGCTGCCTGCTCGCTATTTTGAAGAGATCTCCGCCATTCCGCGTGCCTCTTATCACGAGGAGGGCGTTGCTGACTATCTGGAGCGCTTTGCCGCCGCACGGGGCTTGGAATGCTACCGTGATGCCGCCCACAACGTGCTGATCAAAAAGGCGGGCAGCAAGGGCAGAGAAAACGAGGCGCCTTTGCTGCTGCAGGCGCATACCGATATGGTCACCGAGGTGGCCTTTGGGCATACGCACGATTTTGCGACCGCGGGCGTTGCGCTGATCCGCAAGGACAATATCCTGCGCGCCAACGGCACCACCCTTGGCGCCGATGACGGCTTTGGTGTTGCGCTGATGCTGTCCGCACTGGAGGGAACGGTGCCTCACCCGCCCTTAGAGTGTCTGTTTACCTCTGCCGAGGAGGTAGGGCTTGTGGGTGCGGGCGCCTTTGATTACGACCGTATTTCCGCAAGACGTATGCTGAATTTTGACTCCGCCGAAGAGCATCTGGTCATCACCGGCTGCTGTGGCGGTGTGCGCAGTGACGTGCATATTCCCGTTACACCCCGGACTGTGGCGGGCGAAGGACTTTGCGTGGGTCTGCACGGCCTTTGCGGCGGTCATTCGGGTGAGGATATCCACCGCGGTCGCGCCAATGCCTTTGTCACGCTTGGCAGCATTCTTTCCGATCTGTATGCAAAGGCGCCCTTCCGTTTGGTCTCGATCAACGGTGGTGACAAGGATAACGCCATTCCGCGCGATTGCGAGGCGGTGATCCTGCCCGAGGATAAGGCGGCAGCCAAAGCGTTTTTCTCTCATTCCGAAGAGCTGTTGGCGGCGCTTGTCGCCTCCCCGGATGACAAAAACCGTCACCTGACCGTGGATGCCGTTACTGTGGATCGGGCGCTGACAAAAAAGGAGACCGAAAGCATCCTTGACTTCCTCAAGATCCGCAACGGTGTCATCTGCTACAGAAGCGATATTCCCGGTATGCCCGAAACCTCGCGCAATCTGGCCAGCATCCATACCAAAGAGGACGAAATACAGGTCTGTTTCTCGTCCAGATCTCCCTTTGACGCTAAACTTGACGAGCTGATGCATGAGCTTGAGCAGGTCGCACAGGGGCTTGGCGGCAACGCCTCTCACCGCTCGCGCTATCCCGGTTGGGAGGGCATCCCTGACTCCCCCGTCAGCAGCCTGTGGCAAAGCGCTTATCGACAGGTCACCGGAAGAGAGATCTCTACCACCGTGATCCACGCGGGTCTGGAATGCGGTCTGATCTCCTCCAAGCTCAAGGGGCTTGAGGTGGTCTCTGTCGGGTGCAACATTCACGATCTGCATACCCCTGTTGAAACGATGGAGCTTGACTCCTTCGAGCGGGTGTATCAAACCTTCTTGGCCTTTTTGCAGCAATGCTGATCAATAAAAATCCCCCGGTCAACAGTGAACAAGTCCGTTAAAAACGGACAATAGACAAAAGCCCCCTGGTGTAGTAAGATATAATTACTACATCAGGGGGTACTTGTATATGGCAAGGAAATATCAGCACACACAAGAACTGCTGCCGCAGATCAAAGAGATGCT
>JAZQWJ010000012.1:0-72320 GCA_045632285.1 Eubacteriales bacterium | reverse complement strand
AGCATCTCTTTGATCTGCGGCAGCAGTTCTTGTGTGTGCTGATATTTCCTTGCCATATACAAGTACCCCCTGATGTAGTAATTATATCTTACTACACCAGGGGGCTTTTGTCTATTGTCCGTTTTTAACGGACTTGTTCATGTGCGAACGGGGCTTGTTTTACTCTACTGTTACGGATTTTGCCAGATTGCGAGGCTTATCCACGTCCAGCCCTTTTCGTGCCGCTACGTGATATGCCAGCATCTGCAGCACGCAGGCCGCAGCAAACAGTGGCGGCGCGCCTGCGACGTCGGGCAGCAGAATGCGACCGTCGCAGGGTACGTCCAGCCTTTCTGCGATCTCATTTGTGACAATAGCCAGCACGCGCGCGCCTCTGGCGCGAACCTCCCGTATGCCCGAGATCATTTTTTCGGCGACCTCTGCCACCGTCAAAAGCGCAATAACGGGCGTCCCGGCCTCGATCAGTGAGATCGTGCCGTGCTTCAGCTCGCCCGCGGCATAGGCCTCGCTGTGGATATAAGAGATCTCCTTCAGTTTTAGCGAGGCCTCACAGCAAAGCACGTGATCAAGATCGCGGCCGATATAAAACAGGTGCGCGGCACCGGTAAGCTCACGCGCGTGTTGGGCGACCTCCCCCTCCAGGCTCAAGCTCCTTTCTACCGCAAGCGGCACGCTCGTTCGCAAGGCTTGACACGCAGCTCGTACCTCCGATGCCTGTAACCTTCCTTTGAGCAGAGCCAACTGCAAGGCCAGCACATACAGCATTTCACACTGTACACTATAGGCCTTTGTGCTGGCCACTGCGATCTCGGGGCCTGCCGGTGTATAGCAAACATAATCAGCCTCTCTTGCCACAGAAGAGCCCACCACGTTGACAATGGCAAGCGTTTTTACATTGTGGGCAGCGGCCAGTCGCAAGGCGGCCAGCGTATCGGCAGTCTCGCCCGATTGCGACAGCAGTATCACAAGGTCGTTTGTCGCCAAAATCGGAGAACGGTATCGAAATTCGCTTGCCATTTCCACCTGAACGGGCACACGGGCAAGCCGCTCGATCAAATGCTTTCCCACCAATCCCGCGTGCATGGCAGTACCGCAAGCCACGATATGGATCCGCTTGACCAAAGGTAAAAGCGCGATCAGCTCAGGCATCCGAAGGTCAGGCATATCCGCTTGCAGATAATGCTCCGCTGTCCTTTTCAGGGCAAGCGGCTCGTCGTGTATCTCCTTGATCATAAAATGCGGATGCCCGTTTTTTTGTGCCTGCTCCACGCTCCACTCCACCTGCTCCTCCGGCAAGAAAACCTCACTGCCGTCAGCCGCAAAAAAGCTGACACGTTCCGGGGCAAGAACCGCGATCACGTCATCCTGAGGCCGGTAGTAGCGGTTGGTATGCGGTAAAACAGCGGGCACATCAGAGGCGATCACGCCGCCCTTGGGCAAGGCGCCCACCACCAAGGGGCTGTCGCGTCGGATCGCGTAGATATATTGCGGGCGGTCGGCAAATACCATTGCAAAGGCATAGGAGCCGCGTAGCATTGCCGTTGCCTGCGAGATGGCTGCAATAGGGTCACCGCACGCTCCGTAAAGCAGATCGATCAGAGCTGCTGCCACCTCGGTATCCGTCTCTGAAGAAGGTCGGAAACCCCGCGCCCTGACAAGCGCATCGATCTCGGCATAATTCTCAATAATTCCGTTATGGACCAGAACAAGCCGCCCTGTGGCGTGGGGATGCGAATTGCGATCGTCCGGTGCGCCGTGCGTTGCCCAACGCGTATGCCCAATGCCGCACACGGCATCCAACGTTGCTTCACACGTCCGTAAGCGTTCTTTCAAGGCAGAAAGGCGCCCCTTTGCCTTGACGACCTGCAACACTTCTCCCGATAACGCAACCCCCGCCGAGTCATATCCTCTGTATTCCAAGGCTTCAAGTCCTTGTAAAAGGATCGGCAAGGCGGGGGTGTCTCCGGTATAACCAATGATACCACACATATGCAATTTACCTCAATAACGGTGCGAGTTTTACGGCTTTTTTTACTCAAAAGCCGCGCTTCGGCAGCACTCTCTGCCGGAGGGGGACTCCCCCTCGTTTCTGCTTACTTCAGGCGCTTTGACCGTCGCCTGCGGCTCCCTTCTCTGCTTTTATATTATGCCGTGCAAGGAGAAAAGGTTTTTGGCAGTGGCGCTCCAGCATCACGAAAAAGGCCACCGCCAAAAAGGCGTAAGGAACCGGGCAAAACTCGCCGGGATTGAGCATTGACATCAGCAGCAGGCCAAGATAGCACAGTCCGTATCCAAAGGTCGCCGTGCCATATACGCGCAGGGCCAAGCGCAAGCGCACCGCAAGCTGATAGACCCAGGCCGCCGTACCCGCGATACCAAGCCCGCCCACGACCTGCGCCAAAAACAGATGATACCAATTCATCGTCCCTGTCTTTCCGCTGTAAAGGTCGGCATTACCCTGATAGCCGATGCCACTGCCAAACAACGGATTTTCGAAAAAGTTTTCAAATCCACGCTGCAGTAATTTTGCGCGTGAGCCCAAGGAATAGCTTAGATTATGCATAGGGTCAACAAGGATAAACGCGACCACGGCCAAAACGCCGCAAACGGTGATCACGCCCAATATCCCCCATAACGGTATACGAAAACGCCTTCTTCGCTCGGTCAGCGCAAGGTAGCCAAGACAAATGACAAGCTCTGCAGAGGCCAGCGGCAGCGCCGCGTTGGATCCCGAAAAAACAGCCGCAAGCGCCGCAAAAATACCAACAGGCAGATACCGCATATCCCGCCGGGCACGCACAAACAGCATCGGGAAGGACAGCATCAGCAGTGTTGCGACGTTGTTGCTCCATTGGGGTGTTACATTTCCCCAGCCCTCGGCCAAAATGCGCGGAAGCGACAGCAAATAATACCCCGCCACCACCAAGGCGGCCGTTACGGCCAATACTGAAAGATCGGTTGCAAAAGCGCGCTCGTCGGCGCGGGTACGAAACTCGTTTTTCAGCAGCAGATAAACCAAGACCAGCCCGGGGCCAAGGCCAAAAACATAGAAAAGCGCCACGGGTCTGAAATACTCGGCAGCAGATATCATACCAATGCCGCCAAGGCAGGTCGCCACAGAAACGGCGATCAGGGGGCGCAGACTCTCACCGATCAGACGCCTTGGCCGCAAGCGGATGACGTGAGAGACCAGTGCGGCCACGGGCAAAGGCACCAGCCAAATGTACCCCATAAACACGTTGAAAGAATCGTAACAAAAGATCAGCAACAAACACAGGAGTAAAAACGGCAGCGTCAAAAGGCGCGTGCTGTTTAAAAAGATCAGTCCTGCTGACATAAAAAGTATCAAAATCACCGCAACGGGTGCAAGAATCTCGGTCTTTCCGCCGGATAAAAGAAGAAGGAGAAGCACGCCGAGCGAAAGCCCCGCGCGATAATACAGCATCCCGCGTTTTTCGTTTGATCTCATGCTTCTCCACCTCCTTTATGAGGCTTTATTTTTTAGAATCGTCCTCGGTATTTTTCTCCTCGCTATACCGTGCGCCGGAGTAATAATAGTATCTGCTGTATCTGCCGCGACCACCATAATAGCGACCGCCGCCACGCATGCTGACGTCATTGATCACAAAGCCCAAAATACTGGCGTGAACAGCCGACAAGATATCAATGGAATCCTGCAGAGCGGTCAGATTGGAATATCCTGCTCTGGCCACCAAAATATAGCCCGTAAGCAAAGGCGCAAGCACGCCTGCATCGCTGGTGGCACAAACAGGGGGAAGGTCAATGATAACGTAGTCATAACGCTCTCGCGCAGCCTCGATCAGCTTGACCATCTGCTGCGAGGCAAGCAGCTCGTTGGGGTTGGGAGGAATACGCCCGCAAGGCATCAGATCAAGCCCGTTAAAGGCGGTCTTGGTCACGCACTGCGTAAAGGGATCTTCGGCAATGCCCGCAAGCGCTTCTGACAAGCCCTTGCCGCCACGGGGCAGCATAAAGGTCTTTTGCTGCACAGGGCAGCGCATATCGCCATCGATCAGCAGCACGCGCTTGTCCAGCTGTGCAAAGCCGATGGCCACGTTGGAGGCGACAAGGCTTTTACCGGCACCGGAGAAATCCGAAACGATGCCAAATACGGGGCTTTTACCGTCTGCAGTAGCAGAATAGGTCAGATTGGTACGCAGCGTTTTAAAGGCCTCTGCAATGGAAAAGGGGGCCGCTTCGTCCAGCAATCTTCCCTTGGTATCGTGCGCGATGGGGCGGCCGTTACGCAGATCCTTTTTCATATTGCGTCTGTTTTCGATCAAGCTCTTGCTACTGTCGCCGGGGCGCTCCCAAGAGGGGACGTGACCGATGACGGGAATATCGAAATTTTCTTTGATAGTTTCCTCGTGGTAGACCGTCTTATCCAAAACCGTGACAAGCAAAAATATGATGTACACCACGATAACTGCCAAAAACGCACCAAGAAAAACATTGAGCTTGACGTTGGGCGAATCGGGAGCGGAGGCGCGATATCCACGATTGGTCAGTACCACAAAAATGAAATCCTGCTCGCTGCCTTCTTCTCCTCCCGAGACCGTGCCTTTAGCCTCGTCATCCAGCACGGAAAGCTTTTCGGGAAGAAGCTCTTCGTAAACTCGCAGCAGCTGATAGGCCTCCTCAGCGCTGCTGGAGGAGATCTTGACGGTAAAGGTCGCATCCTCTCCATAGGGCGTGGCAGTTACGCGACTTTTGATGTAGGAATCCACCAGCGTTGTGCCGTATCGCTGATTATATGCTTTGGCGACCTCCTCGGCAAATACGTTACCGCTGGCATATTTTGCATAATTGGCTGCCAGCATCTCGGTTCCCTGCAGATAGGAGGAATTGATGCCGTTTGTAGCGGTATTGATGACCATAAATTCGGCAGAGGAAGAAAATTGGGGCGTGACCAGCACACGGCTATAGCCAAAGCCCAGCAATCCACCCAGCACCAGTGCCACGATCAAAAACAGGATGTTGGTGCGCAGCACCTTCCAAAGAATACCGATCCCGATCTCGCGGGTCTTTGTTTGTTTTTCCATATATGCTCCTTACTTATTGCTCGTTTTTCATTTTGCCGTAAGTGAATCCGGGGACCAGTCGTTTGATCAGCGGACGCACGTCGGTTCCCTCGCTTGCCACCGCCGCTTCCAAAGCGAGCAGGGCCTCCTTGACCTCGGCGACATCGATCTCGATAGGTCGTCCGATGCGGATCATTTCGTTGGCAGTGGAACGCAGGCCTTCCTCGGCCATCAGCAGCTCCTCGTAAAGCTTTTCGCCGGGACGTAGCCCCGTAAAGCTGATGGGGATATCGTCATAGGGCTTAAAGCCGGATAAGCGGATCAGGTTTTCTGCCAACGTCAAAATCTTGACGGGGGCTCCCATATCCAGCACAAAGATCTCTC
Organism: Eubacteriales bacterium; assembly: GCA_045632285.1. GTDB lineage: Bacteria > Bacillota > Clostridia > Oscillospirales > CAG-272 > Firm-07. Next base: position 66,894 of record JAZQWJ010000012.1, on the reverse strand, counting down.
CTCCCTTTGCAAAGGCCTCGGCCTGCAGCACAAGCGAGACCGCCTCCGGGATGGTCATAAAATAGCGAATGATATCCTTATGCGTAACGGTAACGGGGCCGCCCTCTGCGATCTGCCGCTTAAACAGCGGGATCACAGAGCCGTTGCTGCCCAACACGTTGCCAAACCGCACGGCCACAAATTCTGTACTGTCGCAGCGCCGCGACAGATCCTGCACGATGATCTCACAGATCCGCTTAGTGGCGCCCATCACGTTGGTGGGATTCACAGCCTTATCCGTAGAGATCAGCACAAAACGCTTTACACCGTATCGCGCCGCAGCCTCGGCTACGTTGCGTGTGCCGAGCACGTTGTTTTTTACAGCCTCGGCGGGATTTTCCTCCATCAAGGGCACGTGCTTGTGTGCCGCCGCGTGAAAGATCACATCGGGACGTTCGCACTCCAGCAGAGCGTTAACGCGCTTTTCGTCCCGTACGCTACCAATGAACACAGCAAGATCAAGCGCAGGATAAGTGCGCAAAAGCTCCTGCTGGATATCGTATGCATTGTTCTCGTAAATATCAAAAATGATCAACCGTTTCGGAGAAAACGAAGCGATCTGTCGGCAAAGCTCACTGCCAATGGATCCGCCGCCGCCTGTGACCAGCACGACTCTTTCGCTGATCGAGGCTTCTACCTCCCGGTTGTCGATGCGCACGGGATCGCGGCCCAAAAGATCGTTGATATCCACGTCGCGAGCACGGTGGATCATATCGGTCTCGTCCAAAAGCTGAGAGAGAGAAGGAAGGATCTGCACACGGCAGGAGGTCTCGGCACAAAGGGCACAGATCTCGCGCAAGACCGAGGGCTTGACCGACGGCATTGCAATAAAGATCCGCTCTACGTCATACTGCTTGACCGCATTCACAATATCAGCCCGATCCCCCACTACGGGAACGCCCCCAACGCGCGATCCGCGCTTGGTCACGTCGTCGTCGATCACGCAGACCGGCATATAGGTCAATTTTTCCGAGGTCTTCATCTCGTGAATGATCATAGAACCGGCCGAGCCGCCGCCAACCACCATAACACGAACGTACCGATCTCCCCTTCCAAAGCGAAAGATCAAAAAACGGCGGATACGGGTAGCAAAGCGGACCAACATTACAAAATCAAACCAGATCAGCAGCAGCAATGCGCAGGCGGCCGGCAGCGTGACCGGCTTAAAGGCCAAAAACACCAGATCAAACAGCGCAAGTCCCGCAAAAGAGGCGATCACACAAAAGGCCTCTCTCATACCCGCCATCGCAGGCTTGGAGCGATACAGACCGCATACCGAAAAAAGAACGACGGCAAAGATCAACTCGGCCCCCAAAAAGAGCAGCTCGTGCTTAGAAAAGACGGCACGCCCCGTGGTGATCCATTGCGCAAGGATGGCGGAAAGCGCCAACGCCAGCACGTCCCCCGAAAACGTCAATATAAATTTTTTGGTGATGTGCCAACGGCCTGCGTTCATGAATACTCCCTTCTGAAAAGCGTTAAGTCCCTTCGTCATTTATCTATACTAAATCATTGTAATATATTTCTACAAAAAAGTCAATATCCAAACGGTATTTTGAAGATGCAGAGCCATCTTTAATGCCCCATACGTAACAAAAAAGCGGACCCGTTTGTCAAAAACGGATCCGTTTTGAAAAAATCAGGTGGCGCCCTGCTTGCGTCTGATATGAAGCAGACGCAGGATCAGGGGGCTAAGCAAAAGATTGACGATCAGCTCAAACAAAAAGTTTCCGCCGGCCAAGCCCACAAACATATAGGCGGTCAGACTGCCGGTGAAGCCGGCACCCTCGGCCAATACAGCCACTGCCTCCTGAAAGAATAGAAAACAGCCGCCAAGAAAAAGTCCGGTGTTGACCAGAGGGCAAACGATGGCCGCGCTGACCACAGCCGCATGCTCTCCAAACCGTTTCATCAAAAGATAGACCAGACCCGCAAAAAGGCCGGCCGCAGTTCCTTTGACCAGAACCAATATAATGGTAGCGGGCGCATTGAACTGCAAAAAGAAGGTCGCATCTCCGCTAAACAGCACCACCGCACCAAAGGCAAGACCAAGCCACGCCCCAATATAAGGGCCGCAGGTCGCAGCACCGATGACGATAGGGATGAGTACCAGAGAAATGGAAAAGGCGCCAAAATGAATAAAGCTGCCTGCAAACTGCAGCACGACCACCAAAGCCGTTAGCAAGGCCCCCAGTGTCAGCTGCTGCGTTGTTTTTTTTGTATGTCTTGCCATACAACACTCCTTTGGGGACTTGAACCCCATGCTGTCGCCCCGCCCCAGCGGGTACAACGCAGTCTGAATTTATCAAGAACAGGTTTTACTGTTATGATCAAAAATTGCGTTTTTTAACCCCGTTTGGGGGCTTTTTCGAATTTACGTGCATTCAGCAAGGCCATTTTGTAAAGGCCGCGATGCACCAATTGGGCGTCCTCGCGCAAATCGTGCTCCAACAACGGTTTGATCACGTTAGCGCCTTCTCCCGTAAGGATCACCGGCAATTCACCCTTGCCGATCTCGGCTTCAAAGCGACGGATCAGATCTGAAACGGCAGCCGAAAATCCAAGCAACAGGCCTGCTCTCAGGCTGTCGGCCGTATTGGTGCCGATCGCCTTTTTGGGCGTTTGCAAAAGCACGTCCGGCAGCAATGCCGTGCGACACTTCATTGCTTCTGCCTGAAGCGAGGGGCCCGCCAAAATGGCGCAACCAAGATAGGTCGGCGCGTCTTTTCCGTGATCCACGGCGGAAAGCGTTGTGACCGCGCTGCAATCCAGCACCAAAAACGGGGGCTGCTGCAGGGCCGCTGCGCCCACGGACATGGCAACCAGGTCGGCGCCAAGCTCGGCAGGGGCATCGGTGCGAATGGTCAAGCCGGAGCGAAGCCCGGCACCCACCGTTAACAACGGTGTCTCGGGAAAAAGCATTTGTAATGCGTGACACAGCTCGCCAACCACCGCAGGTACAACAGAAGCGACCACCGCTCCCACGATCTGAACGTCCTCTTCAAGGCGCTCCGTCAGCGAGGACAGCAGCACGGCATATTCATCGGCCGTACGCTGCAAAGCAGCGGATATGCGAAAAAGTGCCAACGGCACTGCCGTGGCCGCGTCCTCGTTCATACGATAAACGGCAAAGGAAACCGCGGTATTTCCCATATTAACGGTTAAGATCGCCTGCATTGCCATTCTCCTTGCTTTTGTTGGTGCGTCGTCATTGATCAAGTCGGCCAAGAAAAGCGAAAAAATGAGGCCTTGCTCTTTTTCTTAATTCTCTTCGGCCGCCACGGCCCTTTCCTCGGGCTCTCCCTTGCCGGCCGCGCTCAGCTTTTCTTCTTCAGCCCCAAGCGCCTTGATGCGCGCCTCGGCCTTAGCCACTGCCTCTACCTCACGCGCCTTGGCCTTAGCCATTGCGGCCACGACCTTGCGCGCCTTAGCTTGCTTTTTGACCACTTTCTTTTTCGCCTTTCGCACGTGCTTATCCTGGTCGGGGCTCAAGGGCACCTCGCGCTCCTTGGCGATCAGATCCGCAAAGCGTGTCTCCAGCATTTCACGGCCGACCTCCTTGAGATATGCCGACATGGAAAGTACGTCCAGCAAAGCCAAGAAAAAGTCCTTGTCGTCTGCGATGTCAAGGCCATCCTCGCGAACCAATCCCTGCACCATTTTTTCCGTACGGGTTCGGTTGTATGCCTTTAATTCCAAAAAACGGTGATATGCCCCGATCATTTCGTTTGCATCCAATCTTTCGCGCACGCCCATCAACGTCCATTTGATCTCGTCAATGGAAAGTGTACTTTTCATTGCATAGACCAACAGGATCTCGATGATCTGCATACGCGAATATTTTTTGCCGTTGATAGGGCTGAGCAACCCATCCTTGGAATAATTGTTGACCATGGTTTTGGTCAGCGCACGCTCGCGATAACGTGGAGCGGATGCCGCCGTTTTTTCGGCGATCAAATTCAGGATCTGATCCAGATAAAGATCGATAGAGGGCACGTCGGCATCCGACAGGTCCACATCACCGACTGCCCGAGCGACCAGCTCGGACAAATCACGCTCGTTCATCCGTCCGGCCTCAGATACCAAGGAATGCAGCACCGATAATGCCTGCATCGTTGCCAAGCTCTGCAACGCAGATGCGGGTCAGCGGAACCAGCTCGCCGCCATACTGCTCGGCGCGAACAAGAGGGATCAGAGGATTCAGCAGATTATCGCGCTCGTTGGAAACACCGCCGCCGAGAGAGATAACCTCGGGCTGGAAAATGTTGATCATATTGGAAAGGCCCGTAGCAAGGTAAGCGAGGTACTTATCTACGACCTCCTTACCGGCCTCGTCGCCTGCACGCATGGCATCAAAAGCGGTCTTGCCCGACACCTTGCCCTTTTCGGCAACCAGATCGGTGATCAGGGTCTTGCGCCCTGCCTTTTCACACTCCTCCATCTTCTCGCGGGTCATACGGATCAGCGCGGTTGCAGAGCTGTAAGCCTCCCAACAGCCCTTACGGCCGCAGGAGCACTGTGCGCCGCCCTGCTCGATCACGGTATGGCCGAGCTCACCACCCGCAAAGTTAAAGCCGGAGAACACCTTACCGTCAATGATGATACCACCGCCGACACCGGTGCCCAACGTGATCATAACAGAGTTTTTGGTGCCGCGCGCAGCACCTGCAACAGCCTCACCCCAAGCAGCGGCATTGGCGTCGTTTTCAACGTGCACGCTCTTGATGCCGGTACGATCGCTGAGCATTTTGCAGATGGGGAATTTACGGAAGGGCAGGTTGTTGGCATATTCCACCACGCCGTCATCGTGATTGGCGATGCCGGGGCTGGCAATACCCACAGCCTCAATATCGGAAAGTGCAAGCCCCTCTGCCTCGCAGATCTTCTTGCACAGCATTGCAATGTCGTCCACGATCTCGGCAGGATCACGGTGTGCGTTGGTGGGCACGCTGTCCTTGCGGACGATCTGATAATTTTCGTTGACAAGTCCGGCAGCAATATTGGTGCCGCCAAGGTCGATACCGATGCGATACATAGTAATTACCTCTCAAATAAGATTGCCACATCCGTGGCCAAGATCATCTTCATTATAAAAGATGTGCTTTAAAAAGTCAAGACTTCTTTGTTTGTGCCGTAAAAAATATCTTTGGCTCCCGCCATCATTTTACAGAATTCCTCAAAACGCCCCCACTCATCGCGGATATCAAGCTCATAAGCGTGCCCCCACACGTAAAAGATCTGCGGGCGATCGGTCTCCATTTTCAAAAATGCTTCACCAAGCTCAAACAGTTTATCCCACTCCTTATGATGATAGACCGTGGGATTGAACTCAAACAGATCGCTTTGCAGATCAAAGCTGTGGGTGCTGTCGGTGGTGCGGCAATATTTCACGCCTGTGTTTTGCCGGATGATATCGGCCACGCGCTTGTTGTGATTGATACCGCCGCCGGGGTAGGCAAAGCCCACCACCTCATAGCCTGCAAGCTCCGACAGGGCAAGGCGATCCTCCTCTACCTGACGAATGATCTCTTTTTCATCCTCGATCTCAGGCAAAAAAGGGTGCTTTAGCGTATGCGCCGCGACCTCGTGACCGGCATAAACATGACGCACGTCCTCCCGTGCCACCTTGTTGTGCCCCACCGTAACGCCCTCGCGCACCAGCTGTCCTTTTCCGCCAAGAAAGCCGGAATTCAGGTTGAACGTACCCTTCAAGCCGTATTTATTCAGCATCTCGATCAGGCGCACGTCCTGCGTCACACCGTCGTCGTAGCTAAAGGTCAGCGCCTTCATTTTTCCGTTAAACATACTCCATCCCCCCTGAAATCATCCAAAGCATTCCGCCGCGGCGATGGCCGTCAGCAAATCTTCATTCACCCGATCTCGGCCGTAAGCATCCAAAAAACGCGCCCCGTATCGGGGTGTTTTCAAATTATACTGCAACGTCCACACGCCCCAAAAGAGGTCGATGTGGCGATCTCCCACGCCACCGCCACCAAGGTCGATAAAGCCTGAAAAGCGCCAATCGTCAAGCAGAATATTGGGCAGGCAATAGTCACCGTGCAGCAGACAATTGCGTTGCAGCAAATGCTTGCTTTGCATCACCAGGTCATAGGCCGTATCAGCGGTCAGGCCCTGCAGCTCCTGCGGCAGGCAGAAGCGTGAAAATACGCCCGCGGCGTGATTTTTCTCTACCGTTTGCAGATACTCACCCGTACGGTCTGTCACGGGGCAACCGTCAAAAGGCATTTCGTGCAGCTCTCGCAGCTTGGTGGCCAGCAGGTCGCACAGCCGCTCGGGCTCGGCAAGATAGGTCATATGGGTGCAATCCTCGCCCAACACACGGGCGGTCAACAACCAATCCTCCTTCTCGCTGATATACGCCAGCACAGGGGCGGTCAGTCCCTTGCTGTGAAAATAGCGATCCATTTCAGCCTCTCGAAAAAGCGTGCCCGCAGGCGCTTTTTTGAGATAGTATCCACCGTCACGATCGATAAACCACACCCGCGCTTCCCGCGAGCAGCTGCTGTCATAAACAGCGCAATTTTCCAATAAGTGCCGCAACGGGGTTGGAAAATCCATCAAATTCGGCTGCACCGGTGTCCGTTTCATAGCGCCTCCGTATATGCCGAGCGGAATCCCACGGCCTCCCCCGCATACGTGCGCGGATCGTCAATGCAGCTTTTGAACAGTCCTGCATTTTCCTTTTGTCCCCATCGTCCGCCGCGAAACAGCATACGCTCGGCAGAACCGTTATTGGCATACAGATCAACGCCGCTGTGATCATAGCCCTCCACGGGCAGCAGCGCCAACGCCCAAAGCTGCTCGATCGCTTTTTCGCACAAGCCCTCGGCACGCACCGCCTCAAAGGGCGCGTGACGGGCGTGTGGGAAGGGATCGGTCAGCGCAGCCGTTACAAAGACCCATCTGCCTTCCTTCATATCCAGCTTAACACTATGCTGCGTTATGCCGTTTCCGTTGGGCACGATCCACTCGCCGCTTTCTCCGTTCAGCGCAAGCCATACGCCGCCAAAGCGACACTGCACCTCTCCGTAAACCAAGCGAAAATCTCCCTGCCATTCCCAAATGTTGCCGTTCAGATCAAAAATGCCGTTCGGCGTGCCGTCGTGACTCCACGTGTTGGGGCCGGTACCGGTTGCAACACGCACGATTCCCTTTTCGGCATTTTCAAAAGAGATGCGCGCCGTTACGGCGCTCTCGCGATGATCCTTTCCAAGCTCATTGTTACCAAATGGCAAAAAACCGTTTTTTTGGCACCAAAGAGCAATCGCCCCCCACTCCATAGCCGTCATCAAGTGCCAACCTGCACCTTTGGCAGCACAAGCCGCTTCTGCCGCATCAAAATCTACAAAGACCGCGGGGTCGCGGTCTTTGATCGAATAGGCAATGCCATCTTTGATCACATTTTGATATTTGGAGATGCTGATGCCTTGAAGCACGCGATCCCCTTGTAAAAAGGCGGGGTGAGGCGCCTTGGATGCACTGTCGATCACATCACACATCCGAAAGCACGGGATATGCACCATATCCGATCTTGCGCAACATAAGCTACTCTCTTTTTTCATGTTTTTCTCCGTTTTGTCGCAAAAAATGTAACACGTATTCTAATTTATACGACCATCACCGCAACGCCATCGGGAATGGCAGTCACCGAGGGCCCATTGTTTTTCAAAATTTCTTTGGCCATTTTCAGCGCTTCGCCGATGCTGTGTGCAGGGATCATATGCATATCACGCACCATATCATCAGGCGCATCCGAAACAAAGATCACCGTAGCTCGCTTCAAAATGCGCAAAAAGATCTGTGTCTGCCACTGATCAGGCACGGTCCGGTCTCTGCCCCTGGACAAAAACAGCGCCATTGTTTTTTCAATATCGGGCTCCTCGAAAAGCTGGCGGTAAAAGCCCTCGCCGCCGTGACCGTCGTTGCACTTGGACAGCATGATGATCACGCCCCCCTCACGCACGCAAGCCTCGGCTGCAGTCATGCCCTTAACCGACTGATAGATATTCTGGTCTAACGGATAGCCGCCATTGGTGGAGATCACAACGTCAGCGGGAATGGGGGCCACACGGCAAAGTCCGGAAAGAAACTCGCAACCTGCCAGATGCGCCTGCTCGACGTCGCCCGCCACCGCAAAAATGGCTTCTTTATTTTCGTCGATCACTACGTTGACGATATAGGCAAGCCCCGCGCGCTTGGCTGCCCAAAGCATATCGCGGTGGATGGGGTTGCCCTCCAGCACACCCGTACGAGCCTTGGAATGGGCGATAAACTCCGAGCAATGATTGGCAAGCACCGTTTCGCGCGCTGCCACACCGGGCAGCACGCTCTTGCGTCCGCCCGAGAAGCCTGCAAAAAAATGGGGCTCGATAAAGCCCTCCGAGATCAGCAGATCTGCCTCGGCGGCAAGACGATTGATGCGCAGAGCGCCACCTGAGGGCAACGTGCCGAGATGCACCAGCATCGACTCGTCGGTGGCATCGTGCACCACGATATGCTCACGCGCCACGATATCTTCTCCAAACTTGGCTACCAGCTCCTCGCGGGTGGTATCGCGGTGACAGCCCGTGGCGATCAGGATGGTGATCTTGGCATCGGGCGCTGCCTCGCGGATCTCGGCAAGCATAGGCGGCACAATGATCTTACTGGGCACAGGACGGGTGTGGTCACTGGCAATCAATACGATGTTTTTTTTGCCCCGCGCCAGCTCCGAAAGTTTGGGGGCGCCGATCGGCGCATCCATCGCAGCCCGCACCAGCGCCTCCCCCTTCAACAAGGGGGTATAACCGTGAAGTGCGGAAACCAGTGTTCCCCGAAAATCCTCGCCTGTAAAATCGTATTCTAAATGCTCCTTGCCATAAGGGAAGCTCACGACACTCATAAAATTACTCCTTAGTGCGATGTTGTCACAAAATCCAAGCACGTGTATGCTTTTTTGATAACTTAACGATATTCACCCAGTACACTTTGCAACAGTTCCGGGTCGTCGGTCATAATGCAATCACAGCCAAGCTCGATCAGCTCACGCATCGTCTCGGCATCGTTGATCGTCCAGTATTGCACTGCAATATTGCGGCGGTGCGCACGGTCAATAAAGGTGGCACGATCCAAATTGATGGTGATGCCAACGTCATAAGACGTTGGGATCTGCAGGCAAGCAAAATCACTACTGTTAAACAGATTGACACCAAGCAGCTGCGTAATGACAAAGCCCGCCGCCGTGCCCGTAGGCGCGCCGCGATACAGGTCGGGATAATTGGCCTTCAGCTCAGCCTCGATCTCGTCGTGGAAGGTGCCCACGACAATGCGATCCTTATAGACGGGATAACGCTCCAAGGTCTCGTACAAGATCCTGCAGGCCTCAAAGCCGCGCTCGCCGTCGTCCTTGATCTCTACGATAAACAGCAGCTCCGGATGGGTGGCATAAAACTCCTCAAAAAGCTGCTCGACCGTGGCGATCTGCAAACCCTTGGCGGCAAGCTCGGTCTCCCCCTTATAAGGGCGCTCGCCGTTCTTGTTTTCAAAATAATAGCCAAAATTATATTGACGCAGCTCTGCCAGCGTCATATCCGATATATAGTGGCGGTTGCTCTTATCCTCGCACAATTTTTTAACCGCCTCCAAGCTCAGGTCTCCGTTGACGTTGCAGGTCTCGTCAATATAGGAATCGTGATTATAGACCAGATAGCCATCCTTTGTCAGGTACAGGTCGCTTTCAATGATATCAACACGGAAAGTGCTGACCGCCTCGCGGAAGGCCAGCATCGTGTTTTCGGGATTGCTGACACCACCGCCACGGTGAGCCGCCACCATAGGCAGATGCCCCTCACCCACCACAAAAGGATTACTCTCTACGTTATGTGCAGGCGGGATAATGTTGATGATGGCAAAAAACAACAGGATGGCTGCCAGAACGGCGCCAACGATCATCAAGACCTTATAACGTTTTTTCATATCTTTCTTCCTACCTTTTTTATTTTTCGCAGCGCTTGATCAGCGCGGCTGCTGTATCGATCATACGGTCGATCACGTCCAATTCAAAGGGGGCACTGGGAAGTATCGCCTCGTAAACCCCTGCGCTAAAGGCAGGCTCGGTGGCGAAATATCCAAGCTCGTTATTGGCAAGCTCGGATATGATCAGTTGATGCGGCATTGCGCGTTGGCGCAGTCGAATGCCGATGTCGGCAAAGGGCTCGCCCGGAAAGCCGACCACAAAGATATCACCGATGCGGATGACCTGCATTTCCACCAACTCATAGCGCTTGGGATGCTTATGCAAGCGATACAGTTCCTCGGCCAAGCGCTTATCTACCTTTCCCCCATCGGGGTTGGAAAGCACCTCGCTTGCCCATTGCATATCCTGCTTGGAGGGCTGTCTGCGGGGGGCGCGGAAGCGCTTGTGAGCAAAATCGATGACCTCACCCTCGATCGGATCAAGCTCGCTGTGAAGCGCCAGCACGCCCTCGGCAAGGATGCCGCCCATCACCTTATAATGATCCTTGGGATAACGGAATTCCGGCTCTAAATACCGTACGGCATCGATATGATTGACGTTGCCGCTACAGCCATTGAAAAACAAAACCGTATGCGAATTTCCATATACGTCCTTGAGTTTTCTGCGCATTTCGCCCGGGAAATCGGCGCAATACTCATGTCCTCCAACCGTATCGGGATGGCAAGCAAAATTAACGATCTCGCAAACGGGATCTCCGTTTGCATCGTCAAAGCGCAGTGTGGAAAGGGTGCAGTCGATCTCCGAAGCGGGACACAAAATCTCGGCGGCGTGCTTGCGACCGGGGTTTGTTTTAATACTGCCGTCGATCAGCTGATAGTTGCGGCAAAAGCTGATTCGATCCTCAAAGCCCATAGCAAAGCGCGCCGTTACGGGCACACGGCTGCGATAGGCCTCGATAGCTGCCTCCACTGTTTTTTGCAAAAACAGCTCGTTGACAGATCTGTCCTCGCCCTGTCCCCAAAACACGTCCATCAGCTGCGGGCCGCCGGTGTGAATATGTATGGCACTGACCATCACGGCGCGGGGATCTACACCGATCTCGCGGTGGAGCGCCTCTCGCACGCGGCGGGTAAAGCCCGTGCCAAGTCCACTGGTATCAATTGAGATCAAGATCACGGTCTTGCCGTTTTGCTCCAGCGCAACAGCGTGAGTAAACAGATCGTCTTTTACACCCGTTGCGGGGTTAAATGACATACATTGAGGAATGTTTAACCCCAGAGACGGGGTTACGCAGCGCTCGGCTGCACCGCACTTCAGTTTCATTTCCAATTCCTTTCTACACATTCAAACTCTTCTTTTAAAATTGCCAAACACCTCGTTGACCTTTTCAAAGCTTGTAAAGGTATCCGGATAAGCCTTGATGATCTTCATCGTTTCACCGATCTGCCGCTTGTTGATGATGCAGATCAGCATATATTTGTCGCTATCCGAATACATGCCGTGCACCTTGATCTCGGTAACGCCGTGCTTTAAGCGCGCCATCAGCTCTGCAGACAGCTCGTTTGGCTTTGTGGTGACGATCTCAAATTTATAACCGTTTTTGATACCGCTGAGGCCATGATCCACGATCACGTTGGCAATAAACAGGTTCAACAGCGTGCACATCACAGGCGTGATCTTCATTCCATATACAAAAAATGCAATAAACACCACTGCGGCATCCATAATAAAAGAAACGTAGGCGATATTCAGCTGCGGCTTGGCCTTTTTCAGCAAAGCGGAAATACCATACGTACCTCCGCTGGCGCCAAAGCGCCTGAGCATCAGCGAAAAGCCAAAGCCCGAGATCACGCCGGTGGCAATACAAGCAAAAACAATGTTGAAATCCGCGCCGTTGTTCAGCAGTGAATAGGGCTTTATCCCCACCATTTCCCACAGCTCGGTCACAAAGGATTGCGTCAGCATATATACGCTGAGGATCACGCCCAGCTTTTTGTTGACAACGGCACTGACCAAAACAAAGATAGGCAGATTAAAGGCCACCATCAAAACGGCCCAACTGACCTTGTCGCCAAGAAAATGATAAGTAATGGTGGCAAGGCCGCCCACGCCACCGGGTGCAAATCCGTTGCTGTTTTGAAAAAGGAAATAAGCTGTGCCCACGACCAATCCGGCCATTACAGCATATAAAACATCCATCGATAAGTGCCACAGCTGTTGTTTTTTGTTCATAACAAGTCCTTTGATTTATGTAAGGTTTGCGATTTATTGCATATCGTCTCTGCGCACGAGAGACACAACGCTTTCGACGTGTCCTGTACGTGGGAAAAGATCAACCGGCGTAACAGCTCCAATTTCATATCCCAGCCCGTGCAAATGCGCACAATCTCTTGCAAGCGTATCGGGGCCGCAGGAAACGTAAACGATGCGAGGCACCCCACGGGCGGCAAGAAAATCAAGGAGTTGTGCATCACAGCCCTTGCGAGGGGGATCGAGGATCACCACGTCGGGGTGCAGAACGCCCCGCTCACATTCCACGGGAGCAAGCAGCCCCTCGGCATTGGCGGCATCGCCGCAATAAAAATGGGCGTTTTCGATACCGTTCAGGGACTTATTGACAACGGCACACTCCACGGCGGCGGGAACGATCTCAATGCCGATCACCTCGCCCGCACGCTCGGCCATGGAAAGACCGATGGTACCCGCGCCGCAATAAAGGTCAAGCAAAAGACCTTTTCCGTCAAGGCCTGTGCGTTCGGCGGCAAGGCCATAAAGCAGCTCGGCGGCATCGTGGTTCACCTGATAAAAGGAGGCAGGCGCAATGCGAAAACGCTTGCCGCAAAGCACGTCCTCGATATACGGGTTGCCGTACAGCGTGCGATAGGCATCGCCCAACACCACGTTGGTGGACTTGGTGTTTGTGTTGACCATGACAGAGGTCACTTGAGGGAATTTTTCAAGAAGAAGTTTGACCAACTCCTGCTCTTGGGGCAGCTCGCGGCCGTTGATCACAGGGCAGATCATCAGCTCGCCTGTGTTCTTGCCCTCACGCAGATACAGATGGCGCAAAAGCCCCTTTCCGCTTTCCTCATCATAGGCTTTGACGCCCAATTTGTCATAAAAATCACAGAACGTATGTAAAATTTCGCCAAAAATGGCAGGCTGCAGCGCACAGTCGAAAGCAGGCACCACACGGTGCGTTTTTGGCGCGTAAAATCCGCCCACAAGATGGCCTCCTTGCTCTGCAATGGGGTATTCCGCCTTGTTGCGATAGCCCTTTGTCACGCCCGTGGTGCGTACGGCTTCCACGGTCACATCCGAGAGCCCCGCCTTGCGGAACACATGCTCGACATAGCCGCGCTTTAGCTCCAGCTCCTTTTCATAAGTCAGATAGCGATACACACAACCGCCGCAGGAGGGCGGAACGGCACAATAGCCGTCGGCACGGTCGGGAGATGGAATCAGCACCTCCTGCACCTTGCCCACGGCAAAGCTTTTGTTGACCTTGATGATCAATGCCCTGACAGTATCCCCCGCCACAGCCCCCGACAAAAATACGGCGCGACCGTCCGGAGCGCGGCCAACGCCGCACCCCAGGTTGTTAAGATCTATCACGTCTATGGTCAGCACATCGCCTTTTTTTAGAAAAAAGTGGCTGGACGGGGCGAGTTTTTCAGCTTTTTCAGACATAGAATTCCTCTCCGCTCTCCAAGCACAAGCAGGAAAGCTTGCCGCCCTCGCGCGCGCCGCAATCCAAACGGATCACACCATCCTCGCGCTCGATCTTACCGCTTTCGGTAGAAACGCAGCCAACGATCAGGGTGCGATCTTCAAAAAAGCGATCCCCTTTAGCGGCCGGCGTAAAAAAGTCCTCGGGCTGATAATCGTCAAGTTCGGCATCGGGATCAAAGTCTGCAATACCGGCATAAGCCAGCACGTACTCCTTTCCCTTTACCTCGATCTCCTCAAACAGTGTGAACTCGGCAAGATAATCCAACACGCCCTCGCGCATATCCTCATCCAACGCGCGGAATCCGTCCAAGGTAGGCCTTCCGCCGTCGGCCGCCCACGCCGTCATCTCAGCAGCAAAATCAGGATCGGGCATAGAGCCCTCCTTCAGCATTTTGTCAAAGCCGTTCAGCATCCGCAGTGCCAAAAAATCGTGTGCACCCGCCACGGGATAGACGTTGGCGCGCATACTCATATCCGTCAGAACCTCCATACCCTGTTCGCCGTAATCGGCCACGTCGCCGATCACGTAAAGGATATCGGTCTCCTTTAAATTGATGCAACGCAAAAGCGCGCTGTATTTCTCCCAATCTCCGCAGATACCTGCCGTTACATAAGTCATCATTTACCTCTTATCTTTCCACCCGCTTGATGGCGGGCACGTCATAAATCTCAACCTCGATCGAGGGGTCGGCCCCGCGCACAAGCGCGGCCAAACGCCGGCAGACCGCCACCTCGGTGGCAAAGTGCCCGGCCTCGATCAAGGCAATGCCTTCCTCGGCTCCGTCAAGCATACGGTGATATCCAATGCGACCGGAAAGAAGGAGATCTGCCCCTGCAGCCTTGGCCGCAAGCACAAAATCGCCGCCCTCTCCACCAAGCACGGCCACACGACGCACACTGCCCTCTCCCGCCAGCAAAACAGCGGGAACATTCAATTTTTCGCAAACCGTTGCGGCATATTCTGTGACAGGCACCGTCCGCGGCAGATCGCCGATGCGCCCCATTTCTTCTCCTGCGGGGCCAAAGGGCGTAACGTTTTCAAGCTCTAAAAGTGCAGCCAAGATGTCGTTAACGCCGCCATCGGCAGCATCCAATCTCGTGTGAAAGCTGATGGCACTGACATCGCCCTTGAGCAGCTTGATCAGCTTGCGCGGCACCGTTGTGGCAGCAGTCAGCTGCTTTACCCCCTTAAACAAAAGCGGGTGATGCGTCAGCAACAGATCAAAGCCCTCTGCGATCGCTTTGTCCACAACAGTCTCGGTCGCATCCAGGGCCACCAATACGCGGCGCACAGGGCGCCCCTCGTCTGCACAGCAGGCAATGCCGTCATTATCCCATTCTGCAGACAACTCGGCGGGAGCAAATCCCGTGATATATGCATATAATTCCTTTACGGTCATCGTACATCTCCTTGTAAAAAAGTCGGGTGCGCAATGCGTACCCGACTTTGTTCTTACTGCGCAGACAAGAACTCGTTCAGCTTCTTGACCAGTGCATCGGCATCGGTGCCGTGTACGGCACAGGCATCGGCGATCGACTCACCGCGAGAAGCGGGGCAGCCGAGGCAATGCATGCCGATCTCAAAGAAAAATTTTGCAGTGCCGGCGTTATAATCCAGCACGTCGCCGATAATACTTTCTTTCGTAACCTGCATTGTGAAGTCCTCCTTTGGAAATCGTTACTTTTATTATACCGACTTCGCGGCATTTTGTCAACGGGGGCTTTACTGTTTTCTTAAAATATGCTATAATAATTACAGCCCAAGCTCAGCAAGCAACGCGCTCTTGGGGCGATAGCCAAGGGCCTTTCCCACCAGACGGCCGTTTTGCAGCAGCGCCACAAAGGGAATAGACACGATGCCAAAGCGCTGTGCCAGCGCCCCTTCCTCATCTACGTTTACCTTTCCCACCACGATCTCGGGATGTTCGGCGGCGATCTCCTCTACGATGGGAGCCAGCATACGGCAGGGTCCGCACCAGTCAGCGTAAAAATCAAGTAAAACGGGTTTATTTCCCGCCATCAGCTCTTCAAATTTTTGGGCATTTATCTTTTGAACAGACATTGTTTTTCTCCCCTCTGTGTATTTGCAGATCTTCTGCATATTTATTATACCAAAAAAACGCACAAAAATCAAGTAAGGACGGTAAATATCGTGAAAATCAAAGAAAACCCCGACAAGGAAATCGTTAAGACCATCCGCCAAGGTCTTGAAATGACCGGTGGATATTGCCCCTGCCGCATGGAACGCACCCCCGAAAATAAATGTATGTGCGAGGAATTCCGCAAGCAGATCGCAGACCCGGATTTTGAGGGATTTTGCCACTGTTACCTCTATTATAAAGAAAAGTAAAAGCGAGGATCTATGAACGTTATCGCACAACCTCTTTTGCACTTTACCCCCGTTGACCTGTGCCACAGGGAGCGTTATCTTGCCCTTGCTGACGGACGCTATCGGGATGCAGACCGTGCCTTTGCCAACCTTTATATCTGGAACGAGACTTATCATCAGGAGATCGCTTTTTTTGATGCCGACAACGCCCATTTTGCCGTGATCCGCTTTTGCACCGATAGCGGCCCGCACCGTTATCTCTTTCCCGTTGGCTACGGCTCGCCGGCTCCCGTGATCCAAGCAATGCAGGCACAAGCCGCTTTCCAAGGCGGGCGGTTGATCATGGCGGGGGTCACGGAGGAGGAGGTCAAGGCGCTGAACGACGCCTTTCCCAACCGTTTTTCGGTAACCGAGGAGCGCGACCTTGCCGACTATCTCTACGATGCCACGGCGCTTTCTACGTTGGCAGGCAAAAAGCTGCACGCCAAGCGCAATCATATCAATGCCTTTACTGCCACCCACCACTGGGTGCTGCATCCTCTTTCCCCCGATCGCTTTGACCAATGCCGTGCCCTGCTTGACACCTGGGGAGCGGAGCGCACGGATCCCTCGGTGCAAAACGAGCGCAAAGCTGTAGAGCGCGCCCTTGACGCCTTTGACGCACTTGCGTTGGAGGGCGGCGTTCTGACCGTAGACGACGCCCCTGTGGCGTTTACGATCGGCAGCATGTTAACAGCGGATACGCTTTGCGTGCACGTAGAAAAGGCACACCCGGATTTTAGCGGCGCTTATCCCGTGATCAACCGCGAATTTGTGAGGTTGATGCATCAAAAGCATCCCTCTCTCACCACCGTCAACCGAGAGGACGATATGGGGCTTGAAAACCTACGCCGCGCAAAAATGTCCTACCGTCCCAGCCAATTGCTGACCAAGTACCTTGTTTTAGACACTTTTTGAAAATCGCCCAACGGCGCGGACTTGTAAAAAATTCTCTTTTATGATATAATAAAAACAGTAGCATTGTGGAATGATACAAAGGATATTCCGCACCGTTTGGGTCATAACGAGGTTAAACTATGGTTTGGAAAATTATTCTCTGTTTTTTGTTTGGTTATTTGATAGGCGGCATAAACTCTGCCTACATCATCGGAAAAATACGGGGGGTCGACATCCGTCAAAAGGGCTCCAACAACGCGGGAGCCTCTAACGCCACCATCCTGTTTGGAAAGCTGATCGGCGTATTCAGTGCATTGTTTGATATCACCAAGGCCTTTTGCGCCTTCTTCTTCGCTCCCCAAATTTTCAAGGGGCTGCTGTTTGCCGCAGAGATTGCCGGCGTTGCCTCTATTCTCGGTCACATCTTCCCCGCCTGGATGAAATTCCGCGGCGGAAAAGGGCTGGCTTGCCTTGGTGGCGTTCTGTTGGCGATCGATTGGCGCTTTTTCCTGATCCTGTTGGCCGCAGAGCTTGTCCTTTGCATTATCGTAAACTACATTTGCGTGGTGCCGATCACTGCATCGATCATCATCCCCCTTGCATACGGCCTGTTTGGAAAACAAGGTGTTTCTCCCCTGTTGCGCCACGCCGAAAACGGTTGGTGGGGAGCCGCCATCCTTGCCGTAGCCACCCTGGCCATTCTTTACAAGCATATACAAAACATATACCGCATCCACCACGGTACAGAGCTGCATCTCAGTTATCTCTGGCAACGCGACAAGCAAGCCGAGATCGACCGTGTTCGCGCCAATCAGGCGCGCTTGGCGGCACACATTGAGGAAAAGGAGGCAGCCAAGCACGCTGCCAAAACTTCACATTAAAGGAGGCTCTTATGAACATTACGCTTTACGGAGCAGCCAGCGACCGCATCGACCGCGTTTATATTGAGCGGGTCGAAGAGCTGGGACGCGCGATGGCGCGCCGCGGCCACACGATGGTCTTTGGCGGAGGCTCGATGGGTCTGATGGGAGCCGCGGCGCGCGGCATGAGCGCAGAAAACGGCCGCATCATTGGCGTCGCCCCCCATTTTATGCACACACTTGAGCCGCTCTATGACCACTGCACCGAAATGATCCATACCGAAACAATGGCAGACCGCAAGGATATTATGGAGGAAAAAGCCGAGGCCTTTATCATCGTTCCCGGTGGCATCGGCACCTTTGACGAATTCTTTCAGATCCTGACGCTAAAGGTGCTGGGCAGACACAAAAAGCCCATCATTCTTTACAACATCAACGGCTTTTGGGACAATATGATCTCTGTGATAGGCACCGATCTTATCAAGGGCTTTATCAGCCCCGAGGCCGCCAATTGCTTTTGCATCTGCGAGACCCCGGAATCCGTTTTTCACGCCATAGAGGCACCGGTTTCCGAGGACGATTAATAAAAAGCCGACCCCGTGTCGGCTTTTTTAAAACGAAGGAGATTTGATATGAAAAAACAGCTTTTGTGTCTGATCTTGGCGATCTTGATGCTTGTTCCCGGCTTGGCCGCGTGCAAGCCGCCGATGTCCCCCACAGACGACCCCGACGATCCAAGACCGCCCGAGATCGAGCATACGATAGATTTGACAAACAGCAATTATACGATCATTGCCCCCGGCGGCAGCAGTGACGAGGCACAGGCTGCACAATCTGCGGCCATGAAGCTATATACCGCTGTATATCAAGGCACGCAGATCAAGCTGCAATATTACAACGATAAAATGGAGAAGGGCAAGGATCCCGACGCCAACCGTTTGGAGATCCTGATCGGCACGACCAACCGCACGGAATCCGGTGAGGCTCGCAACACGTTGCGCGTGAAAGATCACCTCATCGCCTATCGTGACGGACGCATCCTGATCCTTGGCGGCAGCGCCGAGGCCACCGAAAAGGCTGTTGATCAGTTCATTCTTACATATCTTGATGTCAGCAAAAAAAGCATAACGGTCTTTGAAAATCGTGACGATCTTTCTAAACACCCCTATCACGTGGGGGCTCTTTCCGTCAACGGCACGCCGCTGAAAAGCTATCGTATCGTCTACCCCGCCTCTGCCAAAGCAAACGATCCGCTGACCTATTACACGGCCGTGAATCTGGCTGATTATCTGTTAAAAAACGCGGGGCTTGACCTACCCGTTGTCTCTGATAACTCTAAGGAGCAGGCCTGTGAGATCCTGATCGGCAGTACCAATCGCGCCGCCTCTGACGTAAGCACCGCCAAGCTTGGCAAGGATCAATTTTATCTGCACACTGCAGGCAGCAAGATCGTTATGCTGGGCAACTCCTATCTGGTAGCCGGTGCCGCGGGCGAGCTGGTCAACAATCATTTTGCAAGCCGGGGCGTTAACGTGGATATCGATGCCACCGAGATCCCCGACAAGCCAACACCAAAAAAGCACGTTTTTCAAAAGGCGACCTCCTCCATCCTGCTGATCGGCGACGGCATGGGCTTTCATCACATCGACTACACGCTTGACAGCAATATGCTGGATGAATTTGTAGCCTATTCCCTGCCCAACCAGACCTCCTGTACCACCATATCGCAATCGGTCATCAACGGCAAAACAAGCTACAGTGACAGTGCGGCCGCCTCTACGGCGCTGGCCACGGGCTATAAAACGCTGAACGGCTATCTCGGTATAGACGCAAGCAAGACCGAACGGCAAAACGTGCGCGAGCTGGCAAATTCTGTTGGTGCAAAGACCGCCATCATCACCACCGATAAGCTGACGGGCGCCACCCCCTCCGGCTTTTTGTGCCACCACAGCAACCGTTCTGATACCAAGACGCTGCAATCGCAGATAGACGACCTGCAAAAGGCCGGAACGGTGGATTTTCTTTACGGAGAAAATACCGAGCTCATTACCCCCTCTCGCAAGGGTTTGTCACTGGTTTCTGAAAACGGTAGTGACTTTTTCGTTATGATCGAGGAAGCTCACATCGACAAAAAGGCGCATTATGCCAACAGTCAAGGGGTGTGGGACAGCGTCTATCGCTATAACGAGATCATTGCCTACACCATCTGCTTTGTGATGCTTCACCCCTATACCGCTCTGATCGTGACCGCCGATCACGAAACGGGAGGCCTTGTCAAAAACGAGGACGGAAGCTATACCTTTGAAAACTTTTCGTACGTGGAAAAGGACGGTGACGAGTACTATCAGCATACCGCAGCCGAGACGCCTGTTTTCGCCCTTGGAAACGGTACCGAGTTCTTTGACGGTGACGTGGTAGACAACACCGACATAGCAAGATTTATTGCCGGCATCTACGGCGAGACAAGCTTTGGTCAATGACCCAACGCGCGGGATACGGGGCAGTTGCACCGTATCCCGCATTTTTGTATGACAGGCGGCAGTTGACAATGTATGATATGTATGATATAATAATTATATTGTTGATCGTTATTAATCTTGGCGCCGAAAGGCAGAGGGCGGGCATATGAAAAAATCGCAAAAAAAGCAATTGTTGAATATTTTATTCGTATTGGCGCTTGCTGCCTTTACGGTCTGGACCGTCAGTGATATGGACTTTGCCGCCGTGCAAGACTTTTTTGCGGTGTGCAACCCTTGGTTTTTGATCGGCGCTCTTGTCTGTATGGTGGGCTATTTCTTTTTTGAGGGGATCAGCTTGCACCTGATCATTCGCCGCTTTGGCGGAAAGCCGCGCTTCCGTGATTCCATCGCCTATGCCTCGGCAGATGTTTATTATTCGGCCATCACCCCCTCGGCAACGGGCGGACAGCCTGCCTCTGCCTTTTATATGATACGCGACGGCATCCCCGGCGGCATTGCCTGCTTTGGCCTGATCTTTAATCTGCTGGCCTTTGCCGCAGCGCTTTTGGTGGTGGGAGCTGTGGTGCTGATCGCCAATTTTTCGCTTTTTCTGTCCTACGGCGTCGCCTCCAAGATCCTGATCCTGATCGGCCTCGGCTTTCAGGCCGTGCTGATCTTGGTCTTTGGCGCTTGCTTGTTTTTCCCTAACATGATCCTTGGCGTGGGCCACTTTTTTATCAATCTGCTTTGCAAGATCCGTATTTTCCGCAACAAAGAAAAATGGATGGGCAAGATCGACGGTATGGTAGAAAACTACCGCTCGTCCTTGGATTATTTCAAGCACCACAAGATGCTGATCTTCCCCGTGCTGTTTTTTGACATTCTGCAGCGTATGTCGCTGATCGGCATTTCCTGCTTTGTTTGCGCCTCGATCACGGATCTTTCGATGTGGGAGATCTTTTCGATCCAGACCTTTGTGGTCTTGGGCTTTAATGCAGTCCCGCTTCCGGGTGGCTCCGGCGCGTTTGAGTATATGTACCTTGAGGCATATGCACACGTATTTACCGATGATATGACCAAGACCACGATGCTGATCACCCGCGTGATCTCCTATTATCTCTCAATGGTGGTCTGCGCCGCCATCACGCTGATCCACCACCTCAATCCCCCAAAGCAAGCTCTTTCCGAAAGCGAGAAACAGCCCACCGAAGCTCTTGAAGAAAGCGCCGACACCCAAGAAAACAAGCAATAACGATCAGGGCATACGCCGATTTCAGCGTATGCCCCTTTATTTTGTTTATTTTCCATATATTGCGCCTCGACACGTCTTGACAAAACCGCGCATTTATATTATAATATTCATATCTATATTTTAGAAAGTGGGGGGTCATATGAAAAAGACTCATATTAAACAGATCCTTAATATAGCCTTTGTCGTACTGCTGGCCCTTTTGACCTTTATTCTGATCAAAAATAATTCAGACGGCTTAACGTGGGAAGCGGTCGGCTCCTTCTTTTCCAGCTGCAACCCCTGGTTGATCGCGGGCGCTGTCGGCTGCCTGCTGATCTTTATCGTGTTTGAGGGCCTTGCGCTCCACCTGATCCTGAAAAAATTCGGCTACAAGCCCCGCTTGCATCAATCAATAGCCTACTCTACCTCGGATATCTATTACTCCACCATCACCCCCTCGGCCACGGGCGGACAACCTGCCTCAGCCTTTTATATGGTGCGTGACGGTGTTTCGGGCGGTGCGGCGGGCTTTGCCTTGGTCTTTAATCTTGTGTGCTACACGGCCTCGATCCTTGTGGTGGGCGCCATCGCATTCATTTATAATTTCAAAGAATTTCTCGGCTATGAGTTCTGGTCAAAATTCCTGATCCTGCTGGGTCTTGCTATGCAGATCTTTTTGTTGATCTTTTTCATTTCCTGTATGGTCTTTCACAATGCGGTACTGCGTGTTGGCAAGGGGCTTGTCGGGCTCCTTTACAAGATGCACATCATCAAAAAGAAAGAAAAATGGCTGAATAAGGTTGAAAACGTAGTTGAAAAATACAAGACCTCCTTTGAAAGCATCAAGCATCACAAGGGCTTGATCGTTCAGGTCTTTTTGTGCAATCTCATCCAGCGCGCTGCCAATATCGCCATCACAGCCCTTGTGTGCGTATCGGTCTCCGACCTCAGTTTCCTTGAGCTGTTTATGATGCAAACGTTGGTCACGCTTGGATACAATTCCTTTCCTCTGCCGGGCGGCTCCGGCGCCTTTGAGATCTTATTTTCCAGCATCTATTTGGGTGCCTTTGCCGCGGGCGTTGGCGATATTCCTATGATCATGACTCGCGTGATCACCTATTACCTTGCTATGATCCTGTGTGCGATCTACACCATCGTCTATCACGTTTTGGGCGGCAAAAAAGCCGCTTGTGCAACAACCGCGCCTGCCACGGATAATCCCCGTTCCAACGATCCCGTCTCCCCCGCACCCGACCCTGTTGAAAACAACGCAAAGGAAGGTAACTGACAATGAAAGAACGCAAGCAACCCTTTATCGGATTTTATCATTACGGCGTGATCCTGACCTATCTCTCGGCCTGTGCGGCCATTGTTGGCATCTGCTTTTCTGTTGGTGGCAACCAAAACAATATGCCTTGGGTGGGCGTGATCTGCCTGATCATTTCCGGTCTTTGCGATGCCTTTGACGGACTTGTGGCAAGCACCCGCAAAAACCGCACCCGCGAGGACAAGATGTTTGGTGGCCGTATCGACTCACTCAGCGACCTGTTGGCCTTTGGCGTAGCCCCCGCTATGATCGGCTTTGGTATGAACATCAACCGTTGGTACTTCCTGCCCATCTACGCCTTTTTCGTGCTGTGTGGCCTGATCCGCTTGGCATATTTTGACGTGACCGAGATCATCCGTTGCGAGGATCCCAACTGCGGCAAGCGCGACCACTATATCGGTATGCCCGTTACCGCTGTTTCCTTTGGCCTCCCCGTATTCTATCTGATCGCAACTCTCTTCAACCCCGGCTCTTGGATCTGCAACACGATCATGATCGGCGGCTATCTGCTGATGGGCATTTGTATGATCACCCGCTTTAAGACCAAGAAATTCGGCCCCAAGGGCATTTGCATTGCCTTTGGCGTTTTGGCTGTTATTTTGGCAGCGCTGATCCTTGCTCACGTGGTTGCCCTGGATTCCGCTATGCTCAGCAAATGGTACGAAGTATGAGAAAAACGATTTCTAAGCAGGACACTGCTCCCGGCAAATGGTTAAAATATTTTTACCACACCAAGTCCGGTTCCATCCTGTTGAAATTGATGACCCAGCGCTGGGTCTCTAAAACGGCCGGCGTTATTTTGGACACCAAGCTTTCTTGCGGGCTGATCGACGGCTATATCAAGCGCAACAACATTGATATGACTCAATTTGAGAAAGAGGACTATGCCTCCTTCAATGCCTTTTTTACCCGCCACATCCGCCCCGAGCTTCGCCCTGTAGACTATGACCCCAACGCGTTCATTTCCCCCTGTGACGGTAAGGTCTCGGTCTACCCTATTACAGAACAAAGCACCTTTGAGATCAAGGGCTTTACCTATACCGTAGCATCTCTGCTGAAAAGCGAAGCGATGGCCAAGCGCTATGAGGGTGGCCTTTGCATCGTGTTCCGTTTGGCCGTGGACGACTATCACCGCTATATCTATGTGGACGATTGCATTTCCGGCAGAGAGCACTTCATCAAGGGCAGGCTGCACACCGTGCAGAACGTGGCACTGGAGGCCCGCCGCGTATTTACTGAAAACTGCCGCGCCTGGACCACCCTCCACACCGAAAATTTTGGCCCCGTGACCCAGGTTGAGGTGGGCGCAATGATGGTTGGACGCATCGCCAACAATCACGGCGACAAGGCCGTTACCGTAACCCGTGGTACAGAAAAGGGACGCTTTGAATTTGGCGGCTCGACCATCGTGCTGCTGGTTCCCAAAGACAGAGTTGCCTTGGATGAAGAATTTTTCACCAATACCCAAAACGAATTGGAAACCGTTGTCCGCTGCGGAGAGCGCATCGGTACAAAAATCGAGCAATAACAAAAGCCGCCGACCGCACCGTGCAGTCGGCGGCTTTATTTAAAGCTTTGCTCCACTGCGCTCACAACAAAAACAGCCCCGCAGAAAACTGCGGGGCTGTTTGCTTTGCGCCAAAAGTACAGGCCGAAATTAGATCTCAGCGAAGTACTTGATGGTGCGAACCATCTGAGAGGTGTAGCTGTTCTCGTTGTCGTACCAAGAAACGACCTGAACCTGGTAGGTGTCGTCGTCGATCTTAGCAACCATGGTCTGGGTAGCATCGAACAGAGAGCCGTAACGCATACCGATAACGTCAGAAGAAACGATCTCCTCGGTGTTGTAGCCAAAGGACTCGGTAGCAGCAGCCTTCATAGCAGCGTTGATGCCGTCAATGGTGATGTCCTTGCCCTTAACAACAGCGATCAGGATGGTGGTGGAGCCGGTGCAGGTAGGAACGCGCTGAGCAGCACCGATCAGCTTGCCGTTGAGCTCGGGAATAACCAGGCCGATAGCCTTAGCAGCGCCGGTGGAGTTGGGAACGATGTTCTGAGCGCCGGCACGTGCACGACGGAGGTCACCCTTTCTGTGGGGGCCGTCGAGGATCATCTGGTCACCGGTGTAAGCATGAACGGTGGTCATGATGCCGGACTGGATGGCAGCATAGTCGTTCAGAGCCTTAGCCATGGGAGCCAGGCAGTTGGTGGTGCAGGAAGCAGCGGAGATGATCTTGTCATCAGCGGTGAGGGTGGTGTGGTTGACGTTGTATACGATGGTGGGAAGATCCTTGCCGGCGGGAGCAGAGATAACGACCTTCTTGGCACCTGCGTTGATGTGTGCCTGGCTCTTCTCCTTGGAGCAGTAGAAACCGGTGCACTCAAGAACTACGTCAACGCCCAGCTCGCCCCAAGGGCAATCGTTAGCGTCCTTGCAAGCGTAGATCTTAAGGGTCTTGCCGTCTACAGTGATGGTGCCGGCCTCGTCGTCAGCAACAACGTCGTGCTCGTAACGACCCTGAGCGGTGTCGTACTTGAGCAGGTGAGCAAGCATCTTGGGGCTGGTCAGGTCGTTGATAGCGACAACCTCATAGCCCTCTGCGCCGAACATCTGGCGGAATGCGAGACGACCGATACGGCCAAAGCCGTTAATGGCAACTTTTACAGACATGGTAAAAATCCTCCGTTTTTTTGTTTTTTATAATTTTGCTTTTTGGTTTACCCAAATTATTATACAGCATTTTGCCCCGCTTGGCAATAGGTTTGACCAAATTTTCTCAATTTTCGTCATTCCATCAGCCAAGTGGGGCATTTTTTTATGGTTTTTGCGCTATTTTGTTCAAAAAATCAAACCTCAAACGCGCGGCGAAGCGCTTCGTGCTTACGCAAAGCATCCTCGCGATCGGCGCCGGTCACGCAATAATAGTATTTGCACTTGGGCTCGGTGCCGCTGGGGCGCACTGCAACCCAGCTACCGTCTGCCAGCACGTAACGCAGTACGTTAGAGTTGGGGAAGCCCTTGGCACGCATACGGTCAGACTCATAATCCTCTACGTCGATCACAGCAACGCCATTGACCTCGGTGGGGGCATTGGTACGCAGATTTTCCATCAGTGCAGCGATCTTTTTGGCACCGGCGGAGCCCTTATGCACCACGTTGGTCAGTGCATCGTGATAATAGCCGAATTCGGCATACAGATCCTCCAGCACGTCCCACAGGGATTTACCAAGGGTCTTATAATACGCGGCAGCCTCGCACAGCATCAGCGATGCCTGCACACCGTCCTTGTCGCGGGCGATGTCGGAGATCAGGCAGCCATAGCTTTCTTCATAACCGAACATATAGGTATGAGAGCCGGTAGAGTTGTAGGTGTGGATCTTGTCGCCGATAAACTTAAAGCCGGTCAGGGTCTTTTCTACGGCAACGCCGTACTTTTCGCAAACGCGGTCGCCAAGCGTGGAGGTTACCACGGTGTTGCACATAATGGCATTGGCAGGCAGCGTGCCGTTGGCGTGATGGTATTCCAGAATATAGTTCAGCAGGATCGCACCGGACTGATTGCCACTGAGCAGCTCGTACTTGCCGTTGCGCTTGGCGATCACACCAAGGCGGTCACAGTCGGGGTCGGTGGTAATGGCAATATCGGCACCGGTACGGGCCACGTATTCCATTGCCAGCTCATAGGCCTCTTTATTTTCGGGATTGGGGCTTTTGGTATTGACAAAGTCCTTGTCGGGAAAGCACTGCTCCTCAACGGGAGTCACGTGATAGCCGCAACGCTTCAGCACTTCGCGCACGGGCACGTTTCCGGTGCCGTGCTGGGGGGTGTAGACCACAGAAAAATCGTCACGCAGAACGTCGGGGCGCAGGCGGATCTTCATCACAGCGTCATAATAGGCCTCGTCTACCGTGGGATCAAGCACGCGGATCATCCAGCCGGCCTCGTCAAGCGACAGCGATCTGATGGACAGCGGGTCCTCGATCTCGTTGATGATCGAGATCAGCACGTCGGTATAGCAGGGCACTAACTGACAGCCGTGCTGGTCGTACAGCTTGTAGCCGTTGTATTCGGGGGGGTTATGAGATGCGGTGATCACTACACCGCCGGCAGCACCGAGATGGCGAACCGCAAAGGAAAGCTCGGGCGTGGTGCGCAGTCCGTCAAAGATATAGGCGCGAATGCCCTCCGCAGCCAAAACGCCTGCGGTCTCCAGACAGAACTCGCGGCTCATACGGCGGTTGTCGTGTGCGATCACAACACCCATTTCCGCAGCCTTGCGATTGGTCTGCTTGAGATATTTGGCATAGCCCAACGTGGCCTTGCGTATCACGTAACGATTGATGCGATTGCTGCCTGCGCCGATCACGCCGCGCATACCGCCGGTGCCAAACTCGATCTCCTTGTAAAAACGCTCGTAGATCTCGGCCTCGTTGTCCTCAATACTGCAAAGCTCCGCCTTTGTTTGCTCATCCACAAAAGGGCTGTTTTTCCATTCCCGATAGGTCTCCAGATAATTCTTCATTTCTCTCTTGCCGCTCTCCCGTCTGTATACAAAATAATTGAGATTATATTATAACATATCTTAACCTTTTTTTCAATCCATCATCAAAAACTTTTTTAAAATTTTTTGCCCGTTTTTTTAACAATTTTTGTACAAAATCCCGTCATTTGCCCCAATGCCCTCTCCGGCTCCTTGCATCCTTGCCAAAACGGCACCCGATTTGACAAAATTGCTTGACAATTGAAAGGTTTTGTATTATAATAAACGGTAACTATCTTAATATCGTTATCCGAAAGGAATCGCAAAAATGGCAAGTGACAAGAAAATGGTTGAGCAGATCACGTCTATGGACGTTGATTTTGCACAATGGTACACCGACGTTGTAAAAAAGGCCGAGCTGGTAGACTATTCCGGCGTTAAGGGCTGCATGATCATTCGCCCCTACGGCTATGCTATCTGGGAGAATATCCAAAAGGATCTGGACGCTCGCTTTAAGGAGCTGGGGCACGAAAACGTTTATATGCCCATGTTCATTCCCGAATCGCTTTTGCAAAAGGAGAAGGATCACGTCGAGGGCTTTGCCCCCGAGTGCGCCATCGTTACGATGGGCGGTGGCACCAAGCTGGCTGAGCGCTTGATCGTGCGCCCCACCTCCGAGACCTTGTTCTGCGAGCATTTCCGCAACATCATTCAATCCTATCGCGATCTGCCCAAGCTGTATAACCAGTGGTGCAACGTGGTCCGCTGGGAAAAGACCACTCGCCCCTTCCTGCGCACCTCCGAGTTCCTGTGGCAAGAGGGTCACACCATGCACGAGACCGAGGAAGAGGCCAGACAGGAAACGCTGCAGATGCTGAAGGTCTATGAGGACTTTTATGCCGAGTCGCTGGCTATCCCCGCTTATACCGGCAGAAAGACCGAAAAAGAAAAGTTTGCAGGCGCCGAAGAGACCTATACCATCGAGCCTATGATGCACAACGGTGTAGCGCTGCAGGGCGGCACCACCCACTACTTCGGCACCGGCTTTGCCAAGGCGTTTGACATTATGTACACCGCCCGTGACAACACCCAAAAATACCCCCATCAGACCTCTTGGGGCGTTTCTACCCGTATGATCGGCGCCATCATTATGACTCACGGTGACGACAACGGCCTGATCCTCCCCCCCAAGATCGCCCCCATTCAGCTGGCCATCATTCCCGTAGCACAGCACAAAGAGGGCGTATTGGAAAAAGCCACCGAGCTGAAGGCTCAGCTGGCCAAGAAGTTCCGCGTCAAGCTGGACGACAGCGACCAGTCCACCGGCTGGAAATTCAGCCAATACGAGATGAAGGGCGTTCCGCTCCGTTTGGAGATCGGCCCCCGCGACATCGAAAACAATTCCTGCGTACTTGTCAGCCGCGTAACCAGAGAGAAGACCTTTGTTTCGCTTGACAACATCGTTGAAGAGGTAGAAAAGGCACTGCAAAAGGTACACGACGAGCTGTATAACCGCGCGTTGGAAAATCGCACCAACCGCACCTACGAGGCACACGACCTTGACGAGCTGATGGATATCGCCACCAACAAATCGGGCTATATCAAGGCAATGTGGTGCGAGGACGTAGCTTGCGAAGAAGCCATTAAGGAAAAGACCGGCGGTGTCAAATCCCGTTGTATCCCCTTTAAAGAAGAAAAGATCTCCGACGTGTGCGTTTGCTGTGGCAAGCCCGCAAAGAAAATGGTGATCTGGGGCAGACAGTACTAATATAAATAATATGTAAAAAAAGAGGGGCGCTCCCCCTCTTTTTTCTTTTTGTCATATTTGCAACATCAAGCACGTATATTAAAGCAGAAAGCCAATAAGGAGGGTCTTATGTTTATCTGTTCCGTACGTGCAGGCACGCTCCGCTTTTTTGCCGTGGTGGGCGTTGCGCTGCTTGTTTTGACCGCGCTGGTACTGCTGATCCCCACCATGGAGCCTGTAGCCGCCACCGGCAGCGAAGGAGTAGAGGAGGCACGCATATCCTATGAAAACGTGCGCAGTAACGAAGAACGTATCGCGTTTTTAAAGCAATTTGGGTGGGAGGTGGAGCCAACACCCGCCGAAAGCACAACGGTTGGGATCCCACGCGAATTTGACAAGATCTTTGCAGCCTATAATGAGATACAGCGAAAGCAAGGGCTGGATCTTTCCCCTTACAGCGGAAAAACGGTAGAGCGCCACACCTACGTCGTTAAAAATTACGCGGGAAGCGATGGCCCCGTGCTTGTCAATCTGCTGATCTCCCGCGGCAGGGTCATTGGCGGTGACGTTTGCGCGGCCGATAATGCAGGCTTTATCCACGGCTTTGAGAGACCCTGATCCATAAAATAAAGGCAGCCGTGCCCTTGGCCGACTGCCTTTATTTTTTTAAAATTATCCCCCCGAACGGTATGAGTGTTTGAAATTTAGTGCCATAACGGTCACGATTTTGGGCACCTGTGCCGAAAACAGCTCTTTTTCTCCTCCCAAAACGCCGTTTTCTCGCTACGTGTATGGGCTAAATTCGCAAAAACACCCCTTTCTTTTTGTATATCTTGTTAAAAAAAGAATTTTATGCAAAAAATCCGCAAAAAGCTCTTCCCAATCTTAAAAAATTATGCTATAATGAATTTTAAGCATAGGAATATCGTACTCGCGCTTACGTATGCGTGCGCGTGCGCGCTATTCCTTGGCCCAAACTCGTTAAATTTTTCATTTGAGGGAGGATCATCATGAAAAAAAGGATTCTTGCTTGCCTTCTGACCCTGTGTCTGATGGTCGGTCTTGCTTCGGCATTCGGGCTTTCTGCCTCTGCTGCCGGCACCACCTACACCATGACCGCACTGTACAACAACGGTGAGCTGACCACCGCCCCCCAACCCGGCGACAAGGTCACCGTTTCCAACGCCGAGGAGCTTCGCTACCTTTCCGCGTATACCAACGCGGGCGGCGTAACGGCTTATGTCACCTTTGAGTTGACGGCCGATATCGTACTGAACAGCGGCTCGTTTACCGCCGACGGAAGCTATTTTGGCGGCGAAGCAGCCGTTCCCTTCACCCCCATTGGCGCCGACAATTATGAAGGCCCTGCCTTCCGCGGCATTTTCGATGGCAACGGCCACACGATCAGCGGCCTTTACATCAATAGCGCAGAGCGCAGCTTTGCAGGTCTGTTCGGTCACATTGCCGGCTCGGCCCGCATCTGCAACCTGTCTGTGGTCAACAGCTACGTAGCGGGCGACTATTACGTGGGCGGCATTTTGGGCTTTGCCCAGATGAATGCCGTTTCCCCCGCAGTCAACAACTGCACCTTTGACGGTTACGTTTATGCCAACAGCAAGTTTGCCGGTGGCATTGCAGGCGGTGCGTTTGGCATCACCGTTACAAACTGCGTGAACCGCGGCACCGTGATGGCGGCCGATATCACCTATGGCATCGGTGGCATTTTGGGCACTGTATCCGCCGGCTCCGCTCAGATCGTAAACTGCCTGAACCGCGGCACCGTGGGCGGCAACACCCAGTCGGTCGTTGGCGGCATCGTTGGTCAGTTGAATGCCGAAGGCACTGTTGCAAACTGCGTCAACCTTGGCCAAATCAGCGGTGACATCAACGTAGGTGCCATCGTGGGCCTGAACGCAGGCTCTGCTGTCCTTGCCGGAAACCACTACCTTGCCGCAGATCTTGTTGGCGTTGGTAACGTTCCCACCGATGTGGCGACCGCAACGCTTGCCGCACGCGAGCTTGCCACCCCCGACGTTGTCAAGGCGTTGAACGCTCTGCTTTCCGCCTCCGAGGCGAATCTCTCTTATTACCGTGCTTGGTCCGTTCAGGACGGTACCCTGGTCCTTTCTGCCGACACCGCTCTTGCTACCGTAACTGCCGGTACCGCCGTTTATGCCAGCGCGACCCTTGCCGAGGCTACTGCCATTGCTGCTGCCAATGAGGGCAGCGTGCTGAAGCTGCTGCGCAACGGCACTGTAGAGGCCACCGAGATCGGCGGCACCTACACCTTTGACTTCAACGGCAAGCACCTTGCCGCAAGCGCCCCCCTGACCGTTTCGGCAGGCACGCTGGTTATGACCGACTCCTCCTCCGCAATGGGCGGCTTGACCGCCACCGGATGCTCTGCCGTGATGATGACAAACGGCACACCCACCTTGAAGGTCAACGGTGGCTATATCATCTCCGCCAACGATGCCAAAAACAAGGATGCACAAGGCACCTTTGCCATTGTCAACGCCACTAAGGGCGAGCTGATCCTTTCCGGTGCGCCTTATATCAAGGGGGCTCAGGGCTCCGCGATCTACGTAGGCACCGAGGGAACCCTTTCCGGTGCAGACGGCGATGCCGCCTATACCGGCACCACACTGGGCGTTTCTTGCGGTTGGATCTTTAACGATGATCAGATCCTTGCCAAAAATGCCAAGGATGGCCAGTTCTCCTTCTTGAATTACGATACAAGCAGCTATAACGTCAAGATGGACGGAACCAATTATACGGTTGAAAGCATTGCCGTATTCCCCTGGATCCTGTTTGCCATCGTTGCAGTGATCGCCGCAGGCGTTGTGCTCTTTACCGTTGTTCACACCATCCGCTTTACCAGAAGAATGAAGTTCCTCAGCGTTTCGCTGCCCGTTATGTTCCCCGTCCTTGCACTGATCACCGGTGCGCAGACCATTGCACTGGCAGTTGTTGGCGGCATCTGTGTGGTTTCTGTAGTAGCCTGCATCCTGCTGACTCTCTCTCAAAACAAAAAGTACAATGCCGCCAAAGCAGCCAAGGCAGCCGAGCAAGCTGCACAGGCCGCTGAGGAAGTGACCGAAGAGACCGCTGAAGAGGTTGCTGAAGAAGTCGCCGAAGAGGTTGCCGAGGAGGTCGCTAAAGAGGCTGCTGAAAAGGCTACCGAAGAGGCTACCGAAGAGGCTGCCGAAGAGGTTGCCGAAGAGGCTGCCGAAGAGGAAACTCTTGAGGAAGCCGCCGAAGACGTGGAGGAGACCGAGGACGAGGACGAGGAAGGCGATGCTCCTGCTCCCGCCGCAACGCCCGCCGCTCCCCCCAAGGTCAGACCCGACCGCTTGGTCATTGCCGAAACCGATGCCAACGGCAACGTCATCTATTCCGCTTACAAAAAGTCCTTCACCGCACGCGTGATCCAATCTCCCGAGGACGTGCAGGAGCGCTACGAGACCCTGAAGAACGCACTGCTTTCCTACAAAAAGGTCAATTCCCGCGTAAGCTGGAGCTATGACTCGATCAAATCCGGCCGCAAGCAGCTTGCAAAGTTTGCCATCCGCGGCAAATCGCTGTGTCTGTTCCTTGCACTTGATCCTTCTACTCTGGAGGATTCCAAGTACAACATTGCCGATGCCGGCAAGTCCAAGAAGTATGAGACCGTTCCTTGCCGCTTGCGCCTCAGCTCTAAGCGCAGCATCAAATGGGGCCTTGAGCTGATCTCGATCCTTGCCGAGCGCGAGGGTCTGGAGCCCAACCCCAAGTTCAAGCCCAAGGAATGGCGTATGGAGAACGAGACCACCGAATCTCTGATCGAAAAGGGCCTGATCAAAAAGGTCCTGTAATACGCAAGATCCCCGATGGCATTTGCCATCGGGGATTTTTTGTTTTCGCGTTTTCTTGACAAATGTATACGCATATTGTATAATTGATGTAAAGCCCGCGGATCGACCTCTTTTTAAAAACGTTGCGTTCGGCAGACCCGCGTGCCATACTGTAATGATAACGTTACAAGATCACATATTTGTAGGAGGTACATGATGGCTCAGATCGTAGATATTATCAAATATGAAGGTGATAACCATACGTTTGTATGGAAGCACCCGCGCGAGGATTTTAACACCCTCTCTCAGCTGATCGTACACGAATCGCAGGAAGCACTGTTTATGATGAATGGCCAGGCACTGGACCTGTTCGGCCCCGGCCGCTACACGCTCAGCACCCAGAACATTCCTTTGATCGGCAGTGCCATCAAGCTTGCCACCGATGGCAAATCTCCCTTCCACTGCGAGGTCTATTTTATCAACAAGGTCGAGCAGATGGCCATCAAATGGGGCACTGACAGCAAGGTGCAATTTGTAGAGCCTACCTATGGTTTTCCGCTTTCGATCGGCGCCAGCGGCGAGATGTCGTTGCGCGTAGAAAACTCCAGAAAGTTTTTACTGAAGCTGGTCGGCGCCGAAAACGCCCTGACCCGCGAGGGGCTGGTGCAGTATTTCCGCGCCTTTTTGATGACCAAGGTCAAGACCTGCCTTGCACAGACCATCAAGGCACAAAAGATCAATATTTTTGAAATTGACGAGCGCTTGGAAGATCTTTCCGGCGCCCTGCATAAGGACCTGCGCGAGGATTTTGACGAATACGGCGTTGAGCTGGAGCGCTTTTTCGTTTCTAACATCGCCAAGCCCGACGGAGAGGCGCAGTACGAAAAGTTCAAATCCCTGCACTTCCGCCAGTACTCGGATATTATGGAAGCCAAGCTACGCCAGCAGGTCAGCGTGATCGACGCCCAGACCGAGGCACAAAAGACCGTGATCGAGTCTCAGGCCATTGCACAAAAGCGCGCCCAAGAGGGCTATACCTATCAGCAAGAGCGCGGCTTTGACGTGGCTGAACAGGTGGCTCAAAACGAGGCCGTTGGCCAATTCACCAACCTTGGCGTTGGTCTTGGCACGATGGCAGGCGTTGGCGGCACCGTTGCCGGCGTTGTAGGCGGCACAATGAACGAGGCCATGCAAAACGCGATCCGTCAAGAGGCTACTACCTGTGCAAAATGCGGCACAACACTTCCCCAAAACGCAAAATTCTGCCCCACCTGCGGCGAAAAGGCCCAGGCTCCCGCACAAGCAACCGTAGTCTGCCCCCAATGCGGTCAAACCGTGATCAAAACCAAGTTCTGCCCTGAATGCGGCTTTAAATTCCCGACCAACTGCCCCAAGTGCGGTGCAGATGTCGGCAATGCCAAATTCTGCCCCGAGTGTGGCGAAAAACTGTAAAGGAGGCCGATCGTTATGAAGAAAACACTTACGTTTTACAGCATCATCTGGGCGATCTCTCTTGCCGTTTTTAACGCAGTTGTCTTTTTGGTCCCCCGCGAGCTTTGCGGCATTGATCGCTGGGCGCAGAGCGGCTTTTGGGTGGGCTACGCCCTCTCTACCGTGGCCTTTATCGGCCAGCTGATCACCTGCATCCTCTGCCTGCGTCACACCAACCCCGACCGCATCTTTTTGCGTCTTTCCCTGCCCCTTACCGCCCACACGGCACTGATCGTATCGCTTGTAGCGGGCGCTGTGTTTATGCTGATCCCCACCATCCCCGCTTGGATCGGCTCGATCGTTTCTCTTGTTCTTTTGCTTTACTTTGTCGTTGCCGTGCTAAAGGCGCAGATCGCTGTGCAGCTGATCGCCGGCGTTGACGAAAAGATCAAACAGACCACCGCGTTTCTCCGTGCCGCCACCGACGAGGCCTATAACGTGATGCAATCCGCTGAGGGCGAGGCTCTCCGTGCCTCTGCCAAAAAGGTTTGGGGAGCACTGCGCTATAGCGATCCCGTCTCGCACGAGCGTATGGCCGGCGTAGAATACAGCATTGACGCCGCCTTAAAGCAGTTCCGCGAAACCGTTCTTTCCGGCAATGCCGAAGGCGCAACAGAAGAGGCCGAGCAGCTGCTGAGCTTGATCAGCGAGCGCAATCAGGCCTGCAAGACATTAAAATCTGTACGTTAATAGGAGCAATCTATGGCCATCTTCAAATGCAAAATGTGCGGCGGTGCGCTGGACATTTCGCCGGACTCTACCGTTGTAGAGTGCGAATTTTGCGGCATCAAGCAGACCATCCCGCGCCTTGACGATGAAAAGCGCGCCAATTATTACGACCGTGCCGATCACTACCGCAGAAGCAACGACTATGACAAGGCCCTTTCGATCTACGAGCAGATCCTGGCCGAGGACAATACCGATGCCGAGGCTTATTGGTCGATCGTGCTTTGCCGTTACGGTGTGGAATACGTAAAAGATCCTGTTACGCAAAAGCACGTTCCCACCATCAACCGCACACAGGCTGCCTCGATCTTAGCCGATCCCGACTATCTGTCGGCGTTGAAATATGCCGATGGCTATCAACGTGACGTCTATACCGAGCAGGCCAACGCCATTCACGAGATCCAAAAGGGCATTCTTGCCATTTCGCAGCAAGAAGACCCCTTTGACGTGTTCATTTGCTATAAAGAAAGCGATCAAAGCGGTCGTCGCACCCCCGACAGCGTGCTGGCACAGGAACTTTACTATGAGCTGACCGAAATGGGGTATCGGGTCTTCTTTTCCCGCATCACGCTGGAGGATAAGCTTGGCTCTGCCTATGAGCCCTATATCTTTGCGGCGCTGCAATCTGCACGCGTGATGGTGGTGCTTGGCACCAAGGCCGAGTATTTTGAGGCCGTTTGGGTGCGCAACGAATGGTCCAGATTTCTGGCGCTGATCCAAAGCGGCGAAAACAAGGTCCTGATCCCCGCTTACCGCGATATGGACCCCTACGATCTCCCCCGCGAGTTCTCTCATCTGCAAGCCCAAAATATGTCTAAGCTTGGCTTTATGCAGGACCTTGTCCGCGGTATCGGCAAGCTGGCCCCCAAGGTCAAGGACTATTTTGCGCCCGAGCATCCCCCCGTTCAGGAGCCCGTTATGGGCGCACCTATGATGGTTCCCAACTATCTCAAGCGCATTTCAATGTTTGTGGCAGACGGCGCCTTTGACGAGGCCAGAGAGTATTGCGACAAGGTGCTGGATCTGGATCCAGAAAATGCCGATGCCTATCTCTATTCCCTCTTGGCCGCCCCCGACGTGCAATGCAGAGATGCCAAAGAGCTGGCCTTTTTGGACTTTGACTATACCCAAAAGCACGAATATCAGCGCGCCTATCGCTTTGGTAACGCCAAGCGCAAGGCGGAGCTGGATGCCTACACCAAGCCTGTTTTAGAGCGATTGCAGGAAAGCATGGCACTTTCTGACATCAAAAAACAAGTGGACGGTATGCTACAGCAACACCGCAAGGAGCTGCAGGAGCTGATCCACGAAAAAAACACAGCATTGGAAAATGATCGGCGCGCTTTGTTAACAGCAAAGCTATCTCAGCACCAGATCGATCTGCCGACACAACATTTTAAGGATCCGCGCTCTGCCGCCATTACCAATCTGGTCTCTGCGGGCGTTGGACTGCTTGCCGTTATCCTGATCGCCGTTGGCGTTTACGCCCTTGGCGTGCTGATGCTGTTTGGCTCTATTGCATGTGTTCTGCTAAGCTATTTGACACTTTCTCGCCATTATTGGCCGCAATATGACCTCACGGCGCGCATCGTGATCGGTCTGCTCACTTGGAACATCCCGGGCTTGATCTTTGCCATATCAACGCTGCAGGGCAAAAAGCCCAAGCACCGTTTGGGTGACCCCACAAGCACCTTTACCCCCTCAAACGGCGCCGCGCAACGCAAGGCAGAGCTTGAGCAGCGCACGGCCGCCTTGGAGGCAGAGATCTCCGCTCTGCGCGAAGCGTTCGCGCAGCTCCCCGCCACGCTAAACAACCTTTCT
Source organism: Eubacteriales bacterium (assembly GCA_045632285.1). Lineage (GTDB taxonomy): Bacteria > Bacillota > Clostridia > Oscillospirales > CAG-272 > Firm-07. The sequence continues at coordinate 29,905 of JAZQWJ010000012.1, read as the reverse complement.
GTAGAAGAGATCAAGGATCTTGAGCTTGTTTTGCAAGCAAGAATAGAAAAATGCCGCTATCACGTGGTCCTGCTCTCCTGTCAGTATCCTTATGCGATGACGCGGGAAATGAGCCGCCTGCTGAATCTGGCCCCCGCCAATGCGAGCGAGCAGATCAGGCAGCTCCCCGCTTACGTGGCAAAAAATCTATCCAAGGCACAAGCACTTGAGATCCAGCGGGCCCTTTCCTCTCACGGCCGGATGACGTTGCGCCTGGCCTCTATTGAATAAAGCACAGCAGCGGCCCGCCTTGGCGGACCGCTGCTTGTGCTTTAAAGATAACGCTTCAGCATATCCAGATTATGCGCCTCAAACGCGATCACCTCACCTGCCAGCCGCGCAGCGTCGGGTGCAGTCCCGTTTTTCAGGTGGAGATTTTGCAATCGCGTCATATCGGTAACGGTCATATTGCAGCCGCCCATCAGCAGCTCGGCAATATGCCCCACCGAGGAATCGATCAACGTGCTGACGGCAGTCCCCATCTTGGCCGAAAACCGCGCAAACAGATTTTCTTCCTTGGCCTTTTCTCCCCGCTCGTCCAAAGCGGCAGCCGCGCGCGCCGCATATTTCTCATAGCCATCCAGCTGCAGGGTCATAACGCTGCGCAGGCGATCGTCCTTTACCGCGGGCAACAGATTGATGATCGCATCTGCCCCCATCTTAACGCTTTTGTAGATCTCCCCCAAAAAATACGCCTCTGTCAGTTCTTTTCTTTCCTTTAATTCGGGCATAAGCTCTCTCCTATCAAAAAACGGTCGTGATATGCTTAGTTTTCGCATATCACGGCCGTTTTATGTGTTTTATTTGCGAGAAAGCTTTTGACGGCGGATGTCGCTGCCTAAAAAGTTACGGGCGCTGAATTCACCAAAAATACGGCTTGAAATGCGCTCGGCGTAGCGTTCTTTGATCTCGGGTCCGGTCAAATTGGTGCTGATAATGGTAGGCTTTTTCATATTGATGCGATTATTCAAAACCGCATAAAGGCATGAGGTTGTAAACTGATTGACAGTTTCAGCCCCCAGATCATCCAAAATCAACAGATCGCACTCGGTATATCGCTCAAGAGCCTCGCCGGCTTCGCGCCGTTCCTCACCGTAACCGAAGCGTGCCCGCTCAAAATCCTCAAACATTTCAATGGCTCCCGTGTAGTAAACGTCAAACCCGCGATCGATCACGCAACGCGCCACTGCGGTGGATAAATGGGTTTTTCCCAATCCGGTCTTACCCAAAAATATCAAATTGCCCGAATTTAGCGAGAACTGCTCTGCATATTTTTTAGCTTGCTCAAGCGTATCCTTCATCAAGGCATAATTCTTTTCATTGTCCTTATAAAACGAAAGATCAAAATTATCAAAAGATTGTGTTTGCATAAGAGCACCAAGGCCGGAGCTTTCATAGGCAGCCATGATCAGATCGCGCCGCATACAGTCGCACATTTTCACGTCCACAAAGCCGCTGTCCTTGCACTTGGGGCATTCGTAGGGGGGGACGGTATAATCGGCGGGATAGCCCATATTTTCAAGCAGGGCGGCACGGCGCACCTGCAGCTCGGTATTCTTTTTTTCAACGGCGGCAAGCTTGGTCTGATATTCCTCGCCCGTGCCCAGTGCCGCCATAGCGATCTCAACGCCCGTGTGGGCAAGCGCACGGTCGATCTCTGCGAGCTCGGCAGACTTTTGATGCAACTCTGCTGTGCGTCTGTCCGCCTCGGCGTGCGCCTTTAAAAATTTAGTTTGATATTCTGCACGAATGCGTGCGTAGTTTTTCTTGTTGTATCCCATATCATTCTCCAAACGATCTCTTTAACGCGGCCTCAAAAAAGTCATCCACGTCAAAGCTGGCATTGTTATCGTTTTTCTTGCGCTTATAATCGGCAATGGCGTTCTGCACGTCCTCCAAGGTCTTATAGCCCTCGGCAGACCAACGCTCTAAGATGGTGTTGGCATAAGGGATCGAGGCTTTGTTGATGGAATTGACCGTGATCTCATAGGCAAGCTCGATGATCTCATAGGAATACTGCATCACGCAAAGCCAATTCTCGATCATACCCTTTTCCTTGGTGGTCAGCGCACGGGAGGAGATGCCAAACATCGCTCGGATCTTGCCCGTGGCTGTGGCCATCACCTCAATGCGGCGGAGACGCTCCTCCAGCTCGGCGGCATCGTTCACACCCTCGTCGTGGAGCGTTAACGCAACCTTTTCGGCATATCGCAAGGATTTTTTCTCCATACGCACACAATGCGCCAACAGCAGCAAAATGTATTCGCCGTCAAAGCCAAGATGATCCATCATCCCCGCCACGATCGAGACCTCGCCCGTATTAAAGATCTTTCCAAAGGTGCGCTGACAATCGTCGATCAGACTTGCCAGCTCCTTTCTGCGCTCCAAAAGGCCACTCAACTCCTCAGAGGAATACAGCGGCATACCGCGCTCGGTCACAACACGCACGGTGGTAGCAGAAGCAGCCTCGGTCACGGCAGCGGACAAGAAAGAGTTCTCCTCTCCCTCTACGGTCACCAAAATACCGGTTCCCCGCCAAAAGGCCAGTGCGGCCTCTAATTCGCCGGGCTTCAGTGCCAATTTGGATGTGACAGCCTTGCAAGCTGCCTCGGCATCCAACGACAGCATCGGCTCTGCCGCAAGTGCAAACAGCACCGTGATATCACGCTTGGTGGCTTTATCAAAATGGGAGATTGCAGAGCCGGGCAGCGTCACGGCGTCTGTCCCGTATTGAAATTTCATCCTCATATTATTCCTCTCGACGGCGCAGCTCATAACAAAGCGTCATAAGCGAATCACCGATATGCACGTTTTCGACCACAGCACCGGGGCAGATCTCCTCCAGCTCCTTGCCGGTAAAATTCCAAAGCCCCTTGATACCCAGCTCGACCAGGCGCAGCGCCGCCGACTCGGCATACTCCTTGGGCAAAGTCAGCACGGCAATGTCTACGTGATTGTCCCTGCAGAACGATTCCAGCTCATCCATTCCGCGCACCGTGTTTTCACCAACCGTACGACCGATCACAGCAGGATCTACATCAAAAACACCTACAACGTCCACACCGCGCTTTTCAAACATCGGATTGCGGACCAGAGCGCGCCCCAGATTACCGGCGCCGATCACAATGGCATTAAAGCCCTCTCCAACGCCAAGCAGCTCGCAGACCTTTGCATACAGATAATGCACGTTATAGCCATAGCCCTGCTGACCAAAGCCGCCAAAGCAATTCAGATCCTGGCGGATCTGCGAGGCGGTCACGTGCATCATCGCAGACAGCTCGCTTGAGCTGATGCGCAGCGTGCCGTTGCGGATCAGTTCGCGCAGATAGCGGAAGTAACGGGGCAGTCGCTTGATCACTGCGTGACTGACCTCTCCCACCTTATTTTTATTCTCCAAGACGCTGTCCTCGCGTCCTTCTTCTCGATTCATTTTTAAGACTCCTTGTAAAAAAATTTGCTTTTAAAAATGCAATTTTGGAGATTTGCACAATCTTTTTTTATCTTACTTTATCGGGGCAAAATCCTTGTTTTTGGCTGTTGGACAACTTTTCCACAACCATCGATTGCATAAAGTTATCAACAATTTCAACAGACTTTTCCATAAAAAGCAACGCAAATGCTGTGTTTGCCACGAAAAAATTCTGCAAAAACAAGGTTTTGCCCTGTATATTTTCGTGAATACGCAAGTTTTCCACAAAGCTATGGAAAACTCCTGTGGAAAACTGCTTTTCGCCTTTTTTTGCGCAGGTTTGGAAAAAGTGCCGAATTTACTGTTTTTTTCAAAAACCTCTTGACAGACTTTACGTTGCAGCCTCTTGCGTTTTTTCCCAAGCGGGGTGATCCTCGGCCGAGGCGTTGAGATCGGTACCCGCAAGCTGCCCGGCCCGATAGGCAAAGTACCCGGCCGCTGCTACCATAGCGCCGTTGTCACCGCAAAGAGACAGTGGCGGAACCGTTAACCGCACGCCGCGCGCCCCGCACAACGATGCCAGTGCGGCCCGCAAATGCGAATTGGCGGCTACGCCTCCGGCCAACACAACGGCACCGTATCCGGTGCGTTCCAAGGCCTGCTCGGTCTTGGCGCGCACGCCCTTTACGATGGCGGCAGTATAAGAGGCAGCCAGATCGGCGCGGGGCACCTCAGCCCCGCTTTGACGGCAGGTATTGATATAGTTCAGCGCCGCTGTTTTCAGACCGCTGAAGGAAAAATCAAGGGTATCCTTTCCAAGAGCGGGAGAGGGCAGCTTGATCGCCATAGGATCCCCCTCATAGGCCAGCTTGTCCAACGCGGCTCCTCCGGGATACGGCAAGCCGATCACGCGTCCGATCTTATCAAAAGCCTCGCCGGCGGCGTCGTCACGGGTGGCACCGATCTCGCAAAAATCGGTATAGCTCTTGACCTCAAAGATCGACGTGTGTCCACCCGACACCACCACTGCAAGAAACGGAGGCTTCAGATCCGGATCGGTGAGATAGGCTGCAGCAACGTGCGCTTTGATATGATTGACCGGTACCAACGGGATCCCATTGGCAAAGGCCAAGGATTTTGCAAAATTCACACCCACAAGCAACGCACCGATCAAGCCGGGTGCGGCGGTAACGGCAACGGCATCCACGTCTGAAAGTCCGATGCCTGCCTTTTCCAGCGCCTCGTGCGTGATGCCGGTCACGGCCTCGATATGGGCGCGGCTGGCGATCTCGGGCACAACGCCGCCATAAAGACGGTGCGTTTCGATCTGTGACGCCACGATATTAGAGGCAATGGTCAGCTTACCCTCTTTTTCGCACACAACGGCGGCAGAGGTCTCGTCACAGGAGCTTTCAATTCCAAGAATATACATAACGGTCAGTTCCCTTTCAAATTGCACTGCATGATCAGTGCTCCCTCAACGGGGGCGGTATAAAAGCGTGGGCGATGCCCCACGACCTCAAATCCCATTTTTTGATACAACGCAATGGCAGGCAGATTGCTTTCTCGCGCCTCAAGCGTTACAAAAGAAAGGCCGCGTGCGCGCGCTTCCTCCAGCATAGCCCCCAGCACGGTGGCGGCAAGGCCGCGGCGACGGTGATCGGGATGCGTGGCGATATTGGTGACCTGCCCTTCGTCAAGCACGGTCAGCATTCCGCCGTAGGACACCGCACGTCCATCCTCAAAAACGGCAAATCCAAAGGCAGTGTCCCCACAAAGCAGTGCCAACGCATCCTGACTCCACGGATGCACAAAGGCCTCGCGCTCCAACGCGGCGAGCTGCTCCAGCATCGTGCTGTCAACACGAACAGGTCTCATTTCTCATCCTCCGCTTGCATCAGCTGCAGGCACATGCGCAGCTGCATCAAGCAGGCGCGATATACGTCAGCCCCTTGTCCAAAGGGGTCGGCAATATCCATCGGCATTGCGGTGATCTTGCCTGCGTATTGGGGATAGCGAAGCGTCAGCTCCATGGCGTGACGCCCGCTGATGCCGATCACAAGATCGGCCTGTTCCATCAACGCCTCGTTCACGTTTTGTGCCCGATGCGCGGTATAATCATTGCCCTTGGCAGGCAAAACGCCCGCCTCGCGCAGGGCGACTACGGCCTCTGTGGTCATTGGATCGCCGGGATTGGCAAACAGCCCCGCAGACAGCGCTATGCTATCCGCACCACTGTCCGCATCGCACAGCGAGCAGACCTCACGGGGACGATGCAGATCATTGTAAAGCGCCGCAGCCATTGGCGAGCGACAGGTGTTTCCTGTGCAAACGAACAACAAAATTTTAGGCTCTTCACCACTTGTTTTTTGCAAAGAGGTGGCCTTTTCCGCACGGATACACGTCATACGCTCACGCTCCCTTGCAAAGCCTTTCGGCAAGAGCCGCATCCACCGCAACGGTGCGGCGACAGCCTTTATCGCACAGGTAGGCTTGGTTTTCGGTAAACCGAAGCTCCAGTGCCCCATACAGATTGGGATATGCGGCAGAGCCCATTTTCACGGCGTAACGGCTTGTCACGCTTTCCAACAAGAATATGTTGCCGAGATCCTCTCCCGTCAACCATAGCTCGCGCACCGCCGCAACGGTTTCTGCGCCGGAGGTTGCATCAAAGCGTTGCTTGACCTCATCCATCAGCCCGATCTCGCGGCAAACAAGCAGAACGTCCACGCTCCAATCGGCAAACGCAGGCAGCGCACCGTCGGCACAGTAGACGTCGCCGTTATCATCGGTCAAAAACACGTTGGGGTCAAGATCTGGGATCGCGTAAAACACTTGACTGTATCCGTTTTCCTCGTCCTCATAGCGTCCGATCTCCTCGCCCGAGCGTCCGGCCTCGAAAAAGCCGTCCTGCATCGTATAGACCGCTTCGGTCTCCTCGTCCACGTAACGCCCATCCTGCTGCATAACAAAGGTATGCGTATCGGCAGAGCAAGCGACAAGCAGCAACGAAAAGACCATTATAAGCAACAAAAATGCTCGCTTCATGCTCAATACCCAAACTGCCCGGAAAGCGAATCGTCATCCTCGATCCAATCCGCTGTGTTGATCACACGGTATTCGGTGGCGGTATCGCGCACCACAACCTTTTTAATGCCCGCGTTCAGGATCACGCGCTTGCACATCATGCAAGAGGAGGTGCCGGGCATCAGCTCTCCCATCGGCGAAACACAAGCCATATAGAGGGTCGAGCCCAGCATCTGCTCGCGGGGAGCGGCGATAATGGCATTCTGCTCGGCGTGTACCGAGCGGCACAGCTCATAGCGCTCTCCGCGGGGAACACCCAACTTTTCGCGATAGCAAAAATTGAGATCGGTGCAGTTCTTACGGCCACGGGGCGCACCGTTATAGCCTGTGGAAACGATGACGTCGTTTTTTACGATGATGGCACCGAACTTGCGGCGCAAGCAGGTGGCACGCTCGGCCACGGTCTGTGCAATATCCAGATAGTAATTTTCTTTGGAAACACGCTCCATAAAGAGACTCCTTCTCCCACGCGCGCACAAAGCACGCGTGTATATAATTATACAGAATATATTATAACATAAATTATTGCGAAAATCAAGAACATATTTGATCCCAACGTTAAAAAGGCACCGGTGGCGGCAATTAGGGCGCCCACGGGGGGGGTTTTAGCGTTTTTTGTTTTTGTATTTCTTTGCCGTTTCAGCCGTGGCTACGATCTTGTCAGCCAGTGTGACGATCCACGCCTCCTTGCATTTTGGCAACGCCCAAGCGGTCAGTGGAAACATATGCGAATAGATGATATTTTTTTCTTTTTCGCTTAACGCAAAGTCGCGGCAGGCATTCTGCAATGCAAAGCGATGATGCTTAAAGCCGTGCCAGCGAAAGCCTTTGTTGGGATCGTGCCAATCATAAAGATAATAATCGTGCAGCAATGCACCGCGCACCAAGGCACGCAGATCGCACTGCCATCCCTTATCCACCGCCATAGAAAAGGCCGTATACGCCACCTTGATGCAATGCTGATAAACGGTAATGTCAGAGTGAGAGATATATTGCTTCATATCGTTGTAGCGCGCCTTTCCCACGATCTCGCGGGCTATATCGGCAAAGCGCTTCTTTTTTTCTGCCTCGGTCATTTGCCCTCTCCTCCCCACTTTTGATGGATCCGCTCACGGTAGCCGTGAACGTCGGCCATATAGCGCCCAACCATACGGTAAAAATGAAAGGGACTGCGCCGGCCGCCGACCTCGCGGCGAAAATGCTCGCGTGCGTTGGATTTCAGTTGATCGATATTGACCAAGGTACGCATATGCTTGGCATAATCCTTGATGCGCTGCAGCAATCGCAGAGAATGTACCAGATCTACGGCAAACACGCCAAGATAGATGCCCACCGCCAAAATGACCATCGGCCATTCGATCACGCTTTCCACGTATACGTGCAGCGGCAAATAAAGGCCAAAATAGAATCCCGCACAGATCAAGCCCCAAAATACAGAAAACTTGGGGCAGATCAGCCCCTTAAAATTGGCCCATTCGCCGGAATAATCCCACAGCCTTACGTGAAAGCATCCCACGGAAATGGCACCGCCGATCAGCTCGATCAAGGTCATCACACCTGCAGCCAGCAGCAGGATCACAGCCACGCGCCAAAACTCGTTTGGCAAAAAACGGAGCTTTAGCCCCGACAAAAAATACAGTGTAATACCGCCCACACCATACAGGGGCAAGCAGCACCCCGTCAAAAAGCCGGGGTTGACCACCTTGCGGTGACGAAAGCCGCGGTAGACCACCTCAATCAGCCACCCCGCTGTACCGCACACGCAATATAAAAACAAATATTCAAGCAACTGCTCCATGCGCATCCTTTTTCCTGTTATTTGCCAAAAAAGCAATACGTATCGGCTTTTTTGCGACAATTGGCCGCAATCCTCCCGCTTTTTTACGTCTTTTTCTTGGCTTTCTTTTTCTTATTATCCTTATCGGGCAAAAATACGACCAACAATGCGATCGCACCCACAACCGCCCCCACGATCAGCAGAGCGACCAGGGTCTTGACCCATTCGCCGCCGTCCGCCTCAAGCTCGGGGAGGTCCAGCAGATCCAGCTCAAGTCCATCCTCGGTCCACGTCAGCGCAGAACCGGTCATATAGGCCTCGGCCTTTTGATTGAGATATACATAATAACTTTTTTGCTTTAATTCTTCAAAATGCTGCGACACGTAATCGGTGTCCATTGGCGCACGCATCAAAAAGCAATAGCCGCCGTTGAGGTACATGACCTCGCTGACGCCGTAATTCTCATCCATCGAAAACGCCGCTCTGTCAAACTCTGCATCCATCTCGCCACGGGCAATATACAATCCGTTTCCATCATCCGTGGCGTGGCTGGATTGGATCGCTGTGCGCATAGCATCCATACGGTCGCTTGCAGCAACGACCCGCTCGCGCAGGGTCTCTGCCTTTTGTCTGGCGGCCGCATCGTCCTCCAGCAAAAAGTGAGGATCGATAAAGACCTGATACACATGGGCAAAATAAGCCTTTCCGTTTTCGTCCTCTCCCCAAATGCGGTCTCTTGCAGCCGCATCGCTGTTGTCGATCTCTCCGCTGCGCAGCATCACCTGCAGGATATCATCAACCAAAAACTCGGACACGCCGACATAGGTGCGAAAATAGTGATCGGTCATATAGCGCTCGTTCAGCAATTTGATATATGCATCACGGTCGTTTTCAAGCTGATTGGTCATCATCCGGTCGATCTCGTCCTGCACGCGATCCGCAATGCCGTCGTCATCCACCTCTATGCCGTAATCCTTGCCGACCATGATCATAGCCTCGGTATAACCAAACAGATTTTTCTCAACAAAAGCCTTCAGCTCTGCCACCTTGGCAGGGTCGTCAAATACGTTTTCGCCGTAAACTGCCTTCATATCGGCGATCTGATTTTGGGTCAGGAAATACAAATTTTCATATGGGATCTCATACGTTCCCGCCGTTGCAACAACGTCGTCGGCCAGGCCGCTTGCCCTGATCTCGGAATTGGCGCTGCAGCCGCACGCCATCAAAAGCATGGCAACGACCATCAGGCTTGCCATGATCCGCGTGATCCTTTTCAGCATTCGGGCACCTCCTTATCACACGTTTTTTAAAGTTTGAGCGCCTTTATTATACAGTATAAATGTGAATATTTCGTGAATTGCTGTGATCGGCACCCATCTTTTTCAAAAAAATATCAAAAATCCTCTTTCCAATCGCAAAATAATATGTTATAATATTATTCAATATAATTTATTTGCGGGAGGTCCACGATGAAGGAAGTGTACAGCATTCCCCTTTCCGCCCTGATCGAAGAGTTCTCGTTGGAAAGCGTATATCTGCCCGACGAGGCCGATAAGATCTTTATCTCCAACACAGAGGTCAACCGCCCCGGACTTGCGCTGGCCGGCTTTTTTGAGTGCTTTGAGTCTACCCGCATCCATATTATAGGAAACGCGGAGCACCGTTATCTGCAAGAGCGCGACGAGAGCAGGCGAAACGCAAAGATTGACGATTTCTTTCGCCACAAGCCCGTGGCAGTGGTACTGACCACAGAGCTTATCCCCTTTCCCCATATGATCGAGGCCGCCGCGCAAAACGGTGTGCCGCTGCTGATCACCAAAGAGCGCACCAGCTCCTTTATGGCAGCTTTGATCGCCTTTCTCAACACCAATCTTGCCCCCCGCATTACACGCCACGGCGTTTTGGTAGAGGTCTATGGCGAGGGTCTGCTGCTTTTGGGTGACTCCGGCGTAGGTAAAAGCGAAACCGCCATCGAGCTTGTAAAGCGCGGACACCGTCTGATTGCAGACGATGCCGTAGAGATCAAGCGCGTATCCGCCAAAACACTGGTGGGTGAGGCCCCCGAGATCATACGCCATTACGTAGAGCTGCGCGGCATTGGCATTGTAGACGTGCGCCGCCTGTTTGGTATGGGCGCCGTCAAAAACTCCGAGCGCATTGACCTTGTGATCAATCTGGAGCCGTGGGTCCAAGGCAAGATGTACGATCGCCTTGGCCTTGACAATCAAACAATGGACATCCTGGGCATTGAGGTGCCCTCGATCACCATCCCCGTAAAGCCCGGCCGAAATCTGGCCATCATTTTGGAAATTGCGGCCATGAACAACCGTCAAAAGAAAATGGGCTATAACACCGCGGAGGAATTCAATCGAAAGCTGATGGGCCAGATGGGCCTTGAAGAATAACATATTGAAAGGATAATGACTATGAACACCAACGATATGATCAAGCATATTAACAGCGGCGCACTTGACGCCCGTTTGACCGCACTGTACGGCGAGGCTGCACTGGAGGCCACCAAGGCTCGTTATGCCAAGGCCGTTGCCGATTTTGCCGCCCTTTACGGCACCGACCGCGAGGTGCATCTGTTCTCTGTTGCCGGCCGTAGCGAGCTTTCCGGCAACCATACCGACCACAACTTCGGTTGCGTTGTGGCCGCCTCTATCGACCTTGACATCATTGCCGTTGCCGCCAGATCCGACAACACCGTAGTCCGTGTCAAATCCGAGGGCTTCCCCGAGGACGTTGTAGACATCGCCGACTATAACACCCCCCGTGAAGAGCGCTTTGCTCACTCTGACTCTATCATCGCCGGTATGTGCGAGGGCATGCGCAAAAACGGCTATACCGTTGGCGGCTTTGATGCCTACACCACCTCCAGCGTACTGAAGGGCTCCGGCCTTTCCTCCTCTGCTGCCTTTGAGGATATGATCGGCAATATCGAGAACTATCTTTACAACGACGGCAAGGTCGACAACGTTGAGATCGCCAAGATCGCCCAGTATGCCGAGAACGAGTTCTTTGGCAAGCCCTGCGGTCTGATGGATCAGATGGCCTGCGGTGTCGGCGGTATCATCTCCATTGACTTTAAGGACCCCAAGGCCCCCATCATCAACAAGATCGACTTTGACATCACTGCAGCAGGCTATAATCTGTGCATCGTCAACACCGGTGGCAACCACGCTGACCTCACCCCTGACTATGCCGCAGTCCCCGCTGAAATGAAGGGCGTTGCCGCCGCTATGGGCAAGTCCGTGCTCCGCGAGACCGACGAGGAGGCTGTGATCGCCGCGATCCCCGCCCTGCGCGAAAAGCTGGGCGACCGTGCCATTATGCGTGCCCTCCATTTCTTTGCCGAGAACCGCCGCGTGGCCGCGCAGAGAGCCGCCCTTGAGCAGGGCAATCTGGAGCTGTTCTTTGAGAACGTTGTTGCCTCCGGCCGCTCCTCCTTCTGCTATCTGCAAAACGTTTACACCCCCAAGAATCTGACCGAGCAGGGCCTCTCTCTTGCCCTCTGCCTGGCCGAGCGTTATCTTGCCGACAAGAAGGGCGCCTTCCGTGTACACGGTGGCGGCTTTGCCGGTACCATTCAGGCCTTTGTCCGTTCCGAGGACGTTGCAGGATTCCGCTCTTTGATGGACAGCGTGTTCGGCGAGGGTGCCTGCATCGTGCTTCGCATCCGTCCCGAAGGCGCCACTAAAATCGACTAAAAGCAAGACAGCACAGGCAACGTTGTTGCCTGTGCTGTTGTTAAAAGGAATACTATGAAAAGAAATCACGACATCCCCCCGGTACGTGAGAGAAAGCCGCTGAACAGATCCGCGCTGCGCCGCTTGATCCTGTTGGTGGTCAACACTCTCTTGTTTTTTACCGTTTATCGCGTATTGATCTATTACGGTGATATGACACAAAAGACCTTTGGCTCGTTTGTGGTGATGGTCACGTATATGGCACTGCTCCTTGGCTTTGTGTTGGCTTACCTCATCTACAACCGCTTCCTTTATCGCAAGGGCATTACGCGAGAGCAGCTGCCCGATGATTGGAGCGAAGAGGAAAAAACTGCATTTATCGAGGACGGAGAGCGCCGATTAAAGCGCTCCAGCTGGATGATGCTGATCATTTTCCCCTTGATCTTTACGTTTTTAATGGACGCCATCGACCTGTTTATCATCGATGAATTTTTTAGGAAATAACGCCATGAGCTACTCATTAAAGGTTCTTTACTCCGGCTCTACCGGGAACGCCGCGCTTTTGACCGCGGGGGGCACCACTGTGCTGATCGACGCGGGGCGCTCTGCCCGTTGCCTTTGCGCCGCCATCAAGGCGGCAGGCACAGATCCGGCAGCCGTCAAGGCCATTTTCTTGACCCATGAGCATGGTGATCACACCGCCGCTCTGGAGGTCTTTTTAAAGCATCATCCGATCCCCGTTCACGCCCCGGGCGCCAGCGCGGACAGACTGCTGGCTCGCGCCGGCGATCATCTGCGTGCCGCCCTTGTCCCCCATCCGCCCCTTTTTTGTGAGACCGTGGGTGACCTGACCTTCACCTCCTTCCGCACCTCACACGACAGTGCCGAAAGCGTGGGCTATCGCATCGCCGTAAAGGGCGATAACGCGACCCATTACGTGGGATATGCCACCGACCTTGGCGTAGTGACCCCTGACGTAGAGCGGGCGCTTTGCGGCTGCGAGGGGGTGGTGCTGGAGTGCAACCACGACGAGGATATGCTGATGAGCGGGCCTTACCCTTATGATCTCAAGCGCCGCGTTGCCTCGCGCCGCGGGCATCTTTCCAACACCGATTGTGCTGTTTTCTCTACCCGTTTGGCGGCTAATGGACTAAAGCGCTTGCTTTTGGCACACCTATCCGAGACCAACAATCTACCTGAACTGGCCCTTGGAGAGGTCAGGGCGGCACTGGCGGGCTCGGGGGTACATATTGCCGCCGCTTCCCCCACCGAAATCACCGAGCTGTGAGGTTTTTATGCTGCGTATCCGTTTGATCGTAACAGGCTCTCTAAAGGAGGCCTATTGGCGCAACGCCGTCGCCGAATATGAAAAGCGCCTTGGCGCCTATGCCCGCGTTGAGATCGTGGAATTAAAAGAAAGCCGTCTCCCCGAAAGCCCCTCAGACACAGAGATCGCCACCGCTCTTGCCCGAGAGGCCGAGGCCGTGCTGGCCGCCATTCCGCCGCGAGCCTACACCGTTGCGCTTTGCGTAGAGGGCAAGCAGCTCTCCTCTGAGCAGTTGTCACAAAAGCTGGATACCGTTATGCAAAATTACGGCGATCTGTGTTTGATCATTGGCAGCTCACACGGTCTTGATCCCCGTGTTAAGGCGGCCGCAGATCTCCGCCTTTCGGTCTCTGCACTGACCTTCCCCCACCAAATGATGCGCGTGATCCTGTTGGAGACCGTATATCGCAGTCTTTCTATCCTGCACGGTGCGCGATATCACAAATAACAAAAAAGAAGCCCGCCAAGCGGGCTTCTTTTTTGTTATTGCAGGCAGAGCTTTTTGAACAGCAGTACCCACACAAAATCGATCCAACCAAAGACGATACCGCCGGGGATCGTGACCAAAACGCAGATGATCAAGCGGAGCAGACCGCCCTTCTTCATCCAGGTGGACCATCTGACGACGATCTCAGTTACCCAGTTGACAACAGGGATGATCAGCAGAAGGAGCTGAACCAAACGGCTTTGTTTGTTAAACCAAGTCATAAGTATGACCTCCTAAAATAGATTGTATTATTATTTTAACATATCACAATAATTGCTGTCTATTATTTTTGGTGGTTGTTAACAATTTGTTTACATTTTGTGGTAAAGCGTTTTCTTTTTGCCGATCAAAATGCAAACGACCAGTATCACGTTGCCCAAAAGAGACACAGCGGCGATTATGATCGCCACAACGCCCACACCGTTTCCGGCCGACTCGGCCGCGATCGCATCATCCTGCGCGACGCCGCTATTAGAGGCATCAACACTACCGGCCGAGCTTCCTTTTTCACCCTTGGGGCCTTGCTCGCCCTGCGGGCCCTGCAGATTGCCGATCCTATTCCAAACCGAGCCGTAATATCGATAGATATCACCGTTTGAGGTATTCAGATACAGATCTCCAAATACGGCATCGGTAATAAAGTTGGGGGCATTTTTGCCGGTATACCATTTGTTGCCACTGGCACCGGCCTGTCCCGTTGCACCCGTAGCACCCGTGTCACCGGTAGCTCCCTGCTCGCCCTGAGGACCCTTTGCCGATATACCGGTATCCACGCCGTCGACCACCCAATTCCCCGTTACGGGATCAATCTTGATTTTGTTGGTCACACTGCCTGCGGCGCCGTCCAAGCCGGGCTCGCCCTGCTCACCCTTCTCACCCTGCGCGCCCTGCGGGCCGACTGCACCCTGCTCGCCCTGTTCGCCCTGCTCGCCCTTGATGTTGGCGATCAGCTCCCAGCCGCGCACATATTGCCACACGTCACCCGTGAGAACGTCCAGATACATATCGCCCGGATTGGCGTATGTTTTAGGCGCACCCTCTCCGGCCGTCCAGGTGTTCGCCACGTCCGAGGCAATTCCCTGAATACGTGCAATACCCAGATCGATGGTGCTGATATCGCGGCGCATCTCCTCAAGGGTTTTTGTGCCAACGCTGTTATCCAGCACCTGGATAACGACCTTCCCCTCGGAGCTGAGTGCACTTTGCTGGGTTTCGTACCAAAACTCGTTGGTGTAGGTGGCATAGGTCTGACCGTTACCCTTAACGGTAGGGCCACCTGCACCATCCACCTTAACGGAATAACAGTTTTTAAAATACAGCACACTGCTGCTTTTGTTCAGCGCATAGGATCTGCCGATCAGGCCACCAACGTAGTAGCGCTCGGTATTTTGCTCGTATGCATTGCGCTGCTCGTTGTGCAGATTGTAGCAGTTTTCGATCAGGAAGGGATAGGGCGCCTCGGCGGTGGGTACAACGTCAAGCAGACCGCCCGCGTGACCAATGATACCGCCGAAATGCACGTTTTTGCGGTTGACGTTATAGCCGTTTTCGGGATCCACCGTGCCAAGATCCACGTTGCCCGTATACTCGTACGTGCCACCGTTGTAGCAGTTGGTGATGTGCAGGATACCCGCCATAATGGTATTCTGATCCTGGTCGGCCTTTGTGCCGTCCATAGGGCTGATCATACCCACAATGCCGCCGATGGAATTACTGCGGTATGTCACGGTATCCGCCAACCTGATATCACCCTGAAAAGCGCAGTGATCGATCACGGTGTTATAGCCCGCCGTGCCTGCAATACCGCCGACGATACCGAAGTAGCCCGTCACGGCAATGGTGTTTTCCACGGTGCAGCCGCTGATCTCGGTGGCATACGCAATGCCGCAGATGCCGCCTACAACACCTGCGCGTGTTTCGCTGTCATAAACGTCGTCCGTGACCATATTGGGGTGCCAGGTGCGAAGCTCCACACCCTCACCCACGTGGCAACCGATGATCTTGTTAAAGCCCACCTTACCGCTACCGTCCCAAGGCGCCATAGCCTTGCCCACAATAGCGCCCGTGGGGCCACGCCCCGCGATCACAACGTCCTCCAGCACCACGTTTTTGATGGTGGCGCCGTAGATACATCCAAACAGACCGTTTTGCTTGCGCTTGTTAAAATAAGTATCGGGCTGGGCGGCACTGAACGTGCCGTTTTTGATGCTAAACCCACAGCCGTCGTAATGGCCACCAAAGGCCTTGGCCTGCAATCCGGAGCCGGATGCGTTTTTGAAATAGCCGCCGATGGATCTGAGCGTCAACCCCTGAAGATCGATGTCACAGGTCTGCACGAAATAAGTGTTCTTGAACTGAACAGAGCTATCGTTGCGGTTGACTGTGTAAGAGATCCAGATAAAATTCTCAAGCGAGGAGATGCGGTAGGGATCGTCCTTTGTGCCGCTGCCCGCAGGCTTTTTGCCGGCATACACGTCAAGCTGCGTGGCCTGTTGCTCCACGCCCTCGGCCTCCAGATCCACGTGGAACTGGTTGTAGTTCAGCAGATAGGCATCCTTTTCCACCGAATAAAATTCGGTATAAAACTCGGTACCGTCCTCGTTGAAATAGAACATCGCTACAAGTCCGAGGCCGCCGGCAGACCCATCGAAGTTCTGGGGGTCGATCATCATCTGCGTCACGGTATTGCCCGCATCGCCCTTGACCTGAGAAAGGGAGATCACCTCACTGCCGATGTGGCCGGAAAGCACCATTTTGATGTTTTCGTGCTTGGAGGCCAGCTCGTTCCACTTATCGTCGCCGTTGTTGGGGCTGTCGGAAAGTCCGCCAAAGGAAATGGGATTTCCCTCATAATCCTGATAAATGTGTGTGGTGATGATCACGTTGCGGTCGGCATAGCTCTCGCAAAGCTCGCCCGCCCATTTCAGCACGTTGTCGTCGGCATAAACGTCCAGCGTAATGACCATCCACCGGGTGTCGCCCGCATCGATCAGGCGATACACGTTGCGCACCGAGTTATTATACATACCGCCCTTTGCGGGGTCGGTATACTGTTTGTAATAATACTCGTCAATGGTGGCGTTTTTACCGTAATAGGTATCGATACTCGTGTTGCCAAGACCCGTATAAGAGCCATAGCTGTTGGAATGCTTGCTGGCATAGTTGTCGTGATTGCCGCGCATCATAACGTAGGGCAGACCTGCGGCACCCATCTGACGGGTAGAGGCCGCCGCAAGCTCCCATTCCACGGGCAGGTTGGCATCAGTGATATCGCCAAGTCCCATCACAACCTGCAGATTTTTGGCATCCTTGTTGTCGGCCAGCCACTGATACATATTGTAAATGATGCTCTTGGTGGGCGTGCCGCTGTTGGTGGTGATCTGCTTTTGGGCATTCACGCGATAACCGTTGGTAAAGGCCTCTTTATACATGGTCTTTTGGGTATCGCCGATGGCGGCAAAGGAGAAGGCGGGCTCAAAGGTGTATCCCGCGCGGATCTCCTCCATATCCGCCTCGGTCAGCCACTTTTTAGAGTACTGCACCGCATAGCCGTTGCCTGTAGCATCCGTGAAATCTGTGTGCTTGTCGGAGGCATCAAGATCGTAATGACAGATCAGCTCGGTATCGTTCAGTTTAACGCCGTTTTCATACGCGGCCTTGATCTGCTCCGCCGTGCGGGCGGTAGCATACAGCGAAATATCCTGCACACCGTACAGCAAATGCTTCTGCTCTGCCTTCGCCTTATACAGCGAGCCGTAGGACACGCCGATAGCGATGGGCATATCCGTCACGTGGCTATCGATGGCGGGCAAAAAGCCCTCCTGCTCGGTCAGTTCCCCGTTGAGATAGCAGGAAACGTAGCCGCTCTCGCCATCCCATACCACCGTCACCATTGTCCACTGCTCCACGGGGACGGCGCTTTTGTCAAAACGCACGTCGTAGGTGGTGGTCATATTGTCTACATAGCAAATGGCGGGGGTGCGTTCCTTTGTAATATAAAAATCCAACTGTGCACCGTTGGTGTCGTTCACGTAGTTGCTGTTGCTAACGATCACGCCAAGATCGCCGCGCGAGCTTACCAAGCGCGAGCTGTAATCGGCAGGGATATAGACCCACGCCTGATAGGTGACGGGGATGCGCTCCAGCTTTTTCCGGGTGAAATAAAAATCGTCGGCAGAGCTGTCACCGTCGCTGTCGTCAACGGTAAAACCCACAGAGCCGTCGTTGGCGGCCGTGTGAGAGGGCTTGTCGCAGACCGCCTCGGATGCGGCAGCCGCACCAAGGGATGCAAACACCGTTACCATAGGCAACAGCATGGCAAATGTCAGTAAAAGCGCCAATGTCTTTTTCATTTCGCTACCTCCGTTATAACTGATATAAATTCATTATATTTCTATCATCAGTTTGTTACAATTATACCATAGAGATCCGCTCGTGTCAATTGATTTTATGCAAAAAGGCTATGCAAATGCATAGCCTTTTTGCGGGATATTACGCTTTGATCTTCAACGTCACGATCTCAAAGCCGGAAAGGGTCAGCTCCACTGCGCCGTTGATCACAGGCAGCTCGCAAAGTTCGCGCTCCATCATATCGCACAGGAACGCCTGCTTTGCGGGGATGCCAAGGGTAAGGCGCGCCTTGGCGCGCTTGTTCTGACTCTCGTAAAGACGCAGCACAGTGCCCTCGCCCTTTTCTGCCTTTTTCACGGTCTCGCAGATCACGTTCTCCACGTCAAGCGACAATGCGGAGAAACTGTCGGGCAGCAGGTTTTCTGCGCCTGCGGTGGGCAGCGCAGTCATAGGATAGTTGAGGTAGTAGGCCTCTTTTGCCACATCGGTATCGCACAATCTGCCCTCGTGAGGGACGAGCGAATAGATCACGGGGATCTCACCCTGATCGGCCTCGGGGTTGGGATCGGTAGACGAGCGCAGGAGAGAGAGCTGCATCACGCCGTCGTGAATATCGTGGCCGTATTTGCAATCGTTCAGCAGCGCCACACCGTATCCTCCCTCGGAAAGGTCGGCATATTTGTGTGCGCAGACCTCAAATCTTGCCGTATCCCAGGAGGTGTTGAAATGCGTGGGGCGCTCTACGGTACCAAACTGGATCTCGTAGGTCGCCTTATCGCTGTTCACGTCCACAGGGAACACGGCCTTCAGCATTTGATGCCGCTCGTGCCAATCGGCAACGGTATCAAAGTCGATGCGGGTGGTACCGTCATAGAACCATACGGTTTGGGTGATCTTAGAGTGCATATGGGGGCGCACGATCTTTACACCCTTTCTCGCACCGTCTGCCACCGTTTCAACGCTTTCCACCGCCGTGACCGTCTTATATTCCTCGCGGGAATAGGCCTGCCACTCCCACGCATCATAGGCGTCGGGATAATCGGCGTGCACGCGCAGCTCATTGCCGACAGCGCCCGCCTTCAACACCTCACGCTCGGCCATCTTGTCATAGATCGAGCTGATCTGCCAGCAGTCGTCAAAGGTTACGACCAGGCGATCGGTTTCTACGGTGTGACCTTCGATCTTCACGTTGCAGTCGCAAACAAAATCATTGGTTGCAAGATAGCCCTTTGCGGGGATCTTGACACCTGTTTTTACGGTTTTTCCGTCCACCTTTACATAACCCTCGGTGGTAAAGGAGTGGGGGTTAAATACCACGTATTTGTCGGATTTTTTGATACCGTTGGCCACTTTTTGTGACACGCCCTCCACAATACCGTGGCCGATGCCGAGGATCTCGGCATAATCCAGATCGCTTTGATCGTAAACCTCCTTGATCGAGGAGCCGGGAATGATATCGTGGAACTGATTGGTCAGGATCATCTCCCAGCCGCGGTGCAGCTCCGATTGCGGGAACCGATCGCCAAGCAACGCCTCGGCAGTCACGCCAAGCAGCTCGGCATCCTGATACAAGAACTCGCTTTGTCTGTTCCAACGCTTATTGCGTGCCATGGTGGTATAGGTGCCGCGGTGGAATTCCAGATACAGCTCACCCTGCCAGGTGGGCACGTCGGGGCGGCTCTCCATCCGCTTGGCAAGGCGTTTCAAATGCTCGCCCGCAAATTCGATCCTTGCGTTGGGAGAGCCGGGCACGCCGCGAGCGCCGCGTCTTGCCAGCTCCATATCCTCGGCGGTGGGACCACCGCCGCCATCACCGTAGCCAAAGGTCAAAAGTCCCTCGTTGATCAGATTTTTCTGACCGAATCGCTTATACGAGCCCGATACCATCTGTGAGGTAATATGCCCCACGTACGTGCAGTAGCGATCGGATGCGGCCCCCTTATCCTTTTGACCCGTGATAAAGCGGGTATTGATCTCGGTGCCGTCAATGCCGCGCCAACGGAAGACGTCATAAGGCATACGGTTGGTATCGTTCCAAGAGATCTTGGAGGTCACAAACCAATCCACACCGCTCTTGCGCAGGATCTGCGGGAGAGCCGCGGAATAGCCGAACACGTCGGGGAGCCAAAGCACACGATTCTCTACGCCAAATTCATCCATAAAGTAGTTCTTGCCGTAAAGAATCTGGCGAACAAGGCTCTCACCCGAGGAAAGGTTGCAGTCGGCCTCCACCCACATAGCGCCCTCACATTCCCAGCGCCCCTCGGCAATGCGCGCCTTCAGCTCGTCATAGACCTCGGGGGCTTCCTCCTTCAGATTTTTGTAAAGGAGCGCCTGAGAGGACATAAATTTATATTCGGGATAGCGACGCATCAGCTCCAACACGGTGGAAAAGGAGCGCTGCACCTTTTCGCGAGTCTGGCGCAGCGTCCACTTCCACGCGCAGTCGATATGAGTGTGGCCCACGCAGACCGTGGTGGCGTTCTGCGTGCCGCAATATTCGCCGTAAAACTCCTTTTCCATAAAGGCGCGGGCGCGGCAGACCGAGGCACGGAATTCCGCATCGGCGGGATCGTACAGCTCCAGCATCGAAACGGCGTGCCACAGCGCATCCACGATGCCGGCGTACTCGCCGCTTTCGGGATTTAAGTATTCCAGCATCTCAGCGGGATAGCGCAGGTCGTAATACAAGCCCTCTACGTCAACGTCCAACTCTACCACATCGGCAAAGAGCTGCGCACGCTCGATCTTGGGGCCCGTGTAGGCATAGATCGCAACCTCGGCCCTTTCGCCTGCGACAAGGGGGCTTTCGCGGTGATTGATATCAAGTCCCTGCACCATTTTGCCGTTGACATACAAAATGAACTGCGGGTTGTCTGCATCCCAGCCCGTTTTGCGCTCGGTCTCGATGCGCAAAAAGCTATTTTCGGCCGTGGGAGTCACGGCAAAGCGGAACCACGCGTGCGTGTCCCATCCGCTGCCCCAAAGATCGCCCTGCGTATAGGGTTTCATATCCGCCGTATCGGGAATGGTATTGTCAACCTTATAATCACAAGGACAGGTCAGAATATCCCCCACGGGCGTTGCGTTTTTCCAACGCCACTTTTCCAGCAGCCTCAGATAGCGTTTGATCTTTCTCAGTTTGCTTTGCATAGTAGTGCACCTCACAAAATTTTCTTCCCCTTTATTGTAGCACAACCACCCTTGCATTTCTACCGCTATTATGATATAATTCTTATGGTATTGTGATATTTTGATTTGGAGGAAACGAAATGGAGCCAAAGCTTTTGACCGCCGACCGCTTTGTAGACAGCCGCACAGGCTGCTCTTATCGCTACGTTTACAGCGACACAGAATATTTCCGCCCTCACTACCACGACTATTATGAGATCTTTCTTTTGCTGGAGGGCGAGGCCGTCCATTGCGTGAATGGTAGACGCATACCGCTAAAGCGCGGTTCTCTTGTTTTTATCCGTCCAAGCGACACCCACGATTATCTGCTGCGTGACGGCAAGACCTTTTCTATGCTCAACATCACCTTTACTGCCGAAACTGCCGATGCACTGCTTGACTTTTTGGGTGAGGGCTTTGCGCCGCGCCGATTGCTTGATCCGCCGCTCCCTCCTACCGTGCTGCTGCCCCCCGCCTCGTTTGACTATGTGATCGGGCAGATGACTGCCATCCGTGCCATAGACGGAAATGATTCAAATGGCATTAAAACGGCCATACGTATTCTGATTTTTCGTATTTTGACTCGCTTTTTCACCGCCATTCCGGAGCCGCAGGAGGCTGTGCTCCCCGCGTGGCTTGCCGCCCTGTGTGCCGAGATGCGCAAAAACGGAAACTTTGTCTACGGTATCGAACGCATGCTCTCACTTACCGAAAAAAGCCGCGAGCACGTGGCCAGATCGCTGAAAAAATATATGGGGACGACCCCGTCGGAATTTATCAACGACCTGCGACTGAACTTTATTGCCAATATGCTGAAAAACAGCAATCACGGCATTGCTGATATCGTATTTGAAAGCGGATTCGGCAATCTCAGTTGGGCGGCCGAGCTGTTCCGCAAGAAATACGGCTTGACCATGTCCGCTTACCGAAAAGATCCGCAAAGCACTTGACTTTTTGCGCCAAAGGGCGTATGATTACATCGAACCGACATTTTACAGGAGGCATCATCATGAAAAAATTTTTACTCCCCGAGGGCGGCAGCTTTTACAAGGCCAACCTGCACTGTCACACCAACGTTTCAGACGGTAAATTGACACCCTCTGAGACCAAGGCACTCTATTTGCGTCATGGATATTCCATTATAGCCTTCACCGATCACGAGGTCTTGATCCCCCAACACGACAAGCTTTCAGACGATACGTTTCTTGCGCTCAACGCCCACGAGCTGGAGCTGATCGAGCCCGGCAACGGCCGAGAGCATAAGGAACGCCAGCGTTGCCATCTTTGCATCATCGCACTGGAGCCCGATAACGTGACCCAGACATGCTGGCACCGATCCAAGTATCTTTGGGGCAATGCCGCCACCCACCGCGACGAGGTGAAGTTTGATGAGAGCCAACCTGACTACGTCCGCCTTTACTCGGCACGGGGTGTAAACGACGTGATCCGCCGCGCACGCGCAGCGGGCTTTTGGGTCACTTACAATCACCCCATCTGGTCGATGGAGGATCCGGAGCAATTTTTAAAATACGAGGGCTTTAATGCCCTTGAGATCTACAACCACAGCAGTGTGGTCCACGGTTGGGACGACGACGTGCCCCAGATCTATGACAGCTTTCTCAAAAAGGGTGCCAAACTTTTCTGTGTAGCCACCGATGACAACCATTGCGGTCGCCCGGAGGGGCACTCCCGATTTGATGCCTGCGGCGGTTTTACCATGATCAAAGCCGACAAGCTTGACTATCGCACCGTTACAAGGGCCATGGAGGCAGGCAGCTTTTATTCCTCCAACGGCCCGCTCATCCACGAGCTGTGGTTTGAGGACGGTGAGGTGCACGTAAGGTGTGATCCTGCTGCAAAGATCATCGCCAATTACGGCTCTGTACGCGCCGGCATCGTTTACGCCGAGGAGGCACCTCTCACTGAGGCAGCTTTCCCCGTAAAGGAAAACGACGTATACATCCGCATCACCGTGTGTGATGCCAACGGAAAGCACGCCTATACCAACGCTTACTTTACCGACGAGCTGTTTTCCGAGTAATACATTCGACCGGCGCTACCCTATACCACACCCATGGCCTTTGCCTGCCATACAGTTCTACCAAAACCGGCACTTCCCTTTTCGGGAAGTGCCGGTTTCCGTTTAAAGAATAAAAAACACCGCTTATCAACAGGGCTCTTGCCAACGCACCGCCTTCTGTGCTATACTGGTCTTAGCAAAGGAGGTGCCCCTATGAAATGCACTATTGTGATCGACCCCACGCGAGAGGAGGAGGTCGTGATCTACGTCCGCCAAAAAACACCGCTTGCAGAGCAGATAAAGCTTTTGACTGAAGAAAGCTCTGCCGCGCTTGTGGGATATCAGGGGCAGCAGATCGTATCGCTGCTCCCCGGCGACGTAACTTGCTTTTTTACCGAGAGCGGAAAGCTGTTTGCACTGACCGAAAAAGAAACCTGGCAGCTGCGGCAGCGGCTTTATGAGATAGAGGCTCTGCTTGGCACGGATTTTATCAAGATCAATCAATCCTGCATTGCCAACGTCAAAAAGATCGACCGCTTTGAGGTCTCGATCGGCGGTGCCCTGCGCGTTATTTTTAAAAACGGGCACAAAGACTTTGTTTCTCGCCGACAGTTGAAATTTGTAAAGGAAAGGATGGGCTTTCGTTTATGAAAAAGGCATACGTATTGCGATTTTTGCACCGCGGACTGATTTTTGGCGGCTTTGGCCCCATCATTGCAGGCATCGTTTATCTTTCACTTTCGCTCTCTATAGACGGATTTTTACTGACAGGGACACAGGTCTTTTGGGCTGCTCTTTCTACCTATCTGTTGGCCTTTTTGCAGGCCGGCGCCAGTGTTTTTAATCAGGTGGAGCATTGGCCGCTTGCCAAGTGTATGTTTTTCCATTTTTTCACCATATACGTGGCCTATCTTTCCTGTTATCTGATCAACAGCTGGATCCCACGCGTCTGGTGGATACTCCTGGTCTTTACAGCCGTATTTGTGGTGGTCTATCTCATCGTTTGGTTGGCCGTTGTCTTATCGTTAAAGATCGCAAGCAAGCGTTTCAATCAACGGCTAAAATGACAATATCCCCCGAAACGGATACCGTTTCGGGGGATATTTATGTTTTTTAGATCAGCAAACACCAAAGGCGAGCATAGCGCGGGCAACCTTAAGGAAGCCTGCAATGTTAGCACCTGCCACAAGGTCGTCGCCAAGATCGTATTCGTGAGCAGCATCAAGAGAAGCCTTGAAGATATTGTGCATGATCATATGCAGCTTCTCGTCAACCTCCTCTGCAGTCCAGTTGTAGCGCATAGAGTTCTGAGACATTTCCAGACCGGAAACCGATACGCCGCCTGCGTTAACTGCCTTGGAGGGAGCAACAACAACGCCGTTAGCCTTGAGGTATGCAACTGCCTCGTTGGTGGTGGGCATGTTTGCAACCTCAACGTAGTACTTCAGGCCGTTCTTGACCATAGCCTCAGCCTCGGGCATGCCAACCTCGTTCTGCGTAGCGCAAGGCATCATAATGTCAGCCTTGATGCCCCAGGGCTTCTGCTTGGGGAAGAACTGTACGCCAAACTTGTCGGCATAATCCTCAACGCGGTTGCGGCAGGAAGCGCGCATCTCCAGCATAAAGTCGATCTTCTCCTCGGTGGAAACACCGTCGGGATCGTAGATGTAGCCGTCGGGACCGGAAATGGTCAGCACCTTACCGCCAAGCTCGTTGATCTTCTTAACGGCACCCCAAGCTACGTTACCGAAGCCGGAGATCGCAAAGGTCTTGCCCTTGATATCGTCGCCGAAGTAGTTCAGCATATCAACAGTGTAGTAAACTGCGCCAAAGCCGGTTGCCTCGGGACGCAGGATAGAGCCGCCGTAGGGCATACCCTTGCCGGTCAGCACGCCGGTGAACTCGTCACGCAGTCTCTTGTACTGGCCAAAGAGGTAGCCGATCTCACGAGCGCCTACGCCAATGTCGCCTGCGGGAACGTCGGTGTTAGCACCGATATACTTCTGCAGCTCGGTCATAAAGGACTGGCAGAAACGCATCACCTCTGCATCGGACTTGCCCTGAGGGTTAAAGTCAGAGCCGCCCTTACCGCCACCCATAGGGAGGGAGGTCAGGGAGTTCTTGAAGGTCTGCTCGAAGCCGAGGAACTTCATAATGCTCTCGTTAACGGTGGGATGGAAGCGCAGACCGCCCTTGTAGGGGCCGATAGCGCTGTTAAACTGCACGCGGTAGCCGCGGTTGACCTGGGTCTTACCCTGATCATCTACCCACGGAACACGGAACTTGATCACACGCTCGGGCTCAACGATCAGATCGATAATGCCCTTTTCAATAAACTCGGGGCTCTTTACCAAAACAGGCTCCAAAGACTCCAAAACCTCGCTAACGGTCTGGTGGAACTCCACCTCGCCGGGGTTGCGCTGCTTGACCTGCTCAACAACGCCCTCGATATAAGCCTTTACGGCTTCCTTACTCATGTTTGCCATTGTTTTTTCCTCCTAAATAGAGAACAGAATTGTCAATTGCGGCTGCAATGAACTTGACTTTATCATTGTATCACAATTTCAACCGACTTGTCAAGGGAATTTTGCAAGATTACCCATCGAAATCTTGCATTTTTTGTTGTTTTTTGAGATTTTTCAGAAAAGAATTTGTTTTTTTGAAAAAAGGAAGCTGCAATATTTCAATTTTGCGGTCACATATTGAGCCGTGCAGCGGCATAGAATGCCACAGAATAAAAATGCAAAGCGAGGCTTGAAGCAATGAAACGTAAAATGCGAAAAAAGCTTGTCTCCTCTCTTGTCTGCGGCACACTGGCCGCAGGCCTTACCGTAGGTGCCTTCCTCTTATTTAACCCGGGCGAACCCGCCTCACCAATGGTCAGCGCAGGTCTACAGCAGCTGGCAGACAGCGCCTACGTTGCCGCATCCTCCGCCACGGACAGCATCCACCTTTCGGCAGAGTGGTTTGACAATGCTCTGTCGGGAGAAAGCGTCAGCGCCATTACGGTCACAGCCTTGCCCGCCGTTACAGAGGGCGTATTGCGCCTTGGCCATACACCTGTTTCCGTTGGGCAGCGGATCTTGCGTGAAAATCTATCCTATTTGGCATTTTACCCCCTGGACGGGGTGAAAAAAAGCGAATTTTCCTTTGTCCCGACCACCCTGTCGGGAGACGGCGGCTATTCTCTGCTTTGTCATCTTTCTATGACAGAAAGTGTTAACTGCTGCCCCACGGGCAGCAAAAGTGTTGTCGCTGTTTCCACACACAGTGCCATTGCACTGACCGGCAGCTTAGAGGCAACAGACCCCGAACAAGGCCGCTTATATTTTGAGATCGTTTCTTATCCTGCCAACGGCACCGTCACACTCAACGCGCAAACAGGCGCATTTTCCTATCTGCCGGCCAAGGATTTTGCGGGCGAGGACTGCTTTACTTGGCGCGCACAGGATGCCGAGGGCGCGTTTTCAAAAGTGGCCACGGTCAACATTACCGTGCACGAGCGCCCCACACAGCAGTTGTTTACGGATATTGCCGACAGCAACACCCAATCCGCCGCCCTGCGCGTGGCGCACCGTGAGCTGATGGGCGGTGAGGCTATGGGCGGAAAGCATTATTTCCACCCTGACCGTTCTTTAACACGCGGTGCCTTTGTGGCCATCCTGCTAAAGGCCGCTGACGTGTCCTTCCCCGAGGCAGACAACACAGGCTTTGCAGACGACGCCGACATTCACAAGGGGCTGAAGGGTGCCGTCAGATACGCCAAGGAGCAGGGCTGGCTGGATGAGTGCGAGCGTTTTCGCCCCAACGATCCGATCACCCGTGCCGAGGCCGCTAAGATCGCCGCAGCAGTGCTGGGCCTTTCCGCACCCGGATATTATGACACGGTAAAGGATTTTCATGCCATTCCCGTCTCCGCCGCAGATGCACTTTACGCCATTTATGAGGGGGGATATATTTCCACTATGAGCGACGGCACGCTGGCCCCTATGGGCGAGCTGTCTCGCGGCGATGCTGCTAAATTCTTTGCCCGTATTTTAGATCAAAAGCAATGACAAAAGAGCTGCAAGCCAACGGCTTGCAGCTCTTTTGTCACGAAAATCGCAACACGTATGCAGATTTTATACCTTTGCGGGGCGATTGCGCTCGATCTCGGCACAGATGTGCTTGCCGGGAGCCGCATAGAAGCTTGCCATTGCAGGAACAAACCCTTCGTCACAGTTGCACATCAGGGTGCCCTTGACCTCATAGGTGAAGTCGCCCTTGTAGTCGATCTCGCCCAGTGCCTTGGCAACCTCCATCCAGTTGATGATACCAAGATAAGGCAGGGTATGCTGATCGTTACGATAATCATTATCGTGAATATGCAAGGAGCCAAGGCGGTCGTGGCCCAGGCCGCGGATAAAGTCGGCGGGCTCCATATCGGTCAGGGGCAGGCCCACGTGTCCTACATCAAGACAAGCCGTGATCTGATCGCTATCCAACGTATCGATGTAGCGGATAAACTCCTCCAGATCAGAGCAGGTGTCTGCCACAATGTGCTTGCGGCGCGGGTCAGCCTGGAACATATTCTCTACACCGATCTTAACGCCATACTCCTTTGCGTAAGGAATCAGACGGCGGTAATAGGCCATATTGCGCTGAAAGATCTCTTCCTCGTGACCGTGATAGATCATATGATGAATGGGATGGATGACCTCGACCTTGGCGCCAAGAATGCCGGAGATCTCCAAGCTGCGCACCATACGGGGAAAGGTGACCTCCTCAAAGATCGTAGGATCGTCCCACTGAGCAGCCTTAAAGGTAAAGGGCGCGTGGGTCTGGATGACGGGGAAGCCCTTTTCGTCGGCAATACGGCGCACCTCCTCGGCGCGGGCGCGGTAATCGGGGGCATTCCAAACGTCGCCGTCGTTCACAAGGCCTGTCAGCGAATAGTCGCAGGCCGTAAAGCCGGCTTCCTTGTAAATATCAATACACTTGGCAAAATCATAACGGCCAAACAGGTTGCTGATATTGATCGCAAGCTCCATAGTTCTTCTCCTTATTATACAAGATGATAAGCAAATCCACCGATCTCGTCAGAAAGATAGATAAAGGTCAATTTTCCGTTTTTGTCATAGCGCGCGGTGCTTTCATCAAACTTGACGCCACGGCGGGTCAGGTGATACACGGCACGCTCTACGTTAGAGGTCTTGATCGCAACGTGCCCCATCGTGCCCCTGCCGTTAAAATTCATAAACTCAAAGCCCGTGCCTGCAAACGAAGAAATATCGCGCTTGTCGGTGGGGAAGGAGAAGATCTGCTTCATCGTGGCGGCGGCGCTGTCGGCCTCGGCCTCACTTTCGCAATTGACGCCGATATGCACCAGCTTAAAGTCCAGCATCGCGTCCACAGCCTCGCGGACCAGACGCTCGATACCGTCAAAATCCCCTGCCGCGATCTTATCGGCAGGCACCATCCAGCTGCCACCGCAGGCAATGATCTTGGAAAAAGCCAAATAATCCTTTAAATTGTCCACGCCAACACCGCCTGTAGGCATAAAGGTCACGTTACCGTAGGGAGCGGCCATCGCCTTGATCATCTTGACTCCGCCCGAGGGCTCGGCAGGAAAGAACTTGACGGTAGAAAGTCCAAGAGAGAGCGCCTGCTCGATACCTGTCGGATTGTTGATGCCGGGCACGATGGGGATATCGCGCTCTGTGCAATAGCGCACCACCTCGGGATTCAGACCGGGGCTAACGATAAATTTTGCCCCCGCTGCCACAGCAGCATCCACCTGTGCGGTGGTCAACACAGTGCCCGCACCCACCAAAAGCTCAGGATATGCGCGACTCATAGCGGCGATGGCCTCTGCCGCAGCAGCCGTACGGAAGGTCACCTCTGCACAGGGCAACCCGCCACGGATCAGGGCAGCAGCCAACGGCTCTGCATCCTTTGCATTGTCGATCTTGATCACGGGGACGATACCGATTTTAGAAAGTTCACTTAAAACAGCATTCATTTAAAAAGCCTCCAATGCCAAATACTTCATTTATATATTACCCCCTTCCCTTGCAAAAGTCAAGTCAAAACACAAATCTTTTTTGGCGAGCTCCCTGTTTTTTATACGACATTTTTTGTTTTTTTAAAAATGTCGTATGTCGCACGACATTTCGCTTATTTTGTGTTTTCATTTCGTTTTTTGTTCAAGATATATGAGAACAATTTGATATTTTTGTTTAAAAGGGCTTGACAATGGCGTATGACATTTGTTATAATGAGATTAGAATGATCAAGCAATAATTCCTTTCTTCATTTTCTCCTTAGGGTGAGCCGGGGGCGTAAGGCAGAATACGCACCTTGCTCACCCGCCTTCTTTTTTTGTGAAAAAAAATAATTTTTTTCAAAAAAGGGGTTGACAAACGCATTTTGATATGATATAATATCGCACGTGTTCGAGTGACACATGGGAGCATAGCTCAGTTGGGAGAGCATCTGCCTTACAAGCAGAGGGTCATAGGTTCGAGCCCTATTGTTCCCACCAGGTTTGATCGCCGCCCTCGCAAGAGG
>JAZQWJ010000011.1:0-62622 GCA_045632285.1 Eubacteriales bacterium | reverse complement strand
TGGATGACAGATCCCGCATCCGCGACCGATAATGCGGCTATAATTTCACGCATACGGGCGATCACTGATCGCCCCTACAAGCACGCCGCATTGTTTCATCAATCTCCCGATAAATCAAAATTTGAAACACGAGAGCTTGGGATAAAAAGAGACGCTTGCCTGTGGCAAGCGGCTCTTTTTATCGTCCCGTGGGCTTATCAAAATAGGGCAGCACGCGCAGCTCAAGGTGGGTGCGCTCGGCCTGTGCGCCGCGGATCTCAACGGTATAGTCCATTTGCAAAACACCGTCTTTTTCGATACCGTTATGCACCTTTTTTGTAAAAACGCCCACTTCAAAGGGCATGATAGGGGTTTGGTAAATGCACAAATGCCGCTGTCCCATTTCAAAAACAAGGGCGGTCTTTACGGCACCGTCACGGAGCATAGAGATCACGCCGGGATCGTTTTTTTGAAAGGAGACCGAGGCGGTAGAGCCCTCCATACCCGTCAGCTCACTTTCCTTATAGCGGATACAAACGCGGCGACCGTCATCGTGATAAGAGGCGTCTACGGTCATTTCGGTTTTTTGAGGCTCCTCGGTGGGAAAGGCGGCCTCCTCGGGGATAACGGCGGTCGTCGCGTCAAACAAGGAGCCCTTGACCTCATATCGGGTGGTTTTGATGCGTATTCTGACTTTTTTCAGCATAATAAAGATCCTTTCGGGCGGCGTCCCGTTTTGTCCAGATACAGTGCTGCCTCCAGTACGCGGTCGGTCTGCATCAGGTCAAAGCCACGGTCGGCGATCCAGCCCCAGCTGCCATCGGGATCCCCCAAAACAGCACGGTCGTCACTGTGTCCACCGGCCAGAACGGCGCGATAATTATAAACGATGGCATTGCACCATACCAGCAGCCCGGCGTCGTGCTGGGCCTTGATAAAGGCGGGGGCGGCCAAGGGAGAGGCATCGTCAGAAAACAATACTTCCGTGCCTACGTATCGCAGATCTCGTGACCGCGCGATCTCGATTTCCTTGGGGTCCTTTACAATGGCCATATAGGGCATATCGGCACAAAAGGCCTCTACAATGTCTAAATATTTTGCCTGCGGTGCGGTTTTGACCAGCATTTGATCGGTCATACCGTGGGCGCGGATGGCGTCTGATATTTCTTGGGGCTTTTGCCAGAATTTATCCACGTTGATATAGCATTTGCCCTTGAACTGCTCCAGGACGTCGTCTAATGTTTCGATACCGAATTGCGTGGGGACGGCATCGATATTTTGATAGCGCAGCTGCTTTACAAAATCCCAGCTGTGGCGGTGTAGACTGTCGTTAAACCCCAAAAACGGGCGCTCCATACCCGGGTGAAAAACGATCAGCTTGCCGTCGGCGGTGTAGTCTACGTCGATCTCGATCATATCTGCTCCCTGTGCCAAAGCGGTTTTGTAGGCAGGGATGGTGTTGCAGGGGATGTTTCCGCCCCAAACACCGCGATGGGCTACCAAGAGCAATCTCTTTTGTGCGTCGGACCAAAGATCAAAACTCATACCCTTCTCCTTTGCTTTAAGATGCTTTTATTATAACAGTATTTGCGAAAAAAAGCAAGAAATTTCTGCAGATAGAGCCAATCTTCTTGACAATTGAAGCAAATCGCGGTATAATATAAAATGTTGAAAAAATATGAAATGAGAGGGAATGACTCATGGATTTGAAAAAGATTTTACATACGCTTGAAAACTGCCCCTGCGGCAAGCAGCATACCTTTGTGACCGAGCGCGTTGAGATCGAAAGCGGCCTGACCGCCAAGACCGGCGCGATCCTTTGCGAGGAGAACTTCCCCAAAAAGGTGCTGGTGGTTTCTGATGACAACGCAATGAAGGCCGCCGACGGCGTGCTGGAAAGCTTGACCTCTGCCGGCTTTGAGGTCAAAAAGCTGGTCTACGCCAATATGATGTACGCCAAGATCGAGCAGGTGCGCGAGGTCGAGGCCCTGGCGGCCGATATTGACGGTATTATTGCCGTTGGCACCGGCTCCATCAACGATATCTGCCGCGTGGCTTCCTTCCGCACCGGCAAAAAGTTCTGCATTTTTGCAACCGCACCCTCGATGGATGGCTTTGCCTCTGACACTGCCCCCATCATTGAGAATAACTTTAAAAACTCCTTCTTTGTCGAGCAGCCCTCTGTGATCCTGGCCGATACCAAGATCTTGGCCAAGGCTCCCCTTGAGCTGAAGGCCGCAGGCTTTGGCGATATGGTGGCCAAGTATATCGGTATTGCTGACTGGCGCATTGCCAATCTGCTGATCGACGAGTATTATTGCCCCGCCGTTGCCGATATTACTATGCAGGGCGTGCAGAAGGTGGTTGACCTTGCCGACAAGGTCTCCGGTGAGGACGAAGAGGCCGCAGGCTCTATTATGGAGGGCCTGATCCTTTCCGGTCTTGGTATGAAGCTGGCTAAGAGCTCCCGCCCCGCATCCGGTGCCGAGCACGTGGTCTCTCACTATCTCGAGTGCTATAAGCTGGCACGCGGCATCTGGCCTGAGTTCCACGGCAAAAAGGTTGGCGTTGCCACCGTGCTGATCAACCGCATCTACCACAACATCGCAGACCGTGTTGTTGATATTGACCCTGAGGTAGAGATCGCCGATTGGGATGACGTGAAGGCTGCCTTTGACGAGACCCAGATCCCCGAGCTGATGAAGCTGAACACCCCCTCTATCATGGACAAGGTGGACCCCGCGCGCCTCAAGAAGATCTGGCCCGAGGTGCGCAAGATCATCAAGGAGGTCCTGCCCACCGACGAGGCGCTGATGAAGATGATGAAGGCCGCCGGTGCCGCAACCGAGCCTGCCGACGTGCACGTTTCCCCCGAGCTGCTGGAGAAGGCGCTGAAGTATCACTCCTATATGCGCTACCGTATCCTGCTGACCCGTCTGATGCCCATGATGAAGCTGGATATTATGGATTTTGTAAAGTGAGAAGCGCCCCCCGATGAAGTATTTGTTTTTTGATATTGAGTGCGCCAATTGCTATAATAACTGTGCCAAGATCTTTAGCCTTGGTTATGTGATCACCGATGAAAAGTTCAATATCCTCCACGAAAAGGAGGATGTATTGATCAATCCCAAGGACCGTTTTGACTGGTACGTTGCCAAAAAAATGATGGCTTATCCCCGCGAGATCTTTAAGGACCAGCCCCCCTTCCCGGATTTTTATGAAGGCTTTAAGGCGATGTTTGAGGATCCCGACACGATGGTCATCGGCTATGCCGTGACCAATGACGTGCATTTTCTGCACGACGATTGCCGCCGTTACGGCCTTGCACCCTACACCTATAAGTTTTACGACGTGCAACAGCTCTACGCCCGTCAGCCCATCAATAACACCGCCAAAAATTTGGAGGATTCGGTGCTTTCTTGGTATGGCGAGGAGCCCGAGAATATGCACCGCAGTGACGAGGATGCTTATAACACCATGCGGATCATGAAGGCCATTGCCGCCTTCCACAACACCGATCTGCCGGGTGTGATGGAGATGTTCCCCGATTGCGGCGGCGAGACCCACGACGGTGTGATCGATTATGCTTGGAAAAAGCCTGAGGGCGAGGCCAAGAAAAAGCGCCGCCGCAGCCGCTCCAAGAAAAAAGAGGAGCAGCCCGCCACGACCGAAAGCGTTAACAATACGATGGAGCAAGGCTCTCATAACGCCGAGCTGTTCGTTAAGTTTTTGGGGCAGGTACAGCCCCGCAGAAAGGTGCGCCGCCCTCCGTTGCTGTTGGGACACACCGTTACCGTCAGCTTGAATTATCAGCGCTATCATTTTAACGAGATGTTGTATCTGGTGCAGATGATCGTAGATGCCGGTGGCAGATATACCCTTTATACCCGCGATGCCGACGTGCTGTATACCTATGGTGAAGAGGAGGATCTTCGTCTGAGGATCTTCAAGGAGCGCATTGCGGACGGAGAAGACGTTGAGATCCTGCCGATCAAGGCGTTGTTTGACGTGCTGGAGACCGGCGAGGTCAAACTTTCTCGTAAGCCCCCCAAGGATCTTTCCTTCCTTGAGCCGGGACAAGCAGAGGAAGAGCAGGCTGAGGAGACGGCTGAAGACACTGTTACAGAGACTGAACCCAAAAAGCGCCGCCACAGAAGCAGAAAAAAGA
Source organism: Eubacteriales bacterium (assembly GCA_045632285.1). Classification (GTDB taxonomy): domain Bacteria; phylum Bacillota; class Clostridia; order Oscillospirales; family CAG-272; genus Firm-07. The sequence goes on along the minus strand of JAZQWJ010000011.1, from coordinate 58,475 downwards.
CCCTTGTCGAGGGTGAACAGAGTGCCGAGCATACAACGGATGCGGAGAATGACACCGCCGAACTGCAGGCATAAACAAAAGCCGAGCGCGCACCTTTTTAGGTGCGCGCTCGGCTTTTGACGTTAAGCTCCGGCATATGTATTTGGGCAAGATCGCGCCCATTTGATGTGCCTTGTATCAAATAATGCTGTACGTATTGCAGTTTTTGTGACATCATGTGATTGTGCATATCTTTCTGTGCCTCTTTTGCGGGTGGTAAAGCTTTCTTTTAAAGGCACGGAAGATGCTCCGCTTGGGTGATAGTGCCGTTGCATAAAACAAAGGAAGCTTGTGAGGCGCTGTTTTACGGCTGATAACTTTTTTTGATAAAAATCGGCTTTTTGGCCGTTTGGGGTCTTGAAAAAAAGCAAGATCTGTGATAAAATATTTCTGTTATAAGCCGTGTCGGCAAGGCGCCGCGCGGGTTCAGTTCTGTCAGAAAAAAAGGAGAGCTTTATGGGCGGTTTTTTTGGCGTTGCTTCCAAAACGGATTGCGTATTTGATCTTTTTTTCGGTACCGACTATCATTCGCATCTGGGCACCAGACGCGGCGGTATGGCGGTTTACGGTGAGAACGGCTTTGATCGCTCGATCCACAATATTCAAAATTCGCCCTTCCGCACCAAGTTTGAGCGTGACGTGGATGAAATGAAGGGCCATTTGGGTATTGGCTGTATTTCGGATAACGAGCCTCAGCCCTTGATGGTGCGCTCGCACCTGGGCGCTTTTGCCATCACGACGGTGGGGCGCATCAATAATATGGATGCGCTGGTGCAGCACGCCTTTGATAAGGGTACCACGCACTTTTTGGAAATGAGCGGCGGCGATATCAATGCAACCGAGCTGACGGCGGCGTTGATCAACCAAAAGGATTCGATCGTGGAGGGTATCCGCTATGCACAGGAGATGATCGAGGGCTCGATGTCGATCCTGCTGATGACCTCTGAGGGATTGTATGCTGCCCGTGACCGCTTTGGCAGGACTCCCGTCAACATCGGCAAAAAGCCCGGTGCCTACTGCGCCTCTTTCGAATCGTTTGCGTATCTGAACCTTGGTTACAAGCCTGAAAAGGAGCTTGGCCCCGGCGAGATCGTGTTTCTGACGTCCGAGTCGGTTTGCACTGTGGCCCCTCCCTTTGAAAAAATGAAGATCTGCACCTTCCTGTGGGCTTATTACGGTTATCCGCCTTCTGCCTATGAGGGTGTCAGCGTAGAAAAAATGCGTTATAATTGCGGTGATTTTTTGGCGATGCGTGACGAGGGGCTGGAGGCCGACAGCGTGGCGGGCGTACCCGATTCCGGCTTGGCTCACGCCATTGGATATGCCAACAGATCCGGCATCCCCTTTTCCCGCCCGTTTATCAAGTACACGCCCACGTGGCCCCGTTCCTTTATGCCGCAAAAGCAGAGCCAGCGTAAAATGATCGCGCGGATGAAGCTGATCCCCGTTGGCGCATTGATCAACGGCAAGCGCCTGGTGCTGATCGACGACTCTATCGTGCGCGGCACACAGCTGAAGGAGACGACCGACTTTTTGTATAACAGCGGTGCCAAGGAGGTACACGTTCGCCCCGGATGCCCCCCCATTATGTTTGGCTGTAAATATCTCAATTTTTCCTCTTCTAAATCGGATCTGGATCTGATCGCGCGCCGCGTGATCGAGCGCCTTGAGGGAGATGCTTCTGCCAAGCTGGAGCTTTACAGCGATCCCGACACCCCCGAATATGCCAATATGATCGAGGAGATCCGCAAGGAGATGCACTTTACCAGCTTGAAATATTTGCGCCTTGACGATCTGATCGCCGCCACCGGCATTGACCCTGATAAGCTTTGCACCTATTGCTGGAACGGAAAAGAATAACGAAAAAAGCCGCCATCCTTTTGGGTGGCGGCTTTTTCTTATAACAAGGGAAAAAATGCGGCTATCAAAGAGCAAAACAGCGCAGAGAGCCGATTTTGTTGGAAGTGATCAAGTGTGATCTCGGCGCTGGCTGCAAAAGTTTGATCAAGATCGGCCTGAATGTCGGTGATGCAGTTGGTGCCAAACAGCAGGGCGCCGCACTCAAAATGATGTACCAGACTGCGATAATCCATATTCACGGTTCCCACAAAGGCGGCACGGCCATCGCAAAGCAAGGTCTTGGCGTGGATAAAGCCGGGTGTGTATTCAAAAATGCGTACGCCTGCTTCCAGCAAGGGCTTATAATGAGAGCGTGTTACCTCAAAGATCAGCTTTTTATCGGGAATGTGAGGCGTGATGATCCGCACGTCAACACCGCGGGCGGCGGCATTGCGCAATGCGGTGGTCAGATTATGGTCGATGATGAGATAGGGTGTGGTGATGTAAAGGGATCTTTTTGCAAGGCCGATCAACTGCAAAAAGGTGTTTTCTGAGATCTGCTCCTTGTAAAACGGGCGCGGACCGTCGGCAAAGGGGTGCACGACACCTGCGTCCGGAAAGCAGGGGACGTCTGTGGGTAAATAGAATGCAAGGTCTGAGCTTGATCTGGCACAGCCGTCAAAAAACTGCAAAAAGAGATAGGTGAATTCAGAAACGGCCGAGCCCTCTATTTTAATGGCGTTGTCCTTCCAATATCCAAAGGGCGCGCATTTGTTGATGTATTCGTCTCCGATGTTTATGCCGCCCGTATATGCAACGCGGCCATCGATCACGGTGATCTTACGGTGGTCGCGGTTGTTGTGAATGCCCGAAAGAATGGGACGGATGGGGTTGAATTTATGGCACCGGATGCCCTCGCGTTGGAGCTTTTTATAAAAATTTCCTGATACCTTTCCCAAATTACCCACGTCATCATAAAGGATGCGGACCTCTACTCCCGCTTTGACTTTTTCCAATAGGATGCGGTGGATGCCATCCCACATTTCCCCCGGTTGTATGATGAAATATTCCATAAAAATAAAACGCTTGGCTGCGGCAAGCTCGGCCAGCAGATCGGGATAAAGCTCCTCGCCACAGGGGAAATATCTAACGCGGTTGCCTGTGTGGCCAAAGCTGTGAAATCGTGCAAGATAGCGGTCGACGCCCGCCAGCTCTCCAAGGGCGGCTTGAGCAGATAACGCATCCCGTTCGGGGGGTAAATGCAATTTTTTCTGTTGTAAAAGCGCCTCAAATCTGTGCAACTGCCGCTTGCTTTGATGGGGAGAGGACAGGCAGACGTACAAGATCATTCCAAAAAAGGGGAGAAGCAGCACGATAAGCAGCCACGGTATTTTGAATTCCGGTGTTTCGTGCTTGGCAAGCAGATGCCAAAACAGTGCAACACCCAAAAGCGAGCTGATGATCTGAAATACGGCAAAATAGGTATTAAAATACAGAACAGCCAGTGTCAGCAGCAGGGCTTGCACCAACAGGGCAAGAAAGATCAGCAGGGGCTTGCCCAGCAACATTTTCAAAAGCTTCATACAAACTCCTTTGCGACGATCGGGTCAAAGCACGGTCGCCCCGCCCGTGGGGATCTCGGCGGGCAAGGGGAGGTCGGTGCAGATATAATCCACGTTGCCAAGGTTGATCGAAAAATAGAGGGACGTGCGCATGAATTTGCTGCTGTCACACAGCAAAACGGTCTTGCTTGCGCGGCTCAGCATTTCGCGGCGTAACAGATTGTGGGCCTCGGTGCTATCAAACAGATCCCCTGTTTTTGAAAGTGCAGACGTAGAAAAAAAGCAGAGGTCCACGTGAACAGAGCGCAGCATATCCAAGGCAAAGCGTCCCACTGTAACGGTGGCCGAATCAGCGGGCAGCGCGCCGCCCAAAAGATAAGTGCAGATCCCGCGCTCGGTGGCCTCCGCTGCGGTCTCTAAGTTGTTGGTAAACAGCGATATCCCCTTGAATGGGGAGAGAAATTCAACCATTGCGGCGGCCGTGGTAGAGTCGTCTAAAAGGATCGACATATTGTCGGCCACCAGTGTGGCGGCCTTTTTGGCAATGGCGCGCTTGGCGGTGCGGTTGATCTCGCTTCGTATGGCGATGGGGGGAGCGGAGGGGCTGCCGCCGGCAGCTACCACACCGCCGTAATTGCGGCGCACTACGCCCAATGCCTCCAGACGCGTCAGATCGCGACGGATGCTGGAAGGGCTGATGAAAAGCAAGGCTGCAAGCTCTTGCACGCTGATAAAGCCACGTTCTCGCAAAAGGGATATGATCTGTTGCTCACGCTCATTTGTTTTCATTTTTGCCTCCGAAATGCTCATTTAAGGGCAAGGCCTTGGCTTTTTTTCAAAGTTGCCGCCGCCCCTTGATTTTTGCAGACGATTCACTTATATTATAAGTGTAGTCCGTTTTCTTGTCAATGACGGTTGTGTGAATTTTGAGAGAAAATGAGCAAAATGGAGGATCGTGATATGAGTGCCAAGATCAAAGTGGATTTTTCTAAGCGAACAGGTAAACGGGTAAAACCGCTGCACGGCTTTAACTCCGGCCCTATGACCAAGGTCTTTACCTATGATGCCCGCCCGCTTTTTGTGGAGGGCGGCTTTCCCTTGGTGCGTTTGCACGATTGCGAGTATCCCTACGGCTCGGGCGAATTTATTGATATTCCGTGCATCTTCAAGAACTTTGATGCAGACGAGAACGACCCCGCCAGCTATAATTTCGGCAATACCGATGAGTATATCCGTCAGTGCCTGAACGTGGGAAGCAAGATCATTTATCGTCTGGGCGTTTCCATCGAGCATTCTCCCGTCAAGCGCTATACCGATCCGCCCAAGGATTTTGCCAAGTGGGCGCGTATTTGCGAGCATATCATTCGCCACTATAACGAGGGTTGGGCAAACGGCTATCACTGGAATATTGAATATTGGGAGATCTGGAATGAGGCCGACTTGGATCGCGATACCGACAACAAGCGTTGCTGGGGTGGCACGGCGGAGGAATTTGCCGAGCTGTATACCGTTTCGGCACGCCATCTCAAGGCTTGCTTCCCCCATTTGAAGATCGGCGGCTGCGGTTTTTCCAGCGTTCGAAACGTATTTATCGAAGAATTTTTCAAGGATATTTCTGCTCGCAGCCCCCGTGTGCCCATGGATTTTTACACATGGCATCGCTACAAGGGCGAGGCTGCCGCATATTACGAGGGCGCTGCTATCGTACGCGATCTGCTGACCGAGTTTGGCTATGGTGAGGCAGAAAGCATTTTGGACGAGTGGAATATGGTTTATGGCTGGGACCGTGCAAACCAGGCGGAGAGCTATCGCGCTATGAAGGATCAGCGCGGCGCCTCCTTTTATGCAGGCGTTTTGTGTGTGCTGCAGGAGAAGACCGACGTGTGCATCGCCACCCAGTTTGAGGCCGATGTGGTCAAGGAATTTTGCGGTATTTTTAACGTCAAGGATATGTGCGTCGGCGGCTTGACCTACGGCTCTGCCAAGCTTGCTGAACTTGAGCCCACCAAGGGCTTTTATGCCTTCAAATCCTTCAATTTGTTATACCGTATGCAAAATTCGGTGACATCTTGCTGCGATCATGATGCTGTTTTTGTGACCGCAGCATCGGGCGAAGAGGGTGTTGGCCTGCTGGCCTCCAACCAAAGCGGTGAGATCACCGAAGTGACCTTTGACCTTTCAGGTGTGCGCGGAGAGATCGTGGTGCGATTGACCGACGCCACCCATACAAACGAGGTGCTGATGCGGATTTCCGCAGGAGAGCACGTTGAGCTGACCCTGCCGATGGAGCCCAATTCCTTTGCTTACGTTGGCACCGATCTGTCCGATCCTGTCCCTACCTATTCTTGATCATCATCTGTGGCGAGCCGTTTAAGGCTCGCCATTTTTTAAAAAGGGGTTGACAAGGCATTGGCATTGACGTATAATACAATTGAACAATCGTTCAAATGTGGGAGGTGGAACCTTGAAAGAGCAAGCACCGCAGTGTAAATTGATGCACGTACACGAAGAGGTAGTGGAGCAGCTGCGCGGGCAGATGCCAAGCGAGGATGCGTTGATCGATCTGGCAGAGCTTTATAAGATCTTTGGAGACAGCACCCGTGTGCGGATCCTGTACGCCTTGATGGGTCGTGAGCTGTGCGTGTGTGATATTGCCGGCCTTTTGGATATGACGGTATCGGCGATCTCGCACCAGTTGCGCATTTTGCGCGGAGCAAAGCTGGTCAGCTTTCGGCGAGAGGGAAAAACGGTGTTTTATGCCCCGGCCGACGATCATGTGCGGGCCATATTGGAAATGGGTATGGAACACATTTTGGAGTAACGTATTGCGATTTTTATGACAAGAAAGGAAAAATAAGATGAAAAAAACGTTTGATATTGAAGAGCTGGAATGCGCTCATTGCGCCGCAAAAATGGAAGAGGCGATCGCCAAATTGGAGGGCGTGATCGCCGTTTCTGTCAATTTTCTTACCCAAAAGCTGACGCTGGAGGCCGAGGATGCCGTGTTTGAAAAGCTGCTGAAGCAGGCTGCCAAGATCTGCCGCAAGATCGAGCCGGATTGTCGCGTGATCCTGAAATAAGATATGACGCGCAGACAAAAAAGAGTGCTTGTGCGCATATTGTCGGGCGCCGTGCTGCTGGTGGCCGCACTGCTTATCGAGCGGCTTGCCTTGCAGGGCGTATGGATGCTTTGGAAATTGATGCTGTATCTGCCGGCCTATTTTGCGGTGGGATATGACGTGCTGTGGCGTGCGTTGCGCAACCTTTTTCGCGGTCAGGTCTTTGACGAAAATTTTTTGATGACCATTGCCACGGTAGGGGCACTGCTGTTGGGATTTTTGCCGGGGGCTGAAGCTGAGCTTGCCGAGGCGGTCTTTGTGATGCTGTTTTATCAAGTGGGTGAGTTGTTCCAAAGCATTGCTGTGGGAAAAAGCCGCCGCTTGATCGCGGCGCTGATGGATATTCGGCCCGCGCTTGCCCGTGTTGAGCGCGATGGAACCGAGGTCGAGCTTGCCCCGGAGGAGGTCGCTGTTGGTGAGGTCCTTGTGATCCGTCCCGGTGAGCGTATCCCCTTGGACGGTGTGGTCGTTGGCGGATCCTCCGACGTCAATACACTGGCGCTGACGGGAGAGGCAGAGCCGCGTTCTGTGACCGTTGGAGAGGAGGTCATCAGTGGATGCATCAATCTGACGGGGCTCTTGCGCGTGCTGGTCAAAAAGCCGTTTTCACTGAGCACGGTATCTCAAATTTTGCAGCTGATGCAGGAAATGGGAGAGCGAAAGGCAGCAAGCGAGCGCTTTATCACGCGCTTTGCCAAATATTATACGCCCTTGGTGGTGGTCGCAGCCTTGTGTGTAGCGCTGCTGCCGCCCATGTTTGCCGCAAGCTTTTCTGCCGCGCTTACGGTGTGGTTGGCAAGAGCATTGACCTTTTTGGTGATCTCTTGCCCTTGCGCACTTGTGATCTCTGTACCGCTTTCCTTTTTTGGCGGCATTGGAGGCGCCTCTCGGATGGGCGTGCTTGTTAAGGGCGCACAAGGGCTGGAGGCGCTTTCCGGGGTAGAAGAGGTCATTTTCGATAAGACCGGGACCCTGACCGAGGGGCGCTTTGCGGTGGTCGCCGCTTTTCCTGTCGGCATAGAGGCGGATGAACTGCTGCGTCTTGCGGCTGCGGTGGAGCAAGGCTCTAATCACCCCGTTGCCGGGGCGATCTGCGCTGCGGCTGAGGGGAGCATCCCCACCGCCGAGCAGGTGCGCGAGGTGGCAGGAAAAGGGATCTGCGCTGTTGTAAATGGGCAAACGGTCGCGGTCGGCAACGCTGCGATGATGACGGAGCAGGGCATAAGGATTCCTGCGTTCCAAGAGGACGAAACTGCCGTTTTTGTGACCCGTTGCGACACTTATTTGGGATATATCGCGCTGCGAGACGCACCAAAGTCGGGTGCGAGAGAGGCGGTTTCGATGCTGCGCCACTGCGGCGTGCGTCGGATCACCGTGCTGACGGGAGACCGCAAGGCGGTTGCCGACAGAGTCGCGGCAGAGCTTGGCGTTGACGCCTGCTATTCTGAACTGCTGCCCACGCAAAAGGTCGAGCGATTAGAGGCGGCTTTGCGTGAGTGCGCACACGGCGCCGTTGCCTTTGTCGGTGACGGCATCAACGATGCTCCTGTTTTGGCGCGAGCCGACGTGGGTATTGCAATGGGCGCATTGGGCTCGGATGTAGCTGTTGAGGCTGCAGACGTGGTACTGATGGATGACGATCCGCGCAAGGTGGCCCGCGCCGTGCGGCACGCGCGGCGCACAGTGAGGATCGTGCGGCAAAATATTCTGCTGGCACTTGGCGTTAAGCTGGCTGTGCTTGCTTGCATAGCGCTTGGCTTGCTGGGCGCATTGCAGATGCCTTTAGCGATCTTTGCCGACGTTGGGGTGGCGGTGCTGGCGATCTTAAATGCGATGCGAGCCCTGCGCACCAAGGCATAAAAACAGGAGCGGAGCCCATTGGGCTCCGCTCCTGTTTTTACTATAAAACTCATACCGTTGCGGGGGATTTTTCATTTTCTACTGTGTGCTCTGTATCGGAGCTTTGACATTGGCAATCACATTGCTCCTGCTTGTCGGCAGGGGAGCAAGGAACGGCAAAGCGCAGGGCGCCGGGGCAATTTTCAATGGTGAAGGAGCCGACGGGAATATTTTCACCGTCCAGCGTGCAGATAAAGCCATCGGGTGCCTCTACACGGACGGTTTTGCCGCGGCGGTAGGTGACCAGATTGCGGAAGCGAGGATCGTCCAGATGCGACCCCTCTTTGTATGCGCCCACCAGCGTTATAAATTTCAAGCGAGAGATGGGGCGAACGAGGCAGACCTCCAAAAGACCGTCCTCGTTGTTGGAGTGGGGGGCACAGCAAAAGGAGCCGCCGACGTAAGTACCATTGGCCACGTTGCAAAGAAGCATGGCGCCGTCGTTGATCTTTTCATCGTCTACAAAAACCGTGCATTCGCTTTTCATAGAGGTGCAAAGTGCTTTGACGATGCCGGCATAGTAGGCTTTTTTGCCGCCCAGCAGCTTTTTGTGGCGATACTTTTCCATATGGCGTACCACCTGGGTCTCAAATCCAAAGTTGATCACGTTCATGGAATAGCGATCGCCGATGCGCATAACGTCAATGCGGTGCTCCTTGGCGTTCAGCAAGGCGTCAACGTCCAAAAAACGGTCGGCGCCACCGTAATACTTTACAAAGTCGTTGCCGCTGCCGCAAGGATAACAGGTCATTGAAGCATTGGGGGATCCCATCACACCGTGCAGCACCTCGTTGGCGGTGCCATCACCGCCGCAGGCGTAAAAGCGAAGCTCGGTATCCGGCTCTGCATTGCACCGCTCGCGGACAAACGTCGTGGCATCACCCGGGGCGGACGTGGAGTAAAATTCATAGTCAAGTCTGCCGTCATACTGCTTGAGATGCTCCCGCAGGGCCTCAACAGCCTTGATGCTGTTTTTACCGGCTATAGGGTTGTGCACAAAAATATGCTTCATCATATCGTTTCCTCTCATTGCGAGTTTACAAACAATTACACACAATTATAACATATTATTCATACTTTTTCAAGACCTTTGACAGCGAATTGTAAGGAATGTGACAAAATGCCAACGGATGTGACACCAAAGGTGTGTGTGGGACTTGCGCGGGAGCAAAAAATGTGATATACTGAAAGGGTTAAGCTTATATCTGTCAAAGGAGGGTGAGAACGTGTCGTCCTTTACCAAAGAAGCGATCACAGGGGCGTTTTTGCGGTTGATCGGCAAAAAATCATTGGAAAAGATCACAGTACGCGATATCGTAGACGAGTGTGGCATCAACCGCAACACGTTTTATTATCATTTTCAGGATATGTATGCTGTTTTAGAGGACCTTTGCCGTGACATCGTCGGACAGCTCCCTACAGACGGCTCGCTTTGCGAAACAATGACCTGCTTTTTAGAGGTCGTGGGGGATTTTGCCACGGCATATACCCGCCCGGCCTACGGGCTTGTGCAGTCTCTTGGTTACGATGGGTTTTATCGTTATCTGGCGCCGCATCTGCAGGGCGTTGTGCTGGAATGCCTGCAGCGGGAGCATCACGCCGACGGCACGCGGGAATACTTGCGTCACATGACGATGTTTATCTGCCACGCAGTGATCGGTCTTACCGTAGACGTGTTAAAGAGCGGTGCGGCCGTTACGGGCGGTCTTTCTAAGGATCTGAAGGATATCCTGTACTGTCTGGAGCAAAATGCAAGCAACAGATGCAGACAAATTTCAAAGAGTGACTAAAAAACGGATGTTTTCGGCAAACTGTTTCATTTTCGGGCATTTGCCTAAATTTAACTATCGACGAATAGTTTAAAAAACTTATAATAGACGGTGTAAGTGTTTTTTGCCACTTTGCAGACGTCGTCCGCGGTATCGCGGGGAGAGGAAGCCTTATGAAGCGAGCTGATATTGTAAAAGAAGCAAGAGTGACCCATGTGGCGGCATCGGTGCTGCTGTTTTTGGCGGGCGTTTTGTTTATCGGGTGGTCGCGGATCGATCCCACCCTTGCCCGTTGGGTGCTGACCGGCATTTTTGTTATGATGGGACTGGCACGCATCCTTGGCTATTTCGCCAATGATCTGTATCGCCTTGCCTTTCAGTACGATCTTGCCTTGGGATTGTTCTGCCTGATCTTTTCGGTGCTGAATGCCATCAGCCCCGACAGCATCAGAGAGTTTATTCCTTACGCCGTGGGTATGTACGTGATGATGGACGGACTTTTAAAGATCCAGACTGCCTTTGATGCCAAGATCTTTGGTATGCGGCACTGGATCGGCCTGCTCAGCTCAGCTGTTGTGCTCAGCCTGTTCGGCATTCTTGCGCTGATCGGCTCTACCGCGTGGGATCCTCAGCTTTTGATGGGGATTGCTTTGGTTTTGGACGGCAGTGAGAACGTCTGGAACACCATGGGCACCGTCCGCACGCGCGCAAAGAAGGAGAACAAGTTTGAGGATCTGCTGTAAGGGCAAAAAAGCAGTCAGCAGCAAAATTTTTACCGATACCAACGCTCGATCCTTGCAGAACATGAAGAGTGCGGTACGGCATCGATCACTTAAAATATGACGTAAACCATGAAAGCGCAGCCTCCCTGTATAGCTGCTTTAGATCGACGGCAGACGGGATGCTTACCACTTTGTCTTTATTTTGGAATAAAAGAAGGTCAGCCCTTCCCACTTTGGAGAAGGGCCGACCTCTTTTTTTAATTTACCTTGACAACGGTATGAGAAATCCGCTATAATATAAGGGAAATATCAAGCCATGGAGGGGAATTATGTCCGCAGGAAGAAAAGACCGCAGAGATTACGAAGACGATTTTTTTGACGATCTTGAAAGAGAGGGGAGGCGGCGCGTTAAGCGCTCTGCCAAAAAAACCGTAAAGAGGATCCACACCGCCACCAAGGTCATTGCCGTGGCGGCGTTGATCGTTGGCATATTGCTTGGTGCCGTTGTTTGCCTGACACTGTTTAAAAACGACCGCTTTGTGCTGCAGGGGCGCACGCAGATCTCGTTGGACGCCGGCTCTGCTTATACCTATACCGAAGAGGGCGTAGAGGCAGTTTGCTTTGGACGCGACGTCAGCGCTGCGCTGACTGTGACCCCCGGCAAGGGCGTAACGCTGGATGCCAATGGGAATTACGTGATCCCGGCTGAGGCGGGCGTTTATACCATCACCTATACGGTGGATTGCTATAAGTTTGGAGAAAAGGGCCCCAATGGGCAGATCAAGCGCATTCGCGTCTTTACCGTAAACGAAGTGGAGGAGGATGGAAAAAATGGCTAAAAGTAAGAAATTCTCAACACCGTTAACGGTTTTTCTTGCAATCGTTTGCCTGATTGCAGGCTGCGTGGTCGGCTTTTTGGGTGCCGCCATTTACGATGCGATGCACACCCACAGCGACGAAGCACCGCAGGTGATGGTAGAGGGTGAGCTGCAGATCCATTTCTTAGAGCTTGGCAACAAGTACACCGGTGACTGCACCTATATCAAAGCAGGGGATACCGATATTTTGATCGATGCGGGCTCCCGCACCACCAGCATTGAAACCATTTCAAGCTATATTGATCAGTACGTGACCGACAAAACGCTGGAGTACGTGATCGTCACCCACGCACATCAGGATCACTATGCGGGCTTTACCAAGACCGACGGTAGCTTGTTTGATCTTTACAAGTGCGAGAACATTATTGATTTTGGCACGCAGACCAACCAAGAGGAAAAGGGTACCAATATGTATTCTAAATATTTGGCCGAGCGCAATGCAGAGATCGATGCGGGTGCCAACTATCTGCCCGCTCCCGAGCACGCTAAAGAGAGCTTTGACCTTGGCAGCGGTGTGGAAATGATCATTTTGGATAGCTACTATTACTACAATGACGCACCCTCTGAAAACGATTATTCGGTCTGCACACTGTTTACCTATGGCTCGTATAAATATTTGTTTACGGGCGATCTGGAGAAGGATGGCGAGAAGCAGTTGATCAGCGAGGAATACAACGACCCCGATCTTTTAAAGGACGTGTATCTATACAAGGCGGGGCACCACGGCTCCAAGACCTCGTCCTCGGCTGAATTTTTAGAGGTGATCTCCCCCGAGGTCGTGTGCGTTTGCTGCTGTGCGGGTAGCTCGGAATATACCAAAATCAATGAGAATACGTTCCCCACCCAGCAGTTTATCGACCGCATCGCACTGTACACCGACAGGGTGTATGTGACCACGCTGTGCGAGGATTATGATGCCGGCACGTTTGTTTCGATGAACGGCAATATCATCGTATCTACCACTGCCGGCGGCGTTGAGGTGATCTGCTCTAACGACAGCCGCGTGTTAAAGGAATGGGAGTGGTTTCAGGATAAACGCATTCCCCCAAACGCATGGAAATCATAAAAAGGAAAAGCCGCAGGTAACTGCGGCTTTTCTGATACCGTTGCGGCACTAAGCTTAAAGATCTCCGCCAAGAGGGAGGGATAGCGTTGTGGCGGGATCGCGTCCGTCTGACAGGGCAAGGCAAAGCTTCATATAGGCGGCAATGGGCGAAATGGGCGGTGCAATGGAAAGGCCAAGCTCGCCAAAAAGCTTGCCGCTGGCATAAGCGGTACCGCCGGAGGGCACGCCGGCAAGAAAGATGGGAACGCCGCTTTCCCTTGCCTTTTTGGCAAACATACGCAAGGGGACGCCGGCGGTGGCAACGGTGCCGCTGTGATAGGCCTCAAGCAAAACGGCAACAACGCCGTCAAGCGAGGGGTAGCGCATGCCCGGGTAGGCGGCAAGACGCAGGATGCGTCCCTCTGCAACGCAGAGGTTCTGGCAGGAAAGGATCGGCTGGCCGTCGGGCTGCTCGGTATAATCGGGCGAGAGGGTCACGGTGCCGTCCTTTTTGACGTTGGCCACGGTGCCGGATAGCGAAAAAACAAGGTCGTCCAGTGCGCGGTGCGCCAAGATGCGCGAGGAACGGTGGATGCGCACGTCCTCGTGGCGGTTGCGGTAGGCTGTGAAAACGCCGGTCACCCCCGGGACGGCGCGCAGAAATGCCACTGCGGCGCAAAAATTATCCAGTCCGTTAGAGCGCTCGTCATTTAAAGGATAGTTGGCAGAAACAAGCACCACAGGCTTGGAGGAAAGGCCGCGGATATAACTGAGCGCTGCGCCCGTATATTGCAGCGTGTCGGTGCCGTGGGTGACGATGATGGCGTCCCATTCCTCTGATTTTTCTTGGATGCTGTTGGCAAGAGCGCCTACGTGCGCAAAGGTCAGGTTTTCGCTTAGGATCGGGTCGGGGCCTGCAGTGGGGAATTGATAGGTGTCGCCTGTGCGTGCGGCGTAGGAGGCAAGCAGGTGGCGTGGAGCCTCGGGAGAAGGGGCAATGCCCTGCTCGCCCATTAGGCTGCCGATGGTACCACCGGTGAAAATGACACCGATTTTCATAGACGTATCTCCTTTTTTGATACAATTCAGGGGCGGCTAAAGCTGCCGCCCCTTTGCTATTTAGAACATTCTGGGGACAAATCCCAACTTTTTTTGCACCTTAGAAAGGGTCTTGCGGGCGTAATAGGTGGCCTCGTCAGCGCCCTTTTTCATTTGCGCTTCCAGGGCGGCCTTATCGGCCATCAGCTCGGCAAAGCGGGCCTGCACGGGGGCAAGTGCGTCGGCAGTGACCTCGCCCACGGCCAGTTTAAAGTCGCCGTAGCCCTTGCCCTCGAACTCGCGCTCGATCTCGGCAAAATCCTTGCCGGTAAAGCAGGAGTAGATGGTCATCAGGTTGTTGATGCCGTCCTTGCCCTCTGCAAAGCGCACGCAGGTATCGGAGTCGGTGACGGCGCGGCGGAACTTGCGGATGATGGTATCCTTGTCGTCAAGAATATACACCACGGCATTAGGGTTCTCGTCGGATTTGCTCATCTTTTTGGTGGGCTCGGCCAGGGACATGATCTTTTTGCCGCTGTGAGAGATCATGGGCTGGGGCACGGTAAAGGTGCCGGGGTAGATCTGGTTAAAGCGCTCGGCAATGTCGCGGCAAAGCTCTACGTGCTGCTTTTGGTCAACACCCGTGGGCACTACGTCGGTTTGGTAAAGCAGGATGTCAGCGGCCATCAAGGTGGGGTAGGTGAACAGTCCTGCGTTGACGTTATCGGCGTGCTTGCTGCTCTTGTCCTTGAACTGGGTCATACGAGAAAGCTCGCCAAACATGGTAAAGCAGTTCAGGATCCAGCCAAGCTCGGCGTGCGCCGGCACGTGAGACTGCACGTAAAGAGTGTTCTTTTCGGGGTCAAGGCCACAAGCCATATACAAAGCCAGCGTTTCATAGGTGCGGCGGCGCAGGTCGGCGGGGACCTGGCGCACGGTGATGGCGTGCTGGTCTACGACGCAATAAAAGCACTTATAGGCCTCGCTGTAAGCAGAGAAATTGCGGATGGCACCAAGGTAGTTGCCGATGGTGAGATTGCCGCTGGGCTGAACGCCCGAAAAACAAATTTTTTGATCGTTGATCATGACAAGGATCCTTTCGGCGTGGGTAAAATGATCGTTTTCGCGTGTGCGAATTGTTATAATAATTTATTTTACCACAAAATTTAAAATAATGCAAGAGGGCACTTGCATTTCGTCAAAAAAGAGGTCCTTGCCGCATTTGCGGCAACGACCTTACGCTTATTTTACAATGATGCGGCGATAGTTCTTTTTGCCGCGACGCAGCAGCTTGCCGTCAGCAAATTCTGCTACCGTATAGGTCTTTTTGATGTCAGTGACCTTGTCACCGTCCACGGTGGCACCGCCCTGCTCAACGGTGCGGCGAGCCTCGGATTTAGAAGCGCACAGACCGCTCTTGGCAAACAGGGTGACCACGTCGATGGCACCGTCGATAAAATCGTCGGCAGAAAGCTCGGTGGTGGGGGCATCCTCGCCGCCGCCTGCACCAAACAGAGCCTTGGCCTGTGCCTCGGCCTTTTGGGCCTCCTCCTCACCGTGAACCAGTGCGGTCAGCTCAAAGGCCAGGATCTCCTTGGCGCGGTTGAGCTGCTCGCCCTGCCAGCCGTCCATCTTGTCGATCTCCTCAACGGGCAGGAAGGTCAGCATACGGATGCACTTCAGCACGTCGGCATCGCCCACATTGCGCCAGTACTGGTAGAAATCGTAGGGAGAGGTCTTTGCGGGGTCAAGCCACACGGCACCCGACTGGGTCTTGCCCATCTTTTTGCCCTCGGAGTTGAGGAGTAGGGTGATGGTCATGGCGTAAGCATCCTTCTGGAGCTTCTTGCGGATCAGCTCGGTGCCGCCCAGCATATTGCTCCACTGGTCGTCGCCGCCGAACTGCATATTGCAGCCGTATTCTTTGAACAGGTGGTAGAAGTCGTAGGACTGCATGATCATATAGTTGAATTCCAGGAAGGAAAGGCCCTTTTCCATGCGCTGCTTATAGCACTCGGCAGACAGCATCTTGTTGACCGAGAAGCAAGCGCCCACGTCACGCAGCACCTCTACGTAGTTCAGGTCAAGCAGCCAGTCGGCGTTGTTGACCAGAATGGCCTTGCCCTCGCCAAAGTCGATAAAGCGGGACATCTGCTTTTTAAAGCAGTCCACGTTGTGTTGGATGGTCTCGCGGGTCATCATCTGGCGCATATCGGTACGGCCCGAGGGGTCACCGATCATAGCGGTGCCGCCGCCGATCAGAACCACGGGCTTGTTGCCTGCCATTTG
Source organism: Eubacteriales bacterium (assembly GCA_045632285.1). Classification (GTDB taxonomy): domain Bacteria; phylum Bacillota; class Clostridia; order Oscillospirales; family CAG-272; genus Firm-07. The sequence continues at coordinate 42,276 of JAZQWJ010000011.1, read as the reverse complement.
CAAGCGCTTCATCAGGCACAGGGCCATAAAGTGGCCTACGTGCAGACTGTCTGCGGTGGGGTCAAAGCCGATGTAGAAGGTGGCCTTGCCCTCGTTGATCAGCTCGCGGATCTCAGCCTCGTCGGTGACCTGCGCGATCAGACCGCGGGCAACGAGCTCTTCATAAATCTTCATGTTGTTTTCTCCTTTTCTCGATACGTTATGGGGGTAAATTGCAGAGAAAATAAAAATCGCCCCTCTGCAAAAGCGCAAGAGGGCGACGGATCGCGGTACCACCTCTATTCACCGCCTTCTTACAAAAGCGGCCTCAAACGGCACAAATATGCCGCACTCGCGTAACGGGCGACACCGTCGCGGCCTACCGGGGAAAGCCCTTTCGGTGCGCAACTCGCAAGGTGTATTCGGCAAACGCTCCCTCTCCGCCTTGCACCAACCGGCGGCTCTCTGCGCGGTGCTTGCTTGCTTACTGATCCTTGGTCACGGTCTTTACTGCTGTATTATAACATAAAGCATAGAAAAAGTCAAGTGGGAAAACAAAAAGAGAGTGCGGTTTGCGGCGCACTCTCTTTTTGTCGTTAAAAAGCCAATATGGTGTTTTTGTCACTTTAATATTTTTGCTTGCGGGGGTTATGCGCAAAAGCTTTTGCGCAGTTCAACAAAAGAGGTTTCGGATTTTCCAAGGGTCATAATTTTGTTGGTCAGATCGTAGAAAAATCCAATTACGAACACACACGTTTCCAATACACCCAAAGCAAATCCCTTAACGATATGTACATAACCAAAAACAATAACCTTTGCAATTCTTACGCCGGTGGGATTATCGTTATCTTCCGTATCAAAATGTCCAAAAAGGAGCTTTATTATTTGTTCTGCAAAAGTCAATACTTGCAAAGCTATGAGATAGACAAAGCTAAGAGGAATAAAAATGACAATAACGGATTTTTTTACTGTATTCCAAAAATCTGCGTAAAGCTCCAGAAAAAAGGTGTAATCAATTTTTTGCATATCATTCTCCTTCTTTGATGAATTGAGTGGTTTTATCGTAAAATGCTTGCTACCACCCAGCATATCACAATTTTTGTGTTCTGTAAATATATTTGGCAAAATTTAAGCGTTTGTTTTCGGGAGAAGGGCGGCCCCCCCTTGTGTAAAGGGAGCTGGCACGAGCTCTGCGGGTGACTGAGGGATTGTTTTAGCAGCACGTAGCAAACAATCCCTCCGCCTCGTTCCTCGCCTCCCCTTACACAGGGGAGGCTTTTTTATGTTCGGCGATTGCTCGAGGGTGTTTTGGGCACTTGCCGCATTCTCAAGCTTTGTTAAAAGAAATAGCCGTAGGTCGAGTAGATCGCTTTTCCGCTCAGATAATGCTGCTTTAAGGTGCGCACCAAACGGCGGCTCTCTGCGCGGTGCTTGCTTGCTTACTGATCCTTGGTCACGGTCTTTACTGCTGTATTATAATATAAAGAAGAAAAAATGTCAAGTATAAATCTAAAAAGAGGACGCGCTTTGGGGACGCGTCCTCTTTTTGTCGTAAAAAAGATGATACGTTAGCTTGTTTTTGTTATTTCACCAGCAGTGTTTTCACATTCTTGCCCGCTTCGGCATCGGCAAAGGCGGTGTTGACGTCGGCCACCTTATAGTGGGTGCCCAGCGACAGAATGCTGCTGTGCACCTCCTTGTGCGCGCACAGGAAGGCGAGGTAATCCTCTACGTCCACCATCGAATACTGAGAGGAGCCGATGATGCGCAGCGCCTTAAAGGTGATCATCTGGGGCTGGATCTCAATGCCGCCGCTGTTGCTGTACTGGCCGGGGATCAGATACACGCCGCGGTTGCGCAGGATATTCATACCCTGGGCAACGGCAGCGGGCGCACCCGAGCCCTCGAAGCAGAGATCCACACCAAGGCCGCCGTTTTCGGCTTGCAGGCGCTTGGTCACGTTCTCGCTGCCGTCACGGCGGAGGCACAGCACCTCGTCGGCACCAAGCGCTTTGGCCATTGCCTCGCGCTCGGCGTTTTCGCGGGCGGTGACGGCATAGATCTTCTTCACGCCCATGGCCTTGAGATAAACGATGGCAAAGCAACCCACGGGGCCAAGACCCTGCACCACAGCAACGGTGTCCTTGTCGGGGGTGAAGCCTGCCTGCTTGCCAAGGCGGAAGGCGTGGATGGCGGTGGGGCCGGGGCAGGCAAAGGTGGCCACCATAGTGGGGTCAAGCCCCTCGGGGATCTTGACAAGATTGGAAAGAGGGGTGTAGTTGACCTCGGCATAGCCGCCGTAAAGGTAGGGTGCTTTTTCGATGCTGCCGCCGTTGGTGACCTGCATATTCACACAGTTGGCATCGTCGCCTGTCTTGCACAGCAGGCACTTGCCGCAGGGCACGGCAATGTCGGCAATGACGTTGTCGCCCTTTTTCAGGCCGTATTTGGCGGCCTCGGCCTCGTCGCAATCCTCCAGCTGACCCACAAACTCGTGGCCGATCACCGTGGGGGGCTGTACAAATAGCTTGCCGCGGTGAAAGTGGACGTCAGTGCCGCACACGCCGCTGGCGATCAGACGGCTTTTACCGTAGCCTGTAGGGGTGGCGGTCACTTCAAATTCTCTCACGTCAAAGGGCTTTTCAGGGCCCATAAATACTGCTGCTTTTGCTTTCATTTCTGTTCTCCTTTTCAGTTGCTGTGCTGTGTGCGGCGCAGAATGTCCTCCTGCACCTCTTTATCTAACGTTACGTAAAGGGCGGAAAAGCCCGAAACGCGCACCACCAGCGAGGCATAGCGCTCGGGATGCTCCATAGCATCCTTCAGGGTCTCGGTAGAGGTGGCATTGATCTGGATTTCTTGCCCGCCCTTGGCAAAATAAACGCGGATCAGCGAGATCAGATTTTGCCGTTGTCCGTCCTCAAACATAGAGGGCGAAAGCTTTTGGTTGACCACCGTGCCGCAGGCACATCGGGTGTAATCGGGCTTGGAAAGGCTGAGCAGGGTGGCGGTGATGCCCTTGCGGTCACGCCCATAGGTAGGGGAAGCCGCATCCGAGAGGGGCTCGCCTGCAAGACGGCCGTCGGGGGTGGCGCCGATGCGATGGCCTGCATCGATGTTGCTGACGTTGGCGGCCATAGCAATGTAGATGCCGCCGCCGTCATAGGTGCGGTACTTGTCAAATTCGTTTGCGAGAAATGCGGTGAACCATACGGCGTATTTGTCGGGCAGGGGATGGTCGTTGCCGTATTTTGGGGCGGCCAGCAGCAGGCTGCGCAGATCCTCGTGCCCTGCAAAGTTTTGGCGCATGGCTTCCGCGATCTCGGCAAGCGTTGCGGTCTTGTCAATGAAGACCGTTTGCTCGATGGCGGCCAGCGCATCGCTCATCGTGCCAACGCCCATCAGTGCCGCACCGTGGACAGAGGGGTATTTTGCACCCCCCATATTGATATCGCGCCCACGCTCGATACAGGGCTTGCAGAAGCAGGAAAGAAAGGGCGATGTATAATTTTCGGCATCACGTATCAGGTTTTTTGCGTTAAAATTGTTGATATATTCTTGCACACCGTTTGCAAGCTGGCGCTCTAATTCGCGCATAAAGGCGTCCATAGAGGTGATCTTTGAAAGGGGCGGCGGCTTTAATCCCTTGCGGTTTTTGTCATAGCCCTCGCCATCAAGCAACAGGTACTCCAAAAAGCGGGGTGTATCAAAGCGCCCGTCGCTCCACGGGGGCTGTAGCCCTGTGATAAAGTTTTCGATGCAGCCCACCATCGAGTAGTTACGCACGTCTCGCTCATCATAGCCATAGCGCCGCAGGGCGGCCATATTGACGGTGTCGTTCATCAGTGCGGGATAGCCGAGGCCCGTGCCGATGACCTTAAGGCAGGCATCCAAAAATGCATCGGACGTAGCAGGTGAGATGCGCGCCGAAAGATTGGGGCCGGGAAGATCGACGCTGCGTACGGCCTCCAGCATACGGTAGCTGAGCTCGTTGACCGCATCGTTTCCCGCCTCGTCCACGCCGCCGATGCAGATGTTGACCACGTCATCGGCGTTGCGGTAAAAGCGGCGCTCGCAGATCTTGGCAAATACGTTTTCCAAAAGCTCGGTTGCTTTGTCCTTGGTCAGAGCGCCGCGCTCCACGTCGCGTTGATACAAGGGATAAAGCAGCTGATCCCATCGGCCAAAGGCCATGGCATAGCGCCCCTCGTAAACAAAGCAAAGGTGGATCATCCACAAAAGCTGCAGCCCCTCGGCAAAGCTTTGGGGGGCGCGCTCGGCTACGGCAAGGCAGTTTTCGGCAATGGCGGCAAGGCGCCCGCTGTCATAACCTGCGGTGCCCATCAGGGCCGTCGCTTTTGCGGCATAGGCGCGGAGCATATCCTGCAGCGCATGCAGGGTGCGCGCCATAGCCTCCAGCATATCGATTGCCGAAGGGTCATTGGCGTGGGCTGTTTTCGAGGCGGCGATCTGCGACAGCAGACCGCCGATGCCGACGGTCAGAACGGTTTCATAATCGGGGGCGTAGTGATCCTTGTTGGAGATAAAGCGGCGCTCGGGATAAGGGGCAACGGCAGCCCTTACCGCTTCACGCTCGGTGTCGGAAAGCGACACAAACAGTGGGCGCATACTGCCTGCGATCAAGTCGCTTTGATAAACGTGGGGTGTGGGAACCGTCAGCAGTGTCGCAATGCCGTCGGCCCGTTTGCCTGCGGGCGTTACCGCAGTGCCGCTTTGATAACCCTTGGCGCGAAAATAGTCGGGACAAAATTCACCAAGCGGCGCTTGGCGCATTTCGTCCTTCAAGGCTTCTGTCAAATACATAATTGCACCTCCTGTCTGATTTTAGTATAGCATATTTCAAAATTGCGGCAATGCACATTCTTATCAAATCTTGACAAAATTAAGATAAAATGTTATAGTGATAACAGAAAAGGGGGTGGCGATATGCCGTTTTTTACCTTGCACACCTTACCCGAGATCCGTTTTGCACACCGCTTTTGCGCCGATCGTTATCACGGCCGTATACCGCAGCGTGAGCACCGCATCGAGATCTCGGTGATCACCGCAGGGGGCTTTTGCGTCACGCAGAACGGAAGAAGCTATCAGGCAAGCGAGGGGGATGTCGTTTGCAATTTTTACGGCGGCGATATGGCGGTGGATACCGATGCCTATCACGAGCACCGTACGGTCTGCTTTACGGCGGAATGGGATAGAACACCGGATCGCGCGCTTCCTCCCGTCGTGTTACACGCCCCCGAGCGCGCCGAGCGCTGCCGACACCTGATCGATGAGATCATTCGCAGCTTTACGCTGCGACCCAAACACACGTGGAAGACAACAGGGCTGTTTTTGCAGCTGCTTGACGAGCTGGAGGTTTGCTGCGGGAAGCGGGAAAACGAGAAAACGGTCGGCGAAAACCGATATGTGCGGCACGCCAAGCGGTATATTTTTGAGCATATTACAGAGCCTGTTTTGCAAAACGAAATTGCCGCGCATCTGGGCATTACGTCGGAATATCTCTGTAACGTATTCAAAAAAAGCGAGCATACGTCGGTCATACGCTTTGTTAACGAGGCCAAACTTTCGGGGATCAGGATGATGATGGAAAGCAAGGGCATTCCTTTGCATCAGGCGGCATTACAATACGGCTTTACCGATCCCAATTACGTCAGCCGCCTGTATAAAAAATATTATGGACGTTCCATCACCGAGGCGGTGCGGGAACGGTAAAAAAGTGCCGAAACGGATATCGTTTCGGCACTTTTTTATCAGAAGCGACTGTCCTTGGGACGGTTTTGGATCACCTTGCCGTACGCCTTCAGGAAATAGCGGCCGTAGGCGCTTGCCAGCTGCGCGTGCTCCGCGGTGGAGGGGAGGTCGGGCTTGCTGACGTTCAGCGCGGTGACGGAAAGGGGCGTACCGCGGTACAGATGCTTGGTGTTTGCCACGCGAACGTTTTCGATCTTCAGATCTGCCAAGGCATCGGCGTTGCAGAAGGTGTCGGCAAAGCTATCCGCCGTTTCGGTGGGGGAAAGAACGAAATCACGGATGGTAACGTTCTTTGCCACAAAGTTTTCTTTCAAGCGGATGCCCATCTCGGTGCCGGCATCGGCAACGATGTTTTCGATCAGCAGATTTTCACACGGCTCGCAGATATCCAGGGCGCGTTGCGCGCGAGAGGTGACGTTGCGGACGGTGATATTGTAAAAATCACCCATGGCGTGTGCCCTTTGCATTAAATAGGGGTCAGTGGTGCCGAAAATGATGGTCGCACCGGAAATGGCTTCTCCCGTATCCTTCAGATCCGTGACGGTGACGTTGTAGATCTTGGCGCCGTTTTCGTTCAGAAACCGCAGTAGATGGTTGCCGTGGGAGGCGGAGATCACGTTGCGGATGGTGACGTCGTGAATATCAAAGGACTTTCCCTCTACCACCAGACCGCCGTTTGTGGGCTTGGTGCGCGGTGGCAGGGCGGTGAGCGCCACGGTGTCGTCACCCGTGATGCCCGTGATGTTTTCGATCGTGACGTATTCGCATCCGATGCGGAGATCGATGCCGTCCTGATTTTCCAACGTGCCGTACATGCGGAAATCCAGATCGGCAAGCTTGCCCCAACGGCAGTACATGACGGTGACCGCCCAGTAGCGCGCGTCCACAAAGCGAATGCCGCGCACCTCGAAATCCCTGACGTTGTGCAAGAAGATGGGAACGTTGCGGAGCATAGAGGGATATTTCCCCGGATTGTCGCGCAGCAGCTGCTCGCACATGCCGTTGGGATTGCCACCGTCAAGCACCGTGTTGCCCACGCCGATGATGCGGATATTATGCTGCTCTCCCTCTAGGGTGTTGCCTGTCGGTGTCCAGGCGTTTTGGTTGCGAAAGACGTTTTCGATCACGCCGTCCGACATGCGCAGATGCGCTCCCTCCAGAATGACGCAGATGTCGGAGGGCAGCAGCACGGTGCGGTCGATGATCCAGATATTTTCACCCGTTCTGGGGTTTTTGCGCGGAATGACCAGTGTTCCAGCTCCGCTTTCTGCGGTAAAATCAACGGCGTTTTGCAGCGTTTCACTGTCGCTTTTGCCTACAAAACGGGGGTCGCTTGCAAGGATCGGCATAGTTTGTCCCTTTCTTTTTTTGTGATCAGAAGAAATATCCCTTGACCTCATAGATGCAGTTGCCCGCAAGATAATGCGCCTTCAGCGCGCGCTCCAGCCGAGTGCTCTCGGGAAGCTTTGCAAGGTCGACTGTCTTGGGGTCCGGCTTTAAAAAGACGAACCCAAAGACCGCATCCCCCGCGCTTTTGGTGGCGAGCGGAGCAAACCGCTTGCCGAACTTGGCAATGTTGCTTTCCGGACCGAGCAGGGTGGCGAGCTGGGGATCCAGCAGCCAGCTGCCGCAGTAAAAGGCCTTATAGGCGTAGTCGGGGAAGTACTTTGCCAAAAAGTCCTTGGTCTGTGCCAGCGTTTCGTCAACGAGCGTTTCGTCAAGTCGCCCCTCACCGGGGATGTGCAGGCTGACGATCGGGTCGCCGTATTCCAGTACAAGGCGCCAGTCGTTCTTGGAAAGTGTAACGGCGGTTTTTTCAACAAATCCCGTACCGTTATAGGGGTAACCCGTCCAAACCGTGTCGTTTTCGCGCACCTCTGCATACCACGCGCGCGCTTCGTCGGTATAATTTTTAGCGCCGAGCGCCCAGCCGCTATGATGGAGCGTGATGTCGTGGGCAAGGGCAATGCGCTTGCCGTCCTTGCTTTCAAAGACCTTGGCGCGACCGCTGAACTTGGCGAAGATCTCGATCTCCAGTCGGTTGATGCGGAACAGGTGACCGAAGATATTGCGCTGGAACCATTCCAGCAGGTGATAGCCGGGGATGCCGTTGTTGCGCTTGGCGTATTCGCTTACGCCCTTTTCCAGTACCTGTACCGAGCGCAGGATCACGTCCTCGGGCAGTCCGCGCGCGGAGAGCAGCGCGTGCTGGTAGGGGATCTGCACACAGATGGCAAGACCCGTCAGCATATCCACCGCAAGATCGGGGGCATCGGGGGCGCTTTTGGGGGCGGAGAATGACTTGACGTCCTCCCAAGCGGTTTCGGGATCAGACAGCGAGGCGACCAGCAAAGTAAGCAGACGGACAAGCGGCTCGCGCTTGCCGACGGCGATCGCCGCCTCCTTATAAACGTTCAGAAATTGGGGGAAGGCGTTATATTTTTGGTGGATGTCGTCGTAATAGGCAGGGTCGGTGAGCGGACAGCCGTTTTGGTCAAAATCTGCCATAACGGTATCGAAAATCTCAGCCCAGCGAGGCGGGTATTTGACGCAACCGACCTCTTTCATCAGCGTTTCGAGCGTATATTTCATATTACATTCCTTCCTGGAATTCCGCGTGCCAACGGAGCAGGTTTTCATCCTTCTTCAGCACCTTGATGGCTCTTGCCAGGCGGTTGGCCTGTACGTGGACGGAGGCCTTGCCGATGCGCTCGTTACAGCCCACGGGATCGTGACCGTGGAAGGCGTTGCAGTAGTTTACGTCCCAGCCGCCGTTCACCATCTGGACACCGGCCTCCTTCAGATAGTCCGCCTCGTGGGTGGAAAGGCCGCTTTCAATGCCAAGTCGGTCAAGGTGCACGGTTTCGGGGTGCAGACCCATCACGCAGGCGGTCTCGCCAAGGCAGGCGTGGCCGACCTCCTTTTTCTGTGCGCAGAAATCAAGAATGTAGTCCTCGTCCTCGGTGGTCAGATAGGGCACCGAGCCCCGCCCATTTTCCTTCAGGATCTCTGCGATAAAATAGGGGGATCTGCTGGAGTTCATCTCATAAACCGCACATACGTAATCCTTTTTGCGGTTCATAATGTCACGCAAAAAGGTGGAGAGCCAGGGGGCGTTGCCGCCGTGACCGTTGCAGATCAGGATCTTTTGAAAGCCGTTGCGGCCGATCTGGTCACAGAGCTGCTCCAGCAGCTCCATTTCCAGCGCCACGGGCATGGAAATGCTGCCTGCCGGCATAGCGGGGCCGCCGGGCACGTCACCGAAGGCGAATTCGGGGAATACGCAGGCGGTCTCGATCTGCGTTGCTTTGTGGGAGATCTCGGCGGCTTCAAAAATATCTGTGCCGAGGGGCAGATGCAGACCGTGCTTTTCTATGCAACCCATAGGGAGCAGGCAGACCTGCTCCGATGCCTTGACAAGGGCAGGGAAATTCTCGCTTGTCGTGTATAACCATCTTGTTTCCATATTACATTCCTTTCTGGAATTCCGCGTGCCAACGGAGCAGGTTTTCGTCCTCCTTCACCACCTTGATGGCGTGGGCGAGGCGCTCGGTCTCCAATCGCAGTGCGGCCTTGCCGATGCGCTCGTTGCAGCCGATGGGATCGTGGCCCGAAAGGGCGTGGGGGTAGTTGGTGTTCCAGCCGCCGTCGCGTACGGTGATGCCGGCATCCTTCAGATAGTCGGTCTCACCGGTGGAAAGACCGCTGACGATGCCGAGGCGATCCATCTTGACACTTTCGGGGCAGATGCCCATGAGATAGGAGGTCTCGCCCATACCGCCGTGGCCGATCTTCATACCCATTTCGTGGTAATCGGCCAGCAGCTTCTCGTCCTCGGGGGTGAGCTCGGGGATCGAGCCCGCACCGTTCTGCTCCAGATATTCCGCCATCTTGTGGGGAGCCTGCAGCTTGATCATGACCATACAGACCGTATAGCTTTTTTTGCGGTTCATAATGTCCCGCAAAAAGGTGTTCAGCCAAGGATTGTTGCCGCCGTGACCGTTGAAGATGATGATCTTTTCAAAGCCGTTGCGGCCGATCTGGTCGCAAAGGGTTTCCAACAGCTCCATTTCCAGCTTTACGGGCATCGAGATGCTGCCTGCCGGCATGGCGGGGCCGCCGGGGACGTCACCAAAGTAAAAGGTGGGAAAAACGCAGGCCGTTTCCAGCTTTGATGCCTCAATGGCGATGTGGGTGCAATGGATATTGTCGGTGCCGAGGGGCAGGTGCAGACCGTGTTTTTCTATGCATCCCATAGGGATGATGCAGGTCTTTTTCGAGGCTTCGACAAGAGCGGGGAAGTTCTCACTTGTGGTATAGAGCCATCTGGTTTCCATAATATATCCTCCTTGGTAACAACTGCCGTTACGGCCATTGTAAGGCTTTTTTTAGGGAAAGTCAATAGCTTTTGAAAAAAAACAAACGAAAGGCAAAGTTGCAAGACTTTCCTTGCACAAAAGCGCAGAGAATACCCGCGGTTGGTGCTTGACTTTTTTATTATATTGAGATATAATAAAAAAGATATGATGCTAAATCGTGTACCCGGAGGGCTTGAAATGAAGCAAAATCTGTTGCAGGAAATGACGGCGCGTATGTCCACCTTTTCAAAGGGGCAGCGCCAGATCGCGGCCTATATATTAGAGCATTATGACCGTGCGGCCTATATGACCGCCTCTAAGCTTGGCGCTGTGGTCAAGGTATCCGAGTCTACGGTGGTTCGCTTTGCTGATGAGCTTGGGTTTTCGGGATATCCCGAGCTGCAGCGTGCCCTTCAGGAGCTGGCCAAAACACACTTGACCGCCGCACAGCGTATGGAGGTTGCCGATAATCTCATTGGAAAGGATAACGTCCTTGACAAGGTGCTGCTTGGTGATGCCGAAAAGATCCGCCATACGCTGGATGGGATCGACCGAAAGGCGTTTTACGATGCGGTAGAACGGATCGCCAACGCGCGCAATATCTATATTCTCGGCTCTCGCTCTTCTGCCTCGCTGGCCGGATTTTTGAATTTTAATTTTCAGATGATGTTTGATAACGTGCGCAACGTAGAGGTCAGCTCGGGCAGTGAGATGTTTGAGCAGATCCTCAGCATCGGGGCCGATGACGTGCTGATCGCCATCAGCTTTCCCCGTTATTCCAAGCGCACCGTTCGCGCCGTGAAATATGCCAGTGACGCGGGGGCTGACGTGGTCTCGATCACTGATAGCGCGCAGTCTCCTATTGCTGCAAACTGCAGCCAGCTGCTGATCGCGCACAGTGATATGGCGTCGTTTGTGGATTCCTTGGCGGCTCCGCTCAGCATCATCAATGCGATGGTGGCCGCGGTTTCTATGTATAAGCACGACGAGGTGGCGGCAAGATTGCGCCGTCTTGAAGCCATTTGGGACGAGTACGATGTGTACGACAAAAATAACTGATATGGGCGAGGTGCGTAAAGGCGTTGCTGTGATCGGCGGCGGCGCAGCAGGTATGATGGCGGCGATCCACGCCGCAAATTTTGGCGTTCCCGTAACGGTGTTCGAGCGGAACGAGCGCTGCGGACGTAAGCTCCGCATCACCGGAAAAGGACGGTGCAATGTTACAAATCATTGCACACGTGATGCGTTTTTTGCGAACATTCCCGGTAATGCACGGTTTTTATATTCGGCGTGGAGCCGCTTTGACAGCGCCGAGACCGAGCGGTTTTTTGAAGAAGCCGGCGTGCCGCTGAAGGTAGAACGCGGCAACCGCGTGTTTCCCGTCTCCGACAAGGCCACCGACGTGGTGGATGCCTTGGTAAAGGAATGCCGCGCACGCGACGTGCGCTTTGTCCACCGCCGTGTAGAGGGCTTGATCCTGGAGGATGGCCGCGTGCAGGGCGTGAGATACGGCGGCGAGCAAGAGGATTTTGATGCTGTGATCGTGGCGACGGGGGGCAAGTCCTATCCGCTGACCGGGTCTACGGGAGATGGCTATGGCTTTGCACGCGCCGCGGGACACTCTGTGACCGCGTTGCAGCCTTCGCTGGTGCCTTTGGTAGAGAACGGTCGCTTTTGCGCCTCGGTACAGGGGCTTTCCTTGCGCAACGTAGAGCTGCGCGTTTGGGATAAGCAAAAGGGCAAGGAGATCTTTCGCGATTTTGGCGAGATGCTGTTTACGCATTACGGCCTAACAGGGCCGCTTGTGCTGTCGGCATCGGCACACTTGCGTGAAATAGCCCCCGAACGGTATGAGATCTTGATCGATCTCAAGCCTGCGTTGGATGAAAAAACGCTGGATGCCCGCCTGCTTTCTGATTTTGAAAAATACAAGAACAAGGATTTTCTCAATGCACTGGGCGACCTGCTTCCGCAAAAGCTGATCGCGCCCCTTGTCGAGCGCTCCGGTATAGACGGGCGCAAAAAGGTCAACGCCATCACCAAAGAGGAGCGCAAGGCGTTTCTGGCTTTGCTCAAGGGTTTGCGGATCGAGGTCAAGGGCTTTCGCCCCATTGATGAGGCCATCATCACCAAGGGGGGCATAGCACTTTCCGAGGTGGATCCCAAAACCATGGCATCCAAGCTGTGCGGCGGCCTGTATTTTGCGGGAGAGGTGTTGGATCTGGATGCCTATACGGGCGGCTTTAATTTGCAGATCGCCTTTTCCACTGCCGTGCTGGCGGGAGAGGCGGCGGCCGAAGAGATCTTGACAACAGAAAACGAATAAGTCCCAAAACGGGGCGAGAAAACGTGTGTTTTTACGTTTGAAAGGAGCACAATATGCAAATTGCGGTTGACGGGCCCAGCGGGGCCGGAAAAAGCAGCGTAGCCAAGCTGGTGGCTAAAAAAATGGGCATTGTTTACGTGGACACAGGTGCGTTGTATCGCACCGTTGGATACTACGTGCGCGGTCGCGGCATCGCCAAGGAGGATGCTGCGGGCATTGTGGCTTGCTTGCCCCACATCAATATTGAGGTCAAATACGAAAACGGCGCACAGCACGTATATCTCAACGGTGAGGATCCGGGAGACCGCATCCGCGAGCCCGAGATCTCGATGTACGCTTCTGCCGTTTCTGCCATTCCGGCTGTTCGCGATTTCCTGTTGGATACCCAACGCGATATTGCGGCCAAAAACAGCGTGATCATGGACGGCCGTGACATTGGCACCGTGATATTGCCCAATGCCGAGGTAAAGGTGTTTTTGTTTGCCAGTGACGAGGCACGCGCCAAGCGCCGCACGCTGGAGCTTCAGGCCAAGGGTATTGACGCAAAATACGAGGACGTTCTGCGCGAAATGCGCGAGCGCGATCACAACGACAGCACCCGTGAGGTGGCGCCTGCCGTTGCTGCTGCGGACGCTGTGATGTTGGATAATTCCGACCTTACGGTAGAGGGAACTGCCGATGCCATTATGGCTTTGGCAGAGCAATATCGAAAGGAGCGGGCACAATGAAAAGTGTGTTTTACCGTGTTTTGCGGTTTTTGCTGGTCGCCCCCATCTGGCTGATCTTTCGCATCCGCTGGAAGGATCGTAAAAACGAGCCCAAGCGCAAGGATGGCCCCTATTTGGTATGTGCCAATCACCAGACCGTGCTGGACGTTGTGTTTATTGCCGCCGTGTTAAAGCGACAGCAGCCGCACTTTATGGCAAAGGCAGAGCTTTTTAAGGTCCCCGTGCTTGGTTGGATCTGCCGTAAGCTCGGCGCGTTTCCGGTTTCCCGCGGGAGAGGGGACGTAGGTGCCATCAAGCACAGCGTCGATCTGCTGAAGAGCGGCCGCTCGGTGGGGCTTTTTCCCCAAGGCACACGGTGCCCTGAGCAGCAGCCCCGCGATTGCAAGATCAAATTTGGCGCCGGTATGATCGCTGCGCGCGCCGGCGTGCAGGTCTTACCCGTCCATATTAAAATGAAAAATTATAAATGGAAGTTTTTCCGCCGTGTTAAGGTGATCGTGGGTGAGCCTATTCCCTTTGAACGCTTTGAGTATAAAGAGGGCGAGACCGGCGAATACGCTCGCATCACCGAAATGATCTACAACGAGATCTGCCGCCTTGGCGAGGAGAACTGATGAGCGAGATCATTCTGGCAGAAAATGCCGGCTTTTGCCCCGGCGTACGCGCTGCCACCGAAAGGCTTGCCCGCCGTATGGCCGAGGGACGCCGCGGCGAGCGCCTGTTTACCCTTGGACATCTGATCCACAACGAGGACTATAACCGTTCGCTTGAGGAAGCAGGTGTTGTTGCCGTTGCAGCCGAGGAGCTGCCCGCCATTGCGGCGGCGGCAAGCGCTGCGCACCCCGCAACGGTGTTTATCCGTGCCCACGGCATTTCTTGCGATATCCGTGAGCTGCTGGATCGGCTTGCCGCGTCAAATCCGCATTTTTCCTTTGAGGATTGCACCTGCCCCTTTGTTTCCAAGATCCACAGGATCGCACTGGAGCAGGATGCCGAGCGGGATCAGACGGTTTTTATTTGTATCGGCTCGGCCACGCACCCGGAGGTCGAGGGCTTTATGAGCTGCTTTGGCGGAGAGAAATACGTGTTTTCAAATGCTGCCGAGCTTGAAAAGGGTGTGATCCTTTCAAATTCTTTACAAAAAAAGTTTGTAATGGTGGCTCAAACCACACAAAAATTAACGGAATGGAAAAAATGTCAAAAACTTTTGAAAAAGTACTGTACAAACGCGTTAATTTTTGATACAATATGTAATGTTACGGATTTGCGCCAAACACAGGCGGCAAAACTGGCACGTGAATGCGACGGTATGATCGTTATCGGCGGTGCGGCAAGCTCTAACACAGCAAAGCTTGTCGAGATCTGCCGTGACGCTTGTCCCGATACGTTGCACGTGACCGGCCGTGCCGATCTGCATTTGGTCAAGCCGTTTGCATTAGCCCATCGCAAAGTAGGGCTGACGGCGGGAGCATCGACCCCGTCGGATATCATTGAGGAGGTACATAAAACAATGAGTGAAATGGAAAACTTTGCAGAATTGCTTGCCAACAGCGTTGACAAGACTTTAAATACAGGAGATATCGTTAGCGGTACGATCATGCACGTGACCGATACCGAGCTGCAGCTGGATCTTGGCGCAGGCGTAACCGGCTATATCAAGGCCGAGCGCGTGACTGACGATCCTTCTGTAAAGCTGACCGAGGCCTATAAGGTGGGTGACACCGTTGAGGCTAAGGTGATCCGCGTCAGCGACGTAGAGGGCGTTGCCGAGCTGGATAAGCGCCGCGTTGACAGTGGCAAGAACTGGCAGAAGGTCGTTGCCGCTAAGGAGGAGGGCGCCGTTCTGGAGGCTACCGTTACCGACGTGGTCAAGGGCGGTCTGACCGTTCACGTATTCGGCAATCGCGTATTCATTCCCGCATCTCAGTCCGGTGTTCCCAAGGACGGCGACCTGGCTCCCCTCAAGGGCACCGAGGTCAAGTTCAAGGTCATCGAGACCAAGGAGCCCGGCAACAAGGCCATCGGCTCTATCCGTGCCGTACTGCGCGAGGAGCGCCGTGCCGCAGAGGAGTCCTTCTGGGCAGAGATCGAAGAGGGCAAGACCTACACCGGTGCCGTTAAGAGCATGACCTCTTACGGTGCGTTCATCGACCTTGGTGGCGTTGACGGTATGGTTCATACCAGCGAGCTGTCCTGGAAGCGCATCAAGTCCCCCGCAGAGGTTCTTTCCGTGGGCGACGTGGTGACCGTGTTCGTCAAGTCCTTTGACAAGGAAAAGAAGCGCATCTCCCTTGGCTACAAGACCGAGGAGAGCAACCCTTGGTTCATCTTCACCAACCAGTATCAGGTTGGCGACGTTGTCCCCGTAAAGATCGTTAGCATGATGCCCTTTGGCGCATTTGCAGAGATCGTTGACGGTGTAGACGGCCTGATCCACATTTCTCAGATCGCTATGACCCGCATCGGCAAGCCTGCCGACGTGCTGGAGATCGGTCAGAGCGTTGACGCCAAGATCATTGAGATCGACAGCGACAAGCAGAAGGTTAGCCTTTCTATCCGTGCACTGCTTGAGGAGGTTGCTGCTGCTGAGGCCGCAATGCCCGAGGAGAGCACCGAGGAGACCGCTGAATAATCGGTTTTTGAAAACAAAAAAAGAGAGCACGATTTCGTGCTCTCTTTTTTGCAAATGTTTTAAAAAACAGGTATACGTATGCGCTTTTTGGAGGATATTATGAAAAAAGGATACAAGCTTTTTTTGCTATCGTTGCTTTTGCTTTTGACGTGTGGGCTTGCCGCTTGCACGGATGCACCAACGCCGCCTGCTGATGTTCCGCCCGCGCCGCCCGAGCCTGTTGCGATCGTAGAAAACGGCGAAAGTCGCTATGTTATCGTTTACGGCTCGACCGATGCCGGCGGGCGTAAGGCCGCTATGTCGTTGCAAAGCGAATTGGAAAAGCGTACGGGTGTTGAGATTGCGGTGATCGACGACCGCACCGCCCCTGCCGAGGGCGTGCCCGAGATCCTGGTGGGACGCACCAATCGCGGCACGGATCACAGCCTGCAGCGTGCCCTGCGAGATAACGAATGGATCCTTGTGCGCGAGGGAGAGGATATCTATCTGCTGGGCGACGGAGAGGGCGTGTTGGGCCGCGCCTATACGTACCTTTTAAACGAGGTGATGGATGCGGATTTCCGTGTGGAGCCTTATGGCGAGATCCATCGCGTCAGCGGCCGTTACAGCGTTGAAAAGCTGCTTTTGAACAGCCGCCCCATAACCGATTTTTCTGTTTGGATCGATAAAAAGGAGACGGTCGGCTTTGGCGAGATCTTGGGCTGGCTCAATGAACGGCTGGCGCAGGTCTCCGGTTATCGCTTGACCGTAAAGGAATATAAGCAGGGCGAGACCGTTACGGACGACGCGGCCATCGTTCTTGTTCAAAACGAGGAGCTTGGTGCGATCGGCTATCAAGTAGATGCCGACGGCGATCGCTTTACGTTTTCGGTTGGAACCAAAGAGACCGCACTGGCGCTGTTTGCCGATATCATTGAAAACAAGATCCCCGCAAATGCCAAGGGCGACGTTTCACTGACGTTGACCGCCGCTAAGGGAAGTGTTAATGACA
Source organism: Eubacteriales bacterium (assembly GCA_045632285.1). Lineage (GTDB taxonomy): Bacteria > Bacillota > Clostridia > Oscillospirales > CAG-272 > Firm-07. The sequence continues at coordinate 25,490 of JAZQWJ010000011.1, read as the reverse complement.
ACAGGCTTGTGCCGCTTACTGCGAATGCCGACATTCGCGTGATGACCTATAACGTGCTTGGAAACGTGAAGGACGCAATGCCTTACGTCAACGGCACAGTGGGCGCCTATATGCCCGATTTCGTTTGCATGCAGGAGTATTATGACGAGGCCAATAAGCAGGTCACGACCTACCTTGCCGAGCTTGGCTACGGCAAGATCTGCGGCAAGTTTACTTGCGCCAGCCCCACTGCCGTAGAGCGCGAGGATCTCCGCTATGCCAACGTGGGCAAATATTGCAACACCCCCATTTTCTACCGTACCGACCTTTGGGAAGAGGTGGAGAGCGAGGCCTATCTGTTCTACTGGCAGCATCGCTGGCCCTATACCGATACCAAGAGCATGGCCTATGGCGTGTTCCGCTCTAAGGATAGCGGGCAGCTTGTGTTGGTGATCGGTACGCACTATGCCCTGATGGCCGACGGCTATACCGAATATAAAAATCTTGGCTATACCGATGCCAAGGAGGGCGCAGAATGGCGCTATCAGGATAGCCTGGAGATCCTGAAGGCGGTGGATGCGCTGCGTGCGAAATATCCCGGTATTTTGACCGTGGTGGGCGGCGACCTGAATGCCAAGCCGACCGAAAAGGCGATCCAAACGCTTGAAAATCATGCCGTGCTTTCCAATGCCTATGAGATGGCGAGCTACGAGAACCGTACCTCCGGCGGCAGCTATCACAATACGCACGGCAAGGCGCCGAGCGCCAACGGCCAGCCCATCGACCATATCTTTGTTTCTGAGGACGTGGCCGACGTGGAGCTGCACGCGATCCTGAAAGAATCCTATGTGCTTATGGGATCGGATCATTGCCCCGTGATCGCTGATATCAGCTTAAAATAACACCCGTTCGGGGGGATATTTTAAAATGTATCGATATTTTTTAAAAAAATACGGCAAATTGCATTGACATTGTAATTCTTTGTATGATATAATAATGAAAACGATACATATTAGGTCGATTTGTATTTGAAATACGAAAGAAGGAAGGTGCACGAGAGTGGAGATAGCCATTATCGCGGCGGATAACAAAAAAGAGCTGATGACGCAGTTTTGTATCGCTTATTGCGGTATACTGAGCAAGCACAACCTCTGTGCTACCAATATCACCGCCAAGTATATCTCTGAGGCTACCGGCCTTAAGATCGAGCGGTTTTTGACCGGTGAGCAAGGCGGCGAGCAACAGATCGCAACGCGCGTTGCTTATAATGAGATCGATATTTTGCTGTTTTTCCGTGATACACGCCCCAACTCGCCTTATAAAGAAGAGGAAAACGAGCTGTTGCTGACCTGCGACCGCTATAACATCCCCGTGGCTACCAACATTGCCACGGCAGAGGCGCTGATCACGGCACTGGATCGCGGCGATCTGGAATGGCGCAATTTCTTGAATCCCACCAGCGAATATAATCGCCAAAAACGCAATTTTTAAAATATGGCAGGGACACGTCCTGTCGGAACGCACGTGTAAAGAGAGGGAGCGGTCGGTGCAAGCTCCTCACGCCTCCGCAGGGTACCACCCGGCTGTCAGCCTTTATAGCTTTTAAAGTGAAATGCTCGGGTGGAACCGTGCGGAATCTTCCACACCCCGAACGGCCTTTGGCCGATCGGGGTGTGTTGTTTTTTTAATTTACTCAAAGGAGTGTTTGATATGTTTAAGGTAAAATTTGCCGAAAAGGAAATGGAGTTTGAGGCTCCGCTTTCTGTGTTTGATGCCGCTAAGGCTGCCGAGATCGTCAGCCGTGCCCACATCGCTGCCGAGATCGGCGGCAAGACCGTGGCTATGACCCACGTGCTGGAGGGCGATTGCGAGGTCAAGCTTTTGACCTTTGCCGACAAAGAGGGCAAGCACGTGTTCCGTCACACCGCTTCTCATATTCTGGCACAGGCCGTCAAGCGTCTGTATCCTGCCGTTAAGCTGACCATCGGCCCCGCCATCGAGGACGGTTTTTATTACGATTTTGACAGCGACGTGGCCTTTGGCCCCGAGCAGCTTGCCGCCATCGAGGGCGAGATGAAGAAGATCGTCAAGGAAAATCACCTGATCGAGCGCTTTGAGCTGCCCCGCGCCGAGGCTATCGCCCTGATGACAGAAAAGGACGAGCCCTATAAGGTGCAGCTGATCGAGGAGCTACCCGACGACGCCGTGATCAGCTTTTACAAGCAGGGTGAATTTACCGACCTGTGCGCAGGTCCTCACCTGTTTTCCACCGGCGCTGTCAAGGCCTTTAAGCTGACCCAGTGCACCGGCGCTTATTGGAAGGGCGACCAAAACAACAAGATGCTGCAGCGCGTTTACGGCGTAGCTTTCCCCTCTAAGGACGAGCTGAAGGCACATCTGGAGGCACTGGAGGAGGCACGCAAGCGTGACCACAACAAGCTGGGCCGCGAGCTGGAGTACTTCACCACCGTAGAAAGCATTGGTCAGGGTCTGCCCATCCTGATGCCCAAGGGCGCCCGTGTGATCCAGACGCTGCAGCGCTGGATCGAGGATGAGGAGCAAAAGCGCGGCTATCTGCTGACCAAGACCCCCTTGATGGCCAAGCGCGATCTGTATCGCATTTCGGGCCACTGGGATCACTACCGCGACGGTATGTTCGTTTTGGGTGATGCCGATGACGAGACCAAGGAGTGCTTTGCGCTCCGTCCCATGACCTGCCCCTTCCAGTATCAGGTATTCCTCAACAAAAAGCGCTCTTACCGCGAGCTGCCTATGCGCCTTGGCGAGACCTCGACCCTGTTCCGTAACGAGGATAGCGGCGAGATGCACGGCCTGATTCGCGTGCGCCAGTTCACCATTTCCGAGGGACATCTCATTCTGCGCCCCGAGCAGCTGGAGGAGGAGTTCCGTGGTTGTCTGGAGCTGGCCAAGCACTGCCTTGTTACGGTTGGTATGCTGGAGAACTGCACCTTCCGCTTCTCTCAGTGGGATCCTGCCCGTGCCGGCATCAAGTACGAGGGCACGCCCGAGCAGTGGGAAGAGGCTCAGCGCGTGATGGGCAATATTTTGGATAATTTGGGTGTTGCATATACCATTGGCATCGACGAGGCCGCCTTCTACGGCCCCAAGCTGGACATTCAGTACAAGAACGTGTTCGGCAAGGAGGATACCATCGTTACCATTCAGATCGATATGCTGCTGGCAGAGAAGTTTGGTATGGAGTATGTGGATAGCGACGGACAGCTCAAGCGCCCCTATATCATCCACCGCACCAGCCTTGGCTGCTACGAGCGTACGCTGGCTTATCTGATCGAGCGTTATGCAGGCGCTCTGCCCACGTGGATGGCACCCGTTCAGGTCAAGGTCCTGCCCATCGGTGACGAGCACATCGACTATGCTTACGATGTGAAGAAGGCACTGGAGGCAAAGGGTGTGCGCGTTGAGGTGGACGACCGCAACGAGACCATCGGCAAAAAGATCCGCAACGCACAGCTGGAAAAGCTGCCCTATATGCTGGTCATCGGCGACAACGAGATGAACGACAAAACTGTGGCCGTTCGCTCTCGCAAGGATGGCGACAAGGGCGTGCTGTCGGTTGACGCATTCCTTTCCGAGCTGCTGGTTGAGATCGAGGAAAAGAGAAGATAAAACTGTGAAAACAGGAAGAGCGGGAGAGGACCCCTTTTGCAAAAGGGGCTCCTCTCCCGCTCTGTTGCCTTCGGCAACATTCACACCCACTCCCCCGAAAACCGTTAAAAAGTGGGCTGTGACAGCGAATAAAAATATCAAAAGCAGGGAAACGGTCATCCGAAATGCGTTATTTTGCGCGAGATGGACGATATGTGCAAGCTTTTGCGCGGATCGTGTATTGACAAGTCAAAAAAGGTGTCTTATAATGATAGCAGATCGCCTTGGAGGTATTTTATGAAACTGAATATCGTAAGCAACGGATATGAACAGCACGCCGCACTTTTGAAAAAAACTGTGGCCGCAAGGGTTGGGGCAGAAGCGGGAAATGAGATGACGGTAGCGCTTGCCGTGGATACGTCGATCGGCGCTGCTGAAAGCTACTGCATCACGCAAACCGACAGCGGTTGGCAGATTACAGGCGCTGACGAGGCGGGGCTTTATTTTGGCATCGGCAAATTCTTGCATAGTGCAAAATGGAGCGAGAGTGACTTTGTTCCCGCACCTCCCAAGGGTGTGATCACCCCCGATTGTCCGTTGCGCGCCATGTATTTTGCGGTGCATCTGCACAACTGGTACGCCAATGCGCCGAGGGAGGAGTTGGAGCAGTACGTAGAGGATCTTTGCCTTTGGGGCTACAATGCCATTATGCTGATCGTGCCCGTGATCGATCTGTATTCCTATGATGAGGAAAATGCTCGTCGCTCGATTGAAAAAAGCCGCTCTATTTTCAAGCTTTGTAAGCGCCTTGGTATGAAGGTGGGCTTGTTTATTTGTCCCAATCAGGGTCTGCGCGGTGCGCCTGAGGCGCTGGATGCCGAGCCGAATTTTGATCCCACCATTCATCGTGGCAACGCCGGACGTAACGTTTGCATCCACAAGCCCGGTGCTATGGAGTATCTGCAAACGGTCTGGCAGGGGATGCTGGAGCAGTTTTCCGACATCGGCCTTGATTATATGGTCACTTGGCCTTATGATGAGGGCGGATGCGGCTGTGAAAAGTGCCTGCCCTGGGGCGGCAACGGTTATTTGAAGGCCGTTTGCGCACTGCACGATCTGGCGGCTTCGATCTATCCCGAGATCAAGACCGTGGTTTCTACTTGGACCTTTGATGTGCCGGAGGGGCAGGGCGAGTTTGAAGCGCTTTACAAGCGACTGCAGACCGATATGGGCTGGGTCGATTATATAATGGCGGATGCCCACGGAAGCTATCCGCGCTATCCATTGGAGCACGAGCCGGTCAAGCCCGTGATCAACTTCCCTGAGATCAGTATGTGGGGGTTGTTTCCTTGGGGCGGTTATGGTGCAAATCCCTTGCCTGTGCGTTTTCAGCAGATCTGGAACAGCTCCAAGCGCATTCAAAACGGTGGTGCGCCCTATTCCGAGGGCATGTATGAGGATATTTCCAAGATCCAGTTTGCGGGCTATTACTGGCAAAAGGACCGCGATTGGCGCGATATCTTGGGCGAATACGTCAATTATGAGATGTCGGGCGCCGTTGTAGAGGACGTTTTGCGTGTGATGGAGTTGATCGAGCGCAATCACGTGCTTGTATACGCAAAAGAGGAGCCGGATCTTGCTGCCGCTGCCGAATGCGGCCGCTTGGCACGTGCTATCGATGCCCGTTTGGATGCAAGGGGCAAGGCTGCTTGGCGCTGGCGTATATTGTATATTCGTGCCATTATTGATGAAAAACGCCTTGCATATTACGGCGCAAACGGCATGAAAGGCTTTTTCGATCTGTACGATATGAGCCACTTCGGCACGGATTTCTTGCAGGATGACGCCGAGGCCGTAGCACTTTTGCACGAGCTGCGTGCGCTTTATCACAGCGAGCCCTGCAACGGCCGCAACCAGTATACATTGCCCTTTGTGGGTGAGCCGACCCGCCTTGGTAACGGCAAGACCCGCGCAGACCTTTTGCGCGAGCGTGCGGCGGCAAAGTAAGCGCCCCTTGTTAAAAGTTTTAGTCAAGTTTTTTCAAAAACTTGCGGGGTATGGGGCAGCGCCCCATATACGGCATTTCTCTTTTGTTAGCTTTTCTCTTTGTGCCTTGGGTGTCAAAGAGAAAAGCGGGAAGGGGATTTTGCAACACAATGCGGCTACTTGTAGGGGCGATCAGTGATCGCCCGTGATCCCCGACTCATAATGCGGCTATGATTTTACGAAGGCGGGCGCTCAATGAGCGCCCCTACACGCACGTCGTTTTATGCAGTGCAAGCTCCCCGATAAATCAAAACTTGAAGCCCAGTGAGGCTCGTACATAAAGCAAAAAGGGCGTTGCCATTTGGCAACGCCCTTGCTATTATTCATAATCATCGAAATAGGGACGATCAAAAAACTCGCAAACACGAATTTCAAAACCCATACAGATCTGCTTGATGGTGTTGAGCTGAATGTGCCCGGTCGTTCCGCGCATAAAGTCGTATAATGTGGAGGGGGTCAAGCCGCCCTTAAGGCAAAGCTCGCTGATATTCGTTTCTTTCTCTGTAAGCAGTTCCTTGATTCGTTGGCGTGTTGCGGCATCAACAGTCATAGTGATCTCCTTTCAAATACGGCGTGCCGTTGCGGTATACCGTATTTATTGTATGCGGAGATTGTCGAAAAGTCTTACGGCGCGCCGTATTGACAAGAAAAGGATTTTGTGATAAAATTACGGTATACCGTAAAAGGAGGATGTATGGAAACTAAAACTGATAAAAGGCCGTGGCGTGTGACCATAGGAATTACGCTTGAGAGGGAAGTGTTGGATGCAGTGAAGCAGCTGGCCAAGGATAGTGATCGCTCGGTTTCGCGTTATATCAATTTGATTTTGCGCGAACACTTAAAAGAGGTTGAGGAACTAAAAGCCTTGGAAAGCTGATTGATGCATAAGACAAAAAGGGCGTGGCCAATGGCCACCCCCTTTTGTACAGTCAGGTTTTGGTAACGGTGAAACCGAATTACTTGAGTTCGACCGTAGCGCCTGCGTCCTCGAGAGCCTTCTTGATGCTCTCAGCCTCTTCCTTGGTAGCGCCTTCCTTGACAGCCTTAGGAGCACCCTCAACGAGGTCCTTAGCGTCCTTCAGGCCCAGACCGGTGATCTCGCGGACAGCCTTGATAACGTCGAGCTTCTTGGCGCCGAAGCTAGCCAAGATAACGTCGAACTCGGTCTTCTCCTCAGCGGCAGGAGCAGCAGCGCCTGCAACAGCAACAGCAGCAACGGGAGCAGCGGATACGCCGAACTCCTCCTCAACTGCCTTAACGAGCTCGTTCAGCTCAAGAAGGGTCAGACCCTTGATCTCTTCAACAATAGCGGTAATCTTTTCGCTTGCCATTTTCAATTTCCTCCTGATATAGAGTATTTTTTAAGTTTTGCGTGATCGTCACGCGGCGACCGCCTTATACGGTGCGGCACCGTTATGCCGCTTGATTACTCTGCGGCGGGAGCAGCCTCTTCGCCGTTCTTGTCGATGATACCCTGAAGGGCATATGCAAGACCGTACAAAGGGGACTGGATGCTGCCAAGGAACTTGGCAATAAGGGTTTCCTTCGAAGGAATGTCGGCGAGAGCAATAACAGTCTTCTCGTCGATCACGGCACCGTCCAGGTAGCCTGCCAGGATCTTGAAGCTCTCAACCTTGTCGGCGTACTTCTTCAGAACCTTAGCGGGAGCAACGGCGTCGTTTTCGCTGATGGCGATAGCAGTCATACCGTTCAGGTACTGCTTCATGTCGCCATAGCCAACCATATCGCAAGCGCGGCCGGTCAGGGTGTTCTTAACTACGGTGTAGTGAACGCCTGCCTCACGGAGAGCCTTACGCATGGCGGTATCATCCTCAACGGTGATACCCTGATAGTTGACAAGCACGCCGGATACAGAGTTCTTGATCTGCTCGGCCAGCTCGGCAACGGCTTTCTGCTTCTGTTCAAGGATAACTTTGCTGGGCATTTTTGTTTTCACCTCCCATGGAAAAATAGATATAAAAAAATCTTTCTCCCGCCAAGACACACCCCGGCACGAAGAAAGACACACTTCAAAATTATAGAAGATATTGTCGCTCCTCGGCAGGAGAGCTGCGCGAACGCCGCCTTTACGGGAACCTGCTGTCTTTGGATAACGCAGGTATTATACCACGTTGTTTTTCATTTGTCAACCCCTTTTTTGAAAAAAATCAAAAAAATATCAAAATTGAAAAAAGACCGACGTCAGGGCGTCGGTCAGCTTTCTTCTGTGGGGGTGCTGTTGTTGCGCAGCACACGCTCGGCAGCGCGAACAAGGCGCAAACGCAGCCATTCGGGCTTTACGATGGTCACGTCGGTCTCGGCCGCCAGCAGCAGACCAAGAAACATTTCTACGCTGTGGAATTCGCAAATGTAATTTCCGCGCGTTTCTTCACCTACGATAAAGCGGCGCATTTCAAGGCGGGTCAGCTTGTCCGGGATCTTGATCACGGCAGAGTAGGGGATCTGCATTTGCAGGATCTCTTGGTCGGCGGCGTGATTGCCGATGCCGGTCACTGCCTCAACGTAATCATATTCGTTGGCAGCCACGGTATAAGAGGGGAGAGAAAATTCCTTGGTGTAGTAAAAACCGCGTTGCTCGGCGCTGTAGGCCAGGGGCGCGCCAAAATCGTTGCGCAAGGAATCTACGTCGCGCTGTGCCTGACGGTGTGAGATGCCAAAGCGCTCGGCTAGGCGGCTGGCGTTGGGATAGCGCATTTCTACTATATATTTATGTAACCATTGGATGCGGTTGGAAGCACTCATTGGGGCGCGTCCTCCTTATCATCGGATGCAGCGGTATGTGCGGTGGGAGCAGGGAACAAGGTGCGCAGCAAGGCGCTTGTTGCCAAAAGGGCGCAGGACAATGCGGTCAGGTCGCCAACCGTGTAGACGGTGAGTGCGCCGCGCGCAAGATCAAAGATCAGATTGGAGAGCCCCATAGAAGCGCAGAGAGAAAAACAGAGTGCAGCCAAAACGGCCAATGCACGGGGGAGCGGGCGGGAAAGACTCATTCGCATCTCGTACAGCACGTATAGCATAGCGGCCAGCAGGCAAAGGTGCAGAGAGGTCTTGCGGGGCGCGTTCATTGGGGTGAGCAGATCAAAATAGGTCAAGGAGATCAGCAGCACGGCGCCAAATATCAGACCGAGCGCCGCCAGCGCATAGGGGGAACCAAAGCCGCGCCCGCAAAGCGCAAGATATGCGATGCCGAAAAGCAGGGCGATCAGTGCCAAAACAGCGAACAAGGGCTGCTCGGCGGATCCGAGCTGAAGCACGAGCAGAATTGCGGCAAGCAGCATAAGCAGCGCTGCAATATAGCAAAGCACCTTTCCAACGCCGGTGGGCGTGGTGCTTTGAGAAAGTGTGCCCTTGGGTGCAAGAAATGGAATGCATACACAGCAGGCGGCAGCAAAAAGCTGAGCGACGGTGGTCAAAACCGACAGGGCACCGCCCGAGAAATAGCCGATGTCATCCAACTCTAAAAAAAGAGCCAGTGTGCGTAAGACCGTTGCAAGAACGGTGCTGCCGGCAATGCCAAGCAACAGCGCGCGATAGGGAAATAGCTTGTTGGGGTGATCCAAGGCGTGGCCTCCTTGTAAAAAAATATCCATATTTAGTATATCGCATAAATATGAACAAATTGTATACAAAAGGGTTATCTTGCAAAAAAAGTTTTATGGGGCGGGAGAGGGCGGTATTTCAAGCCAATAAGAAACAAACGGAGCGGTGTCTGGGCGGTTTTTGGCCAAAATGGACAAATTTGAGGGCGAATGGCGAGAGAAAAAGAGAAACGACAGGCTGGAAACTTGACAGATTGGCGTTAAAAATGGCAAAAGTGTCAAGTTTTTGGATATGTTGTATAATTAACATCGAAATAAAAATGATTTTTCTACAAAAGACACAATGAAAAAATATTGCAATTCCTCTTAAAATATGGTATAATACACAGGTCTGATATGCGATGAAGCGGGAGATTGCCGCCCTGTGGCGGGTAACTTTCGTGGAGTATGTCCGTTCATCGGGCGGAAGAGTACGCATACGACACGCGCCAATTGCAGATTTTACTTGCCTTTTCCCGGAAACTACTCGTGCAGATGCTGATGCGTGAGCAAATCCGGTTTTTGTGAGGAAGCAAAAGAAACACGCGGCACGGTGTCAGAGCGTTCTCGCCCCAAATGAAAATGCGGGCCGGTTCATGTGCCTACATTATTATATAGGGCGCATACGGGCACGCAAAAATTCAAAAAGGAGGCAAAAACAATGGCAGTCAAGGAAAAGATCAGAGTCAGACTGACGAGCTACGATCACACCCTCATCGACACCGCCGCTGAGAAGATCGTGGACGTTGCCAAGAGAAACGGTGCAACCGTTTCGGGTCCTGTACCGTTGCCCACCAAGAAGGAGATCATCACCATCCTTCGCGCTGTGCACAAGTACAAGGATAGCCGTGAGCAGTTTGAAATGCGCACGCACAAGAGACTCATCGACATCATCAAGCCCACTCAGAAGACCGTGGATGCACTGATGAACGTCGAGCTTCCCGCCGGTGTTGAGATCGAGATCAAGCTCTGATCGCAAACGGCAAAACAAAGATAACAGTCGATGCCGCAAGGCAGCTCGGCAACTTTGTAAATCATGTTGGCGTTATCCTTTGAACGTCAACCAATAATTTACAGGAGGAAAACAAAATGAAGAAGGGTATTATCGGTAAGAAAATCGGTATGACTCAGATTTTCGACGAAGTCGGAAATGTGATCCCGGTTACGGTAATCGAGGCAGGTCCCTGCGTTGTTGCGCAGAAGAAGACTGCCGAAAACGACGGCTATGACGCCGTTCAGCTTGGCTTTATCGACGCCAAGGAGCAGAACACCAACAAGCCCATGAAAGGCCACTTTGCTAAGGCAGGCGTTTCTGCCAAGAAGCACCTCAAGGAGTTCCGCCTTGATGATTGCTCTGCTCTGAATGTAGGTGACACCATCACCGCCGACACCTTCGCCGCAGGCGAGAAGGTCGACGTGACCGGCATCACCAAGGGTCGCGGCTACACCGGTGCCATCAAGAGATGGAACCTGCACATGCTCGGCAAGACCCACGGTATCGGCCCGATCCACCGCCAGTCCGGCTCTATGGGTGTTATCGACCCTGCACACATCTTCAAGAACAAGAAGATGGCCGGTCAGTACGGTAACGAGCAGGTCACCGTTTTGAATTTGAAAGTTGTTAAGATCGACGCGGAGAAGAACCTCATCGCCATCAAGGGTGCCATCCCCGGCGCCAAGAACGGCATCGTGTTCATCCGTGACTCGGTTAAAGCGTAATCGGAAGGAGGAATTGTCATGCCAATCGTAAATGTAGTTGATATGGCCGGCAAGCAGGTCGGCGAAATCACTCTGTCCGACGTGATCTTCGGCGCAGAGGTAAATGGTGCAGTCCTCCACGCGGCTGTTCGTGCCTACCTGATGAACCAGAGACAGGGCACCCAGTCCACTCTGACCCGCACTGAGGTTTCCGGCGGCGGCAAGAAGCCCTGGAGACAGAAGGGTACCGGCCGTGCTCGTCAGGGCTCTACTCGCTCTCCTCAGTGGACCCACGGTGGTATCGCTCTCGGCCCGAAGCCCCGCGACTACCGTCTGTCTATGAACAAGAAGCAGAAGAGAGTTGCTCTTTACAGCGCTCTGTCTGCTAAGGTTGCTTCCGGCGACCTGATCGTTGTGGATACCATCAAGACCGAGGGTTATTCCACCAAGACCATGGCTGCTATGCTCGCAGCTCTGGGCGCAACCCGCAAGGCTCTGGTCGTTCTCCCTGAGATTGAGAACACTGTGATCAAGAGCTGCGCAAACATTCCCGGCGTTGTGACTGCTCAGTACAACACCGTGAACGTATACGACGTGCTGAATGCCGATAAGTTCATTATCGCCAAGGATGCCGTTGCAAAGCTTGAGGAGGTGTACGCATAATGAGAATGGTAGAAGATATCATCATTAAGCCTATTATCACCGAAGCCAGCATGGATATGCTTGACGCCAAGAAGTACGTCTTCAAGGTTCAGGACCGTGCCACCAAGGCTGACATTGCTACCGCTGTTGAGGCAATGTTTAAGGTAAAGGTTGCATCCGTCAACACCATCAACATGAAGAAGAAGCCCAAGAGAATGGGTGTGCACGCCGGCTATACTTCCGAGTGGAAGAAGGCAATCGTCACCCTTGCGGCTGATTCCAAGACCATCGAGTTCTTCGATGGCATGAAGTAAGAGAAGGAGGTTGCTGAATAATGCCTACGATTAAGTATAAGCCGACTACCCCGGCAAGACGTCAGATGACCGTTCCTTCCTTCGAGGAGATCACCAAGTTCTCCCCCGAGAAGAGCCTGATCGTCACCAAGAAGAAGAACGCAGGTCGTAACAGCTACGGCCGCATCACCGTCCGTCATCGCGGCGGCGGTAACAAGATCAAGTACAGAATTATCGACTTCAAGCGTCAGAACGAGGTTCCCGCAACCGTTGTCGGTGTCGAGTACGATCCTAACCGCAGCGCATACATTGCACTGCTTCAGAATGAGGAAGGCGCAAAGAGCTATATCATTGCTCCCGTTGGTCTGAAGGACGGCGACAAGGTTTACTCCGGTGCCGACGCCGACATCAAGCCCGGTAACTGCCTCCCCATCACCAACATTCCTGTTGGTACCTTTATTCACAACATCGAGCTGTACCCCGGTAAGGGCGCACAGCTGGTCCGCTCCGCCGGCGTTTTCGCTCAGCTGATCGCCAAGGAAAACGGCGTTGCTCAGGTTCGTCTGCCCTCCGGTGAGGTTCGCATCATCCGTTTGGATTGCAAGGCTACCATCGGCCAGGTTGGCAACATCGAGCACGACACCGTTAAGGTTGGTAAGGCCGGTAAGACCCGTCACAAGGGCATCAGACCTACCGTTCGCGGTTCCGTCATGAACCCCTGCGATCACCCCCACGGTGGTGGTGAGGGCAAGTCCCCCATCGGTCGTCCCACGCCTGTTACCCCTTGGGGTAAGCCTGCTCTGGGCTATAAGACCCGTAACAAGAAGGCTCGCACTGACAAGTTCATTGTCAAGCGCCGTAACGCTAAATAAGGAGGAGATCGGAAATGAGCAGAAGTTTGAAAAAGGCGCCCTATGTCGAGGAGAAACTCTTCACTCGCATCTGCGCTATGAACGAAAAGAACGAGAAGAAGGTCCTCAAGACCTGGTCCCGTGCCTCTACGATCTTCCCGGATTTCGTTGGTCACACCATTGCCGTTCACGACGGCAAGAAGCATGTTCCGGTATACGTTACCGAGGATATGGTCGGTCACAAGCTGGGTGAGTTCGCACCCACCCGTACGTTCAAGGGCCATGCAGGCTCCAAGACGTCCAACAACGGCAAATAAGGGAGGGTATAGATAATGGAAGCAAAAGCATATCTCAAGTATGCGCGCATCTCTCCCCGTAAGGTCAGCATCGTGCTTGACCTGATCCGTGGTAAGGACGCGGGCGTCGCAATGGGCATTCTGAAGACCACCCCCAAGGCAGCTTCTGAGCTTCTCATCAAGCTGCTGAACAGTGCGGTCGCAAATGCCGAGAACAATTTCCACATGGATGCAAGCAAGCTCTACGTCAGCGAGTGCTACGTTTGCGCCGGCCCCACCATGAAGCGCATCATGCCTCGTGCTAAGGGCTCTGCAGACCGCATCCTGAAGAGAACCAGCCATGTTACCATGGTTGTGAAAGAAAGATAAGAAGGAGGAAACGAAGAATGGGTCAGAAGGTAAATCCCCACGGTCTTCGCGTGGGCGTTATTAAGAACTGGGACTCGAGATGGTTCGTTGAAGACAAGAAGTTCGGCGACACCCTCGTTTCCGACTATCAGATTCGTAAGTATCTGAAGAACGAGCTGCAGAAGGCAGGCGTTCCCAAGATCGAGATCGAGCGTGACTCCCACCGTGTGCGCGTGTTCATCCACTGCGCAAAGCCCGGTATGGTTATCGGTAAGGGTGGCGAGCAGATCGACAAGTACAAGGCTCAGCTTGAGAAGATGGTTGGCATGCCTGTTGCCCTCAACGTTGTTGAGGTCAAGTCTCCCGACCTGAACGCTCAGCTGGTTGCTGAGAACATTGCATCTCAGCTGGAGGGCCGCGTTGCTTTCCGTCGCGCTATGAAGATGGCGATCCGCAACACCATGCGTCTTGGTGCCAAGGGTATCAAGATCTGCTGCAGCGGCCGTCTTGGCGGCGCCGAGATCGCAAAGAGCGAGCACTACCACGAGGGCACTATCCCGTTGCAGACCCTGCGCGCCGACATTGAGTACGGCTTCTGGGAAGCAAACACCACCTACGGCAAGATCGGTATCAAGGTATGGATCTACCGTGGCGAGGTTCTGAACGAGGTTAACCGCACTGCTGCTAATCCTCGTGACAACCGTGGTCCTCGCGGCGACCGTCGCGACAACCGCAACGGTGACCGTCGCGGTCAGAATCGCGGCAACGGCGAGCGCCGCAACTTCGGCGATCGCAAAGCACCCAGACAAGGAGGCACGAAATAATCATGTTGATGCCTAAGAGAGTTAAGTACCGTCGCGTACAGCGCGGCCGTCTGAAGGGTAAGGCCATGCGTGGCAACACCCTTTCCAACGGTAGCTACGGTCTTGTTGCACTGGAGCCCGCATGGATCACCAGCAACCAGATCGAGGCAGCCCGTATCGCCATGACTCGTTATATCAAGCGTGGCGGTGAGGTTTGGATCAAGATCTTCCCCGACAAGCCCATCACTGAGAAGCCTGCTGAGACCCGAATGGGTTCCGGTAAGGGCTCTCCCGAGTACTGGGTTGCAGTCGTTAAGCCCGGACGTATCATGTTCGAGATGGAAGGTGTTGCTGAGGAGGTTGCTCGCGAGGCTATGCGTCTTGCAAGCCACAAGCTTCCTATCAAGACCAAGTTTGTAAAGAAAGAAAATGGGGAGGGTTAAGCAATGAAGGCAGCAGAACTGAATAAACTGAGTGTCGAAGAGCTTAACGCTAAGCTCAAGGAACTCAAGGGCGAGCTTTTCAACCTCCGCTTCCAGCACGCGATCAACCAGCTTGACAACCCCCACAAGATGGTGGAAGTTAAGAAGGACATTGCTCGCGTAATGACCGTTCTCAACCAGAAGAACGCATAAGGAGGAGCAGTCATGACTGAAGAAAGAACGCTTAGAAAATCGAGAGTTGGTGTAGTGGTCAGCTCCAAGATGGACAAGACCGTCGTTATCGCGATCGAGGATAACGTAAAGCACCCCGTTTATGGCAAGATCATCAAGCACACGCTGAAGGTTCACGCACACGATGAGAACAACGAGTGCGGTGTGGGCGACAGAGTCGAGATCATGGAGACCCGTCCCCTTTCCAAGACCAAGAGATGGCGCGTGACCGAAATCATTGAGAAGGCGAAGTAATTTCGCCTTCCACCCAAAAGAATTCTAACAGTAGGTACGTCGTAGCGTACTGAAATCAGTAGGAGGATAAGAAAGTGATTCAGCAACAGAGTTTAATGAAAGTTGCCGATAACACCGGTGCAAAAGAGCTGATGTGCATCCGCGTACTGGGCGGCTCCGGCCGTCGCTACGCCAACATCGGTGATGTGGTCGTTGCTTCTGTAAAGAAGGCAGCACCCGGCGGCATGGTTAAGAAGGGCGAGGTCGTTAAGGCTGTTATCGTGAGAAGTGTGTACGGTCTCAAGCGTGCAGACGGCTCCTATATCAAGTTTGACGAGAACGCCGCAGTTATTATCAGAGAAGACAAGACCCCCAAGGGCACCCGTATCTTTGGCCCTGTGGCTCGCGAGCTTCGCGAGAAGGACTACCTGAAGATCCTGTCTCTCGCACCCGAAGTACTTTAATGGAGGTAACTGGTAATGAATAAGCTTCATATTAAGACCGGCGATACCGTTGTAGTACTTTCCGGCGACGATAAGGGCGTAAAGGGCGAGGTTATCGCCGTTTCCCCCGAGGAGGGCAAGCTCCTCGTTAAGGGTGTTAACATCATCCACAAGCACGTTAAGCCCCGCAAGCAGGGCGAGACCGGCGGCATCATCGACGCCGAGGGCGCTATCTACGCATCCAAGGTTGCAGTTTACTGCTCCAAGTGCGACAAGGGCGTTCGCGTTAAGATGGCTACCGAAGGCGACAAAAAGGTTCGCGTATGCGCCAAGTGCGGCGCAAAGCTTTGAGAGGAGGTAGAGTAACATGGCACGTTTGAAAGATATGTACAAAGAGCAGGTTGCTCCCGCCCTCATGAAGCAGTTCTCTTACACCAGCGTTATGCAGATCCCCAAGTTTGACAAGATCGTTGTCAACATCGGTGCCGGCGACGCTAAGGAGAACAGCAAGGTTATCGAGAACATTCTCCGTGACCTCAGCATCATCACCGGTCAGAAGGCCGTTGCTACCGTTGCAAAGAAGTCCGTTGCAAACTTCAAGCTCCGTCAGGGCATGAAGATCGGTGCAAAGGTTACCCTGCGCGGCGAGAAGATGTACGAGTTTATGGATCGTCTGTTCAACTTCGCTCTGCCCCGCGTGCGTGACTTCAAGGGTATCAACCCCAACGCATTTGACGGCCGCGGCAACTACTCCCTCGGCCTGAAGGAGCAGCTGATCTTCCCCCCGATCGAGTACGATAAGGTTGAGAAGATCCGCGGTATGGACATCTGCTTTGTCACCACCGCACAGACCGATGCAGAAGCAAGAGAGCTGCTCCGCCTGATGGGCGCTCCCTTCGCACAATAATAGGAGGTAGAAGAAAATGGCAAAGAAGGCTATGATCCTGAAGCAGCAGAAAGAGCAGAAGTTCTCTACTCGCGCTTACACCAGATGTAAGATCTGCGGCCGTCCTCACTCCTATATGCGCAAGTTCGGCATCTGCCGTATCTGCTTCCGTGAGCTTGCCTACAAGGGCGAGATCCCCGGTGTGAAGAAGGCTTCTTGGTAATCTATTGTATTTGATCGGGCCCCTCAAGGCCCGAGAAAATAAAAACCCCCAGCACTCGGCAGGAAATCAGACCGACCCTCAAATACAGCAGGGAGTTGGATTTAACCGCCGATTGGCCGCCGGCAAAGGGCCGGCAGCAAGAAAAAATGTACTTGCATAAAGGAGGATTTAACTATGCAAATGTCTGACGTTATCGCAGATATGCTCACCCGTATTCGCAACGCAAGTGATGCGAAGCACGCTACGGTTGACATTCCTGCATCCAACATGAAGAAGTCCATTGCTGACATTCTCGTCGCTGAAGGCTACGTTAAGGGCTATCAGGTGATCGAGGACGGTAAGCAGGGCATGATCCGCGTTACCCTGAAGTATGCCGCAGGCAAGCAGAAGGTTATTCGCGGTCTGCGTCGTGTATCCAAGCCCGGTCTGCGTATCTACGCAGGTTACGAGGATATGCCCAAGGTTATGAACGGCCTGGGTATCGCCATCGTTTCCACTTCTAAGGGCCTGATGACCGACAAGAAGGCTCGTGAGCTCAAGATCGGTGGCGAAGTGATCGCCTTCGTTTGGTAAGGAGGTAGCAAAGATGTCTAGAATTGGAAGAATGCCTATTGCTATCCCTGCAAACGTAACCGTTACCGTTGCTGACGGCAACGTTGTTACCGTTAAGGGCCCCCTCGGAACTCTTTCCGAGACCTTCAGCACGCTCCTCACCATCCAGCAGGAGGGCAACGAGGTTCTCGTTACCCGTCCCAACGATGAGAAGGAGACCAAGTCTCTGCACGGCCTGACCCGCGCACTGCTCAACAACATGGTTGTTGGCGTAACCACCGGTTACTCCAAGACCCTGGAGGTTGTAGGCGTTGGTTACAAGGTTGCAAAGCAGGGCAAGAACCTTCAGCTGTACCTTGGCCACTCTCTGGTCAACGGTCTGCCCCAGGCAAACCTGGTCGTTACCGAGCCCGAAGGCATTACCTTTGAGGTTCCCAACCCCAACACCATCGTGGTTAAGGGCATCAACAAGCAGGCAGTCGGTCAGATCGCAGCTGTGATCCGCGGCAAGAGACCCCCCGAGCCTTACCATGGCAAGGGCGTCAAGTACTCTGACGAGTATATCCGCCGCAAGGCCGGTAAAGCCGGTAAATAATGAAAGGAGTGGAGTAAAATGGTTACGAGAAAAGACAGCAATCAGGCTCGTCTCAAGAGACATAAGAGAGTCAGAGCTAAGATCTCCGGCACCGCCGCATGTCCCCGTCTTTGCGTGTATCGCTCTAACGCGAACATCAGCGCACAGATCATCGATGACGTTGCAGGCGTTACGCTGGTTGCCGCATCCACTCTGGAAAAGACCTTTGAAGGTATCGGCAGCAACAAGGCAGCAGCTCGTTTCGTTGGCAAGACCATCGCAGAGCGCGCAGCTGCAAAGGGTATTACCGAAGTCGTATTCGACCGTGGCGGCTATCTCTATCACGGACGTGTATCGGAACTGGCTGAAGGCGCTCGCGAGGGCGGCCTGAAGTTCTGATTCCGGTTTGTACACTGTTCAACAGACGTTGAGCAAATTTTAGGAGGATTAACATGGCTTACAACAGAAATCCTGCTGAGCAGGAATTTAAAGAGCAGCTTATCGCGCTCAACCGTGTTTCCAAAACCGTTAAGGGTGGTCGTATCGCTCGCTTCGCTGCCATTATGGCTGTGGGCGACGGCAAGGGCCGCATCGGTGTAGGTCTCGGTAAGGCAGCTGAGGTTCCCGAAGCAATCCGCAAGGGCATCGAGGATGCAAAGAAGAATATGATCACTGTTTCCCTGAAGGGAACCACCATTCCTCACGAGGTTATCGGTGAGTTTGGTGCAGGCAAGGTGCTTCTGAAGCCCGCTGCACCCGGTACCGGTATCATCGCAGGCGGCGGTGTTCGTTTCGTTCTGGAGCTGGCCGGCATTAAGAACATTCGTGCTAAGTGCCTGCGCTCCAACAATCCCGCAAACGTAGTTAAGGCTACCATTGAGGGACTTAAGGCTCTGCGCACTGCAGAAGAGGTTGCTAAGATCCGCGATCTCGACGTTGCGCAGATCAAGGCATAAGGAGGGTTTGCTATGAAGAAAGTAACTCTCGTAAAGAGCACCATCGGCGCAAAGCCCGCTCAAAAGGCTACCGCCAAGGCTCTTGGTCTCAACAAAATCGGCGACTTCGTGATTCACGAGGATAACGCTGTTCTTGCCGGCAAGGTGAAGGTCATTTCTCACCTTGTTAAGGTAGAAAACGCATAAGGAGGTACAAACGGATGAAACTTCACGAACTTATTCCCGCAGAAGGCTCCGCAAAGGCTTCCTTCCGCAAGGGCCGTGGCCCCGGTTCCGGCAACGGCAAGACCGCAGGCAAGGGTCACAAGGGCCAGAACGCTCGCTCCGGCGGCGGTGTGCGCCCCGGCTTTGAGGGCGGCCAGCTGCCCCTGTACCGCAAGCTCCCCAAGCGCGGCTTCAACAACGCTAAGTTTGCAAAGGTTTATGCCATTGTAAACGTTGAGGCTCTGAACGTGTTTGAGAATGGCGCAGTCGTTGATCTTGACGCACTGCTCGCAAAGAAGATTGTCCGCAAGGCAAACGACGGTCTTAAGGTTCTGGGCAACGGTGAGTTGACCAAGAACGTAACCGTTAAGGCTACCGTCTTTTCCGCAACCGCGAAAGAGAAGATTGAAGCAGCAGGTGGAAAGATCGAGGAGGTATAAGGATGTTTAAGACGTTAAAGAACGCATGGAAGACTCCCGAGCTCCAGAAAAAAATGTTCTTCACCTTGATCGTCATCCTCCTTTATCGCCTTGGCGCTTGCATTTGCGTTCCTTATGTGAACGGTGACATCGCCGCTTCCTTTACTTCTCTGTACGGCACCTCTGTGCTGGGCATGATGAGTATGCTTTCCGGCGGCGCTATGCAGTACGCCACCTTGTTTGCACTGTCCGTCAGCCCTTACATCACGGCTTCGATCGTGATGCAGCTGCTGACCATTGCCATTCCTCCTCTGGAGCGTATGGCAAAGGACGGCGCGAACGGTCAAAAGAAGATCAACACCATCACTCGCTTCGTAACCGTTGCTCTGGCACTGATCACCAGCATCGGTTACAGCATGCTGCTGCAGACCAACGGCTGGTTGATCCGCGACGACTGGTTCGCCATGATCGTGATCAACGCTTGCTTCTGTGCAGGCGCCGCATTGGTTATGTGGCTTGCAGAGCTGATCAATGACAAGGGCATTGGCAACGGTATCTCCGTGATCCTGTGCATCAACATCATTGCCAGCTTCCCCGGCCTTGCAATGTCCGTTGTAAGCGGCATTACCAAGGACACCTGGTTGGTCGGCTCTCTGGTTGCCGTTCTCGTTGTTGTCGTTGCCATTGCTGCAGTCGGCTTCATCGTGTTCGTCACCAATTCCGAGCGTCGCATCCCGATCCAGTACGCTAAGCGCGTTGTGGGTCGCAAGATGTACGGCGGTCAGGCTACCAACCTCCCCATCAAGCTGAATATGTCCGGCGTTATGCCCATCATCTTCGCTTCCTCGATCGTTTCGATCCCCGCAACGATCGCGGCCTTCATTCCTAACAAGCAAAACGGTTTCGTTAAGTTTGTTAACAGCTTCCTTGGCACCACCTCTTGGTTGTACCTTGTGCTGTTCCTTGTGCTGACGATCGCGTTCTCTTACTTCTACGTGATGATTTCCTTCAATCCCGTTGAGGTTGCGAACAACATCAACAGCAACGGCGGTGCCATCCCCGGCCACCGTCCCGGCCGTCCTACTGTACAGTATATCAACCGTATCCTGAAGCGCATCACTCTGATCGGTGCATTCTTCCTGTGCATCGTCGCAGGTCTGCCTATGCTGGTCACCGTCGTTACGTCGGCATTGGCCAATGCAGGCTTTGCAGTGCCCTCCGGTCTGAACGCGCTGACCTTTGGCGGCTCTTCGCTGCTGATCGTGGTTGGTGTTGTACTGGAGACGATCCGCGATCTCGAAGCTCAGCTCAGCCTGCGCAGCAGCAAGGGCTTTCTGAACTGATAAAATCCACTCTTTGACGGAGGAACGTATGAATCTGATTCTCATGGGCGCTCCCGGCGCGGGCAAGGGAACACAATCCGAAAAGATCTCGGAAAAGTGGAACATCCCCGCTGTATCCACCGGCAATATGCTGCGTGCCGCCATTGAAGCTGGAACCGAGCTTGGTATGACCGCTAAGTCCTATATGGACGGTGGCAACCTGGTTCCCGATGACGTCGTGATCGGCGTTGTCAAAGAATATCTGACTTCCGATGCCTGCAAGAATGGCTTCATTCTTGACGGCTTCCCCCGCACCATTCCTCAGGCCGAGGCTTTGGATGCAATGGGAGTCAGAATCGATGCCGCTCTCTCTATCGAGGTAGCGGACGAAAAGATCGTTGAGCGTATGAGCGGCCGTCGCGTTTGCGCGTGCGGCGCCTCCTACCACACGGTCTACAAGCCTTCTCAAAAACCTGGTATTTGCGATAAATGCGGTGCCGAGCTGATCATTCGCAAGGATGACGCACCCGAAACGGTGCTGAACCGTCTGCACACCTTCCACGAGCAGACCGAGCCCCTGAAGGAGTTTTACGCCAAGAAGGGCCTGCTGCTGACCGTAGAAGGTCAAGAAGAGGTTGCTGACACCACTGCTCTGGTCTTTGGAGCACTCAGCCGCTTCAACTGATTATGATACAGATCAAAAACTCGGTACAAATTGCCGCGATGCGCGAGGCAGGACGTATCACGGGCGAGGCTTTGCTCGTCGCCCGTGATCTGGTCCGTCCCGGCATCAGCACCAAAGAGCTGGATGACGCTATGCGTCATCACATCGAGAAACGGGGCGCAAAGCCCTCGTTTCTCGGGCTTTACGGATTTCCCGGAGCCGCTTGTATCAGCATCAACGACGAGGTCATTCACGGTATCCCTTCTAAGGATCGTATCCTGCAAGAGGGCGACATCGTTAAGATCGACGTGGGCGCCTTTTATCAGGGCTTTCACGGAGACAGTGCGCGGACCTTTCCTGTGGGAAAGATCAGCGACGAGGCTGCGCGCTTGATCGCTGCCACCAAGCAGAGCTTTTACGAGGGCCTTTCGGCACTCAAGATCGGAAATCGCGTTGGTGACATCGGTCACGCAGTTGACAGTTTTGTGCGGTCACAGGGCTTCAGCGTTGTTCGACGTTACGTTGGACACGGTGTTGGACGCGACGTGCACGAATCTCCCGACGTGCCGAATTACGGTACGCCCGGCCGCGGCCCCCGCCTTTGTGCGGGTTTGGTCATTGCGATCGAGCCGATGGTCAACGCAGGCAGCTTTGACGTGCGAGAGCAATCTGACGGTTGGACGGTGAAAACCGCCGATCACAGCCTTTCGGCCCACTACGAAAACACCGTAGCGCTGACCGAGGATGGCGTGATCAATCTGACAGAGGTTGAAATTGGTGAATGACAAACAGTTTATCGCAAATTGAGGAAAGAGAGGAATTCTTGTGCCTAAGGATGATGTGATTGAGTTTGAGGGTGTTGTGCTTGAGGCACTGCCCAACGCCACCTTCAAGGTAAAGTTGCCCAACGGTCATATCGTGACCGCCCACATTTCGGGCAAGCTTCGCATGAACTATATCCGCATTCTGCCCGGTGACCGCGTAACCATCGAGGTTTCGGTCTATGACCTGACCAAGGGCCGTATCACCTGGCGCGCGAAATAACCCACAGGGTTTGAAATTTGATGAAAGGAATGGTGTGACAAATGAAAGTAAAGCCTTCCGTTAAAAAGATCTGCGAAAAGTGCAAGATTATCAAGAGAAAGGGCCACGTAATGGTCATCTGTGAGAATCCCAAGCACAAGCAGAGACAGGGCTAATCCCCACACTGAAGAAAGAGGTAAATAACTATGGCTCGTATTGCAGGTGTTGATATTCCCAATCAAAAGAGAGTGGAAATTGCACTGACCTATATCTACGGCATTGGCCGCAAGAGCGCAAACGACATCCTCGCAAAGACCGGTATCAACCCCGATACCCGTGCAAAGGATCTGACTGAGGATGAGGTTGCAAAGCTGCGTGACGAGATCGAAACCAACTACCAGGTAGAGGGTGACCTTCGTCGCGAGGTTGCGCTGAACATCAAGCGTATGGTCGAGATCAACTGCTATCGCGGCATCCGCCACCGTAAGGGCCTGCCCGTTAGAGGTCAGAGAACCAAGACCAACGCAAGAACTCGTAAGGGTCCCGCTAAGACCATTGCGAACAAGAAGAAATAAAGGAGAGGCGAGTAATGGCAAACGTTAAAAAAGTCATCAAGAAACGCCGCGAGCGCAAAAATATTGAGAAGGGTGCCGTTCACATCAGCGCCACTTTCAATAACACTATCGTTACTGTGACCGACGTTGCAGGCAACGCAATTTCTTGGGCTTCTGCCGGTGAGCTCGGCTTTAAGGGCTCCCGCAAGTCTACTCCCTTCGCTGCTCAGTCCGCTGCAGAGCAGGCTGCTAAGGCTGCGATGGAACACGGCCTCAAGACCGTTGAAGTGTATGTAAAGGGCCCCGGCTCCGGACGTGAGTCTGCGATCCGTGCTCTGGAGGCAGTTGGCCTTCAGGTCACCATGATCAAGGACGTCACTCCCATCCCCCACAACGGCTGCCGTCCCCCCAAGCGTCGTCGCGTTTGATTTTTTACAGGAGGTAAACGAAAATGGCAAGATATACTGGACCTGCATGCCGTCTGTGCCGTCGTGAGGGCACCAAGCTGTTCCTTAAGGGCGAGCGCTGCATGACCGGCAAGTGCGCTCTGGATCGCAGAAGCACTGCTC
The DNA here is from genome assembly GCA_045632285.1 of Eubacteriales bacterium. GTDB lineage: Bacteria > Bacillota > Clostridia > Oscillospirales > CAG-272 > Firm-07. The sequence continues at coordinate 2,032 of JAZQWJ010000011.1, read as the reverse complement.
CCGGCCAGCACGGTGCTGCAAACAAGAAGGTTCGTGAGTATGGTATGCAGCTTCGCGAGAAGCAGAAGACCAAGAGATACTACGGTGTCCTGGAGAAGCAGTTCGTTAACTACTACTCCGAGGCTGAGCGCAAGACCGGTATGACCGGTGAGAACCTGCTGGTTCTGCTTGAGCGCAGACTGGACAACGTTGTCTACCGTATGGGTATGGCCGAGAGCCGCAAGCAGGCTCGTCAGCTGGTTCTGCACGCTCATTTCACCCTCAACGGCAAGAAGGTAACCATCCCCTCTATCTCCGTTAAGGTTGGCGATGTGATCGCTATCAAGGAAGCAAGCCGCGATCTGACCACTGTAAAGGGTCTGATGGAGAGCGCTGCATCCAAGATCACCCCCAAGTGGCTCGAGGTCAACAAGGAGACCGCTACTGCTAAGGTTGTGGCTCTGCCTGCCCGCGAGGACATCGACTTCGATTTCAACGAGCAGCTCATCGTCGAGTTGTACTCCAAGTAATCCCGGCGTTGTGGCAGGGACTGCTTTGGAACTGCCACAGGCAAGTTAGATGAACCATACCGCAAATGCGGTGTCATATATTTTGAAGGAGGGTTACTAGAATGCTTGAAATTGAAAAGCCGAATATTACCATTGCCCATTTGAGCGAGGATGGAAAGAGCGGTACCTTTGTCGTTGATCCCCTGGAGCGCGGCTACGGTATCACGCTGGGTAACTCCCTGCGTAGAATCATGCTCAGCTCCCTGCAGGGCGTTGCCGTCACCAGCATCAAGATTGACGGCGTCCTTCATGAATTTTCCACGATTACCGGTGTAAAGGAAGACGTGACCGAGATCGTCCTGAACGTTAAGGGTATCACGGCAAAGCTTTTCAGCACCACCCAAAAGATCGCGATCATTGATGTGACCGGTCCTTGCAATGTCACCGCCGGTGATATTAAGCAGGATGCCGACCTCGAGATCCTGAATCCCGAGCATCACATCGCAACCGTTGCCGAGGGCGAGCACTTCTACATGGAGCTCAGCTTTGATCACGGCCGCGGCTACGTATCGCAGGAGCGCAACAAGCAGCTTGCCACCATGGCACTGAATGCCAATACGTCCGCTCCCATCGGTACCATTTATACCGATTCGATCTATACGCCTGTTTACAAGGTGAACTACAACGTGGAAAACACTCGCGTAGGCAATATCACCGATCTTGACAAATTGACCATTGAGGTTCTGACCAACGGAACCATCACGGCCAAAGAAGCGATCTCTCTTGGCGCCAAGATCCTCAACGAACATCTCAACCTCTTTGTTAACCTCACTGACGAGGCAAAGAAGGCAGAAATCATGGTAGAACGTGAAGAGACCATCAAAGAAAAGGTCCTTGAGATGACCATTGAAGAGCTTGACATGTCGGTTCGTAGCTTCAACTGCTTGAAGCGCGCCGGCATTGACACGGTCGAAGATCTGACTAACCGTACCGAGGAGGACATGATCAAGGTCCGCAATCTCGGCAAGAAGTCGCTTGAAGAAGTTATCCAGAAACTGCGCTCCCTTGGCCTTGACCTGAAAAAGGAAGAGGACTAAGGCACAGGCGCCCCAAAAAAATAGAGGAGGGAAATTCCAATGCCCGGAAGAAAGCTTGGCAGAACCAGCGAGCATCGCAACGCAATGCTTCGCGGTCTTGTGACTTACCTGCTGGAGAACGGTACGATCGAAACCACGCTTGCAAGAGCGAAGGAGATCCGTTCCATGGCAGAAAAGATGATTACGCTTGGCAAGAAGAACACTCTGGCCAGCCGTCGTGCCGCTCTGGCATATATCACCAAGGAGGATGTCGTTTCTAAGCTGTTTAACGAGATCGCTCCCAAGTATGAGACCCGCAACGGCGGTTACACCCAGATCTTTAAGATGGGTCCCCGTCGTGGCGACGCCACCGAGATGGCTCTCATCAAGCTGGTTGACGCAGAGTAATTTGCGCCGATCCGCAAGAAAAGCACCCCACAAATCTGGGCGGGTTTTTTTATTTTTTGT
>JAZQWJ010000010.1:0-2035 GCA_045632285.1 Eubacteriales bacterium | reverse complement strand
CGCTACAAAAAAAAATCCCCGTTGTCGCTTGCGAAAACGGGGATTTTCTCATACCGTTGCGGCACTTTCTTTTAAATAATGCTCATAGCGGCCGATGAGGTAGCGACCGGTGTCCACCATAAATTTGACAGCCACGGGCTTATAGTCCCTCGGAAAGCGAGTCAAAAATGTATCGGCCTCGAAGGTCAGCTCACCGTCGTAACGAATATCGGCCAGCGCCTTCATGATCGCCTGCCAATCCATCTGCCCCAAAAACGGCAGTGTGTGGATATCGTTACGATAATCGTTGTCGTGCACGTGCAACGCCTTCAGGCGGTCGTGGCCAAGGATGCGGATGGCATCCTGCGCCTCTTGCGCCACAAGGCCGCTGTGTCCAAGGTCAAGACACGCCACAAAATGCTCGTCGTCCAGCGCATCAATATAGCGAGCAAACTCCTGTGCGTGAGAGCAGACATTAGAGCCGATGATCTTGCGTTTGCGCTCGATCTGCCACATATTTTCCAGTGCGATCTTCACGCCGTGCTCCTTGGCATAGGGCAACAGTGCGCGATACATCGCCATATTGCGCTCAAACAGCTCTTCCTCGTGACCAAGGTATTCGATGGGGCTGATGGGATGCACAACGCAGATCTTACCGCCAAGCAGAGCGGTGATCTCCAACGCTCTGGCTGTGCGAGGCAGCACGTGCTCCTCGTATACGTTGGGATTCTTCCAATCAAAAATGAAGGGCGCGTGAGACTGATTGAAGGGGATCCCCTTTTCGTCGGCATAGGCACGGATCTCCAGGGCATACTTTTTGTAGTCATTGCCATTGAAAGCATCGCCGTCATTGGACATACAAAACAGCGACATATCCATAGCATCGTAGCCCGCCGCCTTTAACACGTCTATGGCGCCCTTGTGCCCATAGGCATCGACAAGGCCGCTGTTTTGTGTGGATAGGATCATAGAAAATCTCCCCGATTGTTACAAAATCCCGTATACGTGATCACTTTTTGCCGACATTTGCCAGCTTTTCGAACAGGTCGCGATACAGCTTGTCACGGTTGATATGACGCACGTAGAGGAAGTGGGGACGTGCCATATCATAAGCATAGTCAGAGTTGTCGGTGATGATGGGTCTTGGGATCTGCACCATATCCAGGGTCTCGGGATAGACCAAAGCAGCCACGGCGGTCACATCCCAGATCACCTTAGACCAACAGGGCGTGTTGTTTCTGTTATACTTGCGGGTCTCGTCCATCAGATAATCACAGAGAGGGTTTTTGCCCTCAAGATAGTAAGCAAGCTCGGGGATAGTGGTGTGGAAGAAGGAGCAAACGCCGTTGCAGGGGATCTGGATCAAAGGGATCTTGGAATCAAATACCACCTGCGCGGAGGGCACGTCCTGGTACAGGTTGAATTCCTTATTATTTTTCCAGTGCATCGCGTGGCCGCCAAGCCAGATCAGCACCGCCTTGTCTGCGATATCGGGCGCCATCAGCAGTGCGGAGGCCACGTTTGTGATGGCACCGATGGCCACGATGTAAACGGTCTCCTCACTTTCGCGCACCAGCCGCACGATAGCCTCGGCGGCCTCGGAGCTTACGGGCTGCTTGTCGGGCTTCATAAAGGCGGTGGAGCCGCGGTAGATCGGGATCTTGGAATCGGCGTCCACCAGTCCGCGCACGCGGAAGGCCTCGTTATAGCTCTGCTCCATACCGTCGGCGGCGGAGGTAGAACGGCTGTTGAGGAAGGGGGCTGCGGTAATAGCCAGGAGTTTGACCTTGTCGGGAGAAAGCATAGCATAGGCCAATGCATAAAGGTCGTCGATCTCGTTATAGACGTCGGTATCCAGGATCATGGGCTTTACCTGACCGTTTTTCAACGTTTCCAATATTTTTTTCATAAAGGTTCTCCTTTTCCAAGAAAAAAGCTTCAGGCGCTATGCCTCTTGCTCCTATTGTATCATATCGCAAGCAACATTGCAATAGTTTTTGCATTCGTTTGCCCACAAAAAAAGCGCCGCGGGGGCCCAACCGTCCCCCCGGCGTTT
>JAZQWJ010000009.1:0-51675 GCA_045632285.1 Eubacteriales bacterium | reverse complement strand
CAACTGTCGCCGCGGCGTTTTTTATCAGCCTGCAACGTATCCTGCACGGCGCAGCGCGCCCAACACAGAAACAGAGGCGTTCTTTACAGTTAGATGTAACGTGGGATACTGCCCTGCCGAAACCGAAAACAGCTCGTGCGCGAAATCGCGGCCGACCTCCTCTACACCCGAGAAATCAAGCTCGGCCTCGCGGAAATCCTCTAAAACAGAAAGCAGGCGGCGTGCCTCGGAGCGAGATACGGGAAAATCACCGCCGAAAAAGCGCGCTACGGGGATCTCGGTGCGAACAAAACCCGCTTCGGGATCAAGATAACGTCCCATGATCTCGTTCAGATCCTTATCCGAGTCGTTGGCCAGTGCCATCTGTACTGCGGTTCCGCGGAAGCGCTCGACCTCGCCCTCATCCTCTTCTTCGTCGTCCATTGTGAAGGTCTGCAGATCGGAGCGAATGGCAAAATGATCCATCAGGTGCGAGGTGAAAAAGATGCCTTCACCGAAATGACCGTCAGCCTCGCTGGTGTAGCCACCGGCATACAGAAGAGAGGCAGCCTCGGCCTGTGTGATGACCTCTCCGGTCTCCTCTTTTTGATCCTGCTGAATACGGCGGAAAATACCAACGCCGTTATCCAAAATACCGACGATGGTAGAAAGACGACTGCGACTGACCACACAAACGATGGCAGAGGCACGGGCATGCTCGAAGGCGTTGTTCAGCATAGCAGTTACGGCATAGCGCCAGATCTTTTGCACGTTTGCAGGAAGATCTGCCAACAGCGGAGCCACATCACGGCTGTAAACGCGATCCTCAGAGCTTTCTCTGGTGGTATCCACCGTAAAGCGTGCGGTCTTATATACGATGCGGTAAGGCATAGAACCGCCAACGCGCTCCAGCTCTCCGTTGTTTTGCAGTGTGGTCAAATAATTGTAGACCGTAGAGCGGGAAACCGAAAAGGCCTCCATCGTATGATCCACAAAATCAGGATCCTCTTCAAAAATGCGTTGCAGCAGATACTTTTCAGCCTCAAGACGTTCAGCCTTTTTCATGGGCGGTCTCCTCCTCTAACGAAATTCTTCTTTTTTATTATAATACACAAATTCCACCTTGTCAACCGCATTTTTCCAATTTTTAAAATATTTTTTCTATATATTTCTTTATTTCTTTCTTGCTTTTGCGCTTTATCTTGCAAAAAGAAGGGCCGCACCATCAAAGTGCGGCCCCTTTGCGTCAGTTTTCTGAGATCGTCTTACTTGTTGTTGGGCATATTGCCGGTCATACCGTTCTCATAGGACTCGATCATCTTCTTGACCATCTGGCCGCCGATGCTACCGGCCTGACGAGAGGTCAGATCGCCGTTATAGCCCTGATTCAGATTGACACCAACTTCGTTTGCGGCCTGCTGCTTGAACTGCTCAAGCGCCTTTTTTGCCTGCTTGTTTGCCATTTTGTTTACTCCTTTGCTCACGCCTCCATCCGTTAGCATCCGCTGCCAACGCGCGGCGGGCGAGCCTTCACATCTATTTTCAAGAGTAGGTCCCGCTCGCCCCTTTGGCGCACGTTCCTTGCTCCGAATATATTGTGTGTCGCAAACAAAAACTTATGATTGGGAATTTTTGATGATCAGCAAACGGGCTTGCGCGGTAATCGCGCAAGCCCGTTTATAAAAAAGCACTCCTGCTTTGGCAAGCATTTTTATTTATCCAACGACAGAAACACCGTCGATCAGCTTATCGCTTTTTCTGCTGTTGCGGAAATTGGAAAAGACCGTACCGACACCGTCATCGGCAAAGCCGACGCCGTAATACAGCACGTCGCCGTCTACAAAGAACCAATCCACATCGCCGGCGACCTCTCTGGCCTTAGCGCCGTTATCGCTGACAAACAGCTTGCCGGCACTTTCGAAATAGTAAAACGCATCGTCGCAGCTGACCTCTACCCCGCGCTCGCGAAGGATGTGGTCGCTGATCCATTCCATCATTTCCTTGGCTCGACCCGAGTACAGACCCGTTTGTGTAACGTAGGTCAAACGACTTCCGTCTACGTTGGGGCAATACGCGCTGACATAGCCATAGCAAAATTCCACAGCGGTATCGCCGTTTTCTACGCAGAACAGATCGGTATGGGGGTCGGTGCCAGCCACTGTCTGTCTGAAAAAGACGTACTTATCCGTAACCACAACGTCCTCAACGCCATAGGCGACCTCGTTCATACAGCCACGTTCCTTTTCCTCGGTCAGATGCACCAGCATTTGCGTGGAGCCGGAGGAAAAGATATAATATTGATCCAAAATACTTTCGGTCAGGCAATGGTCACCTGCATTTCCAAGCAAGGGCAACACCGATACGCGGCGATTGGGGATCAGCTCCAAACGGTCGGCGGCGCCCAGATCGTTGATGCCGAATTGCACGCCGTCCACAAAGCACACAGTCCCGACCTCGCTTTGCAACAAAAGCTCGGAAAGATCTGCGTTGAACACAAGCTCCTTGGGTTGCTTGGCGCACAGTGTTTTTTCCAGCGTTTCGCCGTTTAACACGTAAAGCGCACCATTGGCATCGGTATAGTACAAAAATTTACTGTTATCAGCCACTGCAACAGGTGTGAGATTTTGATCCTCGGGGAAAATGAGGCTACGACCGCTGAGCGAGATCAACGTCATACGGGAGACGCCGTCCCCGCCCATGATCGTATAGAACAGCTCGCGCCCGTCGGGGGACAGGCAATAGCGATCGTTGGGTGCGTTCTCTGCGGCGCAACGGCGACCCTCAAGATCGTCAACGTCGGCATAATACAGCATACCCGCGGCATTGCGCCACGCCACGCGGTCTCCATTGGCGGATAGCACACAGTCGGTCACGCCGTCATCGGCTTTTTCTACGTCATTGCCGTCAACGACGTACAAGGCGCCGCCGATGATGGCTGCGCAAACGTCGCCCTTGCCGTTATCGGCGCGATAGGTCAGCTTGCCTTGATAGCCGCCTTCATCCCCCTCAAGCTCGCCGTCTGCCACCACAAGGGTGACATCCCGCGCGGGATCATAAAGGAAAACGACCGAATGCGTCCGCTCGGTATATGCAGTGGGGCGCAGGATAAAGATCAACACAGACAGCGCCAGCACAGCTGCGATCAAAAGCAGCACGCCGATCCTACCCAGCAGATTGCGGCGCTCCTCTTGCGTCATCCGTATCGGCACCGAGCCGGGGCCAACGGCGTGACCGCCGTCTGCCACAGGCAGATTGCTTGCCTTGGCGCCTTTTTTTGCCGCGCCCTTGGGTGCGTCAACGGCAACCAGCGCCTTGTTCTCTTTTATGCGTTTGTCACCTTTTTCTGCAGACGTATCGCTTTTTTTATTACCGACCGCCGCTTTGGGTGCCTGATTCCTTTGGGCTTCTGCCACTTCACGCTTGTCATCGGACATTTTTTTGCGTTCTGCCATAAGCATCCTCCGTATCCGTGATAGATTCCTTTTTATTGTACACAAAAAACGCAAAAAAGTCAAGGGTGGATAAAAGGAAAAGGAGGCCGCGCGTTACAAACGCGCGAGCGCCTCCAAAACGATCTCCTTTTCTGAAAACGGATGACGCACGCCGCCGATCAGCTGCGTATCGCACCCGCCCTTGCCCGCCAGCAGCAAAATATCTCCGCGGCGCAGGTCGGATACCGCCCGCGCGATGGCGCGGCGGCGGTCTGTGATGATACAGCAACGCTCGGAGCCGCATGCGCGCACCATTTCGGCGCAGATGGCCTCGGGATCCTCTCCATTGGGATCGTCTGCGGTGAAATACGCAAAATCAGCATAGGTCACGGCAGTGCGCCCCAATGCGCCGCGACGATGGCGTGCACGACCGCCCACCGAGCCGATCAAAACCGACAAACGGCCGCGGGTATAGCCGCGCAGCAGCGTCAACACACGCGCAAGACTATCCGCCTCAAAGGCGCTGTCTATCACGACAAAGCGTGCATCGCCCATTGGCATACAAGTCAGTCTCCCCTTGGGGCGGGTCAGCGAAAGCTCCTCGATAAGGCGGCGCTCATCCACGCCAAGGATCAGCCCCGTCAACATAGCATACAAGGCGTTTTCAATGGCAAAATCCCCGGGAACGGGTATAGAAACAGCATATTTTTGCCCATTGGAAAGGCAGAGTTCAAAGCTGCTTTCCACCTCGTCCTCTGTCCACGTGCAGCACCGATTTTCTGCCCAAGCCGTTCCGCCCTCTCCCACTGTCAAAAGCGTTCCACTAACTGCGGGCAGCGCAAGCCCGACGGGCGCGATCACAAAGTCGGCCTCGGCGCTAAGTAGCGAGAGCTTGGCAGCGTGATACTGCCGGAGGCTTGAAAATTCGCCGTGACCGACGTGTGCATCAAGCAGATTGGTCAGCAACACGGCCGTAAACGGAATGCCCGTAGCGGCCTTATGCGCCAGCATATAGGCAGAAAGCTCCAGGATCACCACGTCCACCTCTGCCCGACGGCATTCGGCCAAAAAATGCTGTATATTGACGGCATCCGGCACAACGTCGCCCACGGGCCTCTGTGCAAGACCGATGCAATAGCCGTCGCTTGTCAGCGAAGCGACACGACGCCCCACGCTTGCCAGCACCTCGTGCAACGTATGAGCCACCGAGGTCTTGCCTGCGGTGCCCGTGATACCGATCACACGAAGCTCTTTGGCAGGATGCCGCAGCAGCTTGGCGATCAAAGGCCCCAGCAAGGCCTCTGTATCCTGCACCGCGATCCACGCGGCGTCCTGCGGCACGTCCGGCAGCAGCTCAGCCAAAAAGGCGCGACAACCGGCGGTATAGGCAGCCCTGACAAGATGATGTCCGTCGCGCAGGGCGGTACGCGTGCAAACAAACAGCGTCCCCCGCTTTGCACGGGACGGATCTGCCGTTACGGTGACGATCTCTTGCTCTAATAATTGCGGATCACCCCAAAAGCGATAGGGTTCCTCGCCCAAAAGCGCCGCTAATTTCATTGCTTTCCCCCTTGCTTGCCCGACGCCTCTATGGCGTTGCGCAAAATAAAATGCGACTCTAACCAAAGGCGGTTTCGATCCACAAATGCGCCATAGGCCTTGTCGCAAAGCACCAGCAGTGGAATGGAAAGTCCGCACTCCTGCGCAATGTCCTGCAGGATCGTCAGCAGCATATCATCCGAAAGCGCAGGGGAAGCATCCACCAATCGCACACCGGGCATAAAGCGCAGTGTCAACGCGCGCTTTCCCGTCAGAACGGTGCAATCGGCGCCAAAGCGCTTTTGCATCTGCCTTACGGTGGCGTGGCAAAGTGTATTTGAGCCCAGCATAATGGGAAACAGGCAATCGCGAAGCAGCTCCTCCATCACGTTCTCCCTTCCGATGTTCTACACCTATTATAAGCAATCCCACGCAAAAAAACAAGCGAAATATGGTGTTTTTCAAAATTTCTCTTGTTTTATCCCATCAGATGGTATATAATGTTCTCATCTCTTTAAAGGAGTGCCCTATGAAAAAGGAAACCATCTATCATATTTTTTCTCACTTCCCCGAGCTTGAGACCGAGCGCCTGATCTTACGCGCCATGCGCGTTTCGGATGCCACAGATATGTATGACTATGCCAAGCGCCCCGAGGTAACCCGTTATCTGCTGTGGAACCCCCACGCAGATGCGCAATACACCCGCCGCTATCTGGAATATCTGGCAACGCGCTATCGCCTGGGTCAATTTTATGATTGGGCGTTGATCGACAAGGAGAGCGGCCGTATGATCGGCACCTGCGGCTTTGTCCGATTTGATGCACCGCACAACAGCGCCGAGATCGGCTATGTGCTGAACCCGGATTTTCACGGCAAGGGGCTGATGACCGAAGCGGTGCGCCGCGTGCTGCGATTTGGTTTTTCGGTGCTGGGCCTACAGCGCGTAGAGGCACGTTACATGGCAGAAAACGCGGCGTCGCGCCGATTGATGGAGCGCGTTGGTATGAGCTTTGAGGGCATTCACCGCCGCATGCTGCTGGTCAAGGGACAATACCGTGACATTGGGATCTGCGCCATTTTAGCAAATGAATTCCGCGCTGAATAAAACAAGTTAAATATGGCAATCATCCTCCTTGCAATCTATTGCAAGGAGGATTTTTATATGGCAACCTATATGAAGGCGGGCGTAGATCCGGAGGCCTTGAAGGGCACCAAAACCGAGCAAAATCTGCACACGGCGCTCAGCGGCGAGTCGCAGACCTATCTGCGCTATAAGTGGTTTGAGAAAAAGGCAAACGCAGACGGCTACGTTTCGGTGGCAAGGCTGTTTGCCGAGACCGCTGCCAATGAAATGGAGCACGCCGAGATCTGGTTCCGCTATCTTGGCGGCTACAGCGGCACAGACCGCAATTTGGATGCGGCGGCAGGCGGCGAGCACTTTGAATGGGAAACGATGTACGCCCAATTTGCCGAGGAGGCACGCGCAGAAGGATTTTCTGTGATAGCCGACCTGTTTGACCGCGTAGCATCGGTGGAAAAGCGGCACGAGCAAAACTACCGCAACAAGCTGGAGGAGGTCAAAAGCGGCAGCATCTTCACCTCTGACGATCCGCAGACCCGTTGGATCTGTCTGAACTGCGGCTATGTGATCACGGCCAAGGAGCCCCCTGCCTTCTGCCCCACCTGTGCCCATCCGCAGGGGTATTTTGAAAAGCAGCAATAACAAAAGAGTGCAAGGCGTTGCCTTGCGCTCTTTTGTTGAAAATCTCGCCCCGTTTTGGGGGTTATTTGCGCTCTCGGATGACCTTGGCGGGGCTGCCTACAGCCACGCTATAGGGCGGAATGGGCTTGACCACAGTGGAGCCCGCACCGATCACCGAGCCCTCGCCGATGCTGCCCGAATACATAATATTCACGCCCATCCCCACGTACACGTCACGGCCGATCTCTACCTTTTTGGTATGACCGCCCTGCTTGATGATATTGGTATCAGGATCCTCGAAAATATGCGAATAGGGTGTCAGCGTAATATTCTGTGCCATCAGCACGTGATCGCCGATCTCCAGCCCCACGTGGCCGAACAGGGTGGTTCCCGTGCCGATATAGGAGCTGCGACCAATGATGATATAGCCTTCGTCAGCGCGCTCGGTATCTAAGTAGACCCGCTCTTGCAGGGCCACGCGATCCTCTAACGTGATGCCACCGGGGCCGCGTGCGATCAACGTGCAGCCGTCACCTACGGTCACGTTGTTGCCCAGCGAAACGTATTGCGGGTTGACGATCTTGACCCCCGCGCCGATACGAACGTTTTCGCCCATAAATTTCAGCTGTGTTTTGTAGTATTCTACCCGCTTCTCTGCCGCATAATCTGAGTTCTCGTTTAAAATCACAGTACGGTAAAAGCTTTCTTTATCAGGATGCTCCTCAAAGGCCTTTGTAAAAAAATCATTCATTTTGTCACTAAAACTCCTATACGTATATTACTTTTTGCATTCTTCTTGCTGTTTTTGGCGTACAGCACCGCAGACCCGGATCTCTTTTGCGGTTTATTGTTTTTTATCATTATATCACAAAAACAGCACTTTGAAAACAGAAAAAATCCATCTCTCGATGGATTTTTTCTGTTTTTTATCCCCTGGGCTTGCCGCCACGGCAGATCAGTGCAGCCGCAAGTCCAAAGACAAGCGCCGCAGCGGTCCCGGCCGCGGCGGCGCTGAGTCCGCCGGTAAAAGCACCGATCAGGCCACGCTGATCAACTGCATCGCGCACGCCCTTGGCAATAAGATAGCCAAATCCGGATAGCGGCGTGGTCGCTCCCGCGCCCGCGAGCTCTGCAAAGGGCCCATAAAGCCCGATGGCGCCCAAAAACACGCCTGCCACCACAAATCCCACCAAAATGCGGGCGGGTGTCAGTTTGGTCCGATCGATCAGGATCTGCGCGATCACGCACAGCGCGCCTCCTACCGCAAAGGCAACAAAAAGATCTAAAATAACGCTCATTTTTCACCTCCTGGCGCAAAAGGATACCAGATGCGCCACTGCCGGAATACATTCGCCCTGTTGGATCGACTGGGGACTCATCATAGCGCCCGTGCCGATCAAAAGCACGCGTTTCAGGCTACCGTCTGCTATTTTTGGCAACAAATAGGATGCCATCACCGCTGCCGAGCAGCCGCACCCGGATCCCCCCGCGTGGGTATCCTGCACGTCGCGGTCATACAGCATCATACCGCAGTCGTTATAGGTTGCGGTAATGTCCATCCCCTCGGTTTCCATCAAGCGGCACAAAATGTCGCCGCCCTCATAGCCAAGATCACCCGTGACGATCAGATCGTAATCTCGCGCAGACGTGCCGCTTTCTGCAAAAAAGCGCAGCAGCGTATCTGCGGCGGCCGGCGCCATTGCCGCCCCCATATTGGCAGCATCGCGGATCCCCTTTTCGATCACGATACCGGGGCAGACACGATCGATCAGCACCTGTGCCTCCTCGGCCTCTGTCACCAAAAACGCACCCGCGGCGGTGGCTGTCCACTGAGCGGTGGGCGTGCGCTGACCACCGTACTCCAAGGGCGAACGGTACTGCCGCTCTGCCGTGCAGTTGTGCGAGGAGGCCAGCGCTGCCAGGCGCGAAAACGCACCGCCGCTGACCAGCATTGCGGCAAGTGCAAGACCCTCGGCTGCGGTGGAGCAAGCGCCGTAAAGCCCGAAATACGGCAGTGTAAAATCCTTTAACCCATAGGCCGCGCCGATGCACTGGTTGAGAAGATCGCCGGAAAAGATCGCGTCCAGCGCAGTCTGCTCCAGCTTGGCCTTGGCCAAGGCGGTGTTCAGTGCAAGCCGCTGCATTTCTGCCTCTGCCTTTTCCCAAGTTTTTTGACCAAAGCGGTCGTCATGGCTATGCAGATCAAAGCAATGCCCAAGCGGCCCCTCCTTTTCTGTTTTGCCCACCACTGAGGCTGCAGCCAAAACGCCACAGCTTGTGGGGATGATCGCCCTTTTCATACCGTCCCTCCAACAAAGATTTATCCTTATTATGGCACCTCTGCCGATCTTTATACTGTCTAAACAAAAAAACCGCCAAGGGCTATGCCCTTGCCTGTTTTTTTACGGATCATTCCTTGGTTTCTTCAGCCTCTTCGGTCGTCTCGGCCTCAGCTTCCTTTTCGGGAGCCTCGGTCTGCTCGGCCTCCTTAGCCTCTGCCACCTTGGGATCCTTGTTGTTCTTTTTCTTTTTTGCGTTGGAGATCACGATCACCACAACGTTAAACAGCACCAGCGCGGCAGCTGCAACGATCAAAATGATCATATCGTTGCCCTTTTCCTGTGCGGCAGGCAGCTTTTCGATGGGCTCTGCAACGGCCTCACCGCAGGTCGCGCAGGTATGCTCGCGAGAGCCCTCGGCCTCGACAGTGGGCTGAAGGGTCACGACCCAGTCGCCAAAATCGTGCGCGTCGTCTCTGATCTGCTTTTCGCACTTGGTGCAAATACCGCTGCAAGTGCCAAACTCATGAGCGGCATCGCGGGTGGCACCGCAAACGTCACAGGTGCCGTCGCAGTCATCTGCGTAGGTGTGATCGGCCTCTACGTTCAGGAAATTACAGATATTGCAATTCTGATCGCAGGTGTTATCGTAAACGTGCTGAGCCTCTTCAAAGCGCTTTACACGGCAAACGTTGCAATCCTTATCGCAATCGTTATCATAAACGTGGGGGATCTCGGTAAAGCGGACGTAATCGCAATCCTTCTTATTACAATCGGGATCGCAATCGTTATCATACGTATGCTTTGCGTTGGGTCGGATCGCGCCGCAGTTGTTGCAGCCGGGATCGCAAGAATTGTCGTAAACGTGATCAGCGGGCGTGATAGCGATCTCGCACCAGCGGCAGGTCTCGGAGCAGGGGAACTCGCCCACGTGAGGCTCTACAGTGCGAGCAGCCGAGCAAACGTTACATACCGTATCGCAGTTGTTGTCGTAGGTGTGAGCATCGCGATCTGCCTCGGCAATGGGCGCCTCGCACCACTGACAGGTCTCGGAGCAAGCAAGCTTGCCCGTGTGGGGGAACAGAGGCTGAATGGTCGCATTGCACCACTGACAGATGTCAGAGCAGAATTCCTCGCCCTTGCATTCTACGTCTCTTTCAAAGCCGCAAACGCCGCAGTCCGCGTCACAAGGATATTCCCAAGCGTGCTTGACAGAGCGCTCCTCACCGCAGACGTTACAATCAGCGTCGCAGGCATTGTCAAAGGTATGCTCGTCAGCGTCGTACACGGCGCCGCCGCAAAGCAAGCAAACGGTAGAGCAAGCAAACTTGGCGGTATGATCGGCATCGGGAGTGATCAGGCCGTCGCAGTACTTACACAGCATCGAGCAAGCGAACTCGCCCTCGCAAGCGCCGTCAAGCTCAGCACCGCAGGTTGCACAAGCGGTAGAGCAAACAAACTCGGCAGTATGCTCGGCCGTGGGGGTAATGGCCACGCCGCACCACTGACAGGTCTCGGAGCAAGCGGAAGCACCCAGGTGCTTTGTGCCGCTGATGGCAGCGCCGCAATGCTTACAAACGGTAGAGCACTCAAGCTCGCCCTCGTGGGCCGTACCCTCTACCTCAGCGTCGCACCACTGACAGGTCTTAGAGCAATCAAACTCGCCCTGATGGTCGGCGCCCTCTACGGCCTCGCCACAAGCGGAGCAGGTGCTGTCGCAGGGCTTAGCGGTGGTATGATCTGCGGTGGCCGCAACGGTCTCGCCGCAAAGGTTACAAGCGGTGTCGCAAGCGCTGCTGACGGTGTGCGCGCTGCCTACAACAGCAACGCCGCAGGTCTGGCAGGTGGTGGAGCAAGCATGCTTGCCTGCGTGTGCAGCAGTGGGAGTGACGGGTGCATCGCAATGCTTACAGGTCTCAGAGCAAGCGAACTCGCCCTCGTGAGTGGGCTGCTCGAAGCGGACGTAACCGCAGATATCGCAGTCGGTATCACAGGCGTTTTCGTACTCGTGTCTTGCATAAACGGCTGCGCCGCAAGCGCAGGCCTGCTTGTGGTTCATAGGATCGGCGGTGCTCTCTACGTTACCGTAGGTGTGGCCCATGGCGTTCAGCGCCGTGCTCATAGTGCGAACGGTCTGTGTGTCAACGGGCACCACGGTGCCGTCACAAAGCTTAACAAGATTGATGGCAGTGGGTGCCAGCGCCTGCATAGCCTCAGGGGTGATGGAAGAGGCCTTGCTGACCGAGTAACCGATCTTTTCGTTGCAGTGGAGGTTGTAGGGGTTCACAGAGTAGTTGTGAGCCATCTGGTTGCCCTCACGACCTGTGTGGTCTTGGGACTTGGTGTTGGCAACGATGATCTTATAGCAGTTGTCGCCGCCATCGGTGGTCAGCGTACCGGTGAAGTAGTTATACTTGAAGTTGCCTCCGGCATTGTTGGTGTAACCAAAGAATGCGGAGCAGACCCAACGGTCGCCGATCGCCTTGCCGCTGCCGGTGTTGTTGACCTCAACGTTACCGGTCATTACGTTGCGCTCGACGTTGACGTTACCCCAGCCGTAGCAGGAAATGCCTGCTGCACCGGCGGAATTGTATTGACCCTTGTGTCCGGAGTTGTAAAGGTTAGCGGAAATGAAGTTGCCGTAATAAGTATGGTCAGCGATCTCGTTTTGGCCGGACAGAGCGCAGATGCCTGCAACCTGCTGATTGCCGAATACATCGCCTGCGCTGGCGCAGTAATAAGTCTTGCAAGCGGCGCGAACCAGACCTACGATACCGCCCGAACTAAAGTTATACGTGGTGGCGGCATCGGCAATGGCGCGGCCGGTGCCGATCACACCGGTGTTGATGCAGCGGGTGAAGGTTGCTTGCTCGTGCTTAAAGGAGGTACCGGCCTGACCGGCACGGCCCACGATACCGCCCAGCATAGCGGAGTTGGTGCGAGAGGCGGGCAGAGGTGCGGAAAGCACGAAGATATCACCGGTGTTAACACAGTCGGTAGCGTTCAGAATACCGAAAACACGGCCGGCAATGCCGCCAAACTCGCAGCTGTCGTTGGAATTGGGATCAAAGATCATATCGCCGCTGTTGGTACAGTTGTTGAACGAGACCTGAAGAGCTTGGGCGATACCGGTGATACCACCTGCGTAGTTGCCGCAGAAGATATCGCCGTAGTTGTGGCAGGCGGTAAAGGTCAGATAGGGGATCTTGTTGAGATCGCCGGGCTCCAAAATGCCAAGAATGCCGCCCGAGGTACCGGAGCTCTTAACGATATTACCGTTGTTCACACAGTTGATAAACTCAATGCCGGTGGTCATAGTGACGACATTGCCGTCGATACGGCAGAGAAGGCCGCCTGCGTTCCAGCCGGTGGAGATGTCACCGTTGTTGACACAGTTGACCATACGGATGCCCAAGCTATTCTGCTGATAGCCGATAAAGCCACCGCCGTAGGAGTTGACGGTAACGTTGCCGTTATTGGAGCAGTCCTCAATAACCAGTGTGCCCGCAGAAGCGCCGGCACGGCTGAAGAAACCGCCGCCGTAGTTGGCAGAAGTCAGATCGCCATAGTTGTGGCAGTTCTTGACGGTGACCGTCTTGGCCTCCATACAGCCTGCCAAGCCGCCGATACGGCTACTAAAGGTGGTATAAACATCGCCATAGTTATAGCATTTTTCCATATACACGGTGTTTAAAGCGGTGCTGTTCACGGAGCCAAAGAGGCCGCCGATGTCAGCCTCGGCCTTTTGGGTGATCTTACCGTGGTCGGTGCCGTTACAGTCACAGCCGTCTACAAAGCAACCGTTGTAAGCATCGATAACCGTGATCTGGCCCGCAAACGGACCTACGATACCGCCCGAGATCTTGCCGCCGTTGATGCGTCCGCTGTTGTAAACACGCTCGAAGGTGACAACGGTGGTGGCTTGCGTCACCTTACCGATGATACCGCCGGAGTCGGAGCCCGCTACGTTGACGGTACCGAAGTTAGCGCAGTCGGTCATGCGCAGAGAAGCGCCGTTCTCGATGCGGCTGACCAGACCGCCTGTCTGGTTAACGCCGTTGATGGTACCGTGGTTGATGCAGTGATCCAGCGCGATCCAAGCGGAGGCGTTGTTACACTGACCCATAATACCGCCGGGACGCAGCTCGGAGGTATTACCGGAAATATTGCCGTAGTTGACGCAGTAGCTGAAGGTGGTGTTTTCGGCATAGCCTGCAACGCCGCCGGCAAATTTACCGTAGACCTCCTGCACGATGGATGCCTTGTTGGTGATGCCGATGATGGTGGCATTATAGGCCTCGCGCACCAAGCCGCCCACGTTGTCCAGTCTGGAGGCAGCGGTGTTGGTAACACTGCCCACGATGGTCAGGTCACGAACGGTTGCGCCATCCAGCTTGAAAAAGACGGGGCTGCCCTGAACGGTGACGGTATGGCCGTTTCCGTACAACGTGCCCGAAAAGGGAAGCAGACAAGAGCTGCCCACCTCGATATCGGCGGCAAGGTAGTACACACCGTTGGGATCCATGCCGTACAGCTGTCCACCGTTATGGATCGGCTGTGCGTCATCGGGGATCTCAGGCAGAGCGTATCCCGCCATGATCGTCTGTTCCAGTTCATTGACCTCGTTGGTATCGGCGGCCATAGCGGCAAAGCCAATGCCAAGGCAAAGCCCTGTCAACAGCAGAAGTGTAAGGACAATAAAAACAATCTTTTTCATGTTTTTTCCCTTTCTTCGTTTGGATTTGTGCTTTCTAAGCAAAATGCGTTTTCACTATGATAGAGTTTACACTCTAAGACAGTATTCGTAGTACTATTGTAACAGTTTTTTGGCGGTTTGTCAATTCTTTTTCCGCCAAAATAAACGATTATATATATATAAAATATAAGTTTATATAAAACAACCAAAAAGAGCATTGGAATTTTGTACACTGCGGATAATGCGATAAAATGCCCTGCTCTGCCCCTTTCCGTTGCGCTTTGGCAAGCAAAAGCTGCGGCAAAAAACAAAAATATGCCCCAACGGGGTGAGAAAACGGCATTTTTTTGCTGCTTAAGCAGTGCGGTTTGGCGGCAAGATCGGCACTTTTGCAAGAAACAACGGCAGCTTGCAAGCGCCGCTTAACGGAATGGCCGAACGCAAAAAAAGCAGAGAAGACAGCTGTCTTCTCTGCTTTTGGGGATCATTTCTTTTTCTTTTTGGCAACGATCACAAGGATCACGACCAAAACGATCAGCAGTGCGGCGCCGCCGCCAACACCCGCGATCATCGGGATCGGCAGTTTATCTTCGGCAGGTGCAGCATCGGTATTGTCTGCCTCGCCGTTGCCCTGTTGGGGTTCGCTCTCGGGCTTGAGCATAGGAATGACCTGAAATTCTTCGTGTCCGCAGGTCTCGCAAACCACCTTGCGCTCACCCTTTTCGGTTTCGGTGGCCTGCTTGACCACGATCCATCTGCCAAACTCGTGCTCAACGACCTCACGGACGTCACCGCAATCGTTGCAATCTACGTCACAATCGTTGGTGTATCTGTGGGTCAGCAGAACCTTTTCTCTGCCACAGACCGTACAGGTGGGATTGCAATTTTCATAATATCCGTGTCCGCCCACGTGCTCCACGCCCCAATTGTAGTTGCTTATCATATAGGAGATCATCGGCAGCTCGACGCCGGCACAGTTGCGGATCACCGTCATATTGGGATCGCCGTCGGTCATGATATCCGCAAAGGAAACGCCCCGTTTCAGCATATCCTCGTCGGGCAGAGGGGTCAATTCTTCAGAATAATAGCCACCCACGGTAACGCCGGTCTTGTCATTCTGATTGCCCCAGTAAAACAGGGGGTATTGATAGTGAGAATAGTTGTGATTGATATCGCCGCCGATGTCGCCGGAAACGTCTGCCTCAACGGTGTTGGCGAGCATCATTACAATGGTATCGGTGCCCTCTCCGCCGGTCAGCTTGCCGCCAAAGAAGTTGCCCTGAAAACTGCCGCCGCCGTTGTTGGTGTAGCCCACCAGCGCCGAGCAGGGACGTCTTTGGTCAAAGCGCAGGCTGCTGCCGTTAACGGTCAGCGTAACATCGTTCATAACAACGCAATTCAATACGTGCGCGTCGCCCCAAACATAGCAAGCAATGCCGGCCGAGCCCTCGGTACGGCCGTTCACGGCGGTGCCGCTGTTGAAAATGGGAGCATCGACGATGCACTGATTGAACTCGCTGCCGCCCTGTCCGTTAGAGCCGCAATCGCCTGCAATACCGGCAGCCTGCGTGGTGCCGTTGATCTCGCCTATGACCAAGCAACGGTTGGCGATACAGGTACTTTTTGCCACGCCCACAATACCGGCGGCGCGGATGGACTGCCCCTTATGCAGTGCGCTTTTTGCAACGATGGTTCCGGCGCTGAAGCAGTTGACAAACACGGAGGTGTCCGCCTTGTAATCCGTGCCTCCTCTGCCGGACTGACCCACGATGCCGCCAACAGAAAGGCCGTAAGCGCTGCCTCCCTTTTTGACCGTATCGCTCTCGATCATATTGCCGGTATTGACGCAGTTGGTATAGCTTGCCGTGCCGTAGGTGCGGCCCACAATGCCGCCCACACAGCCGTACTCGCCTTGGTCCTTGACGTTCATATCACCCTCGTTACGGCAATCGGTCGCGGTAAACTTTTTCACGTCGGCAATGCCAACGATGCCGCCCGCGTAGTTGGGCGAGGTGACGTCGGCAGTATTGGTGCATTTGGTCACGCTCATAGACTTGATGACGTCATAGGTGCCGGTGAAGATGCCGGTAAGGCCGCCTGCGGTGCCCTTTGCATTGATCGTACCGCTGTTAGAGCAATCCGTAAGCTCGATGGTGCAGCCCTTGGTATGCCCGCTGTCGATGCGTGCAAGCAGGCCACCCGCATTCCAACCGGCGGTGATATTGCCATAGTTATGGCAATCTGTCAGCGTTAGATCAGAGGCGAATTCCTGATAGCCGATCGCACCGCCAACGTAAGAAGCAGAGATCAGCTCGCCGCTGTTAGAGCAGCCCTTTAGCAGCAGCGTGCTGCCGCTGTAGACGGTCGTGCTGCCGCTTGTAGTTGCCTCGCCCGACGAGCCGATGCGCGCAAACAGGCCGCCAACGTAATAATCGCTGGTGATCTTGCCGTAGTTGTGGCAATTTTCAACCTTTGCGCGATAGCCCTCGATCACGGCTGCAATACCGCCCACACGGCTATGGCTTTTGTTGATATTTGCATCGGCGGAGTCATTGCGAACACCGCCCTCGCCTGCGATCAGATGACCGCTGTTAGAGCAATCGGTGAAGGTGACAACGGCAGAGCGCTGATCCATATGGGCAACCAGACCGCCAATGGTATGAGTTCCCTTTTGATTGGTCAGCTTGCCATGCTCGCTGCCCTTGCAGGTGCAGCCTTTGACAAAGCAGCCGTTGTGGCAGTCGGTTACCGTCAGCTCAGAGGCCAGCATAAAGCCGATCATACCACCCGTGTTGCTACCACCGTTGATGCGAGCGCTGTTGTAGCAATGCTCGAAGGTCACCTTTGTATTGGACTGCGTCACCTTGCCGATCAGGCCGCCGCCATCGGACCAGCCCACGGTAACGGTGCCGAAATTGGCACAGTAAGAAAACTTGACTTCAGCGCCTTTCTCTACGCGGCTGACCAGACCGCCGGTCTGGTTGACGCCCTTTATTTCACCGTAGTTGATGCAGTGATCCAAGGTCAGCGTTGCATCGGCATTGCGCATCTCACCCACAAGACCACCGGGGCGCGTTTCGGTTTCATGACCCGTGATAGCACCCTTGTTGGTGCAGTAACTCAGCGTAACATTCTCAGCATATCCCAAAAGTCCACCACTAAAGCCCGTGTATACGTTGTTAGTTCCATCGGAATATCCGCGCTTGCTGTTATGGACATTGACCTCGTTGGTCAAACCACGAATCGTGGTATTGTACGCCTTTTCTGCCAATGCACCCAAATAATCGACTTCCGCAGACAGCTGTTCCCCGCTCTTGATGGTGAGATCATAGATCTCAGCTCCCCTCAGGGTGGCAAAAACCGGATTGGTCTTAGCCCGATAGCCACTACCTTTCTTCAACGTCAGCGTATGGCCGTTGCCATACAGCTTTCCCTTAAACTCAGAATAGGAGGAGGTCAGCTCCAGATCGGCATTCAGATAATAAACACCGTTTGCCGTCATATTGGCAAATTCACCCGCAGAATTAATGGGTGTTGCATCAGCAGGCGGCTCGGTTTTGGTATAGCTCTGCGTGATAAGCTTCTCAACGTCAACTTGAGAGGCAGTATCGCGGATAGAGTCTGCGGCCTCTGCCGATACGCACAGTCCGCATAAAAGCTGCGCAAGCATCAGCACGCACAGCGCTAAGGATATCGATTTTTTCATTTGGATTCCTTTCTTCGCAAGGCGAAAGCGTGTGACGAGAAGAAAAAAAGCCTTACGTACTTCTGTTTTTGGGGACATACGATTTAGGAAAATGGCACCAAGGGCCAAAAGGCCCTTGGTGCCTTGGTGCCCCTTAGGGGGGATCACCTATTACTTTTTCTTGCCCTTTTTAGAGGTTTGGAACTTTTTAGAGGGCTTGGATTTTTTGTTGCCGCCGGCGATCAGGGACACGATGACCACGATCACTACAGCTACAACGATCATCACAACCGTGACGATCACGCCAACTGCGCCATTCTCCTCTTCGGTTGCAGTATTGCTGCTGTCACCGGAGCTGTTAGAGCTGTCGCCGCTGTCGGTATTGCCGCTGTCGGTGTTACCACTGTCGGTATTGCCGCTGTCGCTATCGCCTTCATCCTCTTCGGGCTGGAGCTTAGCGATCTCGCGCTCTTCCTTTTCACCGCAGGATGCGCATACGCGCTCCTCAAGGCCTGCGGCCTCGGTGGTAGCGGGCGTTTTGACCGTCCAGTCGCCAAAGCTGTGAGCGGCAGGCTCGCGCTCGGCACCGCAGACGTTACAGTCGGCGTCGCAATCGTTGTCGTAAGCATGCTCGATCGCGCGGATCTCGCCGCAAACGTTACAATCGGTATCGCAATCGTTGTCGTAAGCATGCTCGATTACGCGGGTCTCGCCGCAAACGTTACAATCGGTATCGCAATCGTTGTCGTAAGCATGCTCGATCTCGCGGATCTCGCCGCAAACGTTACAATCGGCATCGCAATCGTTGTCGTAAGCATGCTCGATCGCGCGGGTCTCGCCGCAAACGTTACAGGTGGTGTCGCAATCATTGTCGTAAGCATGCTCGGTCTCGGCAGCTACGGTCTCGCCGCACTTGGTGCAGACGGTAGAGCAAGCAAACGCAGTGGTGTGAACGGCCTCGCGGGTAACCTGTCCGCAGTAGCCGCAGGTATCGCTGCAGTCATTTGCGTACTTGTGAGGCAGCTTAGCCTGGATCTCGCTTCCGCAGAACTTGCACTCGGTAGAGCACTTGTATTCGCCCACATGGTCGAGAACGGGACGTACCTCGCCACACTTGTTACAGGTTGCATCGCATCTGTTGTCATGGACGTGGTCGACCACGTTGCCCTCGTCGTCATGGGTGCGCTCTACCAGACAAACGTCACAGTACTTGTCGCAAGCGTTGGTGTAGGTATGAGGCTCGGGCTCGGTATCCATTACAGCACCGCAGTTTGCACAACCGACAGAGCAAGCATAGTCTCTCACGTGTGCGGCGGTCTCGTCACGCATAAAGCCACAGATGTTACAAGAAGCGTCGCAAGCGGAGGTGTACTGATGTGCGGCGTCGCTATCGCGCATAAAGCCGCAACGGTTACAGATCAGGTCGCAAGCACCGGAGTACTCATGGCCGCCCAAGGGCTCGATCTCAGCCTCGCAGTAGAGACACTCGTCAGAGCAGAGATGCTCGTGCGTGTGCTCACCGGGAACAAGCTCGGTCTCGCAGTACAAGCAGGTATCTGCGCAGGGGTAAGGATAGACGTGATCGCCGATAGAGATCTCGCGTACAAAGTCACAGCGCTCGCAGGTTGCATCGCACTTGTAGGCATAAACGTGTGCGGTGACAGGGATCTCGCGGGTGAACGCGCAGTATGCGCAATCCTTATCGCAATCGTTCTCAAAGGTGTGCGTGAGCTCGGTACGGGTCTTGCCGCACAGATCACAGTCGGGATCGCAGGGATTTGCAAAGGTGTGTGCCTGCTCTACGGGAACGGCAGCACCGCAATCCTTACAGGTCTCGGAGCAAGCCTTTTCGGGAGTATGAGCACCGGGAACGACCTCAACGCCGCACCACTGGCACTCGTCAGCGCAGGAGTAAGCGCCGGTGTGAGGCTGGAGAGCTGCAATGGTCTTGCCACATACGGTACAAGCGGTATCGCAGGGCACCTCGGTGTTGTTGGTGTGAACCAGCTCGCTGTCGGCTCTCACGTAGCCGCAGTTGTTACAGCTGTTATCACAGCCGTTGGTGTAGGTGTGGCTGTCAGCAGGCAGCTCGCGTACAAAGCCGCACTTGTCACAGGTCAGGTCGCAGGTGTTACCGTAAACGTGCTCGCCGGTGGCCTCGATGGCGGCGTGGCAGAACTGACATTCGGTTGCACAAGCGTATGCGCCGCTGTGGACAAGGCCCTCGGTACGGGCGGTGCCGCAGAGGTCACAAGCTGCATCACAGCTGTTGGAATAGGTGTGAGCACCGGGCGTTACGGCAACGCCGCAGACCTTACAGGTGGTGGAGCAAGCGTACTGGCCTGCGTGGGTACCGGTAGCGGTGCGCTCGGCGCCGCAGCGGTCACAGGTTGCATCGCAATCGCCGCTGTAAACGTGGCTATTGACGGTGCGCTCTGCCGCGCAGAAGTTACAAGTGGTGTCGCAAGCGTCGGTGTAAACGTGTACATCAGCCGCAACGGTGCGGGTTGCAGAGCAGTTCTCGCAGGTGGTATCGCAAGCGTATGCGTAAACGTGTACGCTGTCGGCCACGGTGCGGGTTGCGCCACAGTTATCGCAGGTGGTGTCGCATACGTTGGTGTAAACGTGAGCGGTGGCTGCCACGGTGCGGGTCGCGCCGCAGTTGTCACAGGTGGTGTCGCAAGCGTCGGTATAGACGTGTGCGGGGTTGCTGACGGTGCGGGTTGCGCCACAGACGTTACAGGTGGTGTCACAAGCACCGCTGTAAACGTGCAGGTTTGCATCCACGGTGCGAGTTGCGGAGCAATTGTCGCAGGTGGTATCGCACGCGTTGGTGTAAACGTGTTCGGGGTTCGCCAGCGTGCGGGTGTAGCCACAATCGCAGGTGGTATCACAGCCGTTTGCATAGGTGTGAGCTGCAAAGCTCTTCACTGCACCGCAGGAGCACTCGTACCAGTGACCGTTTGCATCCTTGCTATACGTGGTTGCATAGCTGTGGGTGTGAGCGGAGGGTGCGGTGGGAGCGGTGGTGTTCTTACCGGTGTTGTAAGCGGTCTCGGCTGCGGAAGGCATCACCTTACCGTCAACGACCTTGAAGCTGCTGCCCAGCGTGGTCACAACGTTTGCCGCAGAGGTGCCCGTTGCGATCTGAATGGGCTGACCGATACCCTTGGTGGTATCCACAAGGGTCGCAAAGATCAGAGGATAGACCTCCTCGGTCATAGCGTAGTTGTGGTGAACGCCGGAAATGCTGAGCGCACCGGGCGTGGTGTAAGACATAGTAGCCTTGTTCATACCCAGATATGCCGCAATACCGTCACCGGCATCCAGCGTACCCGTAAAGAGGTTGTAGTTAAACTGAACGGCGCCGTTGTTGTCGTAGCCGACGATAACGGCCGCACAAGGCAGGCTTGCGCCGGAAACCGTGCCGGGGTTCGTCCACTTCATGACCACGTCGGCTGCGATCACGTTGTAGGTGTAGTAATGCGCACCCCAAGAGTAGCCGGACAGACCGCCAACGGCGTTGGAGCCGCCTGCACTGGTACCGATGTGGGTGATGGTACCTGCAACGTAGCAGTAGGTGATCTCACTTTGCTGCGAAGCGCCGTCGCCATTCAGGGCGCCGACGATACCGCCGACCTGAATGTTACCGGTCACGTTACCGGTGTTCACGCAGTTCTTGATAAAGCATCTGTTTGCACTGTGACCGATCAAGCCGCCCGCTTGCTTAGTCTTGGATTCGATATTACCGGTGTTTACGCAGCCGGTAAAGTCCATAATGTAGGTGTCATGGTCGCGGCAAACGATCTCACCGACCATACCGCCTGCGAAGCCATTCATACTGGTGATGTTACCGGTATTAACGCAGCTCGTCATATCCATTTCGGGAGCGGTGCTGACTTTCTTGTCCTTGTCCCACTTACCGTAGCTACCGACGATACCGCCAACATAGCCGCCGGCAGTGATATTGCCGGTGTTCTTGCAGTTGGTAAAGGTCAGGATAGCGCCGTTTTCGGGAGTGTCGGCACGGCAGAGGATACCGCCTGCACCGTTGCCCGTATTTGCGGAAAGCTCGGGGAAGTAAGCTACGATCTCGCCGTGGTTTGCGCAATCGGTAAAGGTGGCTTGCCGATAGAGGTAAGCAAGAATACCTGCCGCATAAGCGTTTGCAGAGATCTTACCGTAGTTGGTGCAGCCCGTAAAGGTGGGATCGTTGCCTGCAGTAGCGTGGCTGTACGCCAGCATACCGCCTGCAGCGCCGCCTGCGGGAATGACCGCAGAAACCTCACCGTAGTTTACAGAGTTGCTGATCTTGATGGCAGCAGAACCGCGTGCGGTACCGACCATACCGCCTGCAACGCCAAGACCCCAACCGGAGGCCGTGCCGTCAACGGAGATCTTACCGTAGTTGGTGCACTTGTTGACCTCGGTGCCAACCATATAGGTACGGGCAATGATACCGCCCGCCTCGGTTGCATCACCGCTGGTGGTGGTCTTAGCAGTCACGTTACCGCGGTTTACGGTGTTCTTGATCACAACGGAGCCGCCTGCCTTGTTCTCAATACGGCCAACGATACCGGCCGCACCGGCGACCTTATGGGTGGTGTTGTTGGTAACGTCGCCGTAGTTGGTACAACCGTCGATCAGCAGGTTGCCTGCATTGAACTTACCGATAATACCGCCCAGCCAGTTCTCTTGATTGGTAGAACCGATGGTGATCAGGCCGTGGTTTTCGGTGTTCTTGATGGTGATGGTAATATCCAGTGCGCTGTCAACGCCGTCGCAGCCAACGTAGCCGATGATACCGCCATGCTGCGACTTCCAGCCCTCAACGGTGCCGTGGTTGACGCAGTTCACGATGGTGGTATCCAGAGAGTCGGCACGACCGATCAGACCGCCGGCGTAGTTGCCGTTGGTGTCGACCTTACCGGTGTTGGTGCAGGAATCCAGCTTGACCTTCTTGGCGCCAACGGTAATACCAAGGATACCGCCGGGACGATTGCTCGAGGTCTGAATGTTACCGGCATTCAGGCAGTTGGTAATGGTCAGCTCGTCGTTAAAGTCCTTGTTACCAAACTCAAATGCGCTGATGATACCGCCGATGTCACTGGTGCCGGTGAGAGTACCGGTGTTCTTACAGTTCGTAAAGCTTGCGATGTTGGAGCCGGTTGCCTGGAGGTAACCGACCACGCCGCCGAGCTTGCCGGTCTTAGAGGTCAGGTTGCCGGAGTTGACCGCATTGCTGATGCTGACGGTCAGATCGCCGGTGGGAACGACGTAGCCAAGCAGACCGCCCATTACGGTGCCCTGCGCGGTGTAGTTGATAGAAGCGCTGTTGGTAAAGCCGTCTACGGTGATAGTAGAAACGGTTACGGTGCGGCCGGTTCTGTCGGCAGTGGTGTAATACCAGCAGCTCTCGGTGGGAATGTAGCCGATCGCGCCGCCGATACCAAACTGCGTGCAGTTTTCGCCGCGCTCTGCGATCTTAACAGAGATCGCACCGCTGTTAGAGCAGTTCTTGATGGTGAGAGAGGACAGCTTGGTGTCGATAACGGCGATCAGACCGCCGACACCAAGGTTGTTATCCAAGGACGCAATATCAAAGGTGACGCTGCCCTTGTTGTGGCAGTTTTCAAGAGTGAGGGTGTGCTTTGCCTGCAGCGTGATCTCTGCATCTGCATAGAACAGTGCGATCATACCGCCTGCGCTATCGCCACCGGTGGACTTAACGGCACCGGTGTTGGTGCAGTTCTTGAGGATATAGCTGCCAAGGCCGTTGCCATTTTGATAGCAAGCGCCGATCACGCCGCCTGCAGCAGAGGTACCGGTGATGGCACCACTGTTGGTAAAGCCGTTGATCTGAACGGGCTGACGTGCGAAGGGGATCGCACCGCCGACCTTAGCACCGCTGACGTTACCGGTGTTTTTGGAATTGGTGATCTTGTGGATGTTGCCGGCATCGCCGTGAAGCTCGCCGGTGAGACCGCCTGCATTGGCAGTGGTGGTGATGTCACCGTTGTTGACACAGTTGATCAGGTTGACACCCGCGGTACCCTGACGGGCCACGATACCGCCCGAAATGGCGGAGGTGGACTTGATATCACCGTTGTTGGTGCAGTTGGTGATGGTGTTCTTGGCATAGGTGTGTGCCACGATACCGCCGATAAAGCCGCCATCGCCGTAAAGCGTGCCGTTGTTGACACAGTTGGTAACGGTCAGGACCAGTGCGTTACCGTAGGGACGAAGCTCGCCCAGAATACCGCCGTTGGTGTTTGTCTGCACAGCGGTGGTAGCGCCGATCGCACCGTCGTTGACACAGTCGATAACGGTCAGGGAGGAGGCGTTCTTATCGCGCTCTACCTTAGCGACCATACCTGCGGCGCCATACCTATTGTTTGCGGTGATGCGACCGTGATCGCACTCGGTGGTGCAGCCCTGATCACAGCCGTTATAGCAGCTGATAAAGGTCACTGCAACGTTGGACTGAGCCACCATACCGGCGATCATGCTCCAGGTGTCGCTGCCGTCGGTAGAGCCGACGATCTTGCCGAAGTTAGAGCAGTTGGCAATGGTGGAAACAGTCGTGTAGCCGTCATAAAGACCGGCGATGATACCGGCAACGTTGCCGTTGTGGGTTGCCTCGATGGTACCGCGGTTGATACAGTTCTCAATGGTGGTGTGGCAGTTGGTGAAGCCTGCCATGCCGCCGGCGGTGCCGCCGGT
Source organism: Eubacteriales bacterium (assembly GCA_045632285.1). GTDB lineage: Bacteria > Bacillota > Clostridia > Oscillospirales > CAG-272 > Firm-07. The sequence goes on along the minus strand of JAZQWJ010000009.1, from coordinate 27,641 downwards.
CTTGATGTTGATCTTGCCGGTGTTCTGGCAGTTCTTGATGGTTACAGAGCCAACGGATTTGTTGACCGCACCCAGAATACCGCCGGTGCCTGCGCTGTTGGAGGTAATGGCACCGCTGTTAGAGCAGTTGTAGAACTCGATAGAGTAGCTGTCAGAACCATCCTCGCACCAACCGAAGATACCTGCAATACCGGTGCCGTTACCGGTGATGCTGCCCTCGTTGACACAGTTCTCAAAGATAACTTTATTGCCTGCCGCAAAGTCCATACGGCAAACGATACCGCCTGCGTAGTGGTTGGTATAAACGTTACCCTTGTTGATACAGTTGCGGAAGGTGATGTTGGCGCTGGCGGAGCCGCCCAGAATACCGCCGGGACGGGACTTGACGTTGGAGGCGCCTACGTTGCCCTCGTTAACACAATTCTCAAAGATCGCATCGCTGGATCCGCTCCAAGCGGCGGCAATACCGCCGATATGGGCGTTTCCGGTTGCGTTGGTGTATACAATGTTGCCCTTATTGGTGCAGTTGATCATCTTCAGCACAGAGCCGCTGTCGATGGGGCCTGCAATACCGCCGGATTCGATGCCGCCGGTGATGGTTGCGGTGTTCAGACAGTCGATAAACACGACCTGATAGCTACCGCTGTTGCCGTTCTTACGGCCAAGCAGACCGCCTGCAACCTGCGCAGAGGTGACGGTGCCGTGGTTCTCGCAGCCGATAAACTCAAAGGCCTTATAGGCATAGCCGATACCGCCGGTTGCATAACGCTTGGTGGCAACGATCTCGCCATAGTTCTTGCAGTTGATCAAAGAGACCATGGTGCCGTCATCACCGTGGCGGAAGCCGATCATACCTGCGGCAGCGCCTTCCTCGTTGGTGATCTTGCCGCGGTTGACGCAGTTGGTGATCTTGATATTGGCCGCGCCGCGCGCAGAGCCAAGGAAGCCGCCGGTGGCGCAGTCCCACTGGTCGCCTGCGGTACCGCTATGTACAGCACCCTGGTTTACGCAGTTTTCAAATACGGCATTGCAGTGCTGCTGGCCGACAAGGCCGCCAACGTCACTGATATATACGCCGTTGGCGTTAGCCTTGGCACCGTAGCCGGTGACCTTGCCCTTGTTGGTGCAGCCCTCAAAGACCCAAGTGTTGACGCCATTATAGGAAACGCCGACCAGACCGCCCGCACGTACGTCGGTGGTGACGGTGCCGGAATCGACCTCGCCCTCGTTGACACAGTTCTTCATGGTCACGTTGCGACCGCGCAACACGCCCACAAGTCCGCCGATCTCGCAAAGGGCGTTGCCGGCAGAACCGCTATGGGAGACCTTACCGGTATTTTTACAATCAATAAAGGAAACGTCAAACTGAGCGGACGCAGCGTTGCCCATCAGGCCCAAAAGGCCGCCGATGTGGTTCTTGGCGCCGGTGACGGCACCGCGGTTCTCACAGCCGATGAATTCGACCACGGCATTCTCACAGGGATCCAGACGGGAAACCAGACCGCCGGGGTAGTTGCCCGAGGTCACGTTACCGTAGTTGATACAGTTGATCATGGTGAGGCCTGCGCAGTAGGCTGTAACCGTGCCTGCGCTGTCGCTCAGCTTCTCAGAGCCGCCCAGAATACCGCCGGGACGGCCGTTGTTGGTAGCACCGGACTTGACCTCGCCGCGGTTGACGCAGTTTTCGAAGTACATAGTGCCCTTGGCGACCATAGCACCCATAATGCCGCCGATGTGATCGTTGCCACTTTCGTTGCCGATCTTACCCTCGTTGGTACAATCGTAGAAATAGACGTTGGTACAGGTGGAGGAACCAAGTATGCCACCGGCTATGCCGGCACCGGAAGCGAGGATATCACCGCCGTTGTAGCAGTTGGTGAATACCATCTTTCGGATAGAGGGACCTGCGTTGGCAAAGATGCCCGCAGGGCTGCTGTCAAACTTGATATCGCCATAGTTACGGCAGTTGGTGAACTCCAGAAGAGCTGCGCCCTCACAGTAGCCCAGAACACCGGCGCCATAAACATTGGTCTGGTTGACGTTGCCGTAGTTGGTGTTGTCAATGAACTTGATCCAACCGTCGGCAGCCCAGCTGTCCACACGGCCCGCAATACAAGCACCGTAGTTTTGGCCGTCCTTGAAATCGCCGCGGTTGATGTTGCCCTGAATCAGGATCTTGTCGGCGTTGACCACGCCCAAGATACCGCCGCCGCGGTTCTGACCGTAAACGTAGCCGTTGTTAAAGCAGTTCTTGATGGTGGTAAAGTCAATGTCGCCACCGTTGGAAAGGCCGATAATGCCGCCGAAGTCGGCTTTGTCGGTATTGGTGATCATGCCGTGGACACAGTACTGGCCTGCGGCAGGAGTGCAGCCGTTTACACAGCCGTTAGAGCAGTTCTCGATGGTCAGGGTCTTGTTGAACAGGTTGCCTGCGATACCGCCCACCACCGACTTGGCGTGGATCTTACCGCTGTTAGAGCAGTTTTTAATAGTAATGATAGAAGTGCCGGTGTAGTTGTAGGCAATCATGCCTGCTGCGTAAAAGCTGTTACAGGTGATCTGACCGTGGGTACAATCGGTGGTGCAGCCCGAGAAGCAGCCGTTGTGGCAGTTTTCAAAGGTGATGGTCAAAGAGTTGACGATGCCCGCGATACCGCCTGCGGCGTTATCCTTATATTTCTTGGGGGTCTCGCCGTCTTCTTCGTATTCCTTAACGTAACGATCGGTAGCAGAGGTGATACAGCTGCCCGAGTTGGTGCAGTTTTTAATAATAGTAGAGTTTGCAGCAAAGGAACGGCCGAGGATGCCTGCGGCATTGCCGTCTACCGCGCTCATGTTACCGGTGTTGGAGCAGCCCGTGATGGTAACGGAGTTGGCGCTGCCGATAAAACCGACAATGCCCGCCGCGCCGCTATCCTCGTGGGTAGAGGTGGTCTGGGTCATATTACCGCTGTTGTAGCAGTTCTCGATAACAACGGTACCGTTAAGACGGCCTGCGATACCTGCAACGTTATACTTGCTGCTGACAAAGCTGGCAGTGTTATGGCAGTTCTTGATGGTGATCACGTTAGCGGCGTTATCAGCCCAGGAGATGATACCGCCAATGTGATAGTCGGGATGACCCGTCAGAGTACCGGAGTTAGAGCAATTCTCAAAGTAAAGGGTTGCCGCACCGTTTTGCCAGTTGCCCAGAATACCGCCGATGGCGCCGTTGGGACAAGAGATGTTGCCCTTGTTGTGAACATCGATACAAGTGATGTTGTTGGTGCCGGGAACCCAACCCATAATACCGGAGCAGTACTCACGGCTGGTGACGTCGCCCTGGTTGATACAGCCCTCAAAGCGGAGCGCGACCTTGGCCTCGGCACGGGACACGATACCTGCGCTGTAGGCTCTGGTGTTAAGGGTACCGTAGTTGGTGCAGTTTTTAAAGGTCACGTACTGACCCGAGGTGGGACCTGCGATACCGCCCGCACGAGCGGTGGAGTTACTGGAGTTGGTGGTGGTGATATCACCCTTGTTCACGCAGTTCTCGATCAGCACTCTCTGAATGGAGGACTGCTCGGCACCACCCAAGATACCGCCGGGGTCGCAGCCGTCTGCATCGGAGGAAACGTTGCCCTCGTTGGTGCAGTTTTTGATGGTGATATCCACGCCGGTGGTGGCAAGGCCGCCGGAAATACCGCCGATGTCGCCGCCGTCATAGGTCTTGTTGGTAATGTCGCCGTAGTTATAGCAATTCTCGATAAGCACGTGCTGAGTGGTCCAAACGCCGCCGGTGATACCGCCGACGGTGCCGCCAAGGGAAAGATCCGCATTGTTGACACAATTCTTAACGGTCAGGGTGTCGGTGCCTTCAACGCAACCGACGATACCGCCCATGTTGTTGGACCTGGTCAGGCTGACCACACCGTGATCGCAGGAGGCACAGCCGTTCTGACAGCCATTAAAGCAATCGGTGACCTCAATGGTGTTGGCGCCGATCCAGCCCAGAATACCGCCGGAGGAGGAGCCGCCGCAAACAAGACGACCGGTGTTGGTGCAGTTCTTGACGATGGTCTTGGAGCCCGCATGCGTTCTGACGTCGCGGTGGGCAACTATGCCCGCACCGTGAGAGGTGCACTCAAGCTTACCGTGATCGCAGGAGGTGGTGCAGCCGGACAGACAGCCGTTGAAGCAATTTTCGATCAGCAGAGTTTCGGTTGCATCGCAGTAAGCGACCAGACCGCCGCCAACGCCATTGGTGGTCTTGATCTTACCGGTGTTAACGCAGTTGCGGAAGGTAGCGTTAGAGACGGTGCTGGCGTTATCGGCACACGCTGCAACCATGCCTGCTACCGCACCGGTGGTGGTAACGTTACCGCTGTTGGTGCAGTTTTCAAAGGTCATCTGCTTGGCCAAAATGTTGCCGGCAATGCCCGCAGCAAGACCGCCGCCGCTCAGATCGGCAGTGTTGGTGCAGTTCTTGATCTCCAGGATACTGTCGGTGCGAGCGCTGGAATTGTAACCGCCAAGGATCGCACCCAAGTTGCCGCTGCGAGAGGACAGCACGCCGTGCTCGCAGGCAGAAGAGCAACCAAGGAAGCATCCGTTGTGGCAGTTGGTGATGTACATCTTATTGGCATCGCCGTAGCCGATCATACCAACCTGAGAGCCGCCGTAGACGCGACCACTGTTGATACAGTTCTCTACAACAGCAGTGCCGGCGCAGGCGATCTTGCCTGCGATAGCGCCGGAGTCGGAGCTACCCACAAAGACGCGGCCGAAGTTCACACAGCTCTTGATGGTGACAGAAGCAGAATTCTGCGAACGGGCAAGGATACCGCCGGTCTGGTTGATACCGTTGATATCGCCGTAGTTCACACAGTTCTCGATCACGAGCCATGCGTTGGCGTTGTCGATCTGGCCGACGATACCGCCGGGGCGAGCCTCGTTCATGGCAGCACTGCCGCCCGAGATCGTGCCGTAGTTGACACAGTAACGCAGGGTGGTGTTTTCGGCATAGCCGACCACGCCGCCAACGATCATCCAGCCGCTGCCGGTGTTGGTAACGTCAGCCTCGTTGATGATGCCGACCAGCGTTGCACCGTATGCCTCGGTAGCAAGGCCGCCCACGTGATTGCCCGTGCCGGCCACGCTGCCTGCCAGCGTCAGGTCATAGACCTCGGCGCCGTTCAGCTTATCAAACACATTGACGCTTGTTGCGGTAATGGTGTGTCCATTACCGTAAAGCTTGCCCGAAAATTCGCCGTAAGCAAAGCCCAGCGTGATATCCGCATCCAGATAATACACGCCGTCTGCCTGCATAGCGGCAAACTCTGTAGCAGATGTGATAGGCTGTGCATCCGTCGGGATCGCGGCCATTTCGTAGCCTGCGAGGACGTTTGCATCCACCTGTTCTGCCGTTGCAGCCGATACGCCAAAAACGCACAGCAAAGCAAGCAGCAGAGCCATCAATGCAATTAAACCAAATTTCTTCATGATTTTTCCCTTTCTGCATTTGGATTCAGATTTGAAAAAACGGAAACCGCCGCGCCCTCCTGCAAGGAACGAGGCAGCAAGTCAATAATCAAAAAGGCATATGTATCCCTTTGGATTATTTTATGAAGTAATTGTAACAGTTTTTTTGCGCTTTGTCAATCGACTTACGGCAATTTCGTCCAATTCAATTAAAGCACTCTATTATTTTTATATAAATTGACCAATGAAGTTTGAAATTGCAAACAAAGCGCGTAGCGCGGGTTACTAAAAGGAGGGAGGTGAGAGCAGGGGGCAAAAACGCAACTGCCGCCGCCATACGCACCCCCCTTTGCCCTACGAGATCAAGCCGCAAGCAGGTGCCGCGGATCTATGGAATACGCAAACGCCAAGCAGGAAGGCGCAGCCGCAAAAAAGCAAAAGGCCAAGGGGCGCATTTTGCGCCCTTTGGCCTTGTTTTGTCGCAAAAAACGCGACACGTATGCGATTTTTTAAAGCTCCGGGATGCGCAAGCGCTCGCGCCAGCGCAACAAATAAGCGGTGATCATACGGGTCAGAACCACGTCGTACAGCACAAAGATCGGCGCTAACAGCGGCAGCAGATACCAGTGTGCCCACACCCAAGAAAGATCCCAAAGCAATACGAATTCCGCCAATAGCAGTGCCCCCGCAACGGCGGCGCAAAACAGCACGAGCTTGATGGCCCACGCAACGACCCTTGGCAAGTGCCCCTCTAACAGCGCTTTGACGATGGGATAATACCCCGCAAACAGCACGTAAGTCAGTGCCGCGGAATTGGTTGGCAGCAGCAATATACTCAGCACCGAGGTCACCGCGTATATCAGATAGGGGTAACTCCCCTTCAGCTCGATCACGGCAAAAACGACCAGCATCGAGACCAAAACGGCCATAGAGAGATCGATGATCTGCACAAGCCCGCCCAGCCATAGCATGACGATGCCAAGCGCGCAAATGGCGGCTGACAGCGTCAGGCGCAGCGTTGTTTTTTTTCTTCTGCTTCGCATATCAGCAGCAGGGGATCAGATCGCCGCCCATACACTCGCAGCAGGCATCCATCACGCAAAGCGTGGTACAGGTATCACAGTCAAGGCATCCGCCTCCGCCCTGTCGGCTGGTGCTGTAGCCCCCGCCATAACCTCTTGCCCTCTCGTGCATCTTTTCTTTGAATTGCCAATACTCGTTGTTGGTGGGCTCCATGCGATAGGCGGTGTCAAAGGAATATTGCGCATCCATGTAAAAGCCCTTGCGCATTTGGATGCAGCCCATCAAAAAGTGCCACTCGGCGCCGCGATCGGCCTCCTCCACGCTGTAGATCAAGCGCTCTGCCTCGGCAACGTCACCGCGATTGATGCAATTGCGGATGGCGATAAAGGTCTGGCGCGCCTGCTCGGAATAATTGCGGCTTTTGTAGTTCCCCGCCCCTTCGGTTTGATAGGAATATCCACCGTTTTGTTGCGAATTTTGCGAACCGTATGAGGAATTTTGATCATTTGCCTGCGCAGAGGGGCCCTCGGCGCGCAAGCGCTGGATCTCCTCGTAGGCGGCGTTGACCTCCTTCATTTTTTCGCTGGCAAGGTCTGCAAGATCGCTGTTTGTATAACGGTCGGGATGGTATTTGCGCGCCAGCTCGTGGTACGCGCGTCTGATCTCCTCGTCATCGGCCTTTGGGGATACCCCAAGCACCTTATAAGGATCTTTATTCATATGTCTCCTCCTTGTTGGGCTCGGCATCGCGGTACAGCACCTGCTTTACGGTGTGCGGCATACCGAGGTAGAGTATATTTTCGATCACCGCACGACGGTTGGCATCGGCAGTATCATTGATCAGGTCAAAAGCGATCTCCAGATCGCAAAGGCAGGCGATCAGTGCGTCCTCCACACTTTTTTTATCCTTGGGCGCAGGAACGCCGCCAAACAACAGCAAAAAGGGATTGAACCGCTTTTTTTCGATATCCTCGGGAAGGTCGTCGATGGCGTCGATCATGTAAATAAATCGCCCCGTTTGGCGGCCAATCGTTTCAGCGACCCGTTTTTTATCCTCCGGCAAGCCGTGCGAAACGATATCGGCCAAAAGGTCACCAAAGATCACCGCCACCTCGTCAACCGAGGGGCGTTTTTCCTTCTCTTTTTCGGCAAGCCTTAAAAGATGTCCTCGCACGGCGGCAGCAAGTGCGGGCAGACGCTTTTTGGCGCGACGGTAGGCGCCGTGCAGCAGTATGCATTTCAGTCGCGCCTTGCATTTGCGAAGCCCGCGCTCGTCCTGCAGATCGTCACGGCATTTCTCATAGGCCAGTATAGACGAGGCGGCTGCGGCAAAGCGCAGCTCGTCATTGGGCTCCATCATTGTACGGCGTCGGAAGGGATGGGCGACGCAACGGCGACGTTTAAAGGTTGGCTCGGTGCCGTTCAGCGCCATACGAACGTTGGCCAAAAAAGCGAAATCATAGCTGAGCAGCAGCCGCGAGCATTGCCCGGTGCATTTGCCCATTGCGCGGCACAGACCACAGTAAGAGGCACGATAATATTCGTATTCGCGCACGCGCAGCTCGGCACGGCGAGTTTTGATATATCCGAACATTGCTTCCCCCTTACGGCATAGTACTGTATATCATACCGCATTTTGGTGAAAATTACAAGTGCTTTTTGTGAACATACGAAAATTTCTTCAAAAAATCAAGAGTTTTTGCTCTTGCGATACTGCAAGGGGGACATATTCATATACCGCCGAAAGATCTCTGCATAATAGCTTGCCCCCGCAAAGCCGGTACGCTCGGCGATCTCGGTCACCGACAGTTCGCGATCCTCCAGCAGCCGCAGCGAGCGCCGCACGCGCAGATGCTGCAGATATTCAAAGGGTGTGCGCCCCGTATAACGGCGGAAGATACGGCAAAATTCACTGCGCGAAAAATTGCAGACCTCGGCCAGCTGCTCCAGGGTCAATCGCTCGGCAAAATGCATCTCCATATAGGTGATCGCCGCCTTCACCGCCGTTACGCCGCGATCGGGGCAAACGCTTTCCCCCGCCTTGGCACGCCCATACAGCAAAAACCAGAACCTGCACAGCACGGATTTCACCAACAGCTCATAGCCCTCGGCGCGCTCGGCAAGCAAGCGCTGATACTCGCGGATCAGCTCCAAAAAAGGGCGATCCTCCTCGTTTTTGTCGTAAAAAACCGCATACGGTATGAGATTATCGCGCAAAAGCGGCTCGACATACCGTTCTTCGATACGGCTGTTTTCGTGCCCCGAGATCATCACCGTGGCAAAGTTCATAGGATAATATTTACAGTCGGAACGGCCCGCCAGCCACCCGGCGTGCATCACGTTGGAGTTCACAAAGATGCCGTCTCCTGCCCGCAGCAAGAACACCTTGTCGTTGGCCTGGTAATGCATCTCTCCCTCCTCGATCAGCGTGACCTCGGTCTCGGGGTGAAAATGACATTCAAAGCGCCCACCCTCATAGCCCGACAGCACGCCCGGTCGGCCACCCGTAACGGGAAAGGCCCAAGAGCCGCGCGCGCCCAGCTCCAGGCCGGTTTTATCCAGTTTTAATTTTGAATGCCCCATAAATCCGCCTCGTTTCGCAATATTGTTATAGAAAAACGCAATATTTCTGTTGACGGCCAGCCTTTTTCGTACTATACTGGTTACAACGAACACATTATACCATGTTCGCCATCAAAATGCAATCATATTTTTTGGAGGTTTGAAAAATGGGAAAGATCACATTTATGGGTGCCGGCAGCACAGTTTTTGCCAAGAACGTTTTGGGCGACTCTATGCTCTCCCCCGCATTGCGCGATTTTGAGATCTCGCTTTACGACATCGATGAAAAGCGCTTGAACGAATCCTATGAGATGATCTGCGCGCTCAACCGCAATATCAACGAGAACCGCGCCAAGGTCAGCAAGTATCTGGGCGTACCCAATCGCCGTGACGCGCTGCGCGGCGCCGACTTTGTTGTCAACGCCATTCAGGTGGGTGGCTACGACCCCTGCACCATCACCGACTTTGAGATCCCCAAGAAGTACGGTCTGCGCCAGACCATTGCCGACACGCTCGGCATCGGCGGCATCTTCCGTACCCTGCGCACCATCCCCGTGCTGGCCGACTTTGCCGAGGATATGCAGGCAGTCTGCCCCAACGCGTGGTTCCTGAACTACACCAACCCCATGGCAATGCTGGCCGGCTTTATGCAGCGCTACACCGACGTTAAGACCGTTGGTCTTTGCCACAGCGTGCAGGTCTGCACCAAGAGCCTGTTCAAGTCCCTTGGTATGCTGGAGGAGTTTGAGAGCTTCAAGCCCCTGCGCGAAAAGATCGCCGGCATCAACCATATGGCTTGGCTGCTGGAGGTCTATGATGCCAAGGGCAACGACCTCTACCCCGAGATCAAGCGCCGCGCCAACGAGATCCTGGAGCATCCCGAAAACTACGAGACCAAGAACCTTGTCCGTTTGGACTACATCCGCCGCTTTGGCTACTACTGCACCGAGTCCAGCGAGCACAATGCCGAGTACAACAACCTGTATATCAAATCCAAGTACCCCGAGCTGATCGACCGCTATCGCATCCCGCTGGACGAGTACCCCCGCCGCTGCATCAACCAGATCGCCAAGTGGGAAAAGCAGCGTGAGGATTACGTGACCAACAACGTTAAGCACGAGCGCACCCACGAGTACGCCTCCTACATTATGGAAGCGATGGTCACCGGTGTCCCCTACGAGATCGGCGGCAACGTGCTGAACAAGGGTCTTATCACCAATCTGCCCCACAACGCCTGCGTTGAGGTCCCCTGCCTTGTCAACCGTCAGGGCATTCTGCCCACCTACGTCGGTGATCTGCCCGAGATCTGCGCCGCTATGAACCGCACCAACATCAACGTGCAGCTGCTGACCATCGAGGCCGCCGTGACCCGCCGTAAGGAGGCCGTTTACCAAGCCGCTATGCTGGATCCCCACACCTCCTCCGAGCTGTCGATCGACGACATCATCGCCATGTGCGACGAGCTGTTTGAGGCACACAAGGACTGGATGCCCGCATATAAGTAAAAAAAACGCTAAAACGCATACCGTTTTGGCACTTATTTCAAAAAAGGTCTCTCACACGAGGGGCCTTTTTTGTTTTGGCAGAACAAAAAATCACAAAAAGATGTTGCATTTACCCATTGTCATTTTCCCTTTATATCTGTTATAATGAGTTTATATACGCAAGAGAGGATGTCTTTTATGAAACGGAAAATCTTATTTTTCTCACTATTTATCCTTTTGGCCTGCGGCTTCGCATTTATGCTTTGCTTTGGTGCAGGTGCTGAAGCGGCAACCGTCTCGAACGCCGCGTCGCTAAAAGCCGCATTGGAAAGTGCGGAAAAGGGTGACACGATCACGCTGGGTGACAGCTTTACGCTATCCGAAACGCTGACGGTCAACACCGCCGTTACCATCAACGGCAACGGTCACACCCTCACCGCAGCGGTCCCCACAACGGACAACAAAACCTTCTCTAAAGCCTTTGTGATCAACGCCGATCTGACGCTGCATAACGTTTCCATCACCGGCAACGGTGCTTGCCGCTTGCTGAACGTGCCCGCGGGCACATCCCCCACGCTGACGGTCAGCGGCAACACCGCACTGACCGCCGGTGCTGAGCTCCCGATATACAGTACAGGCAACCCCAAGATCGTCATCAACGGCGATACGGCCACCAACGGGGTGAGTTTAAGCGGCAATCACTGCATGTATTTTGTCGGTGGATCACCCAAGATCACGGTCAGCGGCAACGCCGATCTTGATGCGATCAAGTGTGGCTTTTATCTGCTGAACACCAACGCCGCTATGCTTACGATCAACGGCACAAACGTGACCCTTGACGGTGGCGAGACGGGTATCTATATTGAAAACGCCACCGCACCCAACACGCCCGCTACGCTCTCGCTTTCCGGCAAGTTGACCATGACCATGGGCGAAAACGGTGCAGAGGTCAAGAAATACGGTGCCGCACAGCTGACGACAAACGGCAACGTCACGATCAATGCCAACTACTGCCTTGTCAGCGGCACCCATGGCTCCTTCCACATGACGGTGGGTGGCAACACCGTACTGAATCCCAACGAAAACCCCATTCATTTCAACGAATTTCATGATGCTTCCCATACCGTGCGAGTGGAGGGAGATGCAAAGCTCTCGGGCAAGCAGATCATCACCTACGGTGCTCCCCTTGCACTGACGCTTGCCGGAAACGCAGAGATCACGGTGCCCGAGATCGTATTGTACGGCCCTGCCTCGTCACTGACGATTTCGGGTAATGCGGAAGTCAATGTAACCGATATTGCGCTGCACGGCAGCGCCTCGTCGCTGACTGTAACCGATAACGCCAAGGTCACCTGTAGCCGCAATATTCGTTTGACGCCCGCTGCGGGCGTGACCCAAAGCTTTACAGCAAGCGGCAACGCTTCTATTACCACCAAGGGAACCGGTACGGATTTCGGCATCCACTTCACCGGCGACGGCAACGGCCGTGTTTCCATCTCGGGCAACGCCACCATCTTTACTGCCAGACACAGCACCGTAGCCCAAAACAACGGCACCTATACCTTTGAAATGACGGGTGGCACGCTCCACGCCGCCACCAACGCCAGCGTGTGGACAGGCGATACTGTTGTTGCCAGCGTGAAGCTTTACGGCGGCACGTTGATCTCGGACAGCGCATACACGGTGGAGTTGAAGGGCAAAAACGGCTCTACCTTTGATTTTTACGGTGGCTCGGTCATTGCCAAAAACGGTGAAGCCGCCATTGAAGCAAAGGGATCGGTGACCGTCAACCTGTGGGGCGGTTACTTTGAGGGCAGCAAAAAATGCTGCGTCAGGCCCTGCGAATCGGCCACAATGAACGTTTACGGCGGCTATTTCTATTATTGCGGCGCCCTTGACAGTGACGGCTCTACCGTACGCGCCGGCATTGCCGCCGACACCCTTTCCCCCACCGTAAACCTTTACGGCGGCACCTTTATCTCCACCGCCAACAATAGAGGCGCTGTTTTCAACGCCATTGCCCCCAAAGGCAGCTTTCACATTGCCGAGAACGCAGTGTTTTATTGTCAAGGCGGCACCGCCATCCTGATCTCCTCCAGCTCTTCTAACATTTATTACCAAAGTGCCGTCCACCGCTATAGCTCTGCCGCCGCACCCTACCGCACCTACGGCGCGCAGGTGCGACTGGTAGAGGGCAGCACGGGCCTGCGATTTGCCACCGAGTTCCCCAAGGCGTCCGTGGACTATTTCACGGGTCTTGCCGACCAAGGAACGCTTTCCTTTGGCACGCTGATCGTTCCCGCCGATCATCTGAGCGGCCTTTCCCGCTTCACACACGAAACATTGGATGCCGCAGGCCTGAACTATCTGGACATTTCGGCGGACAAGGGCCTCGTCCGCAACGCAGACGGTGGCGTCAGCATCCGTGCCGCCATCACCAACATCAAGCCTGAAAATCTGGATCGCGCCTTTACGGCCATTGGCTACGTTTGTTACAAAAAGAACGGTACGTTACTCTATTTTTACGCCGATCATCGCGAAATTGACCACGCACGCAGCATCATGCAGGTGGCAAAAGCCGCACTGGAGGACGTTTCTGCAACGCAATCCGGCAAATACTTGCACGCGGTGGGTGACGGCACCTACAGCCGCTATACCAAGCTGCAACGAGACTATATGATCGACAATCTTTACGACCCCGCCGCAAACGAGAAAAAGGTCATTGATCTTTATCTCATCGCCGGGCAATCCAATGCCGCCGGCTACTCCTATTTTAATCAAAGCTTTTTACAAAGCAACGAGCACTTTGCAAACGGATATGAAAACGTGCTCTACACAGGCAGCGCCGTCAGTATGGTTGAAAAGATTCCGCTGGCTCCCCATTCGATCGACGTGACCCCTGTGCGCGCGGGCTTTGGCCAGCTTGACACCTATATCGGCCCGGAGCTTGGCATTGCCGACGTTCTTTCGAAATATTACACCGAGGCCGGCCACAAAGCGGGCATCATCAAATACGCCGTGGGCAGCAGCCGTCTGCACGATGACGTCGCGGGCGTCAGCTCCCTTGGCGGCAACTGGTATCCCCCCTCTCTGATCGCGCAAAACGGAAGCAACTCCGCCCGTTTGACCGGCAACCTGTACCGCTTGTTTATGGATCAGGTTCAAAGCGGCGTCCGAGACTACCGTGCCCTTGGATATGAAGTCCATATCAAGGGTGTTTACTGGATGCAGGGTGAAAGTGACCGCGGCTATTTGAACGAGTACCCTACTATGCTCCGCGCGCTGATCTCGGATATGCGCGCCGACCTTGGCGCGCTGATTGGCAAGGATCTTTCCGATCTGCCCTTTGTGGTAGGTGAGATCTCCTCTTCCTTCTACCGTGACCAAAACGAGTCCAACAGCAATTTTGTTGCTATGCAGCAGCAGCTCCCCGCACTGCTTTCTGACGTTGGCAACGTTTACGTGATCAACTCTTCTCCCCTTTCCACCGGTACAAATGAAAACGACAAGGGGCACTGGACTGCGGAGGATATGCTGCTGATCGGCCAAATGGCCGGCGCCGCCTTTGCCGAAAAGGCGCTTGGCGAATCCCCTGACGATCCCAGACACACCGGCACTCTCATAGCAGAGATTTTTGATGCCGCAGGACAATCACTTGGTACTTACAGCAATTTGGCATATGCCATCAACAGCGCACCCGCAGGGGCCACGGTCAAGATGCTTTGCAATGTGATCATGCATTCCGCCCTGAACATCAGCAACAAAAACGCCGTCACCGTGAATGGCAACGGCTATACCTTGACCTCTAAATCCAACGACCATGCCGTGCGCATCGTGGGCGGCAACGTGACGATGGAGAATATGCGCGTGATCCACACCTCTACTACGGGCTCCGTTTACGGCTTTTATCTGTACGACGGTGCCATGCTAACCTTCAACAGCGGCTACGTTGAGTGCGAGTCATACAACTTCTGTCTCAATCAAACAGGCGTTGAACTGACCGTTAACGGCGGAACCTTTAAGACCAGACGCGCTACAGTTGAAACCACTTCTAATATCGTAATCGGCAAGGCAGCAAGCGTTACCATCAACGGCGGAACCTTTGAGGCGGCGCAGAAGGGCTCCTGCATCAGCATCAGAAGCGGCTGGAACGGAACACTGACCGTTACAGGCGGCAGCTTTAAAACCGTCGAGGGCAAGTACTGCCTGTACAATCCCGATGAGAGCAGCAGCGTATCGCTCAGCGGTCAGGTCACCTTTGAGGGCGCGACCGTTTCTGACGTGTACGATGCAAGCCAAAACAGCTGAATTTAAGCAAAACAGCTACACGTATATGACTTTTTAAAACAAAACCGCCCAAGGAGACACGCTCCTTGGGCGGTTTTGTCGTTTTATTTATTGTTTTCTGCGATCCTGAAAAAAGCTGCGCAGCAGCGTGCGGCACGCCTCTTCTAAAACGCCGCCTTCTACCTTTGGACAGGACCCCAAGGGAAAGCGCGGAAGATTTAACACACTGCCCATAGCCCCTGCCGTTGCATCCTTTGCACCAAAAACGATGCGCCCCACGCGCGAGGCAAGCAGCGCACCCGCACACATCGGACAAGGCTCCAGCGTTACGTACAGCGTGCAATCCCGCAAGCGCCAGTCACCCGTGCGCTTGCCTGCAAGGCGCAGCACCTCGATCTCGGCGTGAGAGGTCACGTCGTCCAAGGCCTCGCGGCGGTTGTGCGCCATAGCAAGCACGGTGTCACCCTGCATTAAAACAGCGCCAATGGGCACCTCGCCCTCGGCGGCGGCCAGCTGCGCCTCCTTTAAAGCGAGCTGCATTGCCCAAATATCGCGATTTTCCACCCCGTTGGCGGGGTAATTTAAACTTTCATCCATTTTTAACCACCTTAAAGCAAAGCGTTCAAGATCACGCTGACCACGGCTTGCACCAAAGAAACTACGACAAAGGCGATCATTGCGGGGGCGAAGAGCGCCGCGATCCTGCAAGGAGACGCAGGCTCCGGTTCTTCACCCGCAAGGGCTGCGGCGGCCCGACGCCGTCTGACCCCTTCCGCGATCAACCCAACGGCGCAAGCTGCGCCGACCGTCAATATCACCAGCTCGACCACGGTATAGATCAGCATTGCCGTTTCAAGCGGCAAGCGTGCGGACAAGCCGCCAAACAAAACAGCCAGTCCATTGTTGCAAAAATGCAGCAGGACGCAAGGCCAGATCGACCGCGAGGCCACGTAGATATAGCCCAATGCGATCCCCGCCACCGTGGCATACAGCAGCTGCGAGAAATTCTGGTGCATCACACCAAACAGCACACCCGATGCAACCACCGCAAGCGACTTGCCGTGCGGCAGTAGATTGGACAGAACAAGGCCGCGGAAAAGAAGCTCCTCTACAAAGGCCGGGATCACCGCCATCGTTATGAATTGCAGCGCCAAGCCATAATCCTCTCCGACGGTGGGCCCCACCGTGACCGGTGTGGAGATGCCCATCAACTCGACCAAACGCGCATTGATCTGCGCCGCCAGATGGATAGCCGCCAGCCCCGCAAGCAGGTGCGGCAGCGCGCGCCCCCACAAGCATGGCTCAAAGCGCATTGGAACGGGAGGGCGTTCACCCGTGCGCATCTTATAAAAAAACCAAATGGGCAGCAAGAAAACTGCTGTGTAAAGCACACCGTGTAGCGTCTGATACAGTATATCGGCCGCACGCGCGGGCAGCGCGTTAAGGCCAAGGGGGAGCAGGGACATCACAAGGCTGAACAGCAAAAATGCCCCACTGAATAAAAGCAGCGCAAATCCCAACAGATTGGCAGTATCTCGGCATTCTCGTTCTCTCGGATCCACGCGCATTCCTCCTTAAAAGCTTGATTTACCCGGCAAACGGGTGTAGTTTTCTGCATTTTTCAGCAGATCGGCCGTCTGTGCAAAGATCTTTTCGGCGTCGGCGCCCAAGCGGGCGCGCATACGCAAAAAGGCATCATATCCCTCTGCCTTGGCGCCGTGCAGATCACTGCCAAGCGCCACCACGCAGCCCCTTCGCAGCAGCCTTACGGCACGGCGGCGGGCAAAAAAGCCCTCAAACGCCTCGGCATTCAGCTGTGCGGCGATCCCCTGTTGCAAAAGCGGCTCCAGCCGCTTTTCGTCATAGCGATCGATGTGAGCCAGCACGGGAAAAAGACCCCTCTCCTTAATGGCCGATACGGTATCGGTCAGGCGAGACGACCACGGGCCGTGGGGCATCTCCAGCAGGATCACCGAGGTCCCCTGCACGCAAAGCGCCTCCAGCTCCTCCATCTCCTCCAGCCCCTCGCAGACCTGAACCTCTGCACCAACCAGGATCTGAAGCATAGCGGGAGCCTTGCAATCGGCCAATTCCCCGAGAGCAGCGCTTCGCCGTGCCAAAAAAGCGGCAAGATTATCCCTGTGCGGATAAAAATGCGGGGTAGCCACAACGATATCGGTGCCCGCAGCAGCGATCAGTCTCAGCTGCTCTTGCGTGACCTCGCGCCCCTTGGAGCCGTGGTCTGCCCCCGGCAGGATGTGTGCGTGAAAATCAATGACCACCGTGTCTCCCCCTTTTTTTATGTTTTGATATATTATTGTATCATATCTTGCGCAGAATGTCAACGCGATAAATTTTAGTCTACCACTGGAAATTATAAAAGAAATATGCTATACTGTAAGTAGCAAGCAAGAAACGGAGAACCGTGATGAACAAAGAGCGTCAAAAAGAGCAATTTACACATCCCGGCAGCGAAAGCCGTCCCATCTATTACTTTCAACTTCCTCCCATCAGCAGCACGGCCGAGCAATTGGCCGAGGCAACGCGACTGGCCGTTGCCTCCTGCCTGCAATGCGGCTGCGGCACCCTGATCCCCCAGCTCCCCTTTGGCACCGAGCTGGACGGCGCAAGGCTTTCTGTGCTGCAAGGCGTTTTTGCCGATCTGCTGGCGCAGGCCGCCGCAGTCGGGCTGCACGTGGGCTTTTATCTTGACCCCGCCTTTGAGCACGGTATCATCCGCGCCATGAGCGAGGTGGGTGAAAACGGTCTGCGCGCTGCGCTGCTGCACTGCAAGGAGTACGCCTGCTCGCAAAACGAGCGGATCGAGCGCAAGCTATCCCCCGGCGAGCGCGTGTCGCTTGTGGCGTATTCCGAGGATACGGGAGAATCGCTGGATCTACGTCCCTTTGTCACCAACGATCGCCTTGTGTGGCAGCCCCCCACGGGCAACTACGTGATCCGCGAGTATCTGGTGATCGAGGATAACGAGCGCGAGGGCGCCAACTATCTTTCCTACGCCGCCTCGATGGGCTATATCCGCGCCGCCTTTTCTCTGTTTTCCGCAGCCTTTGCCCCCTACATCGGCAATACACTGTCGGTGCTGGCCTATTCCGGCCTTGGCTTTAACGGCCGCAACCGTCGCAGCTGGGATATACACTTTAACGAGGTGTTTGAGCAGCGCTTTGGCTTTGACCCCGCACCGTATTACCCGGCCCTGTTTTCCTCGATCGGTGAGGAGACCCCCCGTGTCAAGGCCTATTTTATGACAGTGCGCGCCTCTATGCTGCAAAACGGCATTTTCAAGGCTCTGCACGATTTTGCCAAGGAGCAGGGGCTTATGCTGTTTGGCAATATGTCCGAGCCAAAGCTGACCGCCTGCTCGTTTTCGATGGGGGACACGATGCTTTGCAACGCCTTTGCCCCCTGCGCGCTGTTTGATAAGGCCTATATGTACGGCACAAATTCCGTTAAGATCGCCGCCGGCGCCGCCTATAACTTTGATATCGACCGCGTGTGCGGCGAACTGTTCCGCAACTACACCAAGCACGATAAGGCGCGACTGCTGAAGGATGCTATGAACGCCTTTGCCCGCGGTGTAAATTGCACAGGGCTCCACCTGACCGACGAGCTGACGGCAGACAGCGCCTTTTGCGACTTTGTTGCCCGCGTGCAGACGATGCTGCAGGGCGGACAGCACGTATCTGACATTGCGATGCTTTATCCCATCTATCACCTGCACAGCCACACGGGCCTGTACTTTTCTCCCGCCAAGGGCTATGAATATCCCGACACCCCCTTTTCGGCCGATTATATGACACTGATCAACTCGATCTCGATCTACTCCGGCCACGATCTCACCCTGCTGCACCCCGAGATCCTGAACGAGCGTTGCCACACCGAGGGCGGCATATTATATCTGGACAACGAGCGCAACCGCGAGGCGTTCCGCGTGGTGGTGCTGCCCTGCACCGCGGTGATCAGCTTGCAAAACCTGCATACGTTAAAGAGATTTTTTGACGAAGGCGGCAAGATCCTTGCCACCGGCTCCTTGCCCACCACCGCGCTTGAATACGACGAAAACGGCGAAAGCGACCGCGAGGTCAAGCGCTTGACCGAAGAAATTTTTGGGCACGATGCCTGCGATCCGCGCGTGATGCGCCACCATTGCTACAACCAAAACGACAAGGGCGGAGAAGCCATTTTTCTGTACTTCAACGCCTCGGCCGTAGACGGCACACGTATGACGCGCAGCTCTACCGTCAATCGCGCGCTGAATGCCTTTGAACTGCCCTTTGACATCTATCTGCCCGGTATGCCCCGTTTGGAATGCACCGGTGCCACCAACAGCAACTTCCCCGAATTCCGCACCATCGGCCTTGACCGCGTGATCCCCGGCGGCGGTATGCTGAATCACATCCACAAGCACCACAAGGATCACGATATTTATTATTTTACCAACACGTCAGACAGCTCCTATAACCACCACGTGCTGCTGCGCGGCGCGTTCTCTGTGGAAGAATGGGATCCCCATACGGGCAAGATCACCGAGCGAAACAGCAGACTGCTCTCCTACAAAAATTGCCTGTACACCACGTTGCGGCTATCGCTTGACAGCGGCTCCTCTACCTTCTTTTACGCCACCCCCAAAGCCCCCGTCGACAGCGAGATCGAGATCATTGAATCCATTGGTCACCTGCAAACGCAGCACGACGCGCTGATGACCGAGTTTTAAAAAGAAAGGACCGAAATCATGAAGTTTTATCAAAGCTGGATGGGGCGCAGCTGCCACCCTGAAAGAAACGCGTGGTTCCCTGCTACCGTCCCCGGCAACATCCAAAAGGACTATGCCGTTGCCAACGGCTTTGCCGACGTGCAATACGCCGACAACTACAAGCAGTTTCTCCCCTTGGAGGATGACCACTGGGAATACCGCACCGAGCTGCGCTACGATGCCAAAAAGGGCGAACGCGTATTCTTTGTCAGCGAGGGCATCAGCTATAAGTACGACGTACTGCTGAACGGCGAGACGCTGTTCTCTTATGAGGGTATGTTCCGCGGCTTTGAGCTGGAGCTCACCGACAGGCTCACAGGCAAGGACGACGTACTGACCGTCCATATCTACCCCCATCCCAAGAGCCAACGCGGCCAGGCAGGCACCCGTGACGAAGCCAACGAATCCTGCAATCCCCCTGTATATTACGGCTGGGACTGGAATCCCCGTCTGCTGATTTCGGGCATTTGGGACGATACCTATATCGAGACCCGCTCCGAAAGCTATATTGGAAATACCGAAGTCCTTTCCGCAATCAGCGACGATCTGCAGCTTGGCACCGTGACCTGCAGCTTTGACTGTGCCCTCCCCTGTGAGATCCTTTTGCTGGATGCCGAGGGCAACGAGGTCTACCGCGGCAGCGACAAGCAGTTTACCGTCAGCGCCCCCGCGCTGTGGTGGTGCAACGGTCAGGGCACGCCCTATCTTTATACGTGGGTGATCCGCAACGAAAAGGAGGAGCGCACGGGCAAGACCGGCTTTCGCCGTCTGCGTCTTTTGCGCAACACGGGCGCAAAAGGCCCCCAGACCTTCCCCAAGGGCAGATACGAGGCCCCCATCACCGTAGAGCTGAACAACCGCCGCATTTTCTGCAAGGGCTCGAACTGGGTGAACCCGGAGCTGTTTTGGGGTGAGATCACCACCAAGCGCTATGAGGAGTTGATCCGCCTTGCCAAGGAGTGTCATATGAACATCTTTCGTATGTGGGGCGGCGCGGGCACGCCCAAGCGCGCTTTTTACGACATCTGTGACCGCGAGGGCATTTTACTGTGGCAGGAATTTGTGCTGGCCTGTAACGAATACATCGACGTAGGCAATTATATGCAGGTGCTGGAAAGCGAAGCCACCGGCATGATCAAAAAGTTCCGCTCGCACCCCTGTCTTGCCTTTTGGTGCGGCGGCAACGAGCTGTTCAACGCCTGGTCGAACATGGATGAGCAATATCACCCTCTGCGCCTGCTCAACAAGCTCTGCTTTGAGCTGGATTACAAGCGCCCCTTCCTGTATACCTCTCCCCTTTACGGTATGGCACACGGCGGCTACGTCTTTTACTCCGAGGATCAAGGCGGCGACGTGTTCCAGCAGTTCCAAAGCAACCGCAACACCGCTTATACCGAGTTCGGTGTCCCCTCCCTTTCCGACGTAGAGACCTTAAAGCAGATCATCCCCGAGGACGAGCTTTTCCCCATCAAGCCCACCGAGGCTTGGATCGCCCACCACGGCTTTAAGGCGTGGGGACGCTCCAGATGGGTCTGTCAGGACGTTTACGAGCGCTATTTCGGCACCCCCAATTCCTTGGAGGAGCTGGTAGAGGGTCAGCAGTGGATGCAGTGCGAGGGCTATCGCGGTGCCTTTGAGGAGATGCGCCGTCAGTGGCCCCATTGCAGCATGGGCATCAACTGGGACTATAACGAGCCCTGGATCACCGCTGCAGGCAACGAGCTGATCGCGTATCCTGCCAAGATCAACCCCTGCTACTATTACGTACAAAAGGCCATGCGTCCCACGCTGTTCAGCGCCAAGATCCCGAAATTTGATTGGAAGGAGGGCGAGACCTTTGAGGCTGAGCTGTGGCTGCTGAACGACGCCCCCGAGGCAAGAGAAGGTAAGGTGCACGTCACTGCCCGTGTGGGTGATGAGGAGTTTGACCTGCTGGATTGGAATGCCAAGACCGATGCAAACGCCCACAAGCGCGGCCCCACGGTGCGCTTTGTGCTGCCTCACGCCGAGGGCGAAAACAAGGTCGTGCTGACCCTTGCCGCCGAAAATGGGATGGAGAGCGAATACGTCTTTATGTACATCCCCAAGAAAAAGAAAAAGGTTTTGAGACAGTTGAACGTATAATAGAAAGACCCCCCGAAACGCAACCCGTTTCGGGGGATTTTTCTATTTTGTGCGCAAGGCGCTGTGCTCCTGCAAAATTTTAAAATTGCAGGCAACGCTCCTTTCACAGGACAAAAGCAAGCTCAAGCATCTGATTTTTCTTTTTTTACAAGCACGTAATTCGGGCTTTGAAGCAATAGGCCTTGCTCGGTTGCAATGATCTCTACGCGCTCAAGCAATCCGTAACGGTCACGCAGCTCTTTGGGAATTACAATGCGCCCCAACTTGTCAAATTCCTTAATTACACCAATTTCTGACATAACATTCCCCTTGTTTTACGTTTTCCGCTTATATTTCTTATCTTTACCACAATTATACCGCAAATCCGTGTTAAAGTCAAGTAAATTCTCATCATTAACACAAAACGAGGTTTCTTATGAAGATTTACGACTATCACGGCAAGCGAAATGTTTGCGGCGTCAAAGTGAAGGAAGCCAGAAAACGCTTAAAGCTATCCCAAGAGCAACTTGCGGCCAAAATGCAGTTAGAGGAAGTGATCTTAGAGCGCGATTGCATCAGCCGCATTGAAATTGGCACGCGTTTTGTCGCCGATTTTGAACTGCTGGTGCTTGCTAAAATTTTAAAGGTCTCCCCTGCTTATCTGCTGGGATTAGAGGATTGACGTTGCACGCTTTTTATATCAAAATCCCCCGAAACGCAACCCGTTTCGGGGGATCTTATGTTATCGGCAGAAGGGATTTTCCTTGGGATAAGGCAGGGTTGCGGATTGATTGTAAGCAATGTCGTCAACCCCCAAATACTTCAGCACCTCAAAGATCGCCGCGCCGCAATGGGCAAATGCCACCGCACCGTGGTGAGGATAGTGCTTTTCAATGAGAACGTGACGGTAGAAGCGTCCCATTTCGGGAATGGCAAAGATCCCGATGCCACCAAAGGAGCCGGTCGCCACGGGCAAGACCTCGCCCTCGGCAATATAGGAGCGCAAAACGCCCTCGCTGTCGCACTGCAAGCGGAAGAAGGTGATCTCTCCGGGGGCAATATCGCCCTCCAGCGTGCCCCTGGTAAAGTCAGGCGTGGCGCCGTTTTCCAAAAGCCTGTTCTGGATCAGCTGATAGCGCACGGCACGCTCTGCGCACATTTTGCAGGCAGGCGTATTGCCGCAGTGAAAGCCCATAAAGGTGTCGGAAAGCTTGTAATCAAACTTCCCCGCGATCTCCTTTTCGTACAGTGATGCAGGCACGGTGTTGTTGATATCCAGCAAAGTCACGGCATCAGCGGTCAGGCATGCACCGATATATTCGCTGAGTGCGCCGTAAATATCCACCTCGCAGGCAACGGGAATGCCCTTGGAAGCCAGTCGGCTGTTTACGTAGCAGGGCTCAAAGCCAAATTCGGCAGGAAACGCAGGCCAACACTTATCGGCAAAGGCAACGTACTTGCGTGCGCCCTTGTGCTGCTCTGCCCAATCAAGCAGGGTCAGCTCAAACTGTGCCATACGGGCAAGGAAATCGGGATAGGTGTTGCCCTCCTTGCCAAGCTCTGCCGCCATATCTGCCACAACGTCGGCAATACGGGGATCGTCCTTATGCGCACGATAGCTGACGACCAGATCCAGCTCGGAGTTTTCCTCCACCTCAACGCCCAGCTGGTAAAGCCCCTTGATGGGCGCGTTACAGGCAAAGAAATCCTGCGGACGGGGGCCGAAGGTGATGATCTTCAAACTCTTAACGCCAATGATGGCACGTGCGATGGGCAAGAAGGTGCGGATACGCTCTGCCGCCTCGGCAGCAGTGACCACGGGCTCCTCGGGAATGTAAGCACGCAGGTGACGCATTGCCAGATTGTAAGAGCAGTTCAGCAGACCGCAATAAGCATCACCGCGGCCGCCGATCAGATCGCCGTCGCCTTCGGCTGCGGCCAGATACATCACAGGGCCGTCAAAGCGCTGACAGATGAGCGTTTCCGGGGTCTCGGGGCCAAAATTGCCGAGAAAGACAACCAAAGCATTGCATCCGGCGGCCTGCACGTCGGCAACGGCAGCCATTGCGTCCTGTTCGCTTTCAACAGTGATCGGACATTCATAAAGATCCGCGCCAAATGCACTGACGATCGCTTGACGGCGCGCGGCGGAAAGCGAAACGGGAAAACAATCTCTGGAAACGGCAATGATGCCGCATTTAACCTGCGGAACGTTGGAAAGCATAGGCGTTCTCCTTTCGTATCGGTGGATAAAAACGGGCTTTTTGCATACCGTCTTCCCACTTTTTATGGCTTCATTGTATCACAAATCCCCTTGCAAAGCAAGACAAAGGCTGCACGATGGATAGACAAAATTTAACTTTTACAAACAAGAAAAACAGCCGCACCGTTTGGTGCGGCTGTTTTGGTATTACTGTAATTCGTGTGCAAAATAGGCACGGGTCCAGGCCAGATTGCCGGCAAGGTCTCTTACCTCCACACGCACAAAGGGTGTGCAACGGGGGTACTCGTGCTTGTTGCTTGCTTCGATGAAATCTGCAAGGTTAAACTCTGCCTCGGTCAAGGGATCCTCGGGGGTACCGCTCTTCTTTTTGGAGTAGCGGTAATTGGCCACCACGGTCACGCTGGCCGCCTCGGAGGTGCTGACGTGCAACACACCGTCCTCCATATACAGCTCCTTGATCTCAGGGCCCGTAGAAGCGTAAAACTCACCCCGTTCCAGGGCTTTTATCACGGTGGGATAGTCCAGCCGCTCGGCCTTGACCATCGTCCAGCCGCCAAATCTGTCGGCAGGGCTATGGGTGTCGTCGGCGGCAACGGGCATCACGTTTTCACCGGCACGCAGCATATCCACCATAGGCTGTACCGTGTCGTGCATACCGCCCTTATAGCAACCCGTGTTGTAGACCTCCACGCCCCACAAGCCCTTCAGACCCATATAGTCGGTATAATCCTGCGAGGACCAAACGGGGTGGTTGAGGCAGACCAGAAAGCCTGCTTCGGTAGCACGGCGAATGGCGTCGTTGACGCCTGCGATGGAATAGTGGTTCTTATAGGGGTGCTCCTTCATTTCCTCGGTGGCGTACTCCTTGGTATGAGGGGGCCAGATGTTGTTGAAGTTGAGCACGGGGCAATACGTAATATCAGGGCGCTTGGCGTAAAAATTGATGTGGTAGGTCTTGTTATAGCAATAGCCGCCTGCCCACTTGTCGCTGGTGATGGTCTCCACGGCGTTGATGGCCAAAAACGCCTCATCGGTCAGGTGGTTTTTGGGAAGCATAACCTCGTGGTCGGTAAAGGCCACGATGGAATAACCGTTGTTCTTATACTCCTCTTTGATCTGCTCGGGGGTATAGTGACCGTCGGAAATGGTGGTGTGGGTGTGCATATTGGCCTTGTAAAAGCGGCCGCTTTCGGAGATCAGATGCTTTTTCATAGCAATTCCCCTTTACTGTACAAGCTCGTCCAAGAAATAGGCACGGCTCCAAGCCTTGTTGCCGTCGGCATCGGTCACGTAGACACGGAACCAAGGATCACTGCGAGGCGTGGCGTGTGCCGTATTGTGATCAAAGAAATCGGTCAGGTTAAAGGTGATCTCGTTGACGGGATTTTCACGGCTGCCGTTCTTGGCACGGGAGCAACGGTAGTTGGTGGCAAGACGTATGGAGGCCGCATCGGAGGTCTTGATGTGCAATTGCTTATCCTCGATCCACATCTCCTTGAATTCGGGGCCCGTAGATGCGTAAAACTCGCCCCGTTCAAGGGCTTTCATAACCGTAGCATATTCCAGCTTGTCGGCCTTGACCATCAGCCAACCGCCAAATTGCGACCACATATCGTGATTGTCGTCGGCGGCGATCGGATTGACCCGCTCGTTGCGACGGAGCAGATCTACCATAGGCTGCTCGGTATCGGCAAGGCCGCACTTAAAGCAACCGGTGTTATAGACCTCAATGCCCCACAGGCCCTTCAGATCCTTGTAATCGTCGGGGTCAAGCAGCGACCAAGCAGGGTGATTGAGGCAGACCAGAAAACCCGCGTCGCTTGCAGTCTTGATCATATGATTAAAGCCCGCGGTAGAGCAATGGCTCTTGTAGGGATGCTCCTCCATCTCTTTTGTGATATAGGGCTTGGACTGCTCCAGCCACAGCGTCTTGGGATTTAGAATGGGGCAATGCTTAATGCTTTGATCCTTGGCGTAAAAATTGATGTGGAAGGATTTGTTGTACTCAAAGCCGCCGTGCCAACCGTCATTTTTGGCCATTTCTACGGCGTTGATGGCAATAAACTCGTCATCGCACAGCGCATTTTGGGGCACGAATACCTCGTGATCGGTATAGGCCACGATAGAATAGCCGTTTTCCTTGTAGAAGCGCTTGACCTCCTCGGGGCTGAACTTACCATCGGAAATGTTGGTGTGCGAGTGCATATTGGCCTTGTAGAATCGGCCGTTTTCGGGCAACAAATACTGCTTCATAGTTTTAAAAACTCCTTTTTTGATCAGACCTCAGGGTTGTCGGAATATTCCTTGCGGAATTTTTTCCACATAGGCACTACGATGAAACAAACGGCGGCGCCGAGGGCGGAAATGATCGCCCAAGCGGTGATGGTCACACCCCAGCTGAAGTTGTTTTTCAGCCAAGGGAACAAAGGCAGCGCAATGGCGGCTCCCACGTAGGTGGCGGCGTTAAGCAGGCCGGAGAAGGTGGAGACCTTTCCGCTTTTGATAAAGCGCTTGGGCACAACGGTGATGAGCATCAGGTTGATACCGTGCATACAAGCCACCAAAAGACCGATCAACAGCGCACACACGATACCGGAGAACCAACCGGAGGATACAAAGCTATTGACCGCCAGCAGGATCAGCGACAGTGCGGCAGAGCCTACAAAGATGGCACCGGCACAGGTGACCTCGTTTTTCAGCAGCTTGCGATGTAACAGATCAAAGCAGGTAAAGCTGAGAATACTAAAAATAGCGGGGACCACACCTGTGATGATAGCGCTTTCGGGAGAAAGATCAAAGGCATCCGACATAAAGGTGGGCATCCAGTCGCCAACGCCGTCACGCAGAGCGCCCTGCAGCACGATGCCAATGAAAATCAGCACGATGGGCAGAAACACCATAGCGGGCAGGGGCACGTGCTTTTCGGCGTGCGCGGTCTGCTCCGGCGCCTCTGCCTCCTCAAGGGCGGGCAACGCCTCGCTCTTTTTGGAAAACAATCGGGGGTTCAACAGGATCCAAGCCGCGGCAATACCAAAGCCGGCTATGGCAAGAAGCAGAATGATGGTGCTCCACTCCAATTTTTTCAGCAGCAAAGGAGAAAGCACGTAAAGCACGATGGTGGCAACAGAAGAGGCAGCGGAGATGCGAACTGCGGCATAGCCGTATTCGGTATCGTTCATATACATTGCCATCAAACGAACAATGGGGGGCCAAAGCATAGCGTGAGCAAAGCCGTTGATAAACCAGACCACCGCCATCAGCACGTAGGTGGTGCAAAAGGACATGGCAAAGTTGCAGCAGGCCGCAAGCAAAAGGCCACAGGTCAGCATATACTGGGGCTTGATCTTATCACCCAAAATGCCATTGATGATCTGACCCGCGCCGTAGGAAACCGTAAGTGCAGTGCCGACCACGCCAAGGCTCACCTCGTCATAGCCGCTGGCCACGATGGCCGCCAGCATCACCGAAAAGTTTTTGCGCAGCAGATAGCTTGCAAAATAGACCATGGCCAAAAGCCACGTGATCTTTTTTGCCCTTGAAGAAATTTTTTGAGACATAATGCCCTCCAAAGAAATACAATACATCTGTATTGTATCACCCCGCCTCAAAAAAGTCAAGGATAAGCGCAAAGTTTTGCCAAAAATATGCAAAAACACATACCGTTTTGGGGGTAAATGATAAAAGGGCGCACCGGATTGGGGTGGGGCCTTTTATGGTGGGGTCCGGT
>JAZQWJ010000008.1:0-13805 GCA_045632285.1 Eubacteriales bacterium | reverse complement strand
TTGCTTTGCAAATGTGAAATGTTCGCTTACGCGAACGTGGCAAATTTCATTTCACATCGAACGAAGTGAGATATTTCACAATGTGCCTCGGCACATTATTTCACGTTTTGCAATGCAAAACATTTCACTTTTTTCTCCCCCGCAGATCAAAATTTGAAGCAAAATTCACACGCCGCGTTCATTGCAAATTTCACCCGACCAAGGAGGTCTTTTTATGCCATCAAAATTCAATAAGTGCCAAAACGGTGCAAGTTTTTGCCTCAAAATGCCTGCGGATCGCCCCATGCGCGTGCTGCAGCTCACCGATATGCAGACCGTTGATCTCACCCACATCCGCAACGCCACCAGAGATCGGCAGATCAAGGGGGCTTACTTTAAAAACGGTATGTACGGTATGGAGGAGCGCACCTATGCTCACGTGCGGGCGCTGGTCAGCGAGGCAAGACCCGATCTGATCCTGCTGACGGGGGATAACGTATACGGCGAGTTTGACGATGCGGGCGTGATGACAAGAGAGCTGATCGCCTTGATGGAAAGCTTTGAGATCCCGTGGGCGCCCATCTTCGGAAATCACGATAACGAGACCCGTATGGGGGTCAATTGGCAGTGCAAGCAATTTGAAAACGCCCCGCATTGCCTGTTTGCAAGGGGTGACGTAACGGGCAATTCCAACTATATGATCTATTTGGAAAACAAGGGCAAGCCCGCTTTTGCGCTGGCGATGATGGATAGCAACGGCTGCCACACCGTGGGCAATCCCATAGCCCCCGAGGAGGGCGTGCAGCCCGACAACGTGGACTACGATCTGCTCACGCACCAAAGCGGGATCTATCCCGATCAGGTGGCGTGGTACAGGCAGGCAGTGCAGGGCTTGCCCAATGCCATTTTTATGCACATCCAGATGCACGCGTTTTACAAGGCGCTGCAGGAGCGCTACGGCTACGTGCAAGGCGTGGACGTGGCCACCGACAGAGAGGGTGACGTGGGCTTTTATCCCGAGCATATGGCAGAGCGCAGCTTTGTTGACCCCGACCACGCCTTCTTCAACGCAGCAAGGGCGGCGGGCTGCCGCGCGATCTTTGCGGGGCATCAGCACCGTGTGGATTGTATGGTGAATTGGCAGGGCGTGACCCTTGGCTACGGTCTGAAAACGGGCTATTGCACCTATTGGCGGGGCGGCGCCACCGGCGGCACATTGCACGAGATCTCGGCCGACGGGGCGATAAAATCCACACACGTATACCGAATTTGACGACAAGATCCCGCACATTCCACGGAATGTGCGGGATCTTTTTTATGCCTTGATATGCTTCATCGTCAGCTTGACGCGGTCGGAGATCTTTACGGTGCCAATGCCGAAAACAGAGGTGTGCAGCGTGTCCTTGAAGGGCTCTGTCCAGTAGGAGGGAATGCCTTCTACGCCCATTGCAAGACCTAAGATCGAGCCCACCGTGGCGCCGTTGCAATCGGTGTCAAAGCCTGTTTCCACCGCCATACAGATCGAGCGACCGAAATCGCCCTTGCCGTAAAGCAGAGCCGCCGCAACCACCATTGCGTTGGAGATGGTGTGGCACCAGTCGTGCCCCGAATGCTCGTTAAACCGCTTGTGGATCCTTGCAAAGCAATCGGTCTCACTCACGCCGCTTTGATAGCCGTCCAATATGCTTGTGATGGCTTCATAAAGCCGCGAGGTGTGAGGGATCTCGGCAAGACCGCCCCGAATGATCTCCTCGATATCATCGGTCGTCGCGGCCACCGCCAGCATGGCGGCGATCAGCATCTCACCGTAAATGCCGTTTTTGACGTGGGAGATCGAGGCATCGCGAAAGGCCATTTCGGCAGCCGACTCGGGGTTGCCGGGGTTGATGTAGCCAAAATAGTCACCGCGGATCTGTGCGCCGATCCACTCGCGAAAGGGGTTTTGGTATACAGCCGATTGGGGCGGCTCGTAGCCCTTTACAAAATTGCAGAAGGCCACGCGCTCGGCGGTGCAGTAGGCGTCCTTGGGCTGATATGTCACCCATGCGTGCGCCACGTTCAGGGAGGTGAAATCCCTGCCGTACTTCTCCACGATCTTCTGCGCCAGCACCACGTAGTTGGTATCGTCGTCCACCGGCATGCCGTTGATCTCGTCGGCATAGGGGCGGCCCTTCAGTGGGAAACGGTATTTTTCAGCTACGCCCTCTCGCAGATCGCTGCGATAGATGTAGCGGTGCATAGGGTAGTTGTCGCTCTCTTTCAGGAAGGGGATCAGCTCATCGGTACGTATGCCTTCTACGGTCTTACCAAGCATACAGCCGCAGATGCGCCCCAGCCACGCGCCGCGGATCTTGTCCTCTGACTGTGCCGTATCCACTGCACCGTCAATAGCATGGGGGCGGCGCAACGCACGGATGCCCTCAAGATCCGAGGGCTCGATATAGAGGTAGCCTTCTTTTGGCTTTGCGTGCAATACGATGTCAAACAGGATGTCGCCAAGTCGCTTTTTGATCTCGTTTCGTGGGAGGTGGCACACTGCGTCAAACAGCTCCTTATAGGCTTCGATGTCAAGTCCTTCTTCAATGGATTGACGGAATTCGGTCTTGAGGTTGGAGGAATAGAATTCCCAGTCGTGCATATTGGCGTAGCTGGGCTTGACTGCTTTGTTGTATTGCATTGCCTCCACCACGCGGTTGTCGTTGCCGAGGATCAGCACATCCAATGAAACGTCAAAGTGCTTGGCAATGCTGACCAGCTTGTCAAGCTCGGGCTGAGCGGTGCCGCTTTCCCATTTTTGCACCGACTGGCGCGATACGTGAAAAAGCTCTGCAAATTGCTCCTGCGACAGCTTTGCTGTTGCTCGAAGTTGATAGATCGTGTTGCTGATATTCATAAGCGCACCTCACTTTCTGTCCTTATCATAGCACAGAAAAAGCAGAAGCGCAAGCACCTTTCATGCGCAAAAGGCGCAACCGGTGGTTGACAAAGAAAAACGGCTGCCGTGGCAGCCGTTTTTCTTATACGTCAAAATATTTGATCCCCTTGATGGCGCTGCCGCCTTCAAACTCGCGCACCTCGCCAAGCGCGAAAAATGCGCCGTTTGTATCACAAAGTCGCACACGTGTGCCTGTTTTGTGGTCAACGTTGATCTTTTTTTGATAGATCTCGCAGCCGTTGCGGCAGAGCTTTTCGTAAAAAGCAGGGAGCTTGACGGCGGGCAGATCGTTAAACAATCGCTCGATGGGGATCAGGAGAGACAGCCGCTCCTCGTCGCTCATCTGCTCCAGCTGCTCGGGGGTCACGCACTCTGCAAGTGCAAAGCCACCGGTCTCGGTGCGGCGCAGCGCCGCCATCACACCGCCACAGCCAAGTGCCTTGCCGATGTCGGCGCACAGGGTGCGGATATAGGTGCCCGACGAGCAATGCACGTCCAGTGCATAGTCGTTTTCCTTCAGATGGGTGCAGGAAAGAGAATAGACCGTTACGGGGCGTGCCACACGCTCCACCTCAATGCCGCGCCGCGCAAGATCCACCAGCTTTTGGCCGCCCACCTTCAGGGCGCTGTACATCGGCGGAACCTGCAGGATCTCGCCTACAAACTCGTCCGCCTTTGCGGTGACAAGCTGGGGCGTGGGAACGCTTTCGGCGGTGGTCAGCACCGTGCCCGTCACGTCCTCGGTGTCGGTGGTCAGCCCCAAGCGCATGGTGGCGGCGTAGCGCTTTTGATGCACGCTCAGATATTCAGCGGCCTTGGCGGCTCTGCCGATCAAGATCACCAAAACCCCCGTGGCCATCGGGTCAAGTGTACCCGTGTGCCCCACCTTGCGGGTGTGATACAGGCGGCGCACCTTTCCCACCACGTCGTGGGAGGTCATCCCCGCAGGCTTGTCGATCAAAAGCACACCGCAGGGCTCGAATGTTTCTTTCATAAGCATCTCCAATTTCAAAAAAGGCCGCAAACGGGGCGAGTTTTCTCGCTTTTGCGGCCTGTGGTTGTCAGATCAAAACCTCGTCAAGGCTGCGCTTGGGCACGCAGTGGTTGCCGGCGGCATCACGGTAATAACGCAGCGAGCCGTCGTGCTCGTCGGTCAGCATCGCGCGCTCGGCGGGCTTGCCAAGGGCAATGGCCAGCACGGGGGTATAGCGTGCGTCAATGCCAAAGTCGGCACGCAGCACGTCGGGGTCAAAGCTGCCCAGCATACAGCCGCCAAAGCCTTGCTCGGTAGCGGCAAGCAGAATGGTCTGCGCCGCAATGCCCGCATCCTTCAAGGCAAGGGTGGCGGGGCTTTCTGCCTCGGCATCCGTAAACGTCAGGATAAAGCCGGTGGGCTTTTTGCCCTCGGGGGGCAGCGTGATACCGGGCAGTGACGAGCCAAAGCGGCAGTTCTTCATCATTTTGGCAAGATCGGCGGCATCCGACAGGATGCGATAGCGCAGGGGCTGCTTGTTCATGCCCGAAGCGGTGCGACGGGCCAGATCCACAAGCCCCGTCATCACCTCGCGGGTGATGGGGCTGCTCTCATCAAAGCTGCGACAGCTGCGGCAGCGCAGCACAAGGCTTTCCATCATCATAGTATCACCTCAAAAATGCACGGTCACGGCGTGAATGGTGTATCCCTTTTCCGACCACGCCTTCTCGTATTCGGTCATCACGTTGCCCTCGTTCTGGGGGCTTTGGTGCAGGTCTCGTGTCAGCTCCGTCATCTCAAGTCCCATGGCGGCAAACTCCTCAAGCGAAAAGTCAAAAAGCCCCACGTTGTCGGTTTTAAAGCGGAGCGTACCCCCTTTTTTCAGTACCGTTTGGTACTTTTCCAAAAATGCGCGGTACGTGAGGCGCCGCTTGGCGTGACGTGCCTTGGGCCAGGGATCGCTGAAATTCAGGTACAGGCGATCCACGCTGTGAGCGGGGAACCACTCGGTCAGATTTTCGGCATTGCCGATGAGAAAGCGCAGATTGTCGGGGCGGGTATCCTTGCAGGCATCCGCCTTTTCCAGTGCGGTGCAGGCCACGTCGGATACGCACTCCATCGCAATAAAGTTGACGTCTTGGTGCTGTGCGGCCATGCCGCAGGCAAAGTTGCCCTTGCCGCAGCCGATCTCCAGGTGCAGGGGCTTATCCTTGTCGGCAAAGGGGGCTTTGGGGTCATCCTTCAGGATGGCGGGGTCCTCAATCAGCAGGTGGGCGCAGGCGGCAATGCGCTCGGCACCGTGCTTTTTCTTGCGGGCGCGCATCAGACGTTAAAGCGGAAGACGACGATGTCGCCATCCTGCATGACGTATTCCTTGCCCTCGGAGCGCAGCAGACCTGCCTCCTTAACGGCGTTCATCGTGCCAAGGCGCTCAAGATCCGCA
Source organism: Eubacteriales bacterium (assembly GCA_045632285.1). Taxonomy (GTDB): domain Bacteria; phylum Bacillota; class Clostridia; order Oscillospirales; family CAG-272; genus Firm-07. Next base: position 8,474 of record JAZQWJ010000008.1, on the reverse strand, counting down.
AAGCTGACCACCTCGGCGCGGATAAAGCCGCGCTCGAAATCGCTGTGGATCTTGCCGGCGGCGCCGGGAGCCTTGGTGCCGCGGGTGATGGTCCACGCGCGCACCTCCTTGGGGCCGGCGGTCAGGTAGCTGATCAAGCCCAGCAGAGAATAGCTTGCCTTGATCAGGCGGTCAAGGCCGCTTTCGGCAATGCCCAGATCCTCCAAAAACGCCTGCTTTTCTTCGCCGGAAAGCTCTGCGATCTCGGCCTCGATCTGTGCGCAAACGGGCAGGACCTCGGCGCGCTCGCTGGCAGCGAACTCCTTCAGCTTAACGTAATGGGGGTTGTCGGTGGGCTCCTCGCCTGCCTCGTCCTCGCTGACGTTGGCCACGTAGATAACGGGCTTCATGGTCAAAAGAGGCGTGTCGTACAGCATAGCGCGCTCGTCGTCAGAAAGCTCTACCGTGCGTGCGGTAAAGCCGTCGGCAAGGGCTTTGTAGATGCGCTCGAAAAGAGCCAGCTCAGAGGCCAGAGTCTTGTCGCCCTTCATAGCCTTTTTCACGCGGTCGATGCGGCGCTCTACCATCTCCATATCAGAGAAGATCAGCTCCATATTGATGGTCTCTACGTCGCGCATGGGGTCTACGCCGCCGTCTACGTGGATGATATTGTCGTCGTTAAAGCAGCGCACCACGTGGATGATGGCGTCCACCTCGCGGATGTGAGAGAGGAACTTGTTGCCAAGGCCCTCGCCCTTAGAGGCGCCGCGTACAAGCCCCGCAATATCAACGAACTCGATCACGGCGGGGGTGTATTTTTCGGGGGCGTACATCTCTGCCAAAAAGTCCATACGGGTGTCGGGCACTGCCACTACGCCCACGTTGGGCTCGATGGTGCAGAAGGGATAGTTTGCGGATTCTGCGCCTGCATTGGTCAGTGCATTAAACAGTGTGCTTTTGCCCACGTTGGGCAAGCCTACGATACCAAGTTTCATGAAAAATCTCCTTATGTCAGCATTGCGATCGTTTTATTATACCGCAAAACCCGTTTTTTTTCAATAGGAATACAAAAATTCTTTCAAAAACATAAAATAAATAATATATTTTTCAAAAAACACTTTTCAAATTGTAAAATCTATGTTATAATAAACAAAGAATGCACAAACACGTTTCGGATTTTTGAAAAAAGCGGAAAATTCAACGTTTTGTCACATACCGAACAAATTGATCTGCAAAAATAGAACGAAAGAAAAGCAAGGAGGCTCCAAATGGTAGGAACAAAGCTTTTGGTCGTGGATGACGACCCCAATATTTGCGACATACTGAAAACGCACTTTGAAAAAGAGGGGTGCGAGGTCTTAACAGCGGGTGACGGCGTAGAGGGCCTTTCCCTGTTCCGCGCTTCCAATCCCGATTTCGTTTTGCTGGATATCATGCTGCCTAAAATGGACGGCCAGCAGGTCTTGGCAGAGATCCGCAAGGAATCCTCTAAGCCCGTGATCATGGTCACTGCCAAGGGTGAGGTGTTTGACAAGGTACTAAACCTTGAAATGGGTGCCGATGATTTTGTGGTCAAGCCCTTCGACCTCAAGGAGCTTTCCGCGCGTATCAAGGCGGTCCTGCGCCGCTATCAGTCGCATCTCCATCAGGATAGCAGCGACGTGATCAAGTACGAGAATTTTGAGATCAGCCAAGAAAAGTTTGAGCTGAAGCTGTGCGGCAAAAAGGTGGATATCCCCCCCAAGGAGCTGCAGCTGCTCTACTGTCTTGCCTCCAACCCCAATCGCGTGTTCAGCCGCGAGCAGCTGCTGGAGCATGTATGGGATTTTGCCTTTTTGGGCGACTCGCGCACGGTAGACGTGCATATCAAGCGCCTGCGCGAAAAGCTGGAGGGCGTTTCTGAAAAATGGGCGCTCAAGACCGTTTGGGGCATTGGATACAAATTCTACATTTCCGAATAACGGGTGCCGCCGCAAGTCGGCTTGCGGCGGCTTCTGAATTTAAGACCGAGCCTTGGCCAAAAAGGGGAGCTCGATATGTTTAAAAGCGTATTTGCCAAATATTTGCTGACCTTTATGGTCATTATCGTTATCAGCTTTGTGATACTGGTCGCGGTTACCGTCAGCATCATCAACAGCTATGCCGAAGAGTCAAAGGAGGCGCAGCTCTCTACCACGGCAGAAAGCGCTTCCGAATTTTTACAATCCCACACCGCCAACGACGCTGCAGCGGACTTTTCCGCGATGATCGCGGCTGCCGAGGAGGACGTGGACCGCGTGATGCGGGCGCTGATCTCCCGCGAGTCCGATATGACCGTGCTGTTGGTAGACAACAGCGGCAACGTGGTCAGGCTGATCTCTGCCGAGCGGGCGCTGATCCCCATTGGTATGGTGATCCCCGCCGACGTGATGCACGGCGTCAGCAATGCCAAGACCAAGGCGGTCATCGGCAAGCTGGAGCAGGTGCTGGAGGACCCGTATCTCTATGCCGCTGTCCCGATCCTGACCGTTGACGATTACGTGTGCGGAACGGTGTTTATCTGCTCTGCCTCCGCCACGCAGGACGACCTGCTTTCCGTTATGGTGCGCTCGATATTGCTGGTGTCGCTTTGGGTCATGCTGGCGGCACTGATCGCCGTTTATATCATCACCGAGCGCGTCAGTAGCCCGTTGAAGGAGATGAGCCGCATTGCCAAGGAGTTTGCCGCAGGAAACTTTGACGCCCGCGTGCCCGTGCAAGGGCGGGACGAGGTTGCCGAGTTGGCGGTGGCCTTTAACAATATGGCAGATTCGCTTTCACGCCTTGAGGTGATGCGCAACACCTTCGTGGCCAACGTTTCGCACGATCTGCGCACGCCAATGACCACCATCTCCGGTTTTATCGATAACATTTTGTCAGGGGCGATCCCTCCCGAAAAGCACGAATATTACCTTGGCCTGATCCGCGTAGAGGTACAGCGGCTTGCCCGCCTTGTGACCTCGCTTTTGGATATTTCCCGCATTCAGGCGGGTGACCGCAAGTTTGATAAGCAGCCCTTCGACATCTGCGAAATGGCACGCCGCATCCTGATCTCCTTTGAAAATAAGATCGAAGCCAAGCGCCTTGACATATCCTTTGAATGTGACGAGGAGCGCATGATCACCATTGCCGATCACGATGCCATCTATCAGATCCTTTATAACATCTGCGACAACGCCGTCAAGTTTTCACGCGAGGGGGGCAGGCTTTCTGTTTCCTTAACCGCCATCCACGGCAAAAAGCTCAAGGTCAGGGTGTATAACGAGGGAGAGGGCATGGCCGAGGCAGATCTGCCCTATGTGTTTGAAAGATTTTACAAGGGCGACAAAAGCCGCGGCTTGGATAAAAGCGGCGCGGGCCTTGGTATGTTTATTGCCAAGACCATCATCGATGCCCATCAAGAGGAGATCTGGGCAGAAAGCAAGCAGGGCGAATACTGCGCCTTTAGCTTTACCCTGCCGTTAGAGCAGGATTGATACCACAGGAGCATATATGGAAAATAATTTTGAAGAAAACAACGTGAACGGCGAGGTGCATCCCGCTGCCGCCGATCACCCCCCTGTGATCGGGGATCCTGTATCGGAGCCCCCTGTGACCGAGGTGCAGAGGACCCCCGATGCCGAGGAGCCTTCCGCCGTTGGAACGGAGCAAGCGCCCGATGCCGCAACACAAGAGGAGGCTGCCCCGCCTGAAGCACCCGCAACCATCCCCGTGTCGTTTTGGGGAGAACCGCCCGCTAAGCATGGCATCGGCTTCTTTTTCGGGATCTTCGGCACCGTGCTGGGCGCCTGCGTGTTGCTGCTGCTTGTCACGATCCTAACGGGCAAGGGCTGCCAGATCACCGAAAATATTCATTACGACCGTACTGTTTACGTCCGCGAGGACGGCACGGTGGTGGGCACCTATACCCCCGGTGAGGTGGTGGATCTGATGACGCCCTCCACGGTAACGGTCATTGTAAAAAACGCTTCTGTCAGCGGCTTTGGCTCCGGCTTTATCTACAGCGCTGACGGTTATATCATTACCAATCACCACGTGATCGCCGCCGGCGGCGACGTGCAGGTGATGCTGCACGATAACAAGGTTTATGACGCTGCCATTGTGGGCAGCAACGCCGCGGCAGACGTGGCGGTGCTTAAGATCGAGGCCTCTCAACCGCTGACCCCCGTCAAGCTTGGCAATTCCAATGCGGTTCTGGTGGGCGAAAGTGTTGCCGCCATCGGCACGCCTGTCGAGCTTGGCTATCAGGGAACTGCCACCTTTGGGCGCGTGTCGGCATCCTCTCGCATCGTGACCTTCAGTGACAGCCAGGGCAACGTGACCAAGCGGATGTACGTGCTGCAAACAGACACCAGCGTCAACCCCGGCAACTCGGGTGGCCCCCTTGTCAATATGGACGGTGAGGTCATCGGCGTTGTGGTGATGAAGCTGATGGGCAACAGCCAGGAGTATTACGAGGGTCTGGGCTTTGCTCTGCCCATCAACGGCGTTAAGACCATTGCAGACGAGATCATTGCAAAGGGCAGCTTTACCGGTGTCAATCCCATTGCCAAGGGGCGCCTGCTGCTTGGTATTATGGGGCATTCTGTTGTAAAGGACTATTGGTATAAAGAAAACGCCGACGGCACCTTTGACATTTCAATGAGCGAGGCTGAAGGATATTTGCAAATGCCCGAGTCGGGTGTGCGCGTTGTGTCCGCACAGAGCGACGGCGGTGCAATGGGCATCTTAAAGCACGGCGACATCATTATCAAGGCCGACGGCTTGCGCGTGCTCAGCATCGATGATCTGATCGATACTGTCAACCGCCGCGAATCGGGCTACGGTGTTACACTGACGATCCTGCGCGACAGCGCGGAGCTTGACGTTGTTGTCAACCTCAACGAAGAGCCCTTGAAATAATCTCCTTGCCCCACGTGGGCAATTACATAAGAAAGGATAGAGAATATGCTTCCTTTTTTGGAACCCTTAAAGTATATGACTGCCGATAACGTGCTGTGGGTCACGCTGTTCCGCCTTGCGGTCGCAACGGTGTGCGGCGGCATCATTGGTATCGAGCGCGGTCGCAAACGCCGCCCTGCGGGCTTCCGCACCCATATGCTGGTCTGTATCGGTGCCTCCTTGGCTATGCTGATCAGCCAATACCTCACAGTTATGACCAAGGCCTATTGGGATCCGCTTGCAATGGCCAATCAGACCGACGTGGCGCGTCTTGGTGCGCAGGTCATCAACGGCATCGGCTTTTTGGGTGCCGGCACCATCATCGTCACGGGCAAGCAAGAGGTCAAGGGCTTGACCACTGCGGCGGGCCTTTGGGCCTCGGCCTGTATGGGCCTTTGCATCGGTGCAGGCTTTGTAGAGGGTGCATTGGTCGGCTGCGCGCTGATCGTCATCACCATCGTGTTTCTTGGCCGCTTGCAGCGCTTTATCATGATGCATGCCCGCAACCTGAACCTGCTGGTCGAATTCACCCATATCGACGACGTGGGCAAGATCATTTCGGCCATCAAGGCGCAGGATATTCGCATTTTTGACGTGGATATTCACAAAAGCAAGGGGGCGGGAGCCCTGCCAAGCGCCGTATTTTCGGTACGTCTGCCCCAAAAGATGTCTCACACCGCGCTGCTGACGCTGCTTGCGGGGGTAGAGAACGTCCGTACCATCGAAGAGCTGTAAGGAGGTGACGTTGATGCAAGCATTTATTGATGCGATCCGTTTTACCGACGGTGAATTTCATATGTGGGGCGCTGTGTTCCGTATGGTGCTGGCCGTCATCTGCGGCGGCGTCATTGGTATCGAGCGTGAGCGTAAGCGCCGCCCCGCGGGCTTCCGTACACATATTCTGATCTGCCTTGGCGCCTCTATGACAACGTTGGTCAGCCAGTACATCTATCTGGAGCTGAAGCTCTTTACCGATCTTGCGCGTCTTGGTGCGCAGGTCATTGCGGGTATCGGCTTTATCGGTGCGGGCACCATTATCGTGACCAAGCGCCGTCAGGTCAAGGGATTGACCACCGCTGCGGGGCTTTGGACGTCTGCCATCGTGGGTCTGGCCGTTGGTGCCGGATATTACGAGGCGGCACTGATCACCACTGTGCTGGTCCTGCTGGCCGAGGTCGTGCTTTCTCGTCTGGAATATTTCATTATGTCCACCGCGCGTGACATCAATCTCTACATTGAATATAAAGAGAACGATGCGCTGGAGCAGATGACCGAATATATGCGTAGCCACGGAGTAGGCGTGTCGGATTTGCAGATCACCAAATCCGCAGGCGCGCAAAAAAATCCTTGCGCGATCTTCTCCCTCAGCCTCCCTCGCAAAATGACACACGACCGCGTGATGACCGCGCTTTCGGAGATCGAGGGCGTTGTTTCGGTAGAGGAGCTGTAACAAAAACAGGGATACGTATCCTGAAAATTTACAAAAATGCCGCCCATCGGGCGGCATTTTTGTAAAAAAGCGCAGGCCTTGACAGCGCGGCTATACCTCACCGCCCACACCCGCTGCCTTTCGAAAAAGGCGGCGAAAACTTTTTAAAAAAGGTTAAGTGAACTTTCCATCTGCGCAAGCTTCTTTTTTGAAAGGTTTTGAAAGGGGTCATAGGGGAAAACTTTATCAAAAGTTTTCCCCTAACGCACGCCGCATTGTGCGGCAAAAATCCAAAGCCGCTTTTTCTTTTGACATCGCAAGCGCAAAAGAAAAAGCTATCAAAAAGAAAACGCTGTTTTTCGTGGGCGCCGCCCACACCCACCGCCTTTTGAAAAAGGCGGGCGAAAACTTTTAAAAAAGGTTAAGTGAACTTTCCATCTGCGCAAGCTCCTTTTTTGAAAGGTTTTGGGGGTTCCAAGGGGCGCTTTTTCCAAAAGGCCCCTTGGCACGTTCCCCCCGGGGCAAATCCATTGTATACGTTCCGTGAAAGGAGTCCTTATGATCCGTGTGATGTTTGTTTGTCACGGTAATATTTGCCGCAGTCCTATGGCAGAATTTGTCTGCCGTAAAATGGCCGCCGAGCGTGGCCTTGAAAACAAGCTTTCCTTTGCCTCGTCTGCCACTTCAACCGAGGAGATCGGCTATAATGGGGTGGGAAATCCCGTTTATCCTCCCGCCCGCGCCGAGCTTGCGCGCCATGGCATCTGCCCCGACGGCAAGCGCGCCGTACAGCTGAAACGCTCTGACTATCAGCATTACGACCTGTTTGTGGGGATGGATAGCGCCAATATCCGCAATATGCATCGCATCCTTGGCGGCGACCCCGAAAACAAGATCCGTCGGCTGATGGACTATACCGGGCGCGGCGGCGACGTTGCCGACCCGTGGTATAGCGATCGCTTTGACGTGGCCTACCGCGATATTGCTGAAGGCTGTACAGCACTTTTGGATGCCCTGCAAAAGGAGTTTTAAGCGATGCGGTACGAAAAGATCCTGTGCGGCAGCTTCGTTTCGCGGCCAAATCGCTTTATCGCCAAGGTTTTGGTGGATGGAAAAGAAGAAACCGTACACGTCAAAAATACCGGGAGATGCCGTGAGCTGTTGCTGCCCGGATGCAAGGTCTACCTCTCAGCTTCGGATAACCCCGCTCGCAAGACCGCCTTTGATCTTGTAGCGGTTGAAAAACAGCGTGAGGGCAAGTCGCCCTTGCTGATCAATATGGATGCACAGGCGCCAAATGCCGTAGTCGAGGAGTGGCTACGAGCGGGTAACCTTTTTCCAAAGGGGGCTGCGGTGCGCCGCGAGGTGACGTTTGGCAACTCCCGATTTGACTTTTACTTACAGCACGGCGCGCGAAAAGCCTATTTAGAGGTTAAGGGCGTGACCTTAGAAGAAAACGGTGTTGCGCGGTTTCCGGATGCGCCCACCGAGCGCGGCATCAAGCATATCCATGAGCTTGTGGATTGCGTTGAAAAAGGATATGAGGCCTATATCTTGTTTGTGATCCAAATGGGCGAGATGCATCGCTTTTCCCCCAACGACGTCACCCACAAGGCCTTTGGAGAGGCCCTGCGCGCCGCAGCAGCGGCAGGTGTACAGATCCTTGCGCTGGATTGCAACGTGACCCCAGACAGCCTGACCATAAACGCTCCCGTGCCTGTGGTTTTGTAATTGAGCATATGCCTGCGGCGGGGGGGATTTTACAATCCGTTTTCGTGGCGTTTTGTAGGGGCGACCACTGAGCCGATCCTGTTGCCGTTACCGCATCACGCTGCGCAAAAAGCGTTTTGCTTGCGTTCTGCGACGGCTGCCACTCCTTTTTGCTCGCTTCATCCGCCCCCGGCGGTGCTCGCAAACGTCCCCCTACAAGATTGTGATATCTTCAAATTTTGATTTGTGGGGGAGTTTAAAATCAAAGCCCAAACTCCTGCGTCACCCTGAGCGGCAGAAACATCACGGTGTGATGTTTCGTAGTCGAACGAGTAAAAACGTGCAACAAATTGCGCGTTTTTGCGAGCAAAATGCGATAGCATTTTGGGGTCTCGCA
>JAZQWJ010000007.1:0-24313 GCA_045632285.1 Eubacteriales bacterium | reverse complement strand
GGAAAATGAAAAAGGGGCCCCCCGCATTGGGGTCCTTCCTTTTATGTTGCGGTCAGTCCTTGATCTCAACGTTGACCTTTTTGCCGCAGGTGCCGGCAACCGACTTCATCACAGAGCGGATCGCCTTTGCGATTCTGCCGTGACGGCCGATGACCATACCCATATCGTCGGCGTGAACGCCAAGGGTCAGGGTGACCTCGTCGCCCTTCTCCTCCTCGGTCACCACCACGTCATCGGGATGATCCACGATGGCCTTGGCAATGTCGGAGAGGATGTCCTTCAGATTGGCCATATTCGTTCACCTAAAAAATCAGGCAGTAACGCCGGCCTTCTTGAGCAGGGCCTTGGTGGTCTCGGTGGGCTGAGCGCCGTTGGCGATCCACTTCTGAGCTGCCTCTGCGTTAACCTTCAGCTCCTTGGAGTTGGGGTTGTAGAAGCCGATCTCCTCGATAAAGCGGCCGTCGCGGGGGCTGCGCTGGTCAGCTACAACGATGCGGTAGCAAGCGGAATGGGTCTTACCGGTTCTGGTGAGTCTGATCTTAACCATGGTTCAAATTTCTCCTTGATTTTTATATATTTTTTTGGAAAACTAAGGTACGTATAGCCGTTTTTGTGACAATACGGCTTTTGAGATTAAAAGGGCATCTTCATTTTGCCCTTGCCAAACAGGCCGCGCTTCATGCCGCCGTTGGCCATCTGCTTCATCATTTTGCGCATTTGGTCAAACTGCTTTAAAAGCTTGTTGACCTCCTCTACCGAGGTGCCGCTGCCCTTTGCAATGCGCTGCTTGCGAGAGGCCCCGATGATCTCGGGCTTTTCGCGTTCCTTCATCGTCATCGATTTGATGATAGCCTCGGTCCGCGCCATCTGGCGCTCGTCGATCTTGGCATCCTTCAAGGCTTTGGTATTCACGCCGGGCATCATACCAAGCAAAGACTCGATATTGCCCATTTTTTTGAGCTGCTGCATCTGATCCAGATAGTCATCCAGAGTAAAGGTGGACTCGCGGATCTTTCGTTCAAGCTCTTTTGCCTGCTTTTCGTCAAAGGCCTGCTCGGCCTTTTCGATCAGCGACAGCACGTCTCCCATGCCAAGGATACGGCTGGCCATACGGTCAGGATAAAAGGGCTCGATGGCATCGACCTTTTCGCCGGTGCCGATAAACTTGATGGGCTTGCCGGTAACGTGTCGCACAGAAAGTGCCGCACCGCCACGGGTATCGCCATCCAGCTTGGTCAAAATGACGCCGGTCACATCCAGCTCGCCGTTGAAATGCTCTGCAACGGTAACGGCGTCCTGACCGATCATAGCGTCAACAGTCAGCAGGATCTCGGTAGGCTCTACGGCCTTTTTGATGTCGCGGAGCTCGCCCATCAGCACCTCGTCGATGTGCAAGCGACCCGCAGTGTCAATAAACACCATGTCAAAGCCCATCTTCTCGGCATATTTCAGACCCTCTTTGGCGATCTTAACCGGCTTTTCCTTTTCACCCAAGGTGAACACGGGAATATCCAGCTTTTCGCCAAGGATCTGCAGCTGCTTGATAGCGGCGGGACGGTAAACGTCACAGGCCACCAAAAGCGGCTTTTTACCCTGCTTTTTATACATCCCCGCAAGCTTGCCTGCGTGGGTGGTCTTACCCGCGCCCTGCAGACCCACCATCATCACGACTGTGGGGGGCTTGGGTGCAATGGTCAGCTTTGCCTGGGTCTCGCCCATCAGCTTGATCATTTCCTCGTTGACGATCTTGACGACCTGCTGCGCGGGAACAAGAGATTCCAGCACCTCGGCGCCAACGGCACGCTCGGAAACCATTTTAACGAAATCGCGGACGACCTTAAAGTTTACGTCTGCCTCCAACAGCGCCAGCTTGATCTCGCGCATGCCGGCCTTGACGTCAGCCTCGGTCAATTTGCCCTTGTTGCGGAAAAACTTAAACGCCTTTCCCAGCTTTTCACTCAGGCTTTCAAACATTGGAATCCCCCCTTTTTATATTATTGAGGGAGCGTGACTCCCGCCGCCGTCAGCAAAGCCTGCACCGCGGTGCGTGCCTCGTTTGAAAGCGGCATAGCGAGCAACGTCTCGCCTGCCTTGGCCACAGCCATGGCTTTTTCGTGCAGGTGTAGATTCTGCTCGAGAAACCGAAGCTCCTCTTCTGCCTTTTTGATGCTGTCGCGCACACCCTGGCGAGAAATACCGACCTCGGCAGCGATCTCGGCAAGTGACAGATCTTGATTGTAGTAAAGCTCCAGCATCATCCGATGTCGCTCGCCCAGCACAGAGCCGTACTGATCCAGCAAAAAGGACAATGAAAGATTTTTTTCAAACATCAACTCACCGCCTGTAAAGCAAAATCCTTTACAGAGTATACCACACTCGGCCCGCGCTGTCAACCCCTTTTTAAAAATTAAATTGTGAACATTTGTGACATTTTGGTCAAAAAACAAAAAGATTCCCTTTTTTTATAGAAAAAGCACTTGACATTCGGTTTAAAATGTGCTATTATAATGCGGTGATGCGGATCGAAATATGAGCGATCCGTCTCCTTACCGCATATAAAATCTTACATGTGTGCGGTCTTAAGTCCATAGGGAGGTGTAAAATATGGAAAAGGTAATCAACTCTTACGAAACCATGTTCATCGTTGATGTGGCAAACGGCGAGGAGGCTGCAAAGGCTACCGTTGCTAAGTTCACCGACATCATTGCGAAGAACGCAGAGATCGTGGAAGTCGCCGATTGGGGCAAGCGCCGTCTTGCATACCTCATCAACGACAAGCCCGAGGGCTACTACACTGTAGTAACCTTTAAGTCCGAGCCCGAGTTCCCCGCTGAGCTGGAGCGTCTCTACAACATTGATGAGAACGTTATGCGTTCGATGGTTCTGCGCCTGGAGTACGAGGCTGTGGCAAAGGCTGTTGCCGCCCCCGCCGAGGAAGCTGTTGCAGAAGAAGTTGCCGAGGCTCCTGTAGCTGAGGAAGCTCCTGCCGCTGACGCCGAGTAATCGACAACGATCACGGAAAGAAACAGGAGGCGTTTGGTATGTCTAGTCTGAACCTGAACAAAGTCGTGCTCTGCGGCCGTTTGACCGCCGACCCCGAACTGAAGCAGACCTCGAGCGGAATCTCCGTTGTCACCTTTACGCTGGCCGTCAACCGTAGATTCCAGTCCCGCTCCACCGATGCCGCTGCAGGTGGTCAGCAAGCTGATTTTATCAGTGTTGTTGCTTGGCGGCAAACCGCGGAATTTATTTCCAAGTATTTCAAAAAGGGTCACGCCCTTTGCGTAACCGGCTCGATCCAGACCAGAAGCTGGCAGGACCAGCAGGGCCAGAAGCGCTACACCACCGAGGTGGTCGTAGACGAGGCTATGTTTGTTGACAGCCGCAACGAATCCGGCGCCGCCGGCGGTTATACCCCCGACGCTTACGCCGCTCCCGCTCCGTCCTTCTCCAGCCCTGCTGGCGCTCCTAACTTTGAGGAGCTGAAGGCCGACGACGATCTGCCCTTCTAAGCGGATCACCCAATATTATAGGAGGAATTTGGCATTATGGATAATAGAACCGAGAACGTCGTGCGTCCCGCACGTCCTATGAACCGCAAGAGAAAGAAGATCTGCATCTTCTGCGCTGACAAGGTTGAGTTCATCGATTACAAGGACACCGCAAAGCTCCGCAAGTTCATCAGCGAGCGCGGCAAGATCCTGCCCCGCCGTATCTCCGGCGCATGCGCTAAGCACCAGCGCGAGCTGAACGCTGCTATCAAGCGTGCTCGTCAGGTTGCTCTGCTGCCCTACGTTACCGACTAATTTTAATAACGGTATACCGATCGTGCCCAAGTCAAAGATCTTTGACTTGGGCACGATCTATTATTTATAAGAAAAAAGCACTCTGTTTTAACAGAGTGCTTTTTTTAGATATAGTCAAGTCTTAGACTTGGCTATATCGCCACGCCAAAGGCAGATCACCTTTTTTGTGTCTTTTTCTTTTTGCGAAGCAGGATCACAACCGCCACGGATACAAGCGCAGCAGCGCCCACAGAATGAGCGTAAACTCGCCCGCAACGTGGTTGTCGATGCCGGGGGCAAAGAATTTCTGGTTAAACTCCTACCCGAAGATATTTCCGTTTGCGCCGTCACCGTATCCGTGATGGGCAAGCTACAAAATGTCGCAGATCGCATACAGATCGTTTTTGTAGACCTCGGCGATCTTGAGGTTCTCGGTCTTCAGCCCGGGCAGGGAGAACATTGCGCGATCATCGACCGATGCAAAGCCCTCCTTGGTGTTTTCAAAATACGACAGATTGACGATCTGCGTTTTATTTGCAACGGGCTTTTGCTAAGTTCTTTATTGCTTTCGGCGCCTTTTCAAAATCGCCACAGCAACAACGTCTGCAGCAAGGGCGATCTCAGCGGCGATCAGCAGATATACAAGGCTGTTACCGATATAGGAATATGCCGTACGGCTTTGGCGCGGGCAAAGCGTGGCAACAACGTTGCCCTTGACCAAGGGCTCCAGCATTTCTACGACCTCCCCGTCCGGGGCGATCACCGAGGAAATGCCGGTATCGGCCGAGCGCAGGATATAGCGGCCGCTTTCCACTGCGCGAAGCTGCGCCTGACGGTGATGCATATAAACACCGACCGAATCTAAAAACCAAGAATCGTTGGTGGAAAGGCAGATCCATTCTGCGCCATCACGCACGTTATCCAGCGTCAGATCTTCATAGATCGAATCAAAGCAGATCAACCCGCCCATAGCTCCGTAAGCAGTTTCTACAATGACGCTGTCCGCACCGGGCGTCAGATCAGAGGAAAGCATATTCATATCTGCCAAGGGGGGGACCAGCGTTTCGACAAGGCCGCGCATTGGCACAAATTCTCCAAAGGGCACGGGGCGCTGCTTAAAATATACGGCATCCGCCAGCTTGCCGTTGGGATACACGGTAAACAGGCCGTTATAACGAAGGCCGTTTTCACGGTGAAAGCCACCGCAGATCAGCGTGACCTCATAGCGCTTGGCCCATTTTGAAATGGCAGTGCCAAGCGCACTGCTTTCGGTTACCGTAGACGGAATAAAGGTCTCGGGCAGCAGTACAACGTCCGCGCCCGCCTGTGCCGCTGCGGCAATGTGCTCCTCGTAAATGGCATAAGGATCCCCCTTTTCGCTCCACTTTCCGTGCGAGCCGATATTGGCTTGGATCGCGGCCACGGTGACGGGGGTGCCAAAGCCCGACTGTGCGGTGGCATAGCCGACAATACCGATGCCAACGTTCAGCCCAAGGATCGCCGCGCCGCCAAGCGCCGCCAGCTTGATGCGGTCGGCGTGCAAAAGCGCGTATGCCAAAAGACCGTTGACGGCCAGGATCGAAAACGTAATGAAATAGGAGCCGAGTATTGCCGCAGCGTTAAAGATCACGCCGCATTCTATCTGACCCAGCGCAAGACGCGCCCACGGCACGCCCGCCCAAGAAAGGGTCTGCGCCCACTCGGCCACGGTATAGGCAGATGCGTATAAAAACGGCAATAGATAGGCACGCGTTTGAAAAACGCGAGAACGGTACAGCAATCCTACGACAGGGAGCATCAGCGAGGAAAGCAGGGTCTGCAGCAGCGACAGACCAAACCAGCAAATGGCGATCAGCAAAACGGCCGCCCCCTTGGAAATGCCCGCAAACTCCATTGGGTAAAGATCGATAAACCAATGCCAGTTGACAAGATAAAAGGGATAGAAATACAAAAAACCAAGCCCGTACAGGCGGCGCAAGCGCGTTTTTCCCTGCCCGATGCGCCAAAACAGATACAAAAGGGCGGGGATCATAGCGACCCACTGCAAAAAGCCGATTGCAGGAAGGATCAGGCTGATTGCCGACAGCACGCCGCCAAGCGGCAACAGCAAAAGCCAACGCTTTTGCGAAAGATCAAAGCGTTTTTTCACGTTTTCTCCCTCCTTTTTTACAAATTACCCCCAAAACGGGGTGAGTTTTAGCTGAAATCCTTTAAGAACCAGACCTCGCTCTCATCGATCGAGAATTCCCTGCCGCGCAGATATCCAAGGGCGCCGCTATCGTCCTTAAAATCAAAGCGCAGCCGCACGGCATACAGCGCCTGATGCTTATAGCCCTTGGTGCGCTCGCCGCGGTTGATGCCGTACTTGCCGTCTCCAAGCAGCGGATGCCCGATGTGCGCCATATGGGCGCGGATCTGATGGGTCCGCCCGGTCACAAGATCCACCTCTAAGAGCGAGTTGCCGTTTTTCTCGGCCAGCACCTCATAGCGGGTAATGATGGTCTTAGCATCGCGGAAGGGGCGATCTGAAACGGTAACCATATTGGTGGCACTGTCCTTGCGCAGGTAGCCCCGCAGCTCGTCACGGCGCTTTGGCAGCTTGCCCTTGACGGCACAAAGATAAAACTTGCTGATCTCGTTATCGCGGATCTTTTCGTTCATAATACGAAGTGCCTCGGCATTTTTGGCGGCGATGACGATGCCGCCCGTATTGCGGTCGATGCGGTTGCACAGCGCGGGGGCAAAGGATTGCTCGGCTGCGGGGTCGTATTCCCCTTTTCCGTAAAGATAAGCCTTTACGTGCAGGATCAGCGTATTCTCGCCGCCCGCCACATCCTCGTGGACAAGCACACCGGGGCGCTTGTTCAGCAGCAGGACGTTCTCATCCTCATACACGATCGAAAGCTTGGGCTTGATATTGGCCAGGGCGTTATCATCTTTTTCGGGCACGTCAAAAAACTCGTCACGGATAAACAGGCTGATCTCGTCACCCTCGGCAAGGATCTGATTTTCCTTGGCTCTTGCACCGTTGACCTTGATCTTTTTGGTGCGGATATCCTTGTACAGCAATGACATAGGCAGGCCCTTTACAGCCTTGGTGATAAATTTATCCAGACGCTGTCCTGCGTCGTTTTTGCCGATGATGAGCTTGCGCATACGCCGTTCTCCCTTTGATGATATAATCAAATTATACTCTATTTTACGTCTTATTTCAAGTAAGCAAGCAAAAAATTCGCAAAACTTTCACGCACGCGGTTGACCGACCGCGCAAACCGTGGTAAAATATAGGCAGAATATCAATTTTGAGAGGTCTTTATGTCAAAGCCAACCGTTGCCCTGCTCACACAAGGGTGTAAGGTCAATCAATATGAAAGCGAGGCCATCGCCGAGGCCTTTGAGCGCGCAGGCTTTACGCTTTGCGGCCCGGAAGCCGTGTGCGACGTCTACGTGATCAATTCCTGCACCGTCACTGCAGAATCCGACCGCAAGGCGGGGCAGCTTGCGCGCCGTGTGCACACCAAAAACCCCAATGCGATCATTTTGGTCACCGGCTGCTTTGCACAGGCTGACCCCAAGGCTGTGGCCGCCATTGAAGGCGTAGACTACGTTTGCGGCAACACCGACAAGATATCGGTGGTAAAAAAGGCGGTTGAGCTGCTTGAAAACGGGCGCAAGGCCGCACCCGAAATTGCCGTTGGCAACGTGATGACCGCCCCCTTTGAGCCCATGACCATCACCCGCTTTGAGCGCACCCGCGCGTATGTAAAGATCGAGGACGGTTGCGAAAATCGCTGTACGTATTGCGCAATTCCCGGCGCGCGCGGCCACGTGCGCTCCAAGCCGCTTGCCGACGTGGTGGCCGAGGTCAAGGGTCTTGTGGCGGGCGGCTGCCGCGAGGTGGTGCTGACCGGCATTGAGACCGCCTCCTGGGGGCGGGATCTTGACGGTGTTGATCTTGCCGACCTGCTGGAGGCCGTGGACGGGATCGAGGGCATCGGCCGCGTGCGGCTTGGCTCGCTTGACCCCTCGCTGATGAAGCAAAGCTTTGTTGACCGCATTGCGAAGCTGAGATCGCTGACCCCGCACTTTCACATCTCGATGCAAAGCGGCGCCTCGGCGGTGCTGGCGGCCATGAAGCGCAAATACAACCGCGACATGGCGCTCGCCGGCATCGAGCGCTTGCGCGCCGCCTTCCCCCATTTGGAGCTGACCACCGATTTTATCGTGGGCTTTCCCGGTGAGACCGACGCAGATTTTGAAGAGACGATGTCCTTTGCCCGCGCGGCGGACTTTTTGCAAATGCACGTTTTTGCCTACTCCAAGCGCAAGGGCACCCTTGCCGCCGAGAGGAAAGACCAGATTCCAACGGCGGTCAAAAAGCAGCGCTCCGCTGCCCTGATCGCCCTTGGTGCCGAGCTGCGGCGCGGCCGTCTTGCGCGTGCGCTGAAACGCCGCCCTGTGTGCGAGGTGCTGTTTGAGACCTTTGAAAACGGTCTTGCCATCGGTCACACTGACAGCTTTTTGGAGGTGGCCGTTCCCTCTCCCGCGGCGCTTCACTCTGAAATACGCACGGTAAAATTCACAGAGATCGAGGGCGCAAGGCTGCTTGGCGTATTGCAATAATACCGAAACGCAAATTTCCCCGAAAAATTTTCAAAAACCTCTTGCATTTTAAAAGAGGATGTGCTATAATATGTGATGTTATTGAAAACTTTGATCTTAACGACGAGCACCATCGGGTGCGACAGGAGGTGTAGATATGGCAAAGTGCAGTGTATGCGGCAAGGGCGTTGTGTTCGGTCAGAACGTGTCCCACTCTCACCGCAAGACCAACCGTTCTTGGAAGCCCAACATCCGCAAGGTAAAGGCTATTGTTGACGGTACCCCCACCACCGTGGCGGTTTGCTCTCGTTGCCTGCGTTCCGGTAAAATCAACCGCGCGTAAGACGAGAAATAGAAAAAGGCTGAGCGAATGCTCGGCCTTTTTCTTTTTTACGACCCATGAATTATCCGTAAAATCTTGACATCACCTTTGCGGGGCGGTATAATAAAATTAATCTGTAGCAAAGAGAGGTTCCCTTTATGAAGCTTGCATTTATCGGTATGGGCAATATGGCCACGGCACTGGCGCGTGGCTTTGTTTCCTCGGGACGGCTCAGCGCCACCGACATCATTGCCTTTGACCCTTATCAGGATATGCTAAAGCAGAAGGCTGCCGAGCTCGGCTTTTCTGCCGCCGCCACCGCCATCGAGGCCGTACGGGCTGCCGACACGGTGTTGATCGCCTGTAAGCCCCATCAGGTCGAGGGGGCTGTGGCCGAGATCGCCGAGGCGCTCTCGGGCAAGGCGCTGCTTTCCATTGCCCTTGGCTTTGATCACGCCAAATACCGTGCCATCCTGCCCGCCGACGTGCGCGTGCAGTTTATTATGCCCAACACCCCCGCTATGGTGGGGGAGGGCGTGTTCCTGTTTGAAGAAACGACCACTCTTACCGCTGACGAGCTTGCCGAGATCAAGGCGTTGTTCTCTGCCATCGGCTACGTGCATTCCCTGCCCTCTCGCCTGATGGGCATTGGCGGCGCGGTCAGCGGCTGCGGCCCTGCCTTTGTGGATCTCTTGCTGGAGGCCTTTGCCGATGCGGCCGTGCTTTACGGCATCCCCCGCGATCTGGCGCAGGCTATGGTCAGCGAGACCGTGCTTGGCTCTGCCAAGCTCCAGCAGCAAACGGGTCTGCACCCCGGTGTGCTGAAGGATATGGTCTGCTCGCCCGGCGGCTCTACCATCAAGGGCGTTGCCGCACTGGAGGAAAACGGCTATCGCGCCGCCTGCATCGCCGCCATCAAGGCGATCATGGAAAAATAAGGAGAATGTCCAATGGCTGATTTTGATATTGCAAGCGTTGACAAAAATCTGGCGGTCGCCTCCAAGGTCAATGCCCCCGACCTGAAGCTTTACGACGTGCGAAAGCCCCCCTTTCAGATCTACGGTCTTTACAACCCCACCACAGAACCCGTCTTCAAGCGTATGCCCACCGAGGTGGCCGAAACCGTAAGCAAGGAGGTGGCCGACGGTCTGCACCGCCATACCGCAGGCGGCCGCGTGCGTTTTTCTACCAATTCCCCTTACGTGGTCATCAAATGCGTGATGCCAAAGATCACCCGCTTTCACCATATGCCAATGACCGGCACCACCGGCTTTGACCTGTATATCGACTCGCCCGACGGCAGAGAAAGCTTGTATTACAGAACCTTTGTGCCCCCCGCAGATATCAAGGATGGGTACGAAAGCAAGCTGACCTTCCTTGAGGGCGGCACCCACTACGTCACCATCAACTTTCCGCTTTATAACCGCTTGAACGAGCTGTACGTTGGCGTGGCAGAGGGCTCTCGGCTGGGTGCAGGCGCACCTTACCGCGATATACCGCCCGTTGTTTACTACGGCTCCTCCATTACCCAAGGCGGATGCGCCTCCCGTCCCGGCAACGCCTATCAGGCTATGGTCTCCAGAGCATTGCAGATCGACTTTGTCAATCTGGGCTTTTCGGGCAGCGGCAAGGCCGAGGACACGATGGTGGACTATATGGCAAATATGACGATGTCCGCATTTGTAGCCGACTACGACCACAATGCCCCAAACGTCGAGTATTTGCGCGCCACCAACCAAAAAATGTATGACCGTATCCGCGAAAAGCATCCCACGATCCCCTACGTGATGATCTCACGCCCCGACTATTTCCCCAATGAAGCCGACAGCATCAAGCGCCGCGAGGTCATTGTTGACACCTATCACTACGCCATTGCCAAGGGCGACAAAAACGTGTATTACATTGACGGTGGCTCGATCTTCCGCGGCCCCTTTGAGGACTGCTGTACGGTGGACGGATGCCACCCCAACGATCTCGGCTTTTCTAAAATGGCCGAGGCTGTTTATGCTGTTTTGAACCGCGCTTTGCGCGACGGCAAGCTTTAAACGCAAAGGAGACTTATGGCTACTTTTGATATTGGCGCCGCCGACCGCAATATGGTGGCCGAGGCTGTAAACGCGCCCGATCTTGAGCTATTTGACGTGCGCAAGCCCCCCTTTCAGCTTTATGGATTTTGCGATCCGCTGACCGAGCCCATCTTCAAGCGCATCCCCACAAGCGTTGCCGAGCAATGCAACAGCGGCGTGGTCATGCTGCACACCAATACCGCAGGCGGGCGCGTACGCTTTTCCACCGATTCCCCTTACGTGGTGATCAAGGCGGTGCTGCCCAACGTCAGCGCCTCCATCAAAATGCCCACCACCGCCTCCTGCGGCTTTGACCTGTATGCCGACGCCCCCGATGGCTCCGACAGCTTTTACGTGGGCACCTTTGTCCCCCCTGCCGATCCGCAGGGCGGCTACACCGCGAAGCTTGCTTTGGACGGTGTACCCGGAATGCGCGCGTTTACCATCAATTTTCCGCTGTATACCAACGTGTCCGCCCTTTACGTGGGCGTTGCCAAGGATTCTCGCCTTGAGGCCGGTGTCCCTTACCGCTCCAAATCGCCCATCGTATTTTACGGCTCCTCCATCACGCAAGGCGCTTGCGCCTCTCGCCCCGGCACGGCTTATACCGCACAGGTGGCACGGCGATTTGGAATGGATCACCGCAATTTGGGCTTTTCGGGCAGCGGCAAGGCAGAGGACGCCATCCTTGACTATATGGCAGGCCTTGATATGGCTGTGTTCGTTTCTGATTACGACCATAATGCCCCCGACCCCGCCTATCTGGCGCAGACCCATGCCAAGCTTTATCGCGCCATCCGCGAAAAACACCCCAACATCCCTTACATTATGCTCTCTCGCCCGGATTTTTACGCCTATCAAAAGCCGCTTGCCGGCACCAAGCACAGCAAGGAGCGCCGCGCAGTGGTGATGAACACCTTTATGGAAGCCCTTGCAAAGGGCGACGAAAACGTGTATTTTATCGACGGAGAGCGCCTGCTTCCCAACGACGGCTGTACGGTGGATGCCCTGCACCCCAACGATCTTGGATTTTACTTTATGGCCGAGGCGGTCTGCGCCACCCTGACGCAGATCAAACGGCTTGGCAAGCTGCCCCTTTAACAAAAACCCCCTGGGAGCTGCGCCCCAATCCTTTTTTTACAGCAATTATTTTTTCTCTGCGCGGCGCAGGAAGAACAGGGGCACGGCGGCAAGCACCGCCACGATCGAGGCCGCAAAAAATATCTCATACGTGGGGGCAAACTCGGCGCCGTTGAGACCCATAGCATCAAGACCGATGATCAGCGAAATGATGGGGCCGACGATCATGGGGATCAACACCACAAAGCACATCCGCACGCCCTGAAAGCGCCCCTCATAGCCCGACGGGATCTGATCTCGAAAAGCGGCAGTCAGCGCCCCCGTCAGCGACAAAATGGCACCCATCATCAGCACACCGCCCACATACAGCATCACGCCTCCAAGTGCTCCCGAAACAAATTTTAAAAGATACATCGAAAGCGTACCAAGCACCACCAGCAAGAGCAACGGGAAATAGAAATGCTTGCGGCCCAAACGATCAAACAGCACGCCACACACACCTGTAAAGATCGCAGCACCCACAATGATCACGGCCATGGGAATGACAAACCCATCACCATAGCCCAGCGTGCGGATAACAAAATTGATCAGGTAAGAGAAAAAGGTCTGCTGCGAGATGCCCACCACGCAAGCGGCCGCCAGACAGACGTACATCATCTTGTTCCGGCGGATCACCGAGGGCCGAAAGCCATAAAAAAGATCGCCGCGATCAACAGCGCTTTTTTGCACCGCATCCGCATCCTTTACAGCAAAGCGTGCCAGCAAGCCCCCCAGCAGGGGTATCACGCCAAGCACCGCAAAAAACAGGAGGTTGCTTTGATTCTCGGCACTGTAAAGCGAGCCAAGGCCGATGAAAATGATGACCACGGCAAACACAGGAAGCATAGACAGCACCGCATCCACCCTTCCGCGATTTTGGGGCGTGGTCACGTCGGTGACCCACGCATGAAAGGCGGCATCGTTGGCGGTGGAGCCGCACATGGTCATCAGGCAATCAAACACCACCAAAAGCGTGGCAACAACGGCGATCATTTTCCCCTCGGCACGCATAGGGATAAAGCCAAAGGCCATAATGGTCACGCCCCACAGCATATAGCCATAAGCGATAAAGGGGCGGCGCTTGCCAAGACGATCGCAAAAGCCACCCGCCACCACGGTGGTAACGGTTGCAGTAACGGCAGAAAAGATCACCATCAGCGTGGTGACGATATAGGAAAGATCCTGTCTGCCCGAATTAGAAAAAATATCCTGCGAGAGTGTGGCAAAGTACATATTCTCCACCACCCAAGCAACCTGCCCGATCAATCCCAAAAAGACGATCGAACACCAAAGTTTGCCGCCAAGGCGACCTTTTTTTGCAGTTTCCATTACAAAAGCTCCTTATTTTGATACCTTTATCATATCACAAAAAGCAATACTTTACAAGCAAAAAAGCCGATTTCCGCAGAAATCGGCTTTTCTTTATGCTTCACACGCAGAAAGACGCTCTGTCAGCTTTGCCTCGACCTCAGCCTCGGTCTCTCCCATCACACGGGCGATCTCATCACACAGCAGGTGTCGGGCCAGTCGCTCATATTCCAGATCGGTCATAGGCACGTGCTTGTGTGCGGCGGAAAGCTCAACGCGACGACGGCGCACGGTCTTGATCACCTGCACGTACCCCTCCGGGCGCAGCGTAGCGATCACCGTGCGATAGATCTCTCTCCTCTGCTTTTCTGCAGGGACGGACAGCGGCTTGATTTGCGAAAGCTCATGCATCAGCGCCGCAACGTCCACCTCAGTCATCAATGCGCGCATAGGAACACGATCGTTATCCACAGGGGTATAGATGGTAGATCCCATGGGATTGTTGACGGGGACCAAGAGATAGTAGGTACGGGGGTCGCCCGGATCGTAGGGAGACGGGCCGATAGCGTCTACGCGGCAGATCCCGTTGATGCCATACACGATGTATTCTCCGATCGCAAACATACTACAATGCCCTCCTTGCTGTCTGATCTGTTATAAAAATGGCGAGACGGTGTCGTGAAAGCACGGCAACGATCCCGCGGCGTTACTGTTATTCTACCACAAACAAAAAAGTTTTGCAAGGGACATTTTTCATAAAATGACGGCTTTGATTCTTGTATATTGTGGCTATTTTATTTTAAAAAGCAACGCGGCGTGCTGTATCACGCCGCGTTGCTTTTATATTTATTCCTCGTAGCCGTTGGGGTTGTTGGACTGCCAATTCCAGGAGTCACGCACCATCTCGTCAAGGCCAAATTCAGCCTGCCAGCCAAGCTCTGCTCTTGCCTTGGCAGAATCTGCATAACAAATAGCAATGTCGCCGGGGCGGCGCTCGGTAATGCGGTAGGGAACGGGAACGTTGTTAACACTGCTGAAGGCATGCACCATATCCAGCACGCTGTAGCCAACGCCGGTACCCAGATTGAAGATACCGATGCCGGTTTGATCGTAACCAAGGGCGGCTACGTGACCGCGTGCCAGATCCACCACGTGGATATAGTCGCGCACGCCGGTGCCATCGGGAGTGGGGTAATCGTTGCCGTAGACCGACAACTCGGATCGCTTGCCAACCGCAACCTGCGTGATGTAGGGCATCAGGTTGTTGGGAATGCCGCGGGGGCTTTCGCCAATGCGACCGCTCTTGTGTGCGCCAACGGGGTTGAAGTAGCGCAGCAGGATGATCTGCCAATCGGGATTTGCGCGGCTGAAGTCCTTTAAGATCTGCTCGATCATAAACTTGGTCCAGCCATAGGGGTTAGAGCAATCACCGGTATGCATATCCTCGGTAATAGGGCAACGCTCGGGCGTGCCGTAAACCGTTGCGGAGGAGCTGAAGATCAGCTTTTTTACACCGGCCTTTTGCATAGAGCGCAACAGGGTCAGGGTAGATCCGATATTGTTTTCGTAATATTCAAGGGGCTTACGCACAGACTCGCCCACAGCCTTAAGGCCCGCAAAATGCACGACGGCGTCGATCTTATGCTCGCTGAAAATGCGATCCATAGCCGCCTCGTCTGCCACGTCTGCCACGTAAAAGGGGATATCCTTTTTGCCGGTGATCTCCTCTACGCGCTCCATAACATTGGCAGAAGCATTGATAAGGTTATCCACCACAACAACCTCGTGTCCTGCCTCGTACATCTCTACAATGGTATGGCTGCCGATATAACCGGCTCCGCCCGTTAACAATACCTTCATCTTCTCTCCATCTCCTCGCCGCTTACTTTAATATAACAATACATATATAGTATATATTTTTTTGGGCCGGATGTCAACGGGTTTGTTAAAAAAATATCGTAGAAAAAAGCCAACTTTTTTCAACATTTTTGACGTTTTTCAACAAACGCTCCCGCCGCCTTGCAAATACAATTCGAGGGGACGGCACCACGCACGCAAACAAGGGGATATATATGGCTTTCGGGGCCGATCACCGTACCGGGATTCAGCACGCAGCCGCACCCCACCTCAGCGCTGTCACCCACCATAGCTCCCAGCTTTTTTAAGCCCGTTTCTATACGCACGTCCCCTGCCTGTACGGCGACAGGCGCCTTATCCGCCCTGAGATTTGAGGCGATGACACCTGCGCCAAGATGTGCTTTGTACCCAAGGATAGAATCCCCCACGTAATTGAAGTGAGGCACCTGCACGCCGTCAAACAGGATCACGTTTTTCAGCTCGGTAGAATTGCCTACAACGGCACCGTCCCCCACCAGCGCATTGCCACGTATAAAAGCGCAATGGCGCACCTCGCTTTCCTCGCCAATAATGCAAGGGCCGCAGATCGCGGCCGAGGGCGCGATCACGGCGCTTTTGGCGATCCAGACCGACGCGTCGACACGTTCATAACGGTCACCCAGCCTTGGGCCTATGGCCTGTATCCACGCGCCGATCCGGGGGATCGCCTGCCACGGAAAACGGCATTCTTGTAAAAAATCCCCCGCAACGGTATGAGAAAAGTCAAAAAGCGCGGCAGTCTCTACGCAGTATCTCACAGCAGATATCCCCCCTTGCGCAGCGCAGCGGTCACCCTGTCGGCACACTGCCTGCAAAGCAGCGGCGAGGCCGCCTCTACCATGACGCGTACCACCGGCTCGGTGCCGCTGGCACGCAGCAAAATGCGCCCCTCGGCACCAAGCTGCGCGGCCGCCGCATGAACGGCCGCGCGCACCGACGCATCCGATATGGCGGCCGTCTTATCCGTTACCCGCACGCTCTTCAGCATTTGCGGATAGCGGCAAAGCCCCGCCGTCAAGACCGACAGCGGTTTTCTTGTTTCGCACATCCGTCGTAAAAGCTGTAAGGCGGTCTGCACGCCATCGCCCGTTGGAGCAAGCCGGCCAAGGATAACGTGCCCCGATTGCTCACCCCCCAAGGTGTAGCCGCCCGCGCGCATACACTCCCACACGTATCTGTCACCGACCGCCGTTTGCTCGCAAGCAATGCCCAAGCTTTCCAACGCCCGTTGCAAACCGAGATTTGACATCACCGTGGTCACCACGGTATCTCTGTTTAGCTGCCGCCTTTCTTTCATAGCCGCAGCCATCACGTACAGTATGCCGTCTCCATCCACCACCTCGCCACGCTCGTCTACGGCAATGCAACGATCGGCATCCCCATCAAAGGCAAAGCCAACGTCAAGCGCACGCTCGCGCACAAGGCGCTGCAGCGCCGCTATATGTGTAGAGCCACACTGCAAATTGATATTTTTGCCATTGGGGCAGTCGTGGATGCTGCAGATCTCGGCCCCCGTGGTTGCAAAGACCTCCGCCGCTAAGCGGCTTGCGCTGCCGTTGGCAGGATCCAGCCCGATACGCAGCCCCTTGGCGCTTTGATCAAATTGCCCGCACAGGTGGGATATATAGTCCGCCCGCACGGCGCTATGATCCACCGTAACCCCCACTGCGTCATCCACGGCAAAGGGGAATCGTTCAGCCTTCTCCTCCAGATAACGCTCCAGCGCCGCGATCTCCTCCTGTTCCAGCTTTTCACCGTCGCGCCCAAGCAGCTTGATGCCGTTATCCGCATAAGGATTATGGCTTGCAGAGATCATCACACCACAATCAAAATCCCCGGTGCGCGTGACGTATGCCACACCGGGCGTTGGCAAGACCTGTAGCAGATATGCGTCCCCGCCCGAGGCGGTCACTCCTGCCGCCAGCGCAAGCTCCAAGGCCCCGGAGGAATGCCGCGTATCCTTCCCGATCGTGATGCGCGCCCTGCCCGACCTGCCCGGCCTTGCCCCCAAAAAGCGCCCGATCGAAAATGCGTGTGCAGACGTCAAGACCTCTCCGACCCTCCCGCGAAAGCCGTCCGTTCCAAAATATTTGCCCATTATACACACTCCTTATCAGCAAGATGTGATCTGCTTAACAGTATATGCAAAAGTGTGAAAACAAGCCATCCACGCGCAAAAATGTCACAAAAAAAGCGATACGGTACGCATTTTTGCGT
The DNA here is from genome assembly GCA_045632285.1 of Eubacteriales bacterium. Taxonomy (GTDB): domain Bacteria; phylum Bacillota; class Clostridia; order Oscillospirales; family CAG-272; genus Firm-07. The sequence goes on along the minus strand of JAZQWJ010000007.1, from coordinate 6,998 downwards.
ACCGTATCGCCAAACAAGCGTTTAAAGCACCTTGGCCAAAAAGCTTTGCAATCTCTCGCACTTGGGGTTTTCAAAGATCTCCTTGGGTGTGCCCTCTTCGGCGATCACGCCGCCATCCATAAACAGCACGCGAGAGGCCACCTCGCGGGCAAAGCCCATCTCGTGCGTCACGATGACCATCGTCATACCCTCGTTGGCAAGCTCACGCATCAGATCCAGCACCTCGCCCACCATCTCGGGATCAAGAGCCGAAGTAGGCTCGTCAAACAGCATGACCTTGGGGTTCATCGCAAGCGCGCGCACGATGGCAATGCGCTGCTTTTGTCCGCCCGACAGCGTGGAGGGGTATGCATTGGCCTTGTCTGCAAGACCGATGCGCTCTAAAAGGCGCATCGCCTTTTCGCGCTCCTCGCTCAGGATCTGCTCCTTGGTCACGGTTGGCTTTTCACCCTTTCCAAACAGAGCGCGGCGCTTGGCCTGAGCCAATCTTTTTTTGCGAAGCGTGACCGGGGCAAGCATAATGTTTTGTAGCACGGTCTTATTGTTAAAGAGGTTAAATTGCTGAAACACCATACCCATTTTTTGCCGATGCACGTCAATGTTGACCTTGGGATCGGCAATATTTTCACCGTCAAAGATCACGGCACCGTCGGTGGGATCCTCTAAGCAGTTGAGGCAGCGCAGCAGCGTGCTTTTTCCCGAACCGGAGGCACCCATAATGACCACGCGCTCGCCGGGATAGATATCCACCGACACAGATCTTAAGACCTCCAGCTCTCCAAAATGCTTGGAAAGCCCCTGTACACAGATCAGGGGGGCATCCGTCATATTTTTATTTTCCATTTGTTGCACCTCCGTGATTACGATCGCTCTTGGCCAAATGCTTTTCGATCACGTGCATGATCTTAGTCAGCGCCAGCACCACGATCAGATACAGCACCGCCGCGATCAGCAATGGGAACAGATAATCAAAAGTGCGCGACTGAATAAGACCCGGGATCTTTCCAAGATCGTAAATACCGACGTAGCCAACGATCGCCGTTTCCTTAACAAGCATAATAAACTCGTTGAACAAGGGGGGCAAGCAATTGCGCAGTGCCTGCGGAATGATGATCAGCCGCATCGTTTGCCAAGTGGAAAGGCCAAGCGAGCGCCCCGCCTCCATTTGTCCGTCATCCACGCTTTCAAAGCCGGCACGCGCGATCTCAGCCACGTAAGCGCCCGAGTTTAGACCAAAGGTAATGGCGCCGATCATAATGCCGTTATCCCAAAAGGAGAACACGACAAAATACAGGATCATAAGCTGCAGCACCACCGGCGTTCCGCGCACGACGGTGATATAAAGATTGCAGATCTTAGATGCGATCTTCAGCTTTCCTGTCTTTTTGTTGATATAGTTGATCATTGCCATCGTCACGCCGATCACAATACCGATCAAGCCTGCGATCAACGCGATCAGCAACGTATTACCAAGGCCCTTGAAATACATTTTCCAACGGTCCTGCACAAGAAAGGCCTTGGAAAACTTTGTCCATATTACTTTCATTTTTCCTCTTTTCGCTTGGAAAGGGTGAACGGACACAATGCCCCTTCACCCTTTTGATTTGATATTTTATTTGGTTTATTCTGCGGTTGCCAGCATGGTCTGTGCGGGCAGCTTATCCATCAAAATGGCATCGATACGGCCGGCCTTCAGATCAGCCAAGGCCAACGCATACTGCTTATACTGGGTAACGACAGCGCCCTCGGCCTTAACGGTAACGGTCACAGTCTCACCGGCATCATCCTCGGTGTCGTAAACATAGCCCTTTTCCACGGCGTCAGAGATGATCAGGTCACCGCTGGTGCCCTCTTGCACGCCTACGCGCTTACCTGCAAGATCGGCAACCGAGCTAATACCGCTGTTCTCGGCGGAAACGATTACCAACGTAGAGCTGAAATAAATATCGGAGAAGTCGACCTCGGCACGGCGATCCTCGGTAATGGTCATACCTGCAGCGCCAACAGCCAGACCGGAGTCGGTTTTAACGGCGGTAGGAATGGTGTCGAACGCGATGTCCTTGACCACGACCTTTTTGCCCATATTGACAGCGACCTGATTCATAATCGCAAAGTCAACACCGACCACTTCATTATTATAAATGAATTCAAAGGGGGCAAAGCCGGACTCGGTATAAACGGTGATCACCTCGGTTGCAGCGCCGAAATCCCAAGAGGTCTTAAGGCTGCCGGCATCGGGCTCGGTACCGCCGACCTCGGCATACTCGGCAAGCGCGGTATAGTAATCAACGTACTTGGTCATAGTGCCGTCAGCGACCCACTGATTGACCACGGCATTGATAGCCGCCAGCAGATCCTTTTGACCCTTTTGAACAGCAATACCGAAATCCTCTTGAAGCAGGTCGGTCGCGTCAACAGCAACCAGCTTTTCGCCGGTAGAGCAGGAGGTCAGGCTTACAACAGAGGTCACCAGCATCAATACGGCCAGCATAAGTGCAAAAAACTTTTTCATAACAGTTCCCTTTCTGTTTTTAATTCTGTTTTTAATAAAGAAGAACGATTTCTTCTTGGGTATGCCTCATTATAGCGCATAAATATTCATTTGTCAAGCATATTTTTGCATTTTTATTTAAAAATTGAATTTTGCTTACCGTTGGCTTGCCCTTGCTACAAGGCAGGCCGCCTCTTCAACACCCTTGTCGGTATGTACCGTCAGATCGCAAAGCTCCTCGTTTCGGTATTCGTCATCCAAAGAAAGGATGCGGCAGGTCTGATCCTTTGGCGACAGCTCGCGAGATACGATATCTAGGATCACGTTTTCGCGGCGGCGACGCACAAAAACCAAATTAGCCCGCGAACGGTATCGGTTTTTCAGGGTCAATGCGCCGCAAATGTCAATGGGGATCACTGCGATCCCACCCCGTTCCACAATGCGATCCAGCTCGGCCGCAGTGGTGCCGAAATGATGCCCGCTGTATACCGTGGTCTCTAAAAATGCACCGGCCTCGATCTCTCGTAAAAACTCCTGCTCGGTCATAAAGTGATAGTCAGCATCGGTCTCGCCCGTGCGGCGAGGGCGCGTGGTGGCAGTCACGGGCTTTTGCATAGCAAATTCTCTGACCAATCGGGCGGCCAGCTCGTTTTTGCGGCTGCCTGTGGGGCCCACCAAACAGATCACGCCGCCATCAGAAAGATCGGGGCGTGGTGCGGCCGATGCCTCGCGCAGGATCTCAACAAGGTGCAAAAAATCATCATACGTATTGACCGAAAGCAGTCCCGAGAGGTGAACGTTCCAAGGCTTGCGGAACAACACGGGATAGGTTGCAGGACTGCTTGAGATATTATGCGCACCGTCATCCAGCAGCATATCCAAGCGCACCAGATCCTTGCGGGTGCCAAGCAAAATATTTTCGGCGGGCACCTCGGGAAAATCGGCACGCAAGCGCAGCGCGCGGGCACTCATACAAGCGGGTGGAACGGCAGAAACAAAAAACACCTCGGCCATATCGCAAAGTCGGCGGACAAATTCCTGTGCGCCCGGCAAGATGGGTTGAGTGGCCACAAACTCCGGATCCGTAAAATAGCGGATGCGTCCGTCTACGCGGCTGTTCCCTTCTCCCCAGCTACGGATATCATAAATACGCAACGGGGGATCGATCCCCTCCTCGCGATTCAGGCGCTCTAATGCATAAGCGTTGCAATCATACAAAATATCATCAACGTCAAGGCCGATCTGTAATCTGTATTTTTTCATAAGTACCTCTCTTTTATCTGCTGCTATCAGTATAGCACAAATCCGCGCCGCGCGCAAGTCAAAACGCAAAAAAGGCGGAAAACACATACCGTTTGCCGCCTTTTTTGTTTATTTAGATTTATTTTTCACCATAGGGACGGTAGAGAATGCCCTCCCATCCCTCAGTATTGCAGGGATCGGACACGTGTCCCTCCTGCCCAAGCCAGATGGCCAACGCACCCGCGCCGCGGTTGTTCCATTTGTAATATGGGATCAAGGTCACGCGTTTGCCGTCAACGTCCTTTGTAACAAGATTTCCTTCGGGCGTTTTGCGCAAGGAGGCATTTTCGGCCAAGGTGATGGAAAGATATCCCTTGTCGTTCACGTGCTTGGGATTGTCAATGCCCTCGGCACAATACAGCACGGCGCCCTCACGGATCATGACCTTGTTGCGATCGGCGCCGACAAAGGGGTGCGCCTCGTATTTCAGCACGGGCGTATCAAAGCAGACCGAAACAACGTCCTCTGCCGTAAAGCTACCCTGCAGAACAGCATAACCATTCGCCACAGATACCGCTTTGCGCTTGCCGTTGACCTTGACGGCAAAATTGCGGGCGTATGCGGGCATACGGAGCTTCAGCGTCAGGGCGATTTCTCCACCCGTTTTGGGGGTAATTGCAAACTCCTTACCCTTTTGCACCACGGTGTAGCCCTCGCCATCCAGCGTGCTGTCAACATAGAGATTGACGTAAAGCGTATCCTTGGCGGTGGCATAGATCAACTGCGGGATCAAGCCCACACACTTAAGCAGCATAGGGGGGCAGCAGGGGCACTTGTGCCACTCCCAGCGCAGATATTTGCCGCAATCCTCCAAGGGATTTTCGTAGGTGTAATGATCAAACGTATCCGAGATCGAGGCAGGGATCACATTGCGCAGCGTCAGCTCCATCTCGTCAAACAGCCGTGCCTCGGGATACAACTGGAAGAGTCGTTGCTCAAAAAAGATCATCGCAACACCGGCACAGGTCTCAAGATACGCATTGTTGGGCAGATCGTACTGATTTCCGAAGCGTTCCATCGACTTATGGGCGCCCACGCAGCCGTTGGCGTGCATCTTGGTGGTTACGATATTATCAAAGATGGCCTTGGCCGCCTCGGCCAAGGGTCGGTCATCGGCCACACGGGCAAGGGTCGCCATACCCGTATAGAACAAGCAGGCGCGAACTGCGTGGCCCACGGCCTCGCGCTGGTCGCGTGCAGGACGGTGATCTTGAGAATATTCACCCATATAGGCGGGAGTATCGTAGCGATCCTTTTGATTGCCCTTGCTGTTGATAAACCACATTGCCACACGCATATATTCATCAGGCTTGGCGCCAAGCTCGGCAGCAAGCGCAGGCTCCGCATAAAACAGCTCTGCCAGCTTGACCAGAGCCTCCTCTGCGATCGAATGCTCGCTGGTCACGTTATGCCTTGGAAAATCACCGATCATATCGCACATATAGTTCCAATTCTTTACGGCAATGGCAAGCAAGGTCTTTTTGCCGGTGGCGTGATAGTGATGCACACCAGCCTCGGCAAGGCAACCGGGGTTATAGGTCTCGTGCTGCCACAGGCTGTTTCCACCGTTGCGGCCAAAGCGACGCTCCGGATGCGTCAGCATCGTATACGGGTTAAAATAACCATCCTCAGAGGCGTTCATTGCCGCGCCCATTGCGGCAATGATCTCGTCCATCTTATCGTCAATGGCCTTGTCATAGTGGTGGAGCAGCAGATCGGAAAGCCCGCGCAGGGTTTCGCAGATCAATCCGTGGAACCAAGGGTAGCCACTGTGCTGCCCAAGCTCGCCGCGTGCAATACGCAAATAATTTTCGATCGCGCCGTCCTTTTCAAACTTTTTCAGCACGTCGGGCACAGTGATCTTGCAAATATTTTCGGTAAAGGGCAGATAAACGGAATCTTGCAAGGAAACCCTTTCTACTGCAGGATATTGGGGTTGCATTTCTTTTGTTCTGATCATTGTTTTTATCTCTCCTTGACATTTGAATTTGACTGTGTTATACTGATAAAAAGGCAAACGCGACAGCATTTTCTGCCATCGTCTGCTTTTATTATAAACCTCGCGCACATTGCCGTCAACGCAAAGGAGCGCAGAATAGGTGGACTTTTCTTATATGAAGCATCTGCTGTTTTTTCCCGACGACAGGATCGAATATACCTCGTGCGGCAAGTTTGTTTGCAAAGAGGGCGGCGCCACGCATCCCCGCCGCACACTGGATAGCTTTGTGCTGCTGCTTGGCAGCTCCGGGGGCTATCGGATCTCAGAGGGTGGCACCGAATATGACCTGACTGCAGGCAAATTTTTGCTGCTGTTCCCCGGGGACGAGCATTTTGGAACCACCGCCTGCGCACCGGGCCTCTCTCATTATTGGTGCCACTTCCGTCTGCCCACAGACGCACGCCACAAAATTTTGAAAGCCCCTCAAGGGGGCGAAGCGCGCAGCCTGCTGTTGCCGACTTACGGCGAGGCCCCCTCTACCGAGCGGGCGCGGATGCTCTTCCATCAGCTGATCGACACCGCGCGCCGCGGCGGCCCCTGCTGTGACAGCCTTTGTAATATGACACTGATGCTGTTGCTCTCTGAGCTGGCATCGCCGATGAGCAAAGGCAATGCCACCGCCCACAATGCCGCAACCGCCGCAAAGGTGGCGGAGTGGATCCGCTTGTATATCACCGACATCGGCTCGGCCAAGGACGTGGCCGCTCACTTTGGCTATAATTGCGAATACCTGACCACCGCACTGCGGCTTGCTACGGGCAAGACCCTGACCGAGCATATCCGCGATGCCCACATTGCAGAAGCCAAAAATCTGTTGCTTTGCTCTGACCTTTCTGTCAAAGAAATCGCATACCGTTGCGGCTTTTCCGATGAAAAATACTTTTTAAAGGTATTCCGCGGGGCCGCGGATATGACTCCGGGACAATACCGCAACGCCTTTGTGCATATGCATTACAACAAGCGATAGAAAAAGCCGCCCGAAGGGGATCTGCGATAGAGCAGTATAAAAATCAAAATACCTACCAACAGGAAAAGGACGAAGAATTGCAAAAATTCCTCGTCCTTTTTTCTTGACAAGCACTGCATTTGTGGACACAAAAGCTATTTTCAGTTACAAGTTATGAGGTTCGCTTACGCTCGCCGTTATGGGTTTGCTCTGCAAACGTTATGATATGATCGCCTTGCTACTTCAAGCTGCACCGAAGG
>JAZQWJ010000006.1:0-20617 GCA_045632285.1 Eubacteriales bacterium | reverse complement strand
CTGCGGAGAAGGCTTGGGTCCACGCTAGCGTGGACACTGCAAGCTTGCCGATTTTGCGAAGCAAAATGTCGAGCCAATGGTCGGCAAGGCAAGGTTGACCTGCTCACCGGAGGTGAGTTGGCCCGCATGGAGAAGGCCAACACAGCCGCATCGTGCGGCGGGGGCGGGAGAGCCTCCCTTGTGTAAAGGCAGATGGCATTTTCGCAAGAAAATGACGGAGGGATTGTTTTCTCTTGTTTTTTGCAACCTACAATCCCTCAGTCGCCTGCGGCGACAGCTCCCTTTACACAAGGGAGCCTTTTGTAGCCATATCGTGCGGCGGTGCGCATCCCTTGTAGGGGAGGGGTCTCCCCTCCCGCATTGTGCAATCTTTCGACTCATTTCCCCCAAATGGCGGGCTTGCCGTTTTGGTCGTAATACCACCAGTTCCCTGCCGTGGCGGGTTCGGTGGCGGAGTAATAGTAGCGAGTGGCGAAGGTTAGATCTGTATTATAACTACCAATATTTATATTCTTCCAATCGCTTGCGCGGCCGCCGTAATACACCGTAGTCAACCGAGAGCAAGAGGAGAACGCAGAATTGCCGATGCTGGTCACGCTATCGGGGATGGTGATAGAGGTCAGGTTAGAGCAAGAGGAGAACGCATAATCGCCGATGTTGGTCACACTATCGGGGATGGTGATAGAGGTCAGGTTAGAGCAATTCCAGAACGCATCTTCGCCGATGCTGGTCACACTATCGGGGATGGTGATAGAGGTCAGGTTAGAGCAATTGTAGAACGCATAATTGCCGATGCTGGTCACGCCCTCTGGGATGGTGACGGAGGTCAACTTAGAGCAATTGTAGAACGCAGAATTGCCGATGCTTGTCACGCCCTCGGGGATGGCGATCGACGTCAGGCTGTTGCAATAGTAGAACGCAGAATCGCCGATGCTTGTCACACCCTCGGGGATGGTGACGGAGGTCAGGTTAGAGCAAGCGTAAAACGTATAATCGCCGATACTTGTCAGCTTGCTGTTTGCGCCAAACTCCACCGTGGTCAGCTGAGTGCAACTATAGAACGCATTATCGCCGATTCTTGTCACGCCCTCGGGGATGGCAATGGCGGTCAGGTTAGAGCATGCGTAAAACGCATTCTTTCCGATTCTTGTCACACTTGCAGGGATGGTGACGGAGGTCAGGTTAGAGCAAGCGTAGAACGCAGAATTGCCGATGCCGGTCACGCTATCGGGGATGGTGATAGAGGTCAGGTTAGAGCAATTGGAGAACGCAGAAGTACCGATGCTCGTCACGCTATTAGGGATCGTGATCGACTGAAGCCCGCCGCAATTGAAGAATGCACCACGAAGAATGTTGCCCCCTGTAATGGTTACAGACTTCAAAGTAGCAGGAATATAATAAGTATCATAAGTTGTACTGCTTGTTTTGTACCCATAACAATATTGCTCAGTGGCAACACCGCCCGTGTAGCTGATTGTGCCAAAAATATAACCAAAGGGATATTGGTCGATATCGGTTTCGGTCTTTTTACTACCGCCCACAAAAGGGAGCGTGATCGATTGGAGACTGCTGCAACCGGAGAACACACTCTCGCCGATGTCGGTCACGCTATCGGGGATGGTGATAGAGGTCAGGTTAGAGCAATTGTAGAACGCATCTTCACCGATGCTGGTCACACCCTTAGGGATGGTGATGGTGGTCAGATTAGTGCAATCCTTAAACGCATCCTCGCCTATGTTTGTCAGTTGGCTGTTTGCGCCAAACTCCACCGTGGTCAGGCTATTACAACTGTAGAACGCCCAATCGCCGATGCTTGTCAGTTGGCTGTTTGCGCCAAACTCCACCGTGGTCAGGCTATTACAATTGAAGAACGCCTGATAGCCGATGCTTGTCACACTATCAGGAATGGTAATGCTTGTGATCGGACTATCCAAAAATGCATTTTGCAGTATGCCTGTCACAGGCACGCCGTCGATCTCGGCGGGGATCACCACGTCACCGCTTAAATCTGAATAATCTCTTAAAACGTGGTAGCCGTCATCCTCTTTAATATATTTGATGCCGTCTACGGTTTCGTATTTTACAGCATTATATATCAAAAAGGAAAGTCCTACGATCAAAGCCACGGCAAGCATGGCGCACAGCGTGATTATCTGAAGCTTTTTCCTGCGCTTGGCCTTCAGCAGTCTTTGCTCTGTTTCTGTGCGTAATGCTTCTTTTAATGCTGCGATCTTTTCCTCGCACGCGGGGATCAAGGCAACCGCAAAGGGCTTATCGGGATGGGCTTGCAGGCGCTGTAACAGCTTTTGGGCATCGTCAAGTGCATAGAGGGGCTTTTGGGTGTTCCCGATATCCCGCATAGCCTGCTTCAGCTGCCATTCCAACGCCTCGTCGGCCTCTCTCTGGCGGCGCAACCGCTCTTTTTCCAGTTGCTCTTGGCGGCGACGCTCCTCTTCTTCGATCAGCTTTTTGCGGTGTTCGGCGGCTTGCTTCACATAGCCCTCTAACTCCTGCTTGATCTTATTGCCGCCAAAGCGGATGATCTTGACATAGTTTCCGTTTTGCGTAAAATCTTTGCTACACGTGGCAAGCTGCGCTGCGGTATGCAGCTCCAGCTCGATCAGCAGCTTGGCAAAATATGCCTCGGCATTTCTGGGGTCTTGATTTAACACCTGCTCGCACAGGTCGTCGGCCTTTTCAAAGTCACCATCCTCCAACAGCAAAAAGACACGCTCCATCATGGGCTGCACGTTGATGGGCACCGCCTGCCCGACGGGGGCGGTCGGCACCGCCGCAGGCGCGGCCTTGGGGGCGCTTGCGCCCACGATCTTTTTGATGCCGCGGACAAGGTCCTGCATAAAGCCAAGCTTGGACATATCCTGGGCCTGCAGATGAGAAAACTCCTCGGGCAGGTCGTAAGGATCCATATCACGGTAGGCGGGGATCAGCGTTTTCTTAGCGCCGTTTTTGATCAGCGACAGATAGCGGCTCCACTCGTTTTTCACCCACACGGCATTAAAATGGGCAGGATCGGTGCCCAGCACCACCATAGCCTTGGCAGATTGGAGAGCGGCGAAGATATAGGGCTCGTAGGCGGTGCCCAGCTTATCCTCCAGCGTGATACGGGAGAAAAATACGCGAAAGCCCTCTTGCTTTAGCTGATAGTAAAGCTCCTGTGCCAGCACGCTGTCGTGGGTGCGGCGGCCGCTTTGGTCGGTCTCTTTATAGCAGATAAACACGTCAAAGGGCTCTTCCTTTTGCGAAATGGCCAAAATGCCCTTTTGGATATTGTTGATGGCCTCGGCCTCGGCCTCGTAGACGGCACGCTGATAGCCGTCGGCATGGGCAAGGGCGGCCTTATAGTTTTCGTCGTCAAAAATAGAGGTGAACTGGGTGCGGTTGACGGTGGGCAGACGGCGCTTGGAGGCAGGGTCGGTGACGTACTCGATGCCATAGCGGCAGAGCACCAGCGACCAATAGGCCTCGGCGTCGGTGGGGTCCTCGGCCAGCACGGTCTCGTAGATGCCCTCGGCCTTGTCAAACTCGTTATTGCGGCGGAAGTGGCCCGCGCGGTCATAAAGATTGGCGCGGCGCTCGTCAGAAAGGCGCGGCAGCGTTTGCTGCGTGCCGCAATAGTGGCATTGGGCAACGGTGGCGTTGGCGGCAAGCTCTAATGCGCCGCCGCACATTTTACATTTGAAAACCATGGTCGTTTCCTTTCTTGGAGTCTTTATATTGGGGCAAGGGATGCGCTGCCGCGCCGCGGAAGGCGCAGAGCCGCGCGCCCGAAGGGCGGGCGAGCTTTTGCGGCGGAAGTGGCGCGGGGCGCTTTTTACAGCGGATCGTTTGGCAATTCCTTTGCCAGATTGACGTTTTTATAGCGCTTGTCGTCGGTGACCTCGCGCAGCACCTTGACGTAGGGTGGCAGTGTAAAGGCCTCGGCCTCGTTTACAAGCTCCACCTCTAAGGTGGCACGGTCACGCCAGAAGTCATACAGGTCTATTTCCAGCAATTTCCCGCCAAACGGTATGCAAAAACGCGTTTTTTGGATGGGGCGGCGGGTGGGATCGGCATCACGCAGGGCGACCTTGTATTCCACCTCGGAAAGCTCTTTCTCCTCCTCCACCGCACGCAGCATGGTGATGCGCTTTTTTACGGTTTGGATATAGCGCACCGTGTCACCCTCCTCCACCGCACGCACGCGGCGGGTCTCGCCCTCGGGGGCTTTGAGATAGGTCTGCAGTATACGCTTGACACGGCAGCCCTCGGCAGCACGCAGTACCGCCTCGTCGGGATAGGCAATCAGAAATTTACGCTCGATCTCATAGTGCGAGCTGCCAAACAGCTCCCAAGGAAAATCTGCGGGAACAGGGGCGGAAAAGTGCATTTCTTTTCCCGTTTTGGGGTGCGGAAAGGAGAGCGACGTGGCATACAGCGCGGGATAAAGCGCTTTTACACGGCTGCCGTATTTGCCATCCCCCACAAGGGGTAGCCCACGCGAGCCGCATTGCACGCGGATCTGGTGCGAGCGCCCTGTCAGCAGCTCCACCGAAATTTGCGAAAAATCGACACCGTTGTGCGTTTTTTGCGACAAAACGCTATAACGAAGCGCCGCCTCTTTGGCGCCCTTGCGTTCTCCCTTGACCACAAAGGTCTTGTTCTGCCTTGCGTCGTGATACAGCATATCCCGCCACTCGCCCTCGGGCTCATCGGGGCTGCCCGTGACCACGGCGGTATAAATTTTGTGCAATTCTCCACGCTGCACCGCGGCAGAAAGCGCGGCGGCCGCCTGTTGCGTGCGTGCGTAGACCATCACGCCGCCAACCGGGCGATCCAGCCGATGCACGGCAAAAACACGCCCCGTTAAGGGAGATAATCGGGTGGGGACGCTATCCTGCCCTGCCGCATCCTCGGAAAGTACACCGCGAGGCTTGACCACCACAACGATATCTTGATCTTGATATAAAATTTCCATTTTGCGCACTCTTTCCTGCCGCAGTTGACGACAAAACCAATCCTTTTTGCTAAAATGAAAGCATCAAAACAGCAAAAAGGAGAATTTTTTTAAAAAAATGAAGAAAAAAACAAATTTAGAAAGCGGATTTTTGTTTTTGTATGATTGGATGCCCGTGCTGGAGCTTTTACCCGCCAAGGAGGTGAAGGCGCTGCTGCTGGCGCTGATCGCCAGACAGCGAGAAAACAAGCCCCTGCCTACCTTTCGCAATCCCCTGACCGACAGCCTTGCCCGCATGATCGAGCCCGTGATCCGCCGCCGCTTAGAGGGCGCCATGTGGGCGCAAAAGGGGCAAGACCCCTCGGGGGTCCCTGAGGGGGAGCCCCGGGGGGAGCCTTTACCCCAAAAAAGAAAAGATAAAAAACAGATAAATCAATCTTTAGATATAAAAGAGGAAGGAGAAGGAGAAATCCCTGTTGCTCCGCCCGCCTCCGGCACACTCTCCGAAAAAGAAAGGCAATTTTTGATGGAGGAGGGCCTGCCGGCGGCCTATCTGGATGCGCGTGGCACACGCGCCGCAGAATTTGCAAGCAAGTGCCGACGAGACGTGCTGGACGTGCTTTGCGAGTGGTGGAAAAAGGATAAACGGAGCTTTACGGCAACGCAAAAAGCCGAGGCGGCCTCCAAGGAAAGCTCGTTTGACGTGGAGGATTTTTTTCAAGCCGCTCTGGCGCGCACATTCGGCAATGATCCGTGATCGGGGGCAACGGCCCCTGCTGTGTGACGTGCCCCGAACGGTGGGCCTACGGTTTTGGCTGTCATATCACCGATCCCCTGCCTCTGCAGGCTTGGTATCAGCGGAACGCGGTCTCGCCGTCGGCAAGCAGCACGCGGCGGCGCAGGATGCGATAGCTCTCCTCGGTCACGTTGCCCGAAAGAATGCCAACGGTGCCCTTCAGGGCGGTGATCAGCAGCTCGGGATTGAGATAATTCCCCTCCCCTGCCGACAAAACGGCGTTCAGCTTGATGGCACCGTTTTCAAATTTAGCCCCGCAACGGTGGATGAAATCCAGAATATCTACCTCTTTTTCACCCGACTTGGTACGACGAGTGACGGTGAGGGGGCGGGTGTGCAGCACGCGGTCGATCTCGGCGGCCAGCGCCTCGTCGGCACCCGTGGTCACGATGGTATAATCGTATTCGGCAAAGGCCACTTCACCGAATTTGCGCTCGGCGGGATAGACCTCCAGCGCCTGCAGCTCCTCGGTAAGCTCGTCGTTCAAGCGGCGCAGGATCTCGTCCTCGGGCATTTCACGCTCGATGCGCACGTCCAACAGCTCGCATTCGCTTTCGGATCCGACGGGCAGCGGCATACCGAACACCATTTTGATGTGGGGATTAAAGCCCTTGGTATACCAAAGGGGCAGACCCGCACGCACCAGCACGCGGGCAAAGGTGCGCTGCAGATCAAGATGCGAAATGTATTGCAGATTGCCCACCTTGCGGAATTTGATGCGCATGGTCTTGGGCGCCTCCAGCATAGGGAGGGTAAATTTTACGTCGTTGTTTTTCATTACACATTTCCCTCCTTTTCACATCCGGGGCACGGGGTGCGCAGGCCGCCCAGGCGGTTGGCGCCGCAGCCCGAGCATTGCTGGCGGCAGTTGGGGGTGGTAGCGGCCTCGTAGGCCTTGGCGCGCTCACGCTTGAAGAACTCCTTGGTCACGCCGCAGTCGATCACGTCCCAGGGCAAAATTTCATCAAGGCCGAACTGACGGTTAGCGAAGAACGCGGGGTCAACGCCCGTGCGCTCGAACACAGAGAGCCACTTATCATAGTCAAAAAATTCATCCCACGCGTCAAAGCAAAAGCCCTCGTTGGCGGCCAGCTCCAGCGCGGCGCAAAGGCGACGGTTGCCGCGGGCCAGCACGGCCTCGATACGGCTGACCTTGGCATTGTGGTGCTGATAGCGCACCTTGCGGTCGGTGATCTTTTCACGCAGGAACTGCTGCTTTTCGGCCAAGGTCTCCATGGTATCCTGTGCCTCCCACTGGAAGGGGGTGAAGGGCTTGGGGATAAAGCAGGACACGCTGACGGTGACCTGGGGAGAGCGCCCCTTGGGGCGATCGGGGTTTTGATAGTAGGCGTGCACCACGCTTTTGGCAAGCTCGGCAATACCCTCGATATCCTCGTTTGTTTCGGTGGGCAGTCCGTTCATAAAATAGAGCTTGACGTTGGTCTTGCCCCCCGAAAATGCCACATTTGCGGCGTGGAGCAGATCCTGCTCGGTCACGTTTTTGTTGATGACGTCACGCAATCTCTGCGTACCGGCCTCGGGCGCAAAGGTCAGCGACGAGGTGCGCACCGACGCGATGCGATCCATCAGCTCCTTGTTAAAGCTATCCACGCGCAGCGAGGGCAGCGACAGGCTGACCATATTTTGATCGGTCCACTCCAAAAGGTCGCGGGTCAGGGGCTCCAGCTTGGTATAATCGCTGATGGAAAGCGACATCAGCGAGATCTCCTCGTAGCCCGAATTGTCATAGAGGCATCTTGCCTGCTTGTTCAGCAGATCGGGGGTCTTTTCGCGCACGGGGCGATAGATCATACCCGCCTGACAGAAGCGGCAGCCGCGGATACAGCCGCGGTAGACCTCCAGCATGATGCGGTCGTGAACGGCCTCGATATAGGGCATCACCAGCTTGTCGGGATAATAGGCCTTGTCCATATCGGCAATGATGCATTTCTCGACCCGTTCGGGGATATCCTCATATTTTCTTGTCACCGCGGCAATGGTGCCGTCGGCGTTATAGTCAACGGTATAAAGGGAGGGAACGTAGATGCCCTTGATAGAGCGGGCGGCCTCGTGCAAAAAGTCTGCGCGGGTATAGGTTCCCTCCTCCTTCATTTTGACGTAGAGCTTGGTGAACTCCACCAGATTGTCCTCGCCTTCTCCAATAGAAAAGCAATCGAAAAAGTCGGCCAAGGGCTCGGGGTTATAGGCGCAGGCGCCGCCGCCGATGATGATGGGATCTTCCTCGCTGCGGGCATCGGCACGGAGCGGGATGCGGCCCAGCTGCAGCATACGCAGCACCGAGGTATAGCACATTTCATAGCCAAGGGTAAAGCCCACGATATCGAAATCCGCGATCGGGTCACCGCTCTCGTGCGCCCAAAGAGGGATATCCAAAGCGTTCATCTTTTCTTGCATATCCACCCAAGGGCAGAACACGCGCTCGCACCAGATGTCGTCCTCTTTGTTCAGCGCGCCGTAGAGGATGCGCATGCCGAGATTGGACATACCGATCTCATAGGTATCGGGAAAGGCGAAGGCAAAGCGTGCTTTCACGGCGGCCTTATCCTTGAGGATGGCGCCGTATTCGCCGCCGCAATAGCGGCCGGGCTTTTCAACGGTCTTGAGGACCGAGCTGATCTTTTCTTTGATATTCATAGGTTACCTCTTGGTTTTTATTTTCTTTTGTGGCGTGCGCGTGGGCGCGTGGGGGATGCGCGTGGGGGCGCTTTTAGGAAAAAGCGTCCCCACACCCCCGCAAAACCTTTGCAAAATGGAATTTGCACAGCCGGGATGTGGGTGCTATGTTCGCACCGCACAAGGCGGCGCGCGTGCGGGGAAAGTTTTCGCCCGCCTTTTTCAAAAGGCGGCGGGGGCGCGGGTGCGCGCCAACTTGCCTGCGGCAAGCAGGTTAACCTCGGCTTGGCGAGCAACGGCTCGCCATTTTGCTACGCAAAAACCGCCGAGCTTACGGCAACGCCCCGAATACGGCATTTCTCTTTTGTTAGCTTTTACTCTTTCTAAGCTCGCCGTTGGCGAGCAAACGGAGATTTTGCAACGGCTAAGCCGTTGATTTGCAAGCAAATTGCCAAAATCTCTGTGCGCCTTGCATAGGCAAAGAGAAAAGCGGCTGTGGGTGCTTGGCGAACAATGCGGCGGGGGCGGGAGAGCCTCCCTTGTGTAAAGGGAGGTGGCATTTTCGCAAGAAAATGACGGAGGGATTGTTTTCTCCTGTTTTTTGCAACCTACAATCCCTCAGTCGCCTACGGCGCCAGCTCCCTTTACACAAGGGAGCCTTTGGAGCAGGGGTAATCAGGCTTTTTTACGGCCAAACGGCGGGCTTGCCGTTTTGGTCGTAATACCACCAGTTCCCTGCCGTGGTGGGCTGGGTGGCGGAATAATAGTAGCGGGTGGCGGAGGTAAGGTGATAATTATAGGTCGTATCAATCGTGATATTCTCCCAATCGCTTGCGCTGCCGCCGTAATACACCGTGGTCAACTGAGAGCAATCTTCGAACGCAGCATAGCCGATGCTGGTCACACTATCGGGGATGGTAATGGTGGTCAACTGAGAGCAATCGGAGAACGCATAATTGCCGATGCTCGTCAGCTTGCTGTTTGCGCCAAAGGTCACCGTGGTCAACTGAGAGCAATAGTAGAACGCATAATTGCCGATGCTTGTCACACCCGCGGGAATGGTGATGGTGGTCAACTGTGAGCAATGGTAGAACGCCTCATAGCCGATGCTTGTCAGCTTGCTGTTTGCGCCAAAAGTCACCGTGGTCAACCGAGAGCACCAGTAGAACGCCTCCTCGCCGATGCTTGTCACACTATCGGGGATGGTGACGGAGGTCAACCGAGTGCATTCGTAGAACGCCCCATCGCCGATGCTTGTCAGCTTGCTGTTTGCGCCAAAGGTCACTGTGGTCAACTGAGAGCACCAGGAGAACGCATCATAGCCGATGCTGGTCACGCTTACGGGGATGGTGATGGTGGTCAACTGAGAGCAATTGTAGAACGCACGCTCGCCGATGCTTGTCAGCTTGCTGTTTGCGCCAAAGGTCACCGCGGTCAACCGAGAGCACCAGTAGAACGCCCCCTCGCCGATGCTTGTCACACTATCGGGGATGGTGATGGTGGTCAACTTAGAGCAAGAGGAGAACGCCTGATAGCCAATACTTGTGACAGCAATACCCTTGTAGGTGGCGGGGATAACGACCTCGGTGGCGGTACCGGTATAATCGGTTACAACGTAGGTACCGCTTCTAAGCGTGAACTGAACACCCTTGTCCTTGTAATCGCCGCACACACAGGTGTTTTCCGCATCGTAGGTGTGGGCGGCAGCAGGAGCAATATCATATCCGCAAGCAGTGCAATCTTTCCAATGGTTGGCGGTATTGCTTGACCATGCAGGCGTATGAGCGCCCTTATTCAACTGCGCGGTACAGCCTGTGCGGGTGCACACCTTCCAATGGTTGGTGCCATCGGTCGTCCAAGCGGCGGCGGGGGCGTGATTGCCTGCATCGATTGGGATCGCCTCGGTGACCTTAAAAGAGCAGATCTTGCAGGTCTTGTAATGGCTACCCTCGGCCACGCAGGTAGCGGCAAGGGTTTCGACCCAGTTGCCGTAGGTGTGGGCAGTCTTGTTCAGTTGCACAGTGCAGCCTGTGCGGGTGCAGACCTTCCAATGGTTGGTGCCATCGGTCGTCCAAGTGGCGGCGGGGACGTGCTTGCTTGCATCGATCGGGATCGCCTCGGTGACCTTAAAAAAGCAGGTCTTACAGGTCTTGTAATGGCTGCCCTGTGCCACGCAAGTAGCGGCAAGGTTTTCGACCCAGTTGCCGTAGGTGTGGGCAGTCTTGTTCAACTGCGCACCGCAGCCTGTACGGGTGCAGTCTTGCCAATGCCCTGTTTCGTCACTTGTCCAAGTGGTGGCGGGGGCGTGCGCATCTGGGTCGATGGCAACGTCACGCTTTTCTTCCGCGCCGCAGGTGCAGGAGCGAGTTTCCTCGCCCTTGGCCACACAGGTGGGGGCAAGAGTTTCATTCCACTCGCCATAGGTATGGGCTGTTTTATTCACTTGCGCTGTGCAGCCTGTGCGGGTGCACTTGTTCCAGTGGCCTGTTTCGTCACTTTTCCAAATGTTTACAGGATCGTGCCCCAATGCCGGAATTGCCATAGAGCTCAGATCAGCCAACTCGGCGTGAGCAGTAGAATCCGGAAAAAGCTTTTTGCAGTCGGTACATTCCCAGTATTCTAAATAGCCGTCGACCGCACAGGTGGGTTCGGTAGCGGCGTGACGGATCAGGGTATGCGTATGGCTGCAAGCAGAAAGCGTCAGCGCTGCGCCAAGGCAGAGCAAGATTGCGAGAATCAGAAAAATTTTCTTTTTCATAAGGTTTCTCCTTTCGGGGCGAAACGTTATTCTTGAACTTGGGGTTTACAAGGGGGGTAAGGCGGCGCACCCGCAGGAAATGCACAATGGGGCGTATCGCCCACATTGTGCGCGGAAGTGCCGCGGGGTGCGGGAGGAGCCTTTTGTAGCCATATCGTGCGGCTATATGTTTCCATTCCGTCCGTCTTGTAGGGGCGATCATTGATCGCCCGCCTGTGAGAGATCATAGCCGCATCATCGGTAGCGGATGCGGGAGGACCAAGGCCCTCCCCTACGAACTTGTGCGTAGCCGCATTGTTGGTCGCGGATGCGGGCGATCTATTTGCGAAGCAAATGGTTGGTCTGCCCCTACAAGGAAGCGCGTTCAAGGTGCGTAGCCGCGTTATTCGTCGCTCTTTTCGCGAAGGTAGAAATAGGAGGCTGCGGCGTGCAGACCGCTCCAGGTCAGCAGATACAGTGAAACGAGGACGGCGTGGATCTCGACCGCACCGACAAGCACTGACAAAAGGCCCGCGATCAGGCCGCCCACCGCCACGGACAAGGCCTGCAGGATCTTGCCCAAATGACGCACGCGGCGAATGCGGCGACAGGTGACAAAGGTACGCGCCGCCTCCTTGCAGGAGCCGATGGACACGATGGTGGCGTCCACACGATCGGTATTCAGATCGATCTCACTGGCCGAGGGCTTCATCACCCGCACGGGATCGCGCCGATCCTGCAGCAAATGCTGCAGCAGGGCGTTGTTGACGCCCGGATCCTTGGTGCGTATCATCAGCTGCACGTCGCCCTCCTCCAGCTCTCGCAGCAAAGAGGACATACTGTCGCCCAAGCGATAACGCGCCAAAAACAGGGCCGAGACCTTGTTGTTGACCGCAACGCAAAGCAGCCTGCGGCAAATATCCTCATAATCGCCAACGCCACGGGGCTGCACGCGGATGCCATAGCGCTGCATATAGTCCATATTGCCCATCAGGATCACGGTCTTTCCCTCGTCTGCGGTGGCGCGCACGCCGCGATCCTCGATCTCATCAAGCTCGATCGACGCGGGATCCAGACGCAGGTCACGGTCTACACTGACCGAGTCGCGCAAGGGGCTTTCCAGCCTGTCAAGCAGGGCGCGCACCAGCAGGATCACCTGCTCGGCATCGCAATCCTCCACAAGCTCGAACCGCTCGTGATGCATAGAGGTAAACACGTCGTTATCCGGCAGGACCAGCGTTGTGGGCCCTGCGCACTTATAGATCGGCTCCTCGCCGATGATGGCGCTTTTTTTACGGAGCCGCAAAGTCGCCGCCATAAACATGGGGATGGAGGTGACCAGCAGAGATGCCGTGGGAGAGCAAAGCAAAAAGGTGACCGTTAACGTGCGCAGGCAGTTTTCCCATCCGCCGTCAAAGGCCAGCACCAGCAGCGCCGCCACGCAGGCAATGGAAAGGATCAGCAGCAGCTGGGCGCCCAGCGTGCGGCTGTGCGCCACGCGCTTGTTGGTGTTGGCAAAATAATTGCGTACAAAGCCCACCGAACGCACGTACCATACGGTACCCGTTCCGTCATCGCCCTCCAGCGCGGCGCGGGCATTTCCCTCTCTGCCTCCCACCGAAACGCGGGGGATCAGTGCGCACTTTTGCTTGCGGGAGGACACCACCTGAAAGGCCAGCGACTCACGGTACCAATCCAGCAGATCGGCAACCGCCAACAGCACGATGCTGACTGCCGCAGGCGACAGATACAGCTCCGGCTTTCCATCGCCCACAAAAAACAGCAGCACACCGTGGTAAAGCAGCGTGGCGATCAGCATGACCGAGCAAAGCGAGTAATCGATGGGGGTAAAGCGCACCAGACGGACAAAGCCCTCGATCAATCGCTTGCGCGAAAAGAAGGCCGCCAGCACCAGCAGCTGAATGCCGATGAAAATGTAAGAAACGGGATAGCGGTCCCCATCGAACGGGCCGCCGAACAAGGCGCCAAAGGCATTGGTACCCTCATAAACGGCGATCAGCACCAACAGCACCAACGAGATCACCAGGCGCGTGACGTGCTCGCGCTTTTGTCTTGTGTATTTTTTGCGGAAATAGGTATCCTGATTCTGCGCCTCAAACTCCACCAGCTCGCCAAAGCGACGGCGGTTTTTTCGCGGCTCGACAACGTTGCCGTTGACACCGATCTCGTGGTATTGACGGATGCGCTCAAAGCCGATGGCGTGGCCCAGCTCGTTTTCATAATCCAGCCCCATCAGCAATTCAAAATCATCCTCGGAGGATTCGACCGTGCGCTTTAGCTCCATACGGTCGCGCAGGCGCGCGGCGCGCTCTTCCTCGCTCTCGTCGCCGTCGGAACGGTCACTCTCCTCGGCCGAGATCACCGAAAACAGATTGATCTGCCCATCGTCGTTGAGCGAGATGCGCTCCTCCAGCGTTTTGCGGTGGACGGTGTGCGTTTCCGGCTCGGCCTCCGGCTCGGGGCCGTCGGCATTCACCTCCGGCAGCACGAGGGACATCTGCCCATCCTGCTCTCGCATGGTCAGGGCAAGCTCCTCGCTTTCCTGCGACTCCTGTGCAGGCACGGGCGCGGGCGCGGGCTCCGGCCGATCCTCGGCAATGTTCAGCTCGACCACCTGCTGCACGGGCACAGCCTGCTTTTCTCGCTCTGCGATCCAACCGGCAGACGTGCCGAACAGATCCTGCAGCAGATCCTCGACCGTGGTCTCGGCGCCGATCTCCTCGGCAGTGGGCAGCTTTGTCTCTACCCTGCGCGTTGGCGTTTTTTTGCCGGAAAGCGCGGGACGCGGCACGTAATCGTCGTCATTTTTGTGATAGGCCGAGGCAAACAGATTTTTACGGTTGGTGGTGGGCACGGCAACTCCCGCGCGCACCACCTTGCGGCGCGGCGGCTCCTTTTGGGCCTCCTCTGCCTGCGGGACGTCCGTCGGCGCCTTTTCACGCTCCCGAGCGGCGCTGTCGCTTGCTTTCTTTTCTTGCTTGGCGGGTGCGGGCGCGGCGGCGGGGGGCTCCTTGGCCTTGGGATGCTCTTCGGCCGCTTCTTCTATGCCGATTTTTTTAAAGGTGGGAATTTCCTCTTCAAAAACAGCCTTGATTTGGCCATCGGTGGGAATTTCAATTTCCTTTTGTTCGTTTTTCTCTTCCTTGGTGGAATTCTCATCGCTTTTTCGCGCTGCAGCACGCTCACGGCGCAGTCTGGCCGCCTCGCGCCGCTCGGCGCGCTTGGAGAGTATCCGTTGCCTCGTTGCCTCGTCCTCCACAGGGATAGAGGGGTCGGAGACGGGCGCGGGTGAAGACAGATCAAGCTCTTCGGTATGGTTGAACAGATCGGGGTCCTCGGCCAGCTTGGCGCGCAATTGCTCGACCAATCGGTCGGTCTCCTTCCAATCAAAATCCTTACCCATTCAGCTCCCTCCCTTCTGTGTGTATTTCATTGCTTATTTTCCTTTTCTTTGTTGATGGGCGGCCTCGCACAACAGGACCGCAGCGGCGGTGGACACGTTAAAGGAGTTCACCTTGCCGTACATGGGGATAGACACCACAAAGTCGCTTTTTTTGCGCACCAGCTCGGAAACGCCCTCGCCCTCGCTGCCAAGCACGATGGCAACGGCGCCGCCCATATCGGTCTCGCGCAGGTCGGTTCCTCCCGCCTCGGCGGTGTAGATCCAAAGGCCGTTCTTTTTCAGCGTTTCGATGGCGGCGGCAATGTTGGGCACCTTGGCGATGGCCAGATGCTCGATAGCACCTGCCGAGGCCTTGGTCACCACGGGAGAAAGCCCTGCCGCGTGGCGCTTGGGGATGATCAGGCCGTGGGCGCCGCAGCCCTCGGCACAGCGAATGACAGCACCGAGATTGTAGGGATCGGAGATACCGTCGGCCACCACGATCAAGGGCTTTTCGCCGCGCTCGGCCGCAATGGCCAGGATATCCTCGATATCACAGTATTCCTTTTCTGCGGCCAGGGCGATGATGCCCTGATGGGGAGCGTGGTCGGCAATGGCATCCAGCTTGCGTCTTTCGGTCTCGACCACGGGGATGCCCCTGGCAATGGCCTCTCCCACAAGAGGCACCAACGCGCCCTCCCGCTCGCCGCTTTGCACCAGCAGCTTATCCACGGGGCGCCCGGAGCGCAGCAGCTCGCGAACGGCGTTGCGGCCGATCACGGCGCCGTTGCCCACCTCGGTCTCTTGGCGGGGCGTGCCGGCGCGGCTGTCGTCAAAGCGAGGACGGTCGTCGCGACGGCGGTCAAAACGGTCGTTGCGGCGGTTGCCGCTGTAGCTCTTATTCTTACGGTTGTCAGATCTGTTTTCCATAGGTATACCCCCGTGTGCGCGTTCGCGCAAAATATAATTAAAATCATTATAGCATATTTAAAGGGATTTGTATAGCCCTTGCGACATTTTTTTTGCAAAGCTTATGATGGCAGACGCGGCAAAAATGGGACTGCCGCCACATTTTTACAAAAATCCTTTACAGGTCTTGCAAATTTTGCCGATTCGTGTTATACTGGACTTACCAATCGAAAGTGAGGTTTTTAGAATGAAAAAGGACTATAAGTTGATCGCATTTGACTTGGACGGCACCCTGACCCAGCACCGCACCAAGCTCGGCCCCGAAAACAAGGCCGTGTTAGACAAGCTTGCCAAAAATCACAAGCTGCTGATGGTTGGCGCAGGCGCTTGCCCCCGCATCTTTGGCCAGATGAACGAATACCCCATTGACATTGTTGGCAACTACGGTATGCAGATCGCCAAATACAACCACGAAACCAAAACGCTGGATATTTTGGAGACCGCAAAGGTCGAGCCCGACCGCGAGCGTACCATGAAGATCTGCCAGCAGTTCCGTGACAAGTACGGCTTTACCGAATACGCCGGCGACGCCGTAGAGTTCCACGACTCCGGTATGATCACCTTCCCCCTGATCGGCACCAAGGCCAAGATCGAGGACAAGCTCTCCTTTGACCCTGACCGCAGCCGCCGCAAGGTATTTTACGAAGAGGTCAAGGCCGCATTCCCGGATTACACCGTCTTTATCGGCGGCTCCTCCTCCTTTGACCTTGCCCCCCATCCCTACAACAAGCTCCACGCACTGGATCGCTACTGTGAAGAAAACGGCATCACCCACGCTGATATCCTCTTCTGCGGTGACGACTATGGCGTTGGCGGCAACGACGAGCAGGTCTACAGATCTGACATTGATTTTGTCAAGGTCGACGACTATACCAAGCTGGCCGAATATTTGGCTCCTCTGTTAGAGGACTAAACAACACAAAAAGGCGGCCTTGGCCGCCTTTTTTGCATTTAACCCCATAACGGGGCGAGTTTTTGCGAGGCGAACCATGGAAAAGCACGGCGGGAGCAAGCCCCCGTCCTACACGCCTTGAACACGCAAACCCGTAGGGGGCGACCTCCCGGACGCCCCGTTGTTATTGCCACACCGTGCGGCAACACGCCTTGAATACGCCACCTTGTAGGGACCGGCGTCCTCGACGGTCCGTATCCCCATCCATAATGTGGTGAAAAAGGGCGCTCACTGAGCGCCCCTACAATATAGCCACGTCGTGCGGCGGCGCACCTTGAACACGCCACCTATCCCACAAAAACACCCATTTACCCCCGTAACGGGGCGAGTTTTCCCAAAAAGGAGTTCACTATGAAGATCGTTTACGTGCGTCACGGTCAACCCGATTACAAGACCGATACCCTCACCGAGCTGGGGCATCTGCACGCCGAGGCGGCGGCAGAGCGCCTGATCCCATACGGTATTACCGAGATCTATTCTTCTCCCCTGGGGCGTGCCCGTGAGACCGCAGAGCACGCCGCCCGTCGGCTGGGGCTTTCCGTTGAGATCGTAGACAGCTTTCGGGAGCTCGGTTGGGGCGACGTCAACGCCGAGCCCGGTGCCAAAAAGCTGCCCCCGTGGGAGTTTGTGCATCATTTTGCCAAGATCGGCCAAAGCATCACCGACCCGGATTGGACACAAAAGGAGCCCTGGTGCCACGACAAGGTGGTGGATCGTGTGCAAGCCGCACAGCAGGGCTTTGACGCCTTTCTGAAGCAGCACGGCTATCACCGCACGGGAGAAAGCTACGCCGTGACGGAAACCGCCTCCGACAAGACCATCGCCATCTTTGGGCACGGCGGCCATTCCACCGCCATTTTTGCCCATATGATGCATATGCCCTTCCCTCTGGCTTGCCAGCTCTTCCGCTTGGATTTTACCAACATTTCGGTATTCCATTTTGACACCGAGGCAGGCGCCTTTACCGTCCCCCGTTTTGATATGCTCGGCAATGCAGAGCACATCCGCAGCCTTTCCGTGGAAAACGTCTTTATGGAATAACGGCATCAAAATCACCTGCGCACGGCTTCTTTTTTGTCAGCCGTGCGCTTCCTTTTTGCATAATAAGTGGCATAACGGGTATACTTTTAGCGTATTTTTGTGAAAGGTCAGGTATCACGTTATGCAAAAGCCGATCATTGCCAAGGTGGCAGCCAGAGAGATACTGGACAGCCGCGGAAACCCCACGGTAGAGGCCGCCGTGCTGCTGCAGGACGGCACTGTTGGCTGTGCCGCCGTGCCGTCGGGCGCCTCTACGGGTCAGTTTGAAGCCCACGAAAAACGCGACGGCGATCTCCGCCGCTATGGGGGACGCGGCGTAGCCAAGGCGGTGTTTGCCGTCAACCACGTCATTGCGCCGGCCCTTGCGGGCAAAAGCGCCTGCGAGCAGCAGGAGCTGGACCGTTTTCTTTGTCGGCTGGATGGCACCGAAAACAAAAGCAAGCTGGGAGCAAACGCCATTTTGGCGGTATCTCTGGCGGCGGCGCGGGCGGCAGCTGCCTATTATGAGCTCCCCCTATATCGCTATCTCGGCGGTGTTGGCGCGGTCACGCTCCCTATCCCAATGATGAATCTGCTGAACGGCGGCGCCCACGCCGACAACGGTCTGGACGTGCAGGAGCTGATGATCGTGCCCGTGGGCGCCCCAAGCTTTGCCGAGGCGTTGCGCTGGGGCAGCGAGATCTATCACGCACTGGGCAAGCTCTTGCGCCAACGTGAGCATTCCACCGCAGTGGGTGATGAGGGGGGCTTTGCCCCGGCACTGGAGAGCGAGGAGGAGGCACTGGAATTGCTGATTTCCGCCACCCGTTTGGCGGGATATGACGACAAAGCGGTCAAGCTTGCCTTGGACGTTGCGGCCTCGGAGTGGAGAACCGAGGGGGGCTATCATCTCCCCAAAACCGACGTGTGCCGCACCACCGAGCAGCAGATCGCGCACCTGGAGTCGCTATGCCGACGCTATCCCCTGCTCTCGATCGAGGATGGGCTTGCCGATGATGACGAGGCGGGCTGGCAGCAGCTGACACAGCGGCTTGGCCGGCAGGTGCGGCTGGTGGGAGACGACCTGTTTGCCACCAACGAAAGGCGCCTGCAGCGCGGCATTGACAACGGGATCGGCAACAGCATTCTCATCAAGCCCAATCAGATCGGTACGCTTTCCGAGACCTTGAGCGTGGTGACGCTTGCCAAGCGCGCGGGCTACGGTGTGATCCTTTCCCATCGCTCGGGCGAGACCGAGGACACCACCATTGCCGACCTTGCGGTGGCTGTTGGTGCAGACTTTATCAAGGCGGGGGCGCCCTGCCGCTCTGAGCGGGTGGCCAAGTACAACCGTCTGCTGCGCATCGAACAGTCCGTTAGCACGATCCACCGCCCCGAACGCGCAGAAAACGCATTTCACCACCCCGATCTTTTGCGCGTTTAAGCGTTCTCGGGCCAAGGGGCGGCCAAGGTGTCTTTCTCAAAACCATCCTGCGCTTTTCTTATATTGGTTTTCCGCTCATCGGCAACAGCCTCTTTTCAACCACGCGACTGTCGCGTGGCTTTCAAGCCGCAAAAAACAGCGCAACGGCGGTGCCGTTGCGCTGTTTTTGATGTACGTGTATCTGTTTTTTTGACCAAAGGTCAACGGTGCGCATTGCTATCCATCAATTCCTTCAGCTCTACAAGGAAGGTGTCAAGATCCTTAAACTCGCGATAGACCGACGCAAAACGGACGTAGGCTACATCGTCGCGCTGCTTCAGCTTGACCATGATCATTTCGCCAAGCTCGCGAGAGCTGATCTCCTGTACCATATTGTTTTGCAGCTCCGCCTCGATCTCGGCAGCGATCTCCTCGCCGTGGACGGGGCGCTTTTGGCAAGCCTTCATAATGCCGGAAAGCATTTTAGAACGATCGAACAGCTCCTTGCTTCCGTCTTTTTTTACCACAAGGATCTGCATAGATTCCAGCACCTCAAAGGTGGTAAAGCGCTTTTGGCAGGCCAGACACTCGCGGCGGCGGCGAATGCTGTTCCCCTCCTCTACCGGGCGGGAATCGATGACCTTGCTATCATTATAACCGCAATTGGGACATTTCATGGTGTTTGCTTTGCACGGGGCAATCCTTCCTGAAAACTGGAAACTATGGTGTTTCTTTGTTTATTATAGCACAAAACGCGCGGGTTGTAAAGTATGCGGAGGGATTTTTTCAAACAAAGCAGCGCTTTTGGGGGCGCCGACAGGGTTATACGGCACGCAGATCCGCCACCACGTCTGCTGCCGTGCAGGGCGTGACACCGCCCGCAACCAGCTGCTTGAACATGCAAGCAGCCTTTGCAATACTTTTTCCCAGCGGTACAAACGCACGCTCTTGCCCCAACGCGCACTCGACCCAATATTCCGATCCCCGCTTTAACAGCCTGTAAGTCACGGTTCCGCACGGCAGACGCACCGCCCTTTGACACGGTCTTTGAGGGCGACCTGTCCTCTTTTTCTTGTTTTCTTTCATCACACTGTCCTTTCCAACGGCGATTTTTATCATTATACACGTCGGGCAAGCGCGATGCTTGACTGTTTTTGCTTGTTTCGGTGTCAATTTCTGCGTGTGAAAAGGATTTGCGGCGGCAAGACGAAAAGCAACGGCTATGACAAGCGCCGCATAGAATATTTATGCAACAAATGGAATTTTTATCGCGAGCGCCCCTCTTCTTTGTCTTTTTTCTCCTTTTTTATACATTTTTTCCGCCGCTTCCTTTGGTCCACTATTGCAAAAACAGCGTCTTTTTTGCTAAAATAAAAGAAAAAAGCGGCATCTCGCTTTAAAATTTTTGAATAAACAAAAAATTTATGAATATGAGAAAAGGAGTACTTCATATGCACGACCGCCGTCTTGCACCAATGGCTGCCCGCGTGTTGCACGTGGGTCTTGTGATGATCTACGCTTCCCTGCTGCGCCTGTGGCTTGAGGTGGAATCCGCCGCCCCCTTTACCGCCGCGCGGGCAAACTATTTTGGCGGATTGCTGGAATATCCCGTGGCAGCGTTGATGCTGTTGACGGGCGCCGTTCTTTTGTTAAACCGTGTGACGCGGGAGGCTTGACCGACCGCAAGCGCTGAACAAAAGCCCGGGGGTGCCAAACGCCCCTCCGGCCG
>JAZQWJ010000005.1:0-14124 GCA_045632285.1 Eubacteriales bacterium | reverse complement strand
CACGGGCTTTCTCTTTGGAGCTGGTGGAGGGGATTGAACCCTCGACCTGCTGATTACGAATCAGCTGCACTACCACTGTGCTACACCAGCGAACCGCTAAATAGTATAACACATTTTTTTGCATTTTGCAAGAGCTTTTTTGATTTTTTTAAGCCTTTTCTCAATATTCTTTTGGTGATGCCTTCGTCACCTTGTACGCATAT
Source organism: Eubacteriales bacterium (assembly GCA_045632285.1). Taxonomy (GTDB): domain Bacteria; phylum Bacillota; class Clostridia; order Oscillospirales; family CAG-272; genus Firm-07. The sequence goes on along the minus strand of JAZQWJ010000005.1, from coordinate 13,921 downwards.
AATAAAAATTGGTAGAGTGGATTGCGGCAAAGCATAGAATTTTGCTGACATCTCTTGACAAATCGCGCCATTTCAAGCTATAATATCATTATAAAATGGGTGCGTGTTTCTTGCGCGCCGCATTGGTTTTTAGGAAAGGTGGAATGCCCCATGACAAAAAACGTCCCCGAGATATTTGGCAGTATGGTCTTTAACGAAGAGGTCATGCGACAGCGCTTGCCTTATGAGGTCTTTAAATCCTTGAAAAAGACTGTAGAGCAGGGCAAGGAGATCGATCCCTCTATTGCTGACGTGGTTGCCAATGCCATGAAGGACTGGGCAATTGAAAAGGGCGCGACCCACTATACCCACTGGTTTCAGCCCCTCACGGGCGTGACTGCCGAAAAGCACGATTCCTTTATCGCCCCCATTGGCGGCGGCAAGGTTGTGATGGAGTTTTCGGGCAAGGAGCTGATCAAGGGCGAGTCGGATGCCTCCTCCTTCCCCTCGGGCGGTCTGCGCGCCACCTTTGAGGCACGCGGCTATACCGCTTGGGACCCTGCCTCCTATGCGTTTGTCAAGGACGGTACCCTGTATATTCCCACCGCGTTCTGCTCTTACACGGGTGAGGCGTTGGACACCAAAACGCCCCTTTTGCGCTCGATGGATGCCATCTCTGCACAGGGCGTTCGCCTGTTGCGCTTGTTTGGTGATAACGAGGCCAAGCGCATCACCACCACCGTTGGCGTAGAGCAGGAGTATTTTATCATTGATAAAGAGATGTACGAGCAGCGCAAGGACTTGATCTATACGGGTCGCACGCTGTTTGGCGCCTCTGCCCCCAAGGGACAGGAGCTGGAGGATCATTATTTTGGCGAGCTGAAGACCCGCATCGGCGCCTATATGGCGGAGCTGGATGAGGAGCTATGGAAGCTGGGCATCCTTTCCAAGACCAAGCATAACGAGGGCGCGCCCGCCCAGCACGAGCTGGCCCCTATCTATTCTACCACCAATATGGCCATCGATCAGAATCTGCTGATCATGACCTATATGAAAAAAGTGGCCGAGCGCCACGGACTTGTTTGCCTGCTGCAGGAAAAGCCCTATAAGGGGGTCAGTGGCTCCGGCAAGCACAACAACTGGTCGATCGGTACTGATACGGGCAAAAATCTGTTAAAGCCCGGCAAGACCCCTGCCGAAAACAAGCAATTTTTGCTGATCCTTGCGGCCGTGGTCAAGGCAGTGGACGATTATCAGGATCTGCTGCGTCTGTCGGTGGCCTTTGCGGGGAACGATCATCGCTTGGGGGCCAACGAGGCACCGCCCGCCATTATTTCGATGTTCATTGGCGACGATCTGCAGGAGGTCGTGGATTCCATCATCAGGGGCACCTCCTATAAGAATCACGACAAGGTCAAAATGAATCTGGGCATCCCCACGGTGCCCACCTTTACCAAGGATACCACCGATCGCAATCGAACCTCTCCCTTTGCCTTTACCGGTAACAAGTTTGAGTTCCGTATGCCCGGCGCCAGCCAGAATATGGCAATGCCCAACATCGTTCTGAACACCATCGTGGCCGAATCCTTCCGCCAGTTCTGCGACGAGCTGGAGGGTGCAGAGGATTTTGATGCCGCTGTGGCCAAGCTGATCAAGGATACCCTCACTGAGCATAGCCGCATCATCTTTAACGGAGACGGCTATTCTGAGGAGTGGGAGCGCGAGGCCGCCCGCCGTGGTCTGCTGAATCTTAAGACCTCGGTGGATGCGTATAAGACCTTTTCTGCCGAAAAGAACGTTAAGCTGTTCTCTACGCACGGTGTGATGAGCGAGACCGAGATCCGCTCTCGCGAGGAGATCCTTTGCGAGAACTATGCCAAGATCATCAATATCGAGGCGCAGACTATGATCGAAATGGCTGCCCGCGATCTGTTGCCCGCCGTAAACTCCTACGTGGCCGATGTCGCCGCAGGCGCCGCCGCCAAGACTGCCGTGATCCCCACGGTGGATATTTCGATGGAGACCGACGTGATCGAAGGCCTTTCTCGTTTGGTTGGAGAGGGTTACCTTGCGCTGAAGGCCTTGAAAAAGGTTGTGGCCGAGGCTGCTGCCAAGCCCAAGGGAGAAAAAATGGCCGAGGCATTTTGCAAAAAAGTGATCCCTGCTATGCAAAAGCTGCGTGAAAAGGTGGATGCTGCCGAGGTGATGACGGCCTCTGAGTATTGGCCTGTTCCCACCTACGGCGACATGATGTTCAGGGTTTGACCCATAAAAATTCGTGCAGAGCTGTGTTGCTCCGCGCAGACGAACTCGACGATGACCAACATCGCCTTCGTCCGTTTGCTGTGGTGCGCCTTGCTCTGCACGTTTTTTATGGGCAACCGACTGCCACCTTCCGCATCCAAATCTGTTCGCTCAAAAGAGATTTTATGGGCCGATCGGTGCATCTCCTTCTCCATCCAAATCTGCTCGCATACGGACAATGCATCAAAAAACGCGACACGTTATCGCTTTTTCTTGACATTTCCCCTGAAAGGTTTTGAGGGGGAGGAAAAGGCGGTGCCCACAGGGCACAAGGAAAAGGAGGGGGGACTTTTGCAAAAGTCCCCCCTCCTTTTCCTTTCTGCGCTTCGCCATCAGCTGATGCGCTTGCCGACGGCGCCGCCCGGGTGGATCAGGGCAAAGTCGGCCTCGGTAAAGTCCTTTTCCTCCATCAGTCCCATCATCAGGGCATCAAAAATACCGATGGTGGCGGCAAAGCTGGCGGTGGACATCATATCAAAGCGATCGCTTTCGGGCGTGTCGGGCAGGCACAGCACCACGTCGGCGGCTTGCCCCAACTGGCGGTTGGGATGGGCGGTGACCAAAATGATGTGCGCGCCCTTTTTCTTGGCGATCTCTGCAAGGGGCAACAGCTCCTCGGTGCGGCCGCCCTTGGTGACAAGCAGCAGCACGTTTCCACCCTTTAATGCGCCCATGCCGCCGTGTACCGCCTCAGAGGGTGGGACGAACTTGGCAGGGCACTCGATACAGCAAAGCGAATGCGCAAATTTCTTTGTGGCAAAGCCCGACGAGCCACAGGCCGAAAGAACGGTCAGCTCGCTGTTTTTCAACAGCTCCAACGCCTTTGCAAAGGCGGCTTCGTCAAAATTTTGGTACAGCAGCTCCAATGCCCGCTTTTCTGCAAGGAGCGAGCCCTTCATCAGCTCCATCGTGGTGTTTTTCATGCTTCAAGTCCTCCAAACAGGTCAAAATAGAGCCACAGCACCGAGTAGCGGTCCTTGAGATCCTTGCCCCACAGCTTGCCGTCGGCAATGCGGTCGGAGCCGTACATTTTTTCAAAATCGGCAAGATCAAAGCCAACCGAAAGTAGCATCTGCTCGATCTCGGCGGCGGAGGGACACTCGCCAAGGACAGCGAGGATCTTGTTCCATTTTGTGGCGTACAGGGGGGTCATATCACGGTCATACCGTCCCGCTTTACGCTGCAGCTCGGCCACCTCTCCGGCGCGGTCGCGGTAGATGCGATCATAGGCCGCAAGGCGAATATCCCCCACAACGGGGTGGAATATCGGAGCTTTGATGGCACAAATGCGCTCTCGCATAGCGGCGGTGACAACGGTGGAATAGCCCACGTCGGTGCCGTGGAGGAAATAAGGCTTGCCGAGGATCAGGCCCGTGATCTCAAAATAGTGCGAGAGGTGATGCTCACTGCCCGAGCCGGGGCGGGTGGTGGAAAGCAGCGTCAGGCACACGCCGATCATCACCAGGATCTCGGTCAGGGCGCCAATGGCCTTGGGATCGCGGCGCACCAGCGCGGGGGCGAGGTCGCGCACCTCGTTGGTCTTTTCCATAACCAGATCGTAGATAAAGGGGCAGAGGTATTCGCCGTTTACAAGATGAGAAAGCTTCCAGTCGTTCAATGCGCTGTATTTGCCGATGATATCGGCAAAGCCTGCGGCGATCATATCGGCGGGGGCGGTGCAGAGAATATCGGTGTCTCCCAATATCAGGTCGGGGGCGTGGGTGGTAAAGGTCACCTTCATCCCTGCAAAGATCATGGCCGCACCGGAGGAGGCAAAGCCGTCCATCGAGGGGGCGGTGGCAATGATGCCGCACTTGATGCCGTGCCCGAAGGAAACGTATTTGCAGATATCGTTGATCACGCCCGAGCCAATGCCAAGGATAAAGTCGGTTTCTTGTGTGACAAGCGTTTCTACGGCGGCAACGGCGACCTCGTCGGGGACCAGAATGTCAGCGCCTGTTTCAAACAGACGGTGGGCGGCAATGCGAGAGCCGAGCAGCGCGCGGACGCGATCGCCGCAAAGCGCATCGGTGTTTTGGTCTGAGACCAATATGACGTGCTGTGCCGTGATGAGGTCGGGCAGCTCGTCAAGCACGCCTGCGTCAATACGCACTGCGCCGATGTCGCAACGGTGGGTGCGACCGCAGGTGCAAGCAATGTTGTGATTGATCAGATCGGATAAGGTCATGATGAACTCCTTTTCAAAAGCTTTGGTCGTATCGCGCGATTTATCGGTTATATCCTATCACCTTGCCGCAAAAATGTCAAGAAAAAGCAAAACTGTTGACAAGAACGCATATATTGGGTAAAATACAATCATAAACGATCATAAACGATCACGGAGGTAGGATATGCTTCAATTAGAACGGCAAAAGGACCTGATGCGCCTTTTGCAGATACACAAGAGTATGACGGTCAAGGAGCTGTGTGATGCGCTGTATGCCAGCGCCGCCACCGTGCGGCGGGATCTTGCTGTATTGGAGCGTGCGGGGCTTTTGCAACGGAGCTTTGGCGGCGCCGTGCTGTGCGAGCAGTTCCCCGATCAGCAGCCCTTTGCGGTGAGGTATGGCGAGCAGCTTGCGCAGAAGAAAAGGATCGCCGCCAAGGCAGCGCCCTTGATCCACGCAGGGGAGACTGTTTTTTTGGATGCGTCTACCACCACCCACGAGCTGATCCCGTATCTGCGAGAGATTCCCGATCTTACGGTAATAACAAACAGCCCTCGCGCTTGCCTTGCGCTTGCTGAGTGCGGCGTGCGTTGCCTTTGTACGGGAGGGGAGCTGCTGGCCGGCTCGGTGGCGCTGGTTGGCAGCGATGCCATCGATTTTGTGTCTGGAATTCGGGCACACGTATGCGTTTTTTCGGCACGCGGCGTGTGCGATGGCGTGATCACAGATAGCTCTAAAGCAGAGCGCGACCTGAAGATCGCCATGCTGAAAAATGCCGAGCGGAGCATATTTTTGCACGACGGATCAAAGGTGGGCAAGCGCTATCCCTATGTGATCGCGGATGCGACAGAGATGACCTGCTGTGTGGACGAGGGCTGATGCGCCGGCCGATAATTAGTTTATGATATCAACTAAAATCCCCAAAATGTTCACATTCATTATCTTGCAAATGTAGAGTATATGTGCTATAATTGTTAGGTTACTAACAAAATTCTAAAAGAGGCATTGCCTCGGAAAGGATGTTATGTTCAAACGGTTGCTTGGTTGTATCCGAGAATACAAAAGGCCGACGATCCTGACGCTGATCTTTATCGTTGGCGAGTCGATCATTGAAACGCTGATCCCCTTTATCACGGCGGATATGGTCAACAAGATCAATGACGGCGTGCCGCTTTGGGATGTGATCAAGATCGGCATTTTGCTTGCCGTAATGGCCTTTGCCTCGCTTGCTTGCGGTGGTATCGCGGGCTTTTGCTGCGCACGTGCCTCGGCCGGCTTTGCAAAAAATCTGCGTCACGATCTTTACAGTCGCATTAATGATTTTTCCTTTGAGAACGTGGATAAGTTTTCCTCTACCTCTCTCGTTACCCGTATGACCACCGACGTACAGAATGCGCAGATGTCTTATATGATGATCATCCGCACCGCCATTCGCGCGCCGCTGATGCTGATCTTTTCGGTGATCATGTCCTTTGTGATGGGCGGCTGGCTTGCCATGACCTTTGTGGTGGTGATCCCCGTGCTTGGCATTGGCCTTTGGATGGTCGGTCGAAAGGCGATGCCCGCCTTTCGCCGTGTGTTCCGCAAGTATGACCGCCTGAACGAATCCATTGAGGAGAACGTGCGCGGCATGCGTGTGGTCAAGGGCTTTTCGCGTGAGGCGTTTGAAAAAGAAAAGTTTGGCGTTGCTTCTGAGGATATTCGCGCCGATTTTACCCGCGCAGAGCGGATCGTGGCGTGGAACCGCCCCATTATGCAGTTTTGCATGTATTTTAACATGATCTTTGTGCTGCTTGTGGGCTCTCGCCTGATTATTTCCCTAAACGGCCTTGGCGTGGGCGAGCTTTCTGCTATGCTGACCTACGGCATGCAGGTTTTGATGTCGCTGATGATGCTGTCGATGATCTACGTGATCCTGACCATCTCGGCCGAGTCGATCAAGCGTGTTGACGAGGTGCTGCGCGAGACCCCCTCGCTTTGTGCCCCCAAGTCCCCCGTGACCACGGTGGCAGACGGCTCTATCGACTTTAACGGTGTCAGCTTTAAGTATTCTGCCAAAGCCAAGCGCAACTCGCTTTCCGGTGTTGACGTGCATATCGCCTCGGGTCAGACTGTTGGCGTGATCGGCGGCACCGGCTCCGGCAAAAGCTCGCTTGTGCAGCTGATCCCCCGCTTGTACGATGCCACCGAGGGCACCGTGCGCGTGGGCGGCATCGACGTGCGAGATTACGATCTTGTTACGCTGCGCGACAGTGTTGCCATGGTGCTGCAAAAGAATCTGTTGTTTTCCGGCACCATCAAGGAAAATCTGCGCTGGGGTAATGAGAATGCCACCGATGAGGAGATCATCGAGGCCTGCCGCCTTGCGCAGGCCGACGAGTTTGTGCAATCCTTCCCCGAAAAGTATGACACCTACATCGAGCAGGGTGGCACCAACGTGTCGGGTGGACAAAAGCAGCGCCTTTGCATTGCGCGCGCACTGCTGAAAAAGCCCAAGATCCTGATCCTGGACGATTCGACCAGCGCGGTGGATACCAAGACCGACGCCCTGATCCGTGCGGGCTTTAAGACCTATATCCCGACCACCACCAAGATCATCATTGCGCAGCGCGTGGCCTCGGTAGAGGATGCCGATCTGATCCTTGTGATGGAGAACGGCGCCGTTGCTGCCGCAGGCAAGCATGCCGAGCTGTTGGAGAGCTGTGAGATCTATCGTGAGATCTATACCCAACAAACGAAGGGAGGCGACGACAATGAGTAAGCCTCAAATGCCCAAGCGTCCAAAGCCCAGCATGCGCGTGCTTGGCCGCACGATGAAGCTGCTGTTTTCTTACTATCCCGTGCTGATGCCCGTGATCGTGGTCTGCATCCTTGTTGCCGCCGTAACTGCCGCGCTGCCCCCTGTGTTTATGCAGCAGGTGATCGCCGAGATCGAGGCCGCGGTAGAAAGCCACGCCACCTGGGCAGAGGCCTCTCGCCTGATCGTCCCCAAGGTCGTGCTGCTTGGTGTATTTTATGTCATTGCGTGGGTCTTGATCGCGCTGCAGACACAGCTGATGGCCGTTGTGACGCAGGGCTTTTTGTGCAAGCTGCGCCGCACGCTGTTTGACAAGATGCAAAGCCTGCCCATCCGCTTTTTCGATACCCACAAGCACGGTGATATCATGTCCCACTACACCAATGATATCGATGCCTTGCGCGAGCTTGTTTCGCAGGCGCTCCCCTCGCTTTTGCAGTGCGTTGTGGTGCTGCTGTCCGTGCTGATGGTTATGCTGTATTTCAGCCTTTGGATGACGCTTGTACTGCTGTGCGGCGTGGCCTGTATGATCTTTGTTTCCAAAAAGATCGGCGGCGGCTCTGCCAAATATTTCATCCGTCAGCAAAGGTCTATGGGCCGTGCCGAGGGCTTTATTCAGGAAATGATGAACGGCCAAAAGGTCATCAAGGTCTTTAACCACGAGGAAGAGGCCCTTAGGGCCTTTGACGAGGTCAATAACGCCCTGTTTGAGGACAGTGCCAGAGCCCACGCCTATGCCAATACGCTGGGCCCGATCATCGGCAACATCGGCAATATCCTGTATGTGATCATGGCGGTGGTTGGCGGCGTTTTCCTGCTGAAAAACGTGCCCAACGTATCGCTTGGCGGCTTTACCGGCTTTACCATCTCCATCGTGGTGCCCTTTTTGAATATGGCCAAGCAGTTTACGGGCAACGTTAATCAGGCCTCTCAGCAGATCAATGCTGTGGTCATGGGTATGGCGGGCGGATCTCGCTTGTTTGAAATGATGGATGAGGAGCCCGAGGCTGACGAGGGCTACGTGACCCTGGTCAACGCAAAGTATGACGAGAACGGCGCTTTGACCGAGACCGCCGAGCGTACCGGCATTTGGGCGTGGAAGCATCCCCATAGCGACGGTACCTTGACCTATACGCAGCTGCGCGGCGATGTGCGCCTTTCCGAGGTGGATTTTGGCTATGTAGAGGGCAAGCCGGTGCTGCATGACGTCAGCGTATTTGCCGAGCCCGGCCAAAAGGTGGCCTTTGTGGGCGCTACCGGTGCGGGTAAGACCACCATCACCAATCTGATCAATCGCTTTTACGATATTGCCGATGGCAAGATCCGCTATGACGGTATCAATATCAACAAGATCAAAAAGCACGATCTCCGTCGCTCGCTTGGTATCGTGCTGCAGGATACCAACCTGTTTACCGGCACGGTTATGGAAAATATCCGTTACGGCCGTTTGGATGCCACCGACGAGGAGTGCATCGCCGCTGCAAGGCTTGCGGGCGCCGATGATTTTATCACCCGACTGCCCGGCGGCTATGAGACCGAGCTGCAAAACAACGGTGCCAACCTCTCGCAGGGTCAACGACAGCTGCTGGCCATTGCCCGCGCGGCGGTTGCCGATCCCCCTGTGATGATCATGGACGAGGCGACCTCGTCGATCGATACCCGTACCGAGGCCATCGTGCAGCGCGGTATGGATAAGCTGATGGAGGGCAGAACGGTGTTTATCATCGCGCACCGTCTTTCCACCGTTATGAACTCCGACGTGATCATGGTGCTGGACCACGGCCGTATCATCGAGCGTGGCGATCACGAAAAGCTGATCGCCGAGCGCGGCACCTATTACCGCCTTTACACCGGCGCATTTGAGCTGGAATAAGACGAAAGTGACCAAACAAAAAAGGCTCTCTTTTGCAAGAGAGCCTTTTTTACGCGATCGGCGGGGACCGGCGCCGCACAAGGCGGCGAGCGGCGGAGCAATGGGATGCGGTCAACGTCTTTCTGTCGTGAAATGCACAAAAAAGGATGAGCGAGGGCGGCTTCTTTCATCTTTTTCGGGGAATTTTTGCAAAACACTTGATTTTTAACACATTTTTTTGTAAAATATAAGATGTAAAAATTTATATTGCAAAGGAGAACCTAAAATGGCTCTTGTTACCACCAAGGAAATGTTCAAGAAGGCTTATGAAGGTCACTATGCCGTTGGTGCATTCAACATCAACAACATGGAGATCATTCAGGCTATCACCGAGGCTGCCGCAGAGGTCAAGTCTCCCGTTGTTCTTCAGGTTTCCGCAGGCGCACGTAAGTACGCTAAGCACGAGTACCTGATGGCTCTGGCTAAGGCTGCCGTTGCTGACAGCGGTATTGACCTTGCTCTCCACCTGGACCACGGTGCAGATTTTGAGATCTGCAAGTCCTGCATCGACGGTGGCTTTACCTCCGTTATGATCGACGGCTCTCACCACAGCTATGAGGATAACGTTGCTCTGACCCGCAAGGTCGTTGAGTACGCACACGCTCACGGTGTTGTTGTCGAGGGCGAGCTGGGCGTGCTGGCCGGCGTTGAGGACGACGTTGTTGCCGAGCATTCCTCCTACACCCGTCCCGAGGAGGTTGAGGATTTCGTCAATCGCACCGGCGTTGACTCCCTCGCTACCTCCATCGGTACCTCTCACGGCGCTTACAAGTTCACCGCTAAGCAGTGCACCCGTAACGCCGAGGGCATCCTTGTTCCTCCTCCTCTCCGCTTTGACATTCTCGAGGAGATCGAGAAGAGAATTCCCGGCTTCCCGATCGTTCTCCACGGCGCTTCTTCCGTGCCCCAGGAGTACGTTAAGGAGATCAACGAGCTGGGCGGCAAGCTGCCCGACGCAGTTGGTATTCCCGAGGAGCAGCTTCGCCGCGCAGCTTCTATGGCCGTCTGCAAGATCAACATCGACTCTGACATCCGTCTGGCTATGACTGCCGGTATCCGTCGCACTCTGACCGGCGATCCCTCTGTCTTCGATCCTCGCGGCTACCTGACCGTTGCCCGTGACGAGGTCAAGAAGATGGTTAAGCATAAGATCGTTAACGTTCTGGGCTCCAACGGTACGCTTTGATCGGCATATTTAGCGCAGAACAAAGCTGACGCTTTTAGGCACGCCCTTGAGGCTTGAAGTAGATTTCTACATCGGCGCTCAAGGGCGTGCCTTCTGCATCTAAATCTGCCGATCAAGGGGACGCTTGCGTGTGGCAGACGCCGCGGCAAAGCAAGCACCCTTAAGGCTTGAAGTAGATTTCTACATCGGCACTCAAGGGTGTGTTTTTTACATCAATAAGGAAAAAGCAATGAAATATACAGAAAAATACAACGTCCGTTGGCACGATACCGATGCCAACAGGGAGGTGCATCCCTCGGGCGTTTTGATGTTTATGCAGGAAACGGCCAACCGCCAGTTCGAGGCCGCGGGGTGCCCCTTAGACGGTATCCGCGACAAGCAGGGCGTCGGCTTTATCCTTTCCCGTATCGCCATTGAAATGGCGGAGCCGATCCACGCCTATGAGGACATTGCGGTGGACACCTTTACCTGCAAGGGCAGGGGCTTTACCTTCCCCCGCGGATTTGAGATCAAGCGTGACGGTAAGACCGTGGCGCGTGCTATGTCGCAATGGGCATTGGTGCGCGTTGCGGACAAGTCGCTGGTCAAGGCAGAGGAGTTCCCGCTGACCTTTGGTGACGAGGACGAGCTGAGCATGGAAATGCCGCTGCGCTTTCGTATTCCCCGTGAGCTTGACTGGGAACAGGTGGGCAGCCGAACCATTGCGTTTTCTGACATTGATTACAATATGCATATGAACAACACCAAGTACCCCGATATGCTGTGTGACTTTTTGCCCGATCCCGCACATACCCGCGTGGTGGGCGTTTCGCTGTCCTATTGCAAGGAGGCTGCCTATGGCGACACGCTGTCCATCGAGCGTGCCGAAGGGGGAGAGGGCAGATATTATATTCGCACCCGCAAGGGGGATGACGTGTGCCTTGAGGCAATGGTCATGATCGAAAAAGTGAGGTAACGGTATGAGAAATCGCGATATTTTTAATACGTTGACGGCGCGCTATCCCGCCCTTTCGGCGGTCTGCGCCGATCTTGAAAAGCTGGCTGATACGCTTTGCGAGACCTACCGCAAGGGCGGTAAGCTGCTGGTGGCGGGCAACGGTGGTTCGGCTGCCGATGCCGAGCATATCGTGGGTGAGTTGATGAAGGGCTTTTGCCGCAAGCGTCCGCTTTCTGCAAAGGCCGGGGTCGCATTGGCGGCCGCCGATCCCGTACGAGGCCCGCATTTGGCACGGGTGCTGCAGCAGGGGCTTCCTGCCATTGCACTGACCAATCATCCGGCGCTTTCCACCGCATTTGCCAACGATTGCGACCCCAATGCGGCCTTTGCGCAGCAGGTCTGGGGCTATGGTAACGCAGGTGACGTGCTGATCGTGATCTCTACCTCGGGCAATGCCGAAAATCTGCTGTTGGCGGCCACTGCCGCCCATGCCAAGGGTATGACCGTGGCGTTGCTGACGGGTGAGAACGGCGGAAAGCTGGCCGAGGTGGCCGACATTATCCTGCGCGTGCCCGCAAAAGAGACCTATCAGGTGCAGGAGTATCACCTGCCCCTGTATCACGCGCTTTGTTTGCTTGTTGAAGACGAGTTTTTTGCGGAATAAGGCATAGAAAAAGGACGAGCTTGCTCGTCCTTTTTCTGCCTTATTAGGATCGTATCAATTGGCGTAGTTGCGCACCGAGAGATAGATCCCGTCCTCTTTCCATTCGGCTGCAAGAGGCAGACGATGGGCTTCCCCCAGATAATAGAGCTTGACGTTGTGGATATCTGCGCCCTCTTTCGCAACGATGATATAGGTTTCATAGCCTGTTTGCGTGGGATCCGGTTCTGTGGATGTGTAGTAATTGGGGCCGTTGTGAATGACCCGATCTACACAGTAGGGAGAGGTGTAGAAAACGTAATCCGTAAACGTGCTGACGGGATAATTGAAAATGCTTTTGGCATATTCGTTGGCCACGAACGGCGTGGCGCCCCAGGCGCTGGATACGCTGATGACCTTGTCCAATCTTTTCTCCAGCTCGTTCAAGGCTCCGGTGGGGTACAGCGCATAGTGATCGGTGACTGCGGGGGTGGTGTAAACGTGGTCGTCCTTGGGCTTTTCGGTGCGATCCTCAAAGGCCATTGCGGTTACAAAATGGGCCATACGGTCGTGCTTTTCCGGTACATAATCGGCATAGATCGTGATCTCGCCCTCGGTGGTGGTCACCGTAAGATAGGCTCTGGCCGAGTAGCTTTCCAGCAGCATATCGTCGGGGATGGGATCGGTGCGACCCGAGAAAACGGCACAGGCGGCCGTGGTATAAGCAATGCTTGCGCTACGATCAAGCAGCCCGGCTGCGCCGCAATCCTTTTGAAATTTGGTGCTGTCGCTTGCGGCCGCGTAGACAGAGGTGGTGGGGGAGATCAAAAGCCCCACAGAGACGTTATCGGCGCCCACAAGCTCGGTAAGGCGCTGATAGTCCTTGACGGATAATGCGCCGTCAAAGCGGAGCGTGGTGGGGGAGCCGACCGAAACGGCGGCGCCGGTGAGGGTGCGCAGATCGGCACAGATGGTGCGGAAGGCGGTGTCACCCGTTATGGAGAGCGTGGTGCCTGCGGGGAGCAGGCGGTGGCCATCGGCGGTCTCGTAAGCCCAACCGACAAAGCCCTTTGCAGCCGTGCAACCGGGCAGAGTGACAGTGCCATCCGACGTGGCGGTGACCGTTACGTAAACGTTGTCGCCGTTGTAAAAGGTGGCGGTGCTGTCCTCGGCGGCAACGGTGACGGTGAAAAGAACGGTCAGCCCCAATACGAACAGGAGCGCCGTAAGCAATCGTTTCATAGGTTATCCTCGCTTTCGGGGAATTACCCTTTTATTTTAGCATATTTTTTGAAAAAATGCAAGGGGGAGAAAAAGGGTGGATCGTGACTGCCTAATTTTTTGAAATGCTATTGACAGGCCATCCTTCCCGCGGTATAATTTTTGAGAGCGCTGTGAACGCATATGAATTTACCAATGGAAAGAGTGAGGCTATGACAGTAAAGATCTTTGGGCAGATATTGGGCATTATAGCGACGCTGGTCATTACGTCGGCATATCAGGCCAACACAAAAAAGCGAATGCTGATGATACAAACGCCCGGCGTGGTCGTTCTTTGCGTCAGCTATCTGATGCTGGGGGCGATATCGGGTTTTGCGTTGAATATAGCGTGCGTGGCCCGTAACGTGTGCTGTATGTTCATTAAGGAAAAGACGAAGGGCTATTATGTGATGACGGGCACGTTGATGTGCCTGATCGGCGCGTTGGGCGTTCTTTCTTGGGAGGGGTATCTTTCCTTGCTGCTGATCCTGGCGCTGATCGTAAACACATTTTTCATTGCACTGGGCATTCCGCAGATCCTGCGATACAGCTTGGTGGTGACCTCTTCCATGTGCTTGATCTACAATATTGCGATCCCTACCCCCAGCATTGGCGGTATTTTATTGGAATCGATCACGATCGCCTCGGCCATTGTAGGCATCGTTCGCTTTTGGTGGAAAAAGAAAGGGGAGGGGGCCGCAAAGGCTGTTTAAAAAGCTCCTCCGGGCAAAAAAGCCG
>JAZQWJ010000004.1:0-20422 GCA_045632285.1 Eubacteriales bacterium | reverse complement strand
GATTGTTTTGTGTAGATTATCGCTTTTTACAATCCCTCCGTCACGGCAAGCCGTGCCACCTCCCTTTACACAAGGGAGGCTTAGTTTTAGTCCCGCTTGAGCGGGGTTTCGTAACAAATGCATGGCTGGCAGGCCAATCTTAAACGCACTTGTGCGCCGCCAGTAATATTAGGGCTATGCCCGAAACTGAAATACCCCCCGGATTATTATTACTTTTTATTGAATTTTTTAAAATCGTTAAAGTGCTTGAGATCCTTGGGCTTGAAGTACTGATAGAGGTTGCATGGGATCATACCGTTGTAAAGCTTTTTGATCTTGTCGGCGCGGCGGCCGTAGAGCATCTCAAATTTTTCGTGAGAGGTCAACACGTAGATCTGCCACGGGTCAAGCTGCGCAAAGGCGCGGCCCATCTCGCGATAAAGCGTTGCCACCTCGTCAAGCTCCATCATACGCTCGCCATAGGGCGGATTGCAGACCACAGTTCCCCGCTTATCGGGGGCGGGCTTGCGGATCTCTCTTGCATCGGCCTTAAAAAAGCGGATGCATCTGTCCACGCCCGCACGCTCGGCGTTTTCTCTGGCGTACTGCAGAACCTTTTCGTCTATGTCGGAGGCAAAAATTTCGGGATGTACGTCATATTTTACCAGCGATTTGGCCTCGTCGGCGGCGTTTTTCCAGGCCTCGCGGGGGATCCACGGAAAGGCCATGGCATCAAAGCGGCGGCCAAAGCCGGGGGCCATATTGCGCATGGCCATAGCGGCCTCGATCACGATGGTGCCCGAGCCACAGAAGGGATCCCAGAACAGGATATCCTCACGGGGGCGGGCGTTGAGGGCAAGAGCCGCACCAAGGGTCTCACGCAAGGGGGCGGCACCCGCTGCGGGGCGGTAGCCGCGCTTGTGCAGCGCGATACCGCTTGTATCGATCATCACGGTGGCGATATCCTTAAAGATAAAGAACTCGATCTGATACTTGATGCCCTCCTCGGGAAACCATTTGATGCCGTAGGCAGCGGAAAGCCGCTCAACAGCCGCTTTTTTCACAATGCTTTGGCAATCGGGCACCGAAAACAGTTTGCTTTTGATGGCGTGTCCCTTGACGGGAAAGGCATCGTTTTTGCCGATAAACTGCTCCAGCGGCAATGCACGTACACCGTCAAACAGTTGCGTAAAGGTGAATGCCTCAAACTGCCCCAAGCGCACGTACACACGCTCGGCGCAGCGGAGCCGCATATTGGCTCTTGCAATATCGGCCATCTCACCCGCAAAGGTCACGCGGCCGTCCATGGTGTCCAGTCGCTTGCAGCCAAGGGCGTCAATTTCCTCGCCAAGCTGCTTTTCAAGGCCGAAAAGACAGGTTGCGACCAATTCTATCATTGATTTCTCACCAACCATTTCTTTAAATATTCACCCGTGTAGGAGGCGGGATTTTCGGCCACCTGCTCGGGCGTACCGCAGGCCACCAGCGTGCCTCCGCCGTCACCGCCCTCGGGGCCGAGATCGATGATGTGGTCCGCAGTCTTGATCACGTCCAGATTATGCTCGATCACAAGCACGGTGTTCCCTGCATCCACCAATCGGTTCAGCATTTGGATCAGCTTGGCCACGTCGGCGGAGTGCAGACCCGTGGTAGGCTCGTCCAGAATATAGATGGTCTTGCCCGTGGAGCGCTTGGAGAGCTGCTCGGCCAGCTTGATGCGCTGTGCCTCACCGCCCGACAGGGTGGTGGAGGATTGCCCGATGCTGATATAGCCAAGTCCAACGTCAAACAGCGCCTGCAGCTTGCGCTTGATGGAGGGGATGCCGTCAAAGAAGGAAAGCCCCTCCTCCACGGTCATATCCAGCACGTCGGAAATGCTTTTTCCTTTGTAATGAACATCCAGCGTATCGCGGTTATAGCGCTTGCCCTTGCAGACATCGCACTTGACGTAAACGTCGGGCAAAAAGTGCATTTCGATCTTTTTTACACCGTCGCCCTCACAAGCCTCGCAGCGGCCGCCCTTGACGTTGAAGGAAAAGCGCCCTGCGGTATAGCCGTGAGCCTTGGCATCGGCAGTCTTGGCAAACAGATCGCGGATCTCGTTGAACAGCCCCGTATAGGTGGCGGGATTGGAGCGCGGTGTGCGCCCGATGGGGCTTTGGTCGATGTCGATGACCTTATCCAGATGCTCGACGCCCTCGATGCTGTCGTGGGGACCGGCATAGGTCACGGCGCGATTGAGCTTGCTTGCAAGATAAGGATACAGAATGCCGTTGACCAGCGAGGACTTACCCGAGCCCGAAACGCCCGTGACGCAAACAAAGCTGCCAAGCGGGATGTCAACGTTCAAATTTTTAAGATTGTTCTGTCGCGCACCCTTGACGGACAGCACGTGTCCGTTGCCGCTTCTGCGCGTTTTCGGCACGGGGATCGTTTCTCTGCCCGAAAGATATGCGCCCGTCAGCGATTGCTTGCAGGCCATGATCTCGGCAGGAGTGCCCGCCGCCACGATCTCGCCGCCGTGAATGCCCGCACCGGGGCCCACGTCCACGATAAAATCGGCGGCCTCCATCGTTTCCTCGTCGTGCTCGACCACGATCACGCTGTTGCCGAGATCGCGCAGACTTTCCAGTGTGCGGATCAGCTTGCCGTTATCTCTTTGATGCAGGCCGATACTGGGCTCGTCCAGGATATACAGCACGCCCGTCAGCGCCGAGCCGATCTGCGTGGCAAGGCGTATTCTCTGGGCTTCGCCGCCCGAAAGCGTGCCTGCCTTGCGGGAGAGCGTAAGGTAATCCAGACCCACGCTGACCAAAAAGCCAAGGCGCGCGCGCACCTCCTTCAGGATCTCCTTGGCGATCAGTGCCTCGGTATCGGTAAGGGTGATGCCATTGACAAAGTCCAGTGCCTCTTTGACCGATTGGCTGCAGAAATCGTGGATATTTTTGCCGCCAACGGTGACTGCAAGCACGTTTTTAGAGAGGCGCTTTCCACCGCATTCGGGACAGGGTGCGTCCTCTAAAAACTCATCGTAATACTCGTTTGCATACATCCGCATCCGCTTTTCGATCATGGCAACAACGCCCTCAAAGGGCACGATCTGCTCGTGTCGCTCGCCACCGAAATAGCGCACCACGTGATAGCGCTCGTCTCCCGTACCGTAGTACAAAATATCAAGCTGCTCCTTGGTAAACTCACGGATGGGCATATCCAACGTAAAGCCGTGCCGCTCGCCAACGGCGGTGAAAAGCGGGCCGTTCCAACTCATGGTCTCAAGGGTCTTAAAGCCGTTGACAGCAATGGCGCCCTTGGCCAGTGTCAAGCTGTCGTCGGGGATCAGCTTATACACCGCAATGCGGCGCATTTCGCCAAGTCCCGCACAGTGGGGGCAGGCACCCTGCGGATTGTTAAAGGAGAACATACGGGGCTCCAGCTCGCCAAAGGAAATATTGTGCTCCTCGCAGGCATAGTTTTGCGAAAAGGCCAGCTCCTCGGCAGCCTCCTCCCCTTCTCTCGCCACGGGCGCGATCAGCAGATTGCCGTCTGCCAGTGCGAGCGCCGTTTCCACCGAGTCGCCAAGGCGACCGCGGATATCGCCGCGGTTGATGAGACGGTCGACCACGACCTCGACGGTGTGCTTTTTGTTTTTATCCAGCTTAAACTCCTCAGAAAGCTCGTAAAGGCTTCCGTCCACGCGGACGCGGGCATAGCCGCTTTTACGGGCATCGGCAAACACCTTTTCGTGCATACCCTTTTGGGCGCGCACTATGGGTGCCAGCACCATAAAGCGTGTGCCCTCGGGCAGCGAAAGGATACGGTCTACGATCTGATCCTTGGTCTGCTGACGGATCTCCTTGCCGCAAACAGGACAGTGCGGCACGCCGATCCGGGCGTAAAGCAGACGGAGGTAGTCATAGATCTCGGTGACCGTTCCCACCGTAGAGCGCGGATTTTTAGAGGTGGTCTTTTGGTCGATGGAGATGGCGGGCGAAAGCCCCTCGATGCTGTCGACGTCGGGCTTATCCAGCTGCCCCAAAAACATACGGGCATAGGAGGAAAGCGACTCGACAAAGCGCCTGTGCCCCTCGGCATAGAGGGTATCAAAGGCCAGCGAGGACTTGCCAGAGCCCGAAAGCCCGGTAAATACCACCAGCTTATCTCTTGGGATGGTGATATCTATATTTTTCAGATTGTGGACGCGAACGCCCTTTAAAATCAGTTTATCTGCCATATTTTACTTCCTTGTTTGGGATTCTCTGTCGTTTAGGTGTTGCAGTGAGAGCATCTATCGCTCACAAAGAACTCATGTGTAAGCTTCCACAGTGCGATCATTTTCCCTCGTGTCATTCTGAGCGAAGCGGAGAGCAGGCATAAGAGAATGTGCGCAGTCGTAGCGACCTCCGCGCAGTCGAACCTTGAGGCGGCGGAATAGCCGCTTCAAGGTATCGAGCCTTAAGGGCGAGATAGAATCTCACGAGGGGCAATACAATGCTTCTGCGAGATTCCAAAAACGCATCCGCGTTTTTGCTCCATAAAACGCGCAATTTGTTGCACGTTTTATCTCGTTCGACTACGCAAACAAGCCACCGGCGTGTTTGCTCCGCTCAGAATGACGCAGAGGGATGACCGCATTATTTCTCTTCTCGTAGTTGCTTGATCTTGTCACGCAGGAACGCTGCCTGCTCGAACTCCAGCTTTTTGGCGGCCTCCTTCATCTCGGCAGTCAGGGTATCGATCAGCTTTTCACGCTCGGTAGCGGTCAGCTTCTTTTTGCCCTTCTTTACTGCGGCCTCGTCGGCGGCCTTGCCGATCTCGATGATGTCGCGCACGCTCTTGACAACGGTTTGGGGTATGATACCGTGCGCCTTGTTATAGTCGTCTTGGATCTTACGGCGGCGATTGGTCTCTCCAATGGCCCTTTCCATGGATCTTGTCACAGTATCGGCGTACATAATGACCTTGCCCTCCGCATTGCGCGCCGCGCGACCGATGGTCTGGATCAGCGAGGTCTCGGTACGCAAAAAGCCCTCCTTATCGGCATCCAGAATGGCCACAAGAGACACCTCGGGCAGGTCCAAGCCCTCACGGAGCAGATTGATGCCCACCAGCACGTCAAATTCACCAAGGCGCAGATCGCGGATGATCTCCATACGCTCGATGGTCTCGACGTTGTGATGGATATAGCGCACGCGCACACCGTTTTCCTCTAAATAGGTGGTCAGATCCTCTGCCATCTGCTTGGTGAGGGTGGTCACCAGCACACGCTCCTTTTTGGCGGCGCGGATGCGGATCTCGCCCAGTAGGTCGTCCACCTGCCCCTCGATGGGGCGCACGTCCACCTCGGGATCCAAAAGCCCCGTGGGGCGGATGATCTGCTCTACCACCTGCTCGGCGTGCTGCCGCTCGAACTCGGCGGGGGTGGCGCTGACCAGCACCGCCTGCCCCACACGTGCCTCAAACTCGTCAAAATACAGGGGGCGGTTGTCATAGGCTGAGGGCAAGCGAAAGCCGAAATCCACCAGATTTTGCTTGCGTGCGGTATCGCCGCCGCTCATGCCCCGCACCTGGGGCAGCATCACGTGGGATTCGTCCACGATCATCAAATAATCCTTGGGGAAAAAGTCCAGCAGCGTGTAGGGCGTGGAGCCCGCAGGGCGCCCTGCCAACACGCGAGAGTAGTTTTCTACGCCCGAGCAATAGCCCACCTCGCGCAGCATTTCAAGATCGTATTTCACGCGCTCCTGAATGCGCTGTGCCTCGATCAGCTTATCCTGACTCTCGAAAAACAGCACCCGCTCCTGCATCTCGTCGTGGATCTTTTGCAGCG
The DNA here is from genome assembly GCA_045632285.1 of Eubacteriales bacterium. Taxonomy (GTDB): domain Bacteria; phylum Bacillota; class Clostridia; order Oscillospirales; family CAG-272; genus Firm-07. The sequence goes on along the minus strand of JAZQWJ010000004.1, from coordinate 14,616 downwards.
CGATCTCTCGCTTTTCGTCGGATACGGCATAGTGCGTGGCGGGAAAAAGGCTGAACTGGCGCAGCTCGCGCAGGATCTGCCCCGTGACCACGCGAAACTCGCACACACGGTCGATCTCATCACCAAAAAATTCTACGCGCACAGCGGTATCGGCAGGACCGCCCGTGGGGTAAATATCCACGGTGTCGCCCCGCACGCGGAACTTGGTGCGCACAAAATTCAGATCGTTGCGCTCGTATTGGATGCGCACCAAGCGGCGCAGCAGCTCGTCACGGCTGATCTCCATCCCCGGGCGCAGCGAGAGCATCATATTTTTGTAATCCACAGGATCGCCGAGGGAGTAGATGCAGGAAACGCTGGCCACGATGATCACGTCGCGGCGCTCCAGCAGCGCTGCGGTGGCCGCATGGCGCAGGCGGGCGATCTCGTCGTTGATGGAGGCATCCTTTTCGATATACATATCCTTGCCGGGGATATAGGCCTCGGGCTGATAGTAATCGTAATAGGACACGAAAAACTCGACAGCGGCATCGGGAAAGAACTCGCGCATCTCGGTGCAGAGCTGTGCCGCCAGCGTCTTATTGGGCTCCAGGATCAGGGTGGGGCGATTCATCCGCTCGATGACGTTGGCCATGGTAAAGGTCTTACCCGAGCCCGTGACGCCAAGCAAGGTCTGATAGCGCAAACCCGCGTCAAGGCCCTTGCAAAGCGCCTCGATGGCCTCGGGCTGGTCGCCTGTGGGCGAAAACGGGCTTTTGAGATGAAATTTTCCGTCGGACATTGTTGCCCCTCCCTTCCCGGCAAAATTTTTGCATACACAATTAGTATATCACATTATAGCAAAAAAGTAAAGTTTGACGAGAAAGAAATTTGCCGATTTTTGATTGACAACAGGTGCGCATCCGTGTTAAAATGACAGTATCAAAATAAGGAGCTTGACCATGACGGATAAAACGCTTTATTTTTTGCGGCACGGAGAGGCCGAAAGCAACGCAGGCGGCTTTTATGCGGGGCAAAGTGACGTTGCACTGACCGAAAAAGGCATCGGACAGGCCAAGGCGGCCGCACCGATGCTGAAAAACGTGAAATTTGACAAAATTTATTGCAGCGATCTGCAGCGTGCCAAGCGCACGGCTGCGCTGGCACTCCCCGATAGCGAGTGCGAATACACGGCGCTGATCCGCGAGATCGACGTGGGCGAGCTTTCTTATCAAAGCATTGCCGAATGCGAGAAAAAATACGGTCAGCCCTATCTGGATGCCCGTGCCAAGCGGGATTATTCCCTCTTTGGCGGCGAAAGCCGCCAGCAGCTTGAGGCCCGCGCAAGTGCATTTTTGCACCAAATCGCCGCCCTTGAGGATACCCCCACGGTGGGCGCCGTTTGTCACGGCGGCTTTATGCACGCGGCGGCACGGGTGGTGCTTGGCGACGTCAACGGCCTTGCCATGCCCGATAACTGCGCCGTGTGCGTGCTTGTTTACAAGGATGGAAAGTGGAGCCTGCGCCGTTGGAACGTGACAGTGGAGCTATAAAAATTCCCCCAAGCGCCTTTGGCGCTTGGGGGGTGTATTTTTCTTAGGTCAAATACGGGATCAGATTCATAGCGAACACGCCAAAGCCAAGGTCGTTGGGATGGAGGCTGTCGGCCATAAAATCCATATGATGAGGAACAAGGGTCAGTCCGTCGACCACGGCAAAGCCGTGCTTTTCGGCCATTTCGGCCACGGTGGCACGGCACTGCGCAAAGCTGCCCATGGCCTTGTCGGTGGCCATATCCTCACGGAAAATGGGAGTGACGGCCAGCTTTTTCTTGTCGCCGTACTGTGCGGCAACGGCGGCAAAGAACAGATCGGCGTGGGTGCGCAGCTCCTCTAAGGTCTTGTAATGGCCGTAATCGTTGGTACCGTAGGCAACCACAACGGTGTCGGGGTCAAAGTTCAACGTATCTGCGGTGCTTTCGTGAAAATAAGCGCCGCCAATGCCCTGGATCACCGAATCGGCATCCAAAAATTTGGTCACCTGCCAGGCGTAGGAAAGCGAATCGTAGCGGGCGTTCCAGCCCTGCGTGATGGAATCACCGATAAACAAAATACGGCGCTTGTGGGCGTAGGGCGCAAGGGTTGCACCGTCGTCAAGCTCCACCGCACGCAGCACACCCACGCCATGGCTGGGCAGGATCAGCGTCACGCGCTTTTCGCCCTCTCCAAGCGCAAAGACCATCGGCTCGCCCTCGGCGCGATGCACGCGGTAGCGGGGCAAATTGTTGATATGCACCTCGTACTTATCACCGGATGCCGCATCTACGCTTAAGGTACGGGAATCGGTGCAAAAATCAAGGCGGATGCCGGTTGTGGTTTCCGAGCGTTGGCCAAGGCCTTGAGAGCGCTGATACCAAGCGGCCACCTGGCTTTCGGTGCATTTTTGAAAGCGGATGCCCTGCCCGTCCTCATAAATGCGCAATGCGCCAAAGGTCACGCTTTTGATTTGTTCAAGAGTCAATTTCATTTTATATTCCTCTTTTAAAACAGTTTTTTGATGTCGGAAAGATCGGTTACCCTGTATTCTGCAGCACAATCGGGATAATAATTGCCCGTATCAAACAGGCAACCCGCCATCCCTGCGTTGTGGCCCACGTCAACGTCAATGTCGCGGTCTCCCACCATCAGGGCAGTGCTTTTTTCAATATTGAATTTTTCACACAGGAAGTTCAGCGCCGTGGGATCGGGCTTGCGGGGAAAGCCGTGGGAATGATCCAGCGTATAGGTGACGTAAGGGGTAAAGCCCCAATTTTTGATCACCTCGTGGACGAACGCCCCCGAGTGGGTATAGATAAAATTGCGTTTTCCCTGCTCTGCGGCGCTTTTCAGCAGATCCAGTGCCTCGGCAAAGGGCTTTTGCTCGCCCGCAAGGGCGGCGGCGGCAGAGCGCTCGTTGAGCAGCTTGGAAAAGGTCTTTTTATCCATTTCAAGGCCGTATTTTGCAATGGCAAGCTCAATGGCGTGGCCAAAGCTCACCTTAAGATCGGCATAGGCGGTGTCATAATCCTCGGCTGCGCCCTGCTCACGCAGGATATCCAGAAACACGCGGGTGACCACGGGATAGGTGTCGGACAGCGTGCCGTCAAAATCGTAGATCAGATCCTTTATCATAGTTCAACTTCCTTTCGGGGATACTGCCAACATTATACACTGCCACGCGCCGTTTGTCAACGATAAAAGCATGGCCGACAGCGTGCTGTCGGCCAAGTTTTTATACAAAATTTTCATTCAGGGCGTCCGTTGTTCTTGACATCCTTGTTTTTTGGTATTAAAATATTAGTACAGTGCAAGCCGTAGCTGCCGATGATATAGGCAACGCCGCTGACGATGATGCCGGGCAGAATGATGACGAAATAGGGCCAAGCGTGGGTGCGGAGCATGGCACCGCCCACGTCCATGGACAAAATGCCCATGTACATCCCCTGCAGCAGCATACCGATCACCTTGCCGATGGCACCGATGCCGTGGAGCTTACCGCCCACAGCGCCAAAGGAGCCGAGCAGCGCCAGCAGCGCCATCAGGATATTCAGCACACCCGCCACAGCACCGATGACAAATCCGCGCCACAGGCCGCGGCTTGTTTTGCGTGCGGTGGCACTGATGCCGTCCTTGGCACCGACCTCCCACATCACTGCATACTGCAAAAACAGATAAAACAGCACCGAAAAGATGCTTGTGACCACCACAAGTGCCTTGCTTTCGGTCCTGCTGCAGGCAGAAAACAGTGCGATACCGAACAGTGCAATGGCAAACTGGTTTAAAAACAGCTTGAACATCGTATAGGAATACTTTTTGAAAAAGTTTTTCAACGTGACGCCTCCCGTCAACAAATTTGCTTTTTTTATTATAGCGAATGTTGTCTTATATTGCAACTGTTAAACAAAATGTTTACACTTTATCCACCAAATGCTTACGACAAGGAGCTCTCATGAACAAATTATATTCGGTCCCCTTAGAGGAAATGCCCCCCGCCGTGCGTGAATTTGCCGCATACAAGGCGGGCATTCAAAACTGCTCGGCAAAAACGATCTCGGAATACCTGCTGGATCTGCGCACCTTTTTCCGCTATATCGTGGCCACGCGGTGCGGCATTGACCTTGAGAGCGAGGATTTTTTATACATCGATATCAGTCGGCTGGATCTTGCCTATATCGGATCCATCAAAACAACCGAGATCTATGCCTTTTTGCAATACTCGGGCTCGGTGCGGCGCAATCTTTGGGCGGCCAAGGCACGAAAGCTGGTGTCGATCCGTATGCTTTATCGCTATCTGGTCAACAAAACGGGGCAGCTGGAGACCAATCCCGCCGCCGATATCGAATCCCCCAAGCCCCACAAGGCACTGCCAAAGTTCCTCTCGCTGGACGAGTCACTTTTGCTGCTTGACACCATCCGAAACGACAAGAGCTCCCGTATGGTGGTGCGCGATTTTGCCATTGTGACCCTGTTTTTGAACTGTGGCATGCGTGTATCGGAGCTGACAGGCATCAACCTCACCGATATCAACCGTGATATGCGCACACTGCGCGTAACGGGCAAGGGCGCCAAGGAGCGCATCATTTATTTAAACGACGCCTGCCGCGCGGCACTTTCTGACTATATGGCCCTGCGCCTTTCGGAGGAGATGGGCTATTCCACCAAGGAAAAGGCGCTGTTTTTAAGCGGCCAGAGCAAGCGCATCAGCGTAAAGACCGTGCAATGGATGGTCTATAAATATCTGGAAATGGCAGGTCTTGGCGGCCGCCATCTGTCGGTGCATAAGCTGCGCCACACCGCCGCCACCCTGATGTATCGGCAGGGCGGCGTGGACGTGCGCATCCTCAAGGATATTCTCGGCCATGAGCAGCTGAACACCACGCAGATCTACACCCACGTCAGCAGCGATGATATGGAAGCGGCCATGGAGCACAATCCCCTTTCCAAGGTGAGAAGGAAGGAAAAATAACACATATAGGACAGCCCCAAGCGCAAATGCGCTTGGGGCTGTTGCCGTTTGCTTTGATATTATTCCAAAATTTCGGGATGCTCGGCGAGGTAGGCGGCGATCTCGGTGGGGGACAAACCGTAAAGAGGACTCTCTTCGGTATGACCGCTCCAACCATCCATCAATCCCTTACCGGTCAATATGCGCGCTTGCTCCATTGTTATTCCGTAGATTTCATCAAACTCCGAGGGAAAGCAAATGAGAATTCTGATGGGTTGGGGGGCGTATGGGAAAGAAGAATCGGTTTTCGGACCCTGCGCAATCTCCAGCAGGGTGGCGGCATGACCCGTCCAAACAATGTGCCCCGTTTTTTCGCTGACGTATCCCCCTTTAAAGGTTGTTTCACACCACTCTGCATATCTTTCGTCACGTGCAGAAATAGCAGACAGCTCATACATTGACGATTTATCATAATGCTGGATCAAAAAAGCGCGTTTGGCGGTGCTGCCACTTTCAAAAAAAGCATAAACCTCTTCCGATACGTGAATATGTGAGGAAGGTCGCTCCTCTATTCTGACAATTCTGTCGCCGGGCTCTACGCCAAGCTCCTCTGACCAAGGTATCTGCTCATATCGCCCCGCGGGAGACTCTGTAACAAAAGTTTCATGAAAAAATGTTAGCCATTCATCAGGATAGCCACGCACATACGGTGCACTTACATAGTTGTAACGATAAAATACGGTAACAGGCTTCGGCTCGTCGGGGACGGATGAAATATCCGAGTCGGGATCATCCGTTGTCGACGAAGTGACCGAGGTACAGGACAGAAAAACAGACATCAACAAGGAGAGCAAAGCGCCAAAAAGAAGGATCAAGACAAGTGTGGCACAAAGGCCGCGCGTGCGACGGGTGTGCGGACTTCTTTTCTTCGTCTGTTGGTTTTTCATACTTCGTTCTCCTTTTCTTTATATTCAAATTGCATTTGGCCTTGGGAACGCGGCCGCTTGCAAATTTGTCGGTGTCGGGGAATGGGTATGCTTTTCTTGTCTTTTTACACTCCTTCTGTTTACAGTATACAATGAATACCATTAATTGTCAACAATGATTGGTTAAGTTTACAATTTATTAAAATTCATCCCTCAAGCAAAAAAGGAAGCCCCTTTGCAAAAGAACTTCCTTTTTTTCTTATTTCACGCGCATTGCGGCGATCTTTTCCTTGTCGGGGGTGACGATGGCGCTCCAGTTGGTGTGATAGATCACAAAGCCGGGGGCGCCGCCGGGCGCCTTTTTCAGCTGGCGCACGGTGGTATAGTCCACCTCGGTCATGGGTGCGCCCTCGGCGGCCGAAAACAGTGCTGCGATGGAGGCGGCCTCGGTGAAATCCTCGGCGGGGGGCTCTTCTCTGCCCTCCAGCAGCATCACCACGTGAGAGCCCGGCATATTCTTTACGTGGAACCAGAAATCGCTACGCTCGGCCACCTTATGGGTGATATACTCGTTTTGCAGATTGTTTTTGCCGCACAGCACGCGATAGCCGTTGGTGGTGCGATACTCCGCATAGGCGGGAGCGGCGTTCTTTTTCTGCCCGTTGGGCAGGATCTTGCTGCGAGAGGCAAAGCCCGAGCGGGCCAGCTCCTCACGGATCTCGGCAAGGTCGGTGGGCGTTTCGGCGGTCTTTAAGGCCGTCAGCACGCTTTCCAGATAGGCAATATCCCGCTCGCCGATCTCGATCTGCTTGGCAAGCTCGACCTTGGCGGTCTTGCTCTTGTTATACTTTTTATAAAAGCGCTGGGCGTTGGCGGTGGGGGCAAGTCTTGCATCCAGCTCGATCTCCACCTCGCCAAAGCTGCCGTCCTCGCGCATATCTTCATAGTCGGTCAGGGATACCTTGGTCATACCGCGCTCCAAGCGATAGCAGTTGGCCACGATCAGATCGCCCATCTTGCGATAGGTCTCGCCCTCCTCACAGCGGGCAAGCTCGCCCCGCTGCAGCTCCAGCTTGTGCATCACACGGGCGTGGGCGTTGTTTACGATGTGCAGCACGTCTGCGGCACGCTGCTTGACGCGTGCCTCTCGATCACGGCTGCCAAACCACTCGTCAAGCAGTACAGAGGGCTTTTCAAAGCCCTTGCATGCGCCATAATGGGTAAGGGGCAAGAAGGCGTATTCCACTGGCTTTCCGTTTTCATCAAAAAAGAGCGAAGGTGTAAAATTCTTTGCTTTTACACCTTCAAAAAGCCTTGCAAACTCCGCAAAAAGCGGTCCTCCGTGCGCGGCAGTCAGCAAAGCATCGGTCGTGCCAAGGGCACGGTAGGCGATCTCGCGGGCAACAGCGGCGCTGATGCCGAGAAACGTGGCAGTCAGCCACTTATCGGCAGGTCTGCCCTCCCCTGCCGTGAAAGCATCAAAAAAGGCAGCTTCGTCGCACGCCAAGGGGTTGATCTTATCCTGCGGAGGGGGCATCTCATAGCGCATACCCGGCAAGACCTGGCGCTTGGTGCTGGTGGTAAAGTCCACGGGGCGCAGCACCGCCAATATCTTATCCTCGCCGTCGGTAAAGATCAGATTGCTGTATTTGCCCATGATCTCGGCATACAGGCGGCGGATGCACAAAAAGCCCATTTCGTCACGGGTCTCAAGCTCCAGCACCAGCACACGCTCAAAGCCGAGCTGACGGACAGACAGCAGCTTGGCGCCCGACAGATGCTTGCGCAGCAGCACGCAAAACTGGGGCGGATTTTGGGGATTTTCCATGGGAATGGCGGTAAAGCCGATGCGGGGGTTGGCCGAGCCTGCATTGATCAGCAGGCGCTTGCCGCCCTCAAGGGTGCGCATTTGCAGCACCACGGTATCCCGCTCGGGCTGGTAGACCTTTTCGATCCTGCCGCCGATGGCGGTCTGTTCAAATTCTGCGGCGATCGCCGCCAAAAAGCCGGCGTCTAATGCCATGCTTGGTTCCTTTCTTTTCCGTATGCGCTGTCAGAGCTTATTTTACACGCATTTCCGCCACGCGCACACAGTAATTTTTTCCGTATTTGTAGTCCGTGCACTTCACCGTAACGGTCCCGTCGCACGCTTCAAAGGCAAGCTCCTCGCCGTTGTCCATCCAACGCACCGAGTCCAACTCGCCCGCAAAGCCCTCGATCACGGTATGTCCTCTGCCCCCTTTTCCAAGGGTGACATTGGGATCGCCGTTGACACCAAGGCCGTGCTTGAAGAGGTAAAAGGCCTTGGGGTCCTCTATATCGCGCAGGACAAAATCCTGCTCACCCTCCTTGTAGATATAAGGGCGGCCGTTGTAGATCGCCTTGCCATAAAGCCGCATCCACTGCCCCAGCGCATCCATCAGCGCACGGGACATCAGCGGAACGGTGCCGTTGCCGTCAGGCCCCACGTTCAGTAGCATATTGGCGCCCACCTTGCGGCAGGCGCAAATACACTCGATGACGCGGGCGGGCGTTTTGAAATTCAGATCGTCGGCATCGCCCCAGTGGCCGTTGAGGGTCATACACATCTCACCCGCCACGTATTTTTTCATGCCTCGGCGGTCAATGGGCTTTGGCAGCCCCTGCTCGTAGGTCACGGAGTCGATATGCGGATTGCCAAGCTCACCAAGGCGGGAAAGCCCCGTATTGTTGATGATCATGGCCTCGGGCTGGTGGCGTCGGATCATAGAATACAGGGCGTCCTCCTGCCAATCCACGTCCTTGCGGCTCCAGTTGCCGTCAAATTCAAAACCGCCGATCTTGCCGTAGTTGGTGCAAAGCAGCTCCACGCTGCGGCGCAGATACTCCAGATAGGCATTGAAGTCGTCCTTGAATGCGGGATGCACCCAGTCAAGGGTGGTGTGGTAAAAGTGCGGCACGATGTCGGCCTCGCGGCAAGCATCCACAAACTCACGCACCAGATCGCGCCCTGCCAGGGCGTGGGGAGCGTCATAATCATTAAGACCGCAGGTGTCATACAAGGAAAAGCCATCGTGATGACGGGTGGTAAGACAAACGTACTTACACCCCGCATCCTTTGCAATCTTGACGATCTCTGCCATAGAGCCGGGATTGAATTGCTTCATCAGCTCACGGTACTCGGTCTTATCAAGCTTGTGCATACACATGGTCCATTCGCCTTGCCTAAGCAAGGAATACAAACCGAAGTGCACGTACATACCCAGTCCCATCTGCTCAAAACGGGCGATATACGGGGCGGGAACGGGAATCTCATTCATCTTCTTATTTGTCATCACACGTTGCTCCTTTGAACAGCCTGCGGTCTAAATTGCGTATGAATTATGCGCCAAACATCACCTGATCGACGTTGTCCAGAGAGTCGTAGACGAAATCAGGCTTGTCTGCCTCGGTAGCGGCCTCAACATCCTCGGGCGTGGTCTCGCCGGAAAGCACCAGCACAGCGGTCACGCCGTGGCGCTTGCCAACGGCAATGTCGGTGTACAGACGGTCACCGAAAATGCACATCTGATCGCAGCTAAATCCCGTGGCCTCGCAGATCATCTCAATGGTCTCCTTATAGGGCTTGCCGAAGTAGGTGGGAGTCTTGCCGGTGGAGGCGGTCACGAAAGCGGCAATGGCGCCACTGTCGGGAATAAATCCGGTCTCGGTGGGGCAGTTGAAGTCGGGGTGGGTAGAGAGATACTCGGCGCCGTTGCGCACAAGGCGGCAAGCGTTATCCATCTTTTCATAGGTCAGAGTGGTGTCAAAGCTGGTGACGACGATGTCGGCCTTGTCCTCTTTGCCGGTGAGCATAGGAATGCCGTTTTCACGGAAGTTCTCGACCAGCTCGTCGGTACCGACCAGATACACGGTCTTGCCTGCGCGGTGGCGCTTGAGGAACTCGATGGTCACGTCGCCCGAGGTCATGATCTCCTCTTTTGTGGGAGAAAAGCCCAGCTTAGAGAGCTTTTGTACGTAAAAATCGGTGGTGTGAGAGGCGTTGTTGGTGAAAAACAGCACCTTTTTGCCTGCGGCGCGCAGGTTGTTGATAAAGCGGATGGCAAACGGAAATACCTGATAGCCAAGGTAGATGGTTCCGTCCATATCAAAAATATAAAGCTCCTTGTCCTTGAGGATCTGCTCGCCGGGATTTTTGAAATTCATAGTGTGAAACCTCACTTTTTTTATTTTTCTATACAATTATAGCACACACTTGATTTTTTTGCAAGAATGTGCTAAAATAAATTAGAAATTATTTCCAAAGGGAGTGACCGATAATGGGAAAAGCCGTTCTTGGCATTGACGTGGGTGGAAGCACCACAAAAATTGTGGGATTTCGCGAGGAAAACGGCAAGCGGGTGCTGATCGAGCCCCAGTGCGTCCGCGCAGCCGATCCGCTGACCTCGATCTACGGCGCATTTGGTAAATTCACAATGCAAAACGGTCTGGCACTGTCAGACATCGATCGCGTGATGATGACGGGCGCAGGCTCTGCCTTTCTCGATCGCCCGCTTTACGAGGGGCTGGACTGCAGGCGCGTGCCCGAATTTAACAGCGTTGGTCTTGGCGGCCTGTATCTTTCTGAGCTCAGCGACGCCATTGTGGTCAGCATGGGCACGGGCACAGCACTGATCCACGCCAAGCGTGAGGGCAACGGCACCAAGATCGAATATCTGGGCGGCACAGGCGTTGGCGGCGGTACGCTGATCGGCCTTTCTCGCAAAATGATCGGCGTCGACACCATTGAGCATATCGAGCAGCTGGCAAACGAGGGTGATCTTTCTAAGATCGACCTGCGTATTTCGGATATTTCGGGCAACAATCTTTACCCCGGGGTCAACCACGAGCTGACCGCCTCTAATTTTGGAAAGCTGAGTGATCTTGCAGATCAAAACGACATTGCCCTTGGCATTGTCAATATGGTGGGCGAGACCATTGGCATGATGGCGGTGTTTGCCGCCCGCAATTTCGGTCTTGACCGCGTGGTGCTGACCGGCAACCTCACCGCCATCACCCCCATCCGCGGCGTTTTTGAGACCTTAGAGCGCAATTTCGGCATCAAATTCCTGATCCCCGAAAACGCACAGTACGGCACCGTGATCGGTGCGGCGCTCTGCCCCGCCGATATGCTGTAAGCACGATACAAGAAAGATCCACCGTCGCAGTGCGACGGGGGATCTTTCTTTTTTGTTGTTTTATCGAACCATTAAACGCAGCGTTGCAATTTCAAAGGGGCGCAAAGGCAAGCTCACCTTTTTTTCAAGAGGCAGTTGCTCCTTGCGTTTTTCGGGCAGATCGGTACGAAAAACCGCCGTGACCCAGTCCGGCAAGGAAACCGTTACCGTGCCTGCCACACCGCCGTGCTCGGTCACACGCAGGATCACGCCGCAACCATCCTCGGCAGGCTTGACGTGGGTAATGGAGGCAGTCCCCTCCAAAACCGTCGGCATCGGAACGGCTTGCAGATCCCCTGCAACAGGCAGTGGCGGCCGTGAAAATTGCTCGGCATCTGTCACAACGTCGGACTGTGCAAAGCGCGTGCCATAGGCGACAAGCTCAAAGGCAAAACTGTGGGACCCCTCGTCACGCATTCCATCGTAAGCGGTCATCGTATAGCTTGCGGGCTCGTGCAAGCATGTGGGGAACGTGGGGCTTCGCAAAACCGATATATAGAGATGCTTTATGCCGTCTTCCTCTTTGATCTGATATGCGGGCGTGCCTTGATGAAAGATCGCCACACTCACCGTGTCACTTTCCACGCCGCCAAAACGGAAGGCCGGCCAATCGCCGTTGGCACCGTTCCACTCGTAACTCGGCTCATAGGGGGCACGTTCCAGCATACCGCCCGGAATGCCGTATATATCCTTGCCGTTTTTTACCGTCAAGGGCGTCCTTACCATCAGACGCCTGTTGAAGCTGCACCAGTTCTCGACCGTGGCATCAAGGCGCAAGCGGTCGCATCCGTCGATCAACGTGACCGACCAATCAATATAAGTTTCGCTGACGGCGTTGCTTTTCCGCATCGGGATCTTGGTCTTATAGCAAATACGGGTACGTCCGTTTCCCTTTTGAACAGCCTGCAGCGCGGTGCGTTCAGCAAGTGGATACGTCATATGGGGCGGCTCCAGCGTGGCCCAGGGTGAACCGTTATCGCTTTGCAGGATCCACTCAAAGGGTCTGGCACCCGCCACCATATCCGCCACTGTACCGAAGCGTTTATCCGTGATACGGCAAATGCCGTTTTGGTCTGCTTCCAACCGCAGATATTCATTTTCTGCCGCAAAGCCTTCACCGCCGTCTGCGATCGTGCTCCCTGCTTCTTTTCCTGTAAATATCACCTCCTGCAAGACGTTGTCGCTCTTTTGCGCCATGTACAACGTTTGCGGCGGTGGTAACAGCTTGACACGCTGTATCGCGTAGGGCGCAAGCTCGCGCACCACGGCTTCGTGCCCGTCTGCCATACGGTAAAGACCGCTGTAAGGCTTGGATGTGGGATTGAACAGATACAAGACGTCACCGCCCCCTTCCGATAAAAACCGACAGCGGCAGGCCTTGTCTATTTCGTCATACATATCCATGATCTCCTCGTAGCCCGCATCAACCACGGTACCGTAAGCGGCATCGTGAAAGGCGCAAATGAGCAGATCTTTCCATTCCCTATCAAAAGACTGATAGTCGTTTCGGTTGATCAAAGCCATTGCGGCAAGCGTTTCTCCTGCAAGGAGCTTGTTTTCGGCATCACACAGCCGCTGCTTGGTGCGGATGCGGGTAACGTAGCCCCCTGTGGTATTTGGATTGAACTCGGGACTCTCACGCACCTTCAATCCCGCAAGATCGCCACTTTCGACCTGCTTGATCTGTGTGCGGTAGCGCTCAAGCAATACGTCCCAATGGCCAAGGGTCACGTTCTTTCCGTCCGCACGAAGGGCAGCTATGTCTTTCCATATATCTTCAGAGGGGATCAATTCCTCTCCGCCGATGCGCATGACACCGCTATCGTTGCTTTTCGAGCTGATCTTGATGGGGCTTCTCTTCTTTTCAGCGGTTTTCCGATCGATGCCAAGCCCATTACAGCTTGGGCATTTTGCCCCGTTAAGCCTTCCAAACCCCTTGCAGCTCTCGCAGGGAGGGTATTTGAACCAGCCACCTCCACCGCCAAGATAGGCATGATGACTGATGCAGATCGCACTCTTGTCCAAGCCCACCCATACGTCGTCGTCAAAAGGGTTATAGTAAATTTCTGTCACGTATTTTGCGCCAAAGGCCTTTAAGATCTGCGGGAGCTGCGCACTGTTGCCAAAGGCATCGCTGCGATTGGCAATTTGGGGCGTTTGCCCCATAAATTTGGCAAAAAAGGCATCGGAGATCAGATAGTTGCGCACGATGGTCTCGGGGCTGATCATATTGCTGTCAATAATGGCATAGCCGGTGTTTGTGGTTTTGAGAACACCCTTTGCATACAATGCCCTTATTTCCGCTTCTCTTTCGGGAAAACGGCGCAAATAATTCTCAACCACACTCGGGCTTTCGATCTGAAAGCGATGCTCCCCGTTCTTTCTTGCCATTTCCAGATTTTTATCGATGTAATATTGCTGGATCTTTTCGTAAGAAATAAAGCACTCACCGTGATGTACTATATCGCGGTGAAAGCAACGCCGCCAGATCTGGTCAAAGTGGTTTTCTACCACGGCAGTCAGCTTTTTTTCCATCATGACACCTCCCAAAGGCTCGTTTTCTTCATTTTACCGCAAAGCGCCCCCATCATCAATGGATAATCAACAGCTTTACTTGTAAAACATTCACCTTTTCATTGACTTTTTTATGGTTTATTGGTAAAATATTGAAAACGGAGGTGATAAAATGTACAAAGAAAGCGCACGGCAAAAAATGTGGGTTCTGGATCACACGCCTATGCCGGCTCAAAAGCATAAGACCGTGTATTCCCCTCTGCATTACAGCGACACAGTCGAGATCCTGCTGATCCGCGGTATCAAGGGAGAGGTCGTGATCAATGGGCGACCGTTTACCTTGGAAGAAAAGAACGTGTTTTTCATCCCTCCCCAATGCCCCCACGCCTCGGTTTTTCGGCAGGGTGGCGAGAAAGAGGGTGATATGATCATCGCCTTTCACGTAACGCCTGCGGCTCTGGGCCATTTTTTAGATATCGACCGCATTCTTTCGGCCGATAATCTCGGGCTGTTTCCCTTATCGGTTGCCGCCGAGTGCTTTGACACCGTTTATGCACTGATCCTTTCGATTCTACGGGACGGTCGCCCTCTGATTTCTCGGTTGGGGGATCTTTTACAGCTGCTTTCCTATTTTGAAAACGGCCGTACCGAGACGATCGAACCGCCCGTGCGGAATCACTGCGCCGTTGCTTTTGTAGATTGGATCGAGGCAAATTATGCATCCCGCTTGACGGTGGCCGACGCCGCCATGCGTTTTGGCTATCACCCTCATTATTTTTGCAAATGGGTGAGGCAACAGACGGGCACGACCTTCAACAGCTTTTTAAATGCCGTGCGTATCAATCACGCCTGTGCTGCATTACTTTCGGGTTGCTCGATCGCGCAGGCTGCCGAGCGCTGCGGCTTTGCGGATGCCTCGTATTTCACAAAGGTCTTTCAACGCACAATGGGCAAAACGCCTCGCGCATATGTACGGCAGCACGCAGGCTTTGAAACATAGAAAAATGAAACATCGGAGT
>JAZQWJ010000003.1:0-29230 GCA_045632285.1 Eubacteriales bacterium | reverse complement strand
GACATTCATAAAAGCCCCACCCCTGCGCCGCGGCGCAGGGGTGGGGCTTTTATGAATGTCTTTCAATTACTTTTTAGAAAGCTGCTCCAACAGCTCGGTCTGGCGAGCGATGTGAGCGTAGAATGCCTGCAGCTCGGCCTCCTTCTTGGCGGCGACCTCTGCGGCAGCGGCAGCAGCGGCAGCGGCGACGGCGGCATCAGCCTCGGCCTTGGCCTTATCCTCAGCCTTCTTCTTTTCCTCGGCGATCTTGGCGGCCTCAAGCTCTCTTGCCTTGGCCTTGTTGACCACGTGGCGAGCAATGCGCGCGATGACAAACAGGGTCATTGCAACAAGGAAGAAGTTGATGATGGCATTGACGAACGTACCCCAGTCGATGTAGATCGAGTTGGCAAGATCGATCACGGGCAGACCGGTTTCGGCATCCGTCAGGACTGCGCCGGCCTCATCCAGCTTGTAGGAGGTTTTCAGATACGTATAGACCTCGCTGAGCGAATCGGTGCCGAGAATGCTGGCAAGGATCCAGTTGATAATGGGCTTGAGGATACCGTTGCTGAGCGCATTGATGATGGCGGTAAACGCACTACCAACGATAACGCCGACGGCCATATCCACGATATTGCCCTTGGTGATGAACTTCTTAAAATCCTTAAAGAAGCCGTCCTTTTTCTCTTTTAGCTTTTTCTGCTTTTCTTTCATTTTTTTCTTCCTTTCTCTTTCTTCGCCTGCGGCGATCTTTGCCTGCATGGCTTCCATATCCGCTTTTCCCATGCCGTCCTCCTTAAAATATGATGTAATCGCAAAAAAATGATATCATATTTCCCTGTCATTGTCAAGAGAAAAAACGACAAAATCAAACATAATGCGCCTTTCTCATTTCCGAGGGAGAGCGGCCGTACATCTCACGGCAGACGTGATCCAGCGAGCGGATGCTTTGAAACCCGCTTTCAAAGGCGATCTGCGACACGGGAAGGCGGGTATCCTGCAGCATGGAATAGGCATATTCCAGCCGATACTGATTGAGCATAGATTTAAAATTGATGCCAAAGATCCGATTGAACATCCGCGACAGATGATGATAGCTGTATCCCGCTTCTTTGGCCACGTCCTTTAGAGAAATATCATTTTTAAAATGATCGGCAATATATTGCACCACGGTGGTCATCAGCGCATCGGCACTGCGGGAGGGCACAAGCTCTGCCTGCTCTAAAAAAGCGCTTCCCATAATGTAAAGGCACCCCTTGACCATCATACGCTGCTCGGCGGGGATGCGGCGGATCTTGACCTCCTTGGTGCCGTACAGCGCATAAAGCTGATCGGCAAAAAAGCCCCGCACGATCAAGGGTGGCACAAATTTTGGCTGTTTTGGCATTTTTTCATCCAACGCAGAAGCCAGCGACCAAATGAGATGATCGTGAAGGCTGACGCGGCGCACCTCGCCCCCCTCTGCCGGCAAAATACCGTGTATCTGAAAGGGCAGGATAAAGGCGGCCTCGCCCTCTTGCAAAACCAGCCGCTCGTCACCGATCTCACAGTGGCACTCCCCCCGCGTGACCAGCAGGATCTCAAAGTTTTTATGGAAATGCGGCGTTTCAGCCCCCTTATCCTTGGCGGTCAGCACATCTGTACAAAGCTCGAACGTTGCGGTGTTTTCAAGCTGATGATAAACGCAATTTTTCACCTACATCCACCCCATAATGACAAATTCTTGCCACAATTATACAACATTTGTTTTGATTTGTCAATTATATTGTGCTAAACTGAAATCACCGTGCGCACAGGCGCACACAGAAAGGAGAACAACGATGAAACGATTTTTGGCGATACTGCTGACGGTCTGTATGATGCTGCCCCTGTTGGCGGCACTGCCCATCTCTGCGGCAGCAGGTACCCCCACCGAGGGCGTGACCTTTAACGACAACGAGATGTATTATATGAACGGCAAGCTGAATGCTGTTCCCCATACGATCGAAACGTGGCTCTATATCCCCGAAACGCTGCCCCCGTATGCCGACGGCGATAGCCGCCTTGGCAGCATTTTCAGCAACTATTCGGGCTTTCCCGTTATGCCTTACTTCCATTTTGCCGTTTTGAAGGGAGAAAACGGTTACTATCCCACGTTGGAATGGAAGGAGCTGTATGACACAAACAACCAAAATAAGGGTTATCACGGCGATCCCGATGGCAAGGAGCTGCGCACCGTCAAGTTTACCGAGGCCGTTCTCCCTGTTGGCGAGTGGGTGCACGTGGCCCTGACCGTTGATGCACGCGATCGCTCTGCCCATTGCTATCTCAACGGTGAGCTTGCACAAAGTATAACGGGCATCGAATTCTTTCTCGGCGACCTTGACGTGCGTCTTGTGGATCTGCCCTTTGTGATCGGCAACGACAACCGCAACGGTCAGCCCTACTTCTTCCGCGGCGAGCTTGGCTCCCTCTCCCTGTATGCAGGCACCCGCACTGCCGAGCAGATCAAGGCGGATCACAAAAACGGCGTGAACGCCGCAGACGAAGATCTGCTGGCGCATTGGCGCTTTACACCCGAAGGCGACAAGCTCCCTGCGCTGATCGCCGACCAAAGCGGCAACGGCCATTCCCTCTCCCACAACCGTATGTGGGTCGACGCGGGCGACAGCGATTTTGCCTCTTTGCCCGAGGACTATGCTTACACGATGATCGCCGTGGGCGACACGCAGTATATGGTGCGCGACGATGCCGCCAACGGCACCACCTATTCTAACACCGTATATCAGTGGATCGCCGACCACGCCGACGAGCTGAAGTTGAAGGTGGTGATGGGCCTTGGCGATATCACCGACAACGATACCGATGCCCATTGGAGCGTGGCCTTCAACGCCCTTTCCAAGCTGAACGGCGTGGTGCCCTATACGCTGGTGCGCGGCAACCACGACCTCTTGAAGGGCGGCGCTGCCTTTGAGGATATCTTTGGCGGCGACAGCGCGTATCTCGGCCAGTTCAAGGCTACCGACTGCGGCGTGATGACCAAGGGCTCGGCTGCCAACACCTATATGACCCTGGAGGCCGAGGGTGACAAATGGCTGATCCTCAATCTTGACTGGGCCCCCACCGACGAGGTGCTGACCTGGGCGGATCTGGTCATCAAGACCCACAAGAGCCACAAGGTCATCGTAAACACCCACTGCTATATGCATCTGGACTACACCACCTGCGATACCGAGGATACCAGTAACGTGATCGCCGATCCCGGCAATTACGGCGACGAGATCTGGGATAAGCTGATCTATGACAACGAAAACGTTGTGATGGTGCTTTCCGGCCATCAGGAGGCCAATCTGGTGACCATGACCCAGGGGCTTGGCAAGCACGGCAACACCGTCAGCCAGTTCCTGATCGACCCGCAGGCCATAGATAACTACTATGACGGCAGCGACAACAAGGGGCAGCCCTGCGGCATCATCACCATCTTCTACTTTGACAAGGACGGCCGCACTGTGGACGTGCGCCACTATTCTCCCATCCGCGATCAGTATTATCAGGATCGCAACCAGATCTCCTTTGATATGGAAAACCCCGATACCCCCAAGCAGAACACCGCTTGGAACGGCTACTCCATTCAGCCCAAGGGTGCGGGCACCAAGGAGGATCCCTACATCGTGGAGAACGGCGGCAACCTCATCTGGATGGGCAAGCAGATCAACAGTCGCCCCTACTACGATTATAACGACTATGAGGGCGGCTATTTCAACGACACCTATTTCAAGCAGGTCTGCGACATTGACCTGAACGGTCTGTGCGTTGCGACCATCGGCTTTACTTATACGACCGAATACAAGAACAGCACGCCCTACAATCAGAATATGATGGCAGCCTTTGGCGGTCATTATGACGGCGGCGGCTATCGCATCCACAACGGCCGCATTATCAACAACAGCCATATCCGCGGCAACGACAATTACAGCTGGGGCACATCGTTGTTCGGCGTGATCTACGGCGCGACCATCGAGAACGTCACGCTGGATAACGTCACCGTTTACAGCGATGGCGTAACGGGCGGTATCGTAGGTCGTGCAGCAGCCCCTGCCGACGGCAACGCCCCCTCGGACTTTAACGTGATCTCTAACTGCCATATGACCGAGAGCTGCGATATCGTGGCACGCTTCCCCTACGGCAAGACCCTGCGTCCGCACCTTCTGGCCTATGACACCATCTTCCAGTTCGGTACCGTGGGCGGCATCTGCGGCATGGCACTGGCCACCACTATTGAAAATTGCACGGTGGCTACCGAGTTTACGGTGGATGGACATCACGCGCTGGTTGGTGGCATCGTGGGTACCGCAGGCTACAATACCGTGGTGAATCATTGCGCCTTTACGGGCGGCGTGACCCTGACCGATAACGTGGGCGTGATCGAGCAGACCTTTGGCGGCATCGTGGGTCTGATCACCCCCAACGCCGAGACCGAGATCTATGCCAACGTTGGCAACATTGACCTCATCGGTACGGTACAGATCAAAAATTGCTACAACTCCGGCTATTTCCGCTATACGGGCAGCGCCCCCTACACGCAGGAGACCCGTTGGGGCGGTATTCTGGGTCACGCACCCACGCTTCCTCTGCTGCCCTATGAGGAAAGCCCCTTCCTCGTTGAAAACTGCCATAACCTTTACGCACTCTCGGGCGCTGCGGGCGATTTTGTCGGCGGCATCGTGGGTGAGGCGAGCATGGGCGCGAGGAACAGCGCGCTGACCGTAAAAAATTGCTCCTCTGTATCGGTTTCCGCCACAGGCGGCAGCGGCAGCAACGAATACCGTGTGATGAACGAGGGCGCAGTAACGGCTGTCAACGTGACCACCGCCGCAGCAGAGGACATTTTAAAGGCCGTTGCCAAAATTGACGAGAGCATTGCCCGCGCGAGCAATACCGAGCCTAACAAGTGGCTTGTGGGCGAGGGCGCACCCGTTGAGGCGGCCAATGCGGGCGATCTGTATCTGGACACCGCCACCGGCGACGTGTACCGCTTTGTGTTTGACTGGGTGCTTATCACCAACATTCAGGGTGAAAAAGGCGAACAGGGCGAGCAAGGCGATAAGGGCGACAAGGGCGACCAAGGCGCACAAGGCCCGCAGGGTGACAAGGGCGAGGACGGCAAGGATGCCGTTGCTCCCACGGTTGAGATCATTAACGGATATTGGTACATCAACGGCGAGCCCACCGGTGTGAAGGCCGAGGGCGTTGACGGTGCACCCGGCAAGGACGGTGCGGCAGGAACCATCGGCAGCGTGATCACCATTGGCGAGAACGGCAACTGGTTTATTGACGGCACAGACACCGGCGTCAGCGCACAGGGCCCCAAGGGCGACAAGGGCGACACCGGCGCAACCGGCCCTCAGGGCCCGCAGGGCGAAAAGGGTGAGACCGGCGCACAAGGCCCTCAAGGCCCGCAGGGCGACAAGGGTGAGACCGGTGCACAAGGCCCTCAAGGCCCGCAAGGCGACAAGGGTGAGACCGGCCCTCAAGGCCCTCAAGGCCCGCAGGGCGAGCAGGGTGAGACCGGCGCACAAGGCCCTCAGGGCCCGCAGGGCGACAAGGGTGAGACCGGCGCACAAGGCCCTCAAGGCCCGCAGGGCGAGCAGGGCGACACCGGCGCACAAGGGCCTCAAGGCCCGCAGGGCGACAAGGGCGAGACCGGCGCTTCTGCCGACAGCTCCAACACCGCAAACAGCGGCGCTGTCAACAACGGAAGCAACGCCGCTGTCACCGAGGAAAGCAGCGCCGCAGGCGTTGCGGCTTTGGTGATCGCCATTGCTGTGCTGGTTGGCAACGTTGTGTTTGCCGTATTCTATTTTCTTGGTAAAAAGAAAAAGGCTTGATACAAGCCATTAAAGTATAAAGCTCCTCCACGCGCCATGCGGCGCGTGGGGGAGCTTTTTGCTTGGATCAAAGCAGATCTGCAATCTCCAAAATCAGCTTTTCGGTCTTTTCCCAGCCAATGCAGGGGTCGGTGATCGACTTGCCAAAGCCATCCTCACCGATCTTGCGGCAGCCATCCTCCAGATAGCTCTCGATCATAAAGCCCTTGACCATGCCTTTGATATCGGCATTGTGGCGGCAGGAATGCAGGACCTCCTTGCAGATGCGAGGCTGCTCTTCAAACTTTTTGCCCGAGTTGGCGTGGTTGGTATCCACGATCACGGCGGGGTTGGCAAGGCCGCTCTTGCTATACAGCTCGACCAGACGTGCCAGATCCTCGTAGTGATAGTTGGGGTAGCTTGCGCCGCGATCATCCACGTAGCCGCGCAGGATCGCGTGTGCCAGCTCGTTGCCCGCAGTTTCTACGGCCCAGCCCCTGTAAATAAAGGAGTGCTGATGCTGTGCGGCGGTGATGGAGTTCATCATAACCGAAAGATCGCCACCGGTGGGGTTCTTTAAGCCAACGGGGATGCCAAGGCCGGAGGCCACCAGACGATGCTCTTGGTTTTCGGTAGAACGGGCGCCAACAGCCACGTAGGAAAGCAGATCCGACAGGTAGCGATGGTTGGCGGGATACAGCATCTCGTCTGCGGTGGAAAGGCCGGTTTCGGTCAGCACACGGGTATGCAGCTCACGGATGGCAAGAATGCCCTTGTAAACGTCGGGCATACCGTTGGGATCGGGCTGATGCAGCATTCCCTTATAGCCGTCGCCCGTAGTACGGGGCTTGTTGGTATACACGCGGGGGATGATGACCAGCTTATCCTTGACCTGATCCTGCAGCAAAGACAAGCGGCGGGCATACTCCATAACAGGCTCGTCACTGTCAGCCGAGCAGGGGCCGATCACCAGCACCATCTTGTCGGATTCGCCCTTAAACACCTTGGCGATCTCGATGTCGCGCAGCTCCTTTTTTTCTACGGCAGAAAGCGGCACGGGATACTTCTCTTTGGTCTCCTGAGGGATCGGCAGCTTGCGGATGAAATTCATTTGCATAAGAAACACACTTCTTTCTATATTGATTTGGCCTGAATTGCCACGGTCATAACAAAAAAACGCACCCGAGACCCGGATGCAGGGGCGGCCTTTGCCGCGGTACCACTCTGCTTTATCACCGACTTGCGTTGGTGACCTTTACGGCAGCATACACTGCCCTGCAATATAACGGTTGCACCCGTTGTGCCTACTAAAGTTCAACACACGGCTCGCAAAAGGAATTTGGGGTGACGACTAACGACCGTCTTGCACCGACCGACGGCTCTCTCGCGCGCTTTGATCACCTTACTTGTTTTTGCTCAAACGCCTTTGTTTGGTAGATGTGCCCATTATAGCACGGGAAAATTGGTTTGTCAACCCCTTTTTGCGCAAAATAAGGGGTACGACGCAAAGGGGCAAGCTGCCGGTAACGGCAGTTTGCCCCAGTTTGTTAAATTTATTCCACAGCGATCACAAAGTCGTAAAGCGGCTGACCGCCCTCGACCAAAACGATCTCGGCATCGGGAGCCTTGGCGCCAAGCATCTCCTGCACCAATTCCTTGCTCTCCTCGGTGGCATCCTCGCCACAGTAGATCGAAAGGAAGGCGGGCTCGTCAACATCATCAAGCAAGGGCTTGAGCGCGTCGACCAGTGTGGTGGCGCTGGCCTTGACCTTGCCGTCAAGCAAAGCAAGGATCTCTCCGTTTTTGATGCACAGACCGTCGATCTCGGCATCGCGCACGGCACGGGTAAAGGACAGCGTGGTCACGGCTGCGGCAGCCTCCTCCATTGCGGCGGCATTGTCCTCGGCCGAGGCGCTCTCGTCAAAGGACATCATTGCGGTAATGCCCTGCGTAAACTGCTTGGTATGCACCACAACGATCTTTTTATCCTCGGTCATCTCGGCGGCACGCTCGGCCACAAGAAAGATGTTTTTATTGTTGGGGAGAATGAACACAGTATCGGCATTGACTGCATCGATCGCGCCCAAAATATCGTCGGTGCTGGGATTCATGGTCTGTCCGCCCTTAACGATGTAGTCAGCGCCCAGATCGCGGAACACCTCAGCCACGCCATCGCCCACGCAAACCGATACAAAGCCAACGGGCTTGCGGGGGGCCTTGGGAGCCTCGGCCACGGCCTCGGCGCCCACCAGCTCGGTGTGCTGGTTGCGCATATTCTCGATCTTAACGGTATACAGCGAGCCGTGCAGCAGCGCACGCTCCAGCACCTTGCCGGGATGGTTGGTATGCACGTGGATCTTGATCATATTCTCATCGTCCACAAACACCAGACTGTCGCCAAGACCTGCCAGATACTCGCGCAGCTCGGCACAGCTTCCCTCTCCCTTGTGCTTGGCATCCTTATCCACAATGCACTCGGTGCAATAGGCAAATTTGATATCACCGCTTTCAAAGCTTGCAAAGTCAGCGTTGGGAGCGGTTGCGGGGGTGTCGTCACCCTTACGCTCGATAGGCTGGCCGTTCAAAGCTGCCATCATACCGGCGATCACGGTAACAAAGCCGCTGCCGCCGGCGTCGACCACGTTGGCCTCCTTCAAAACAGGCAGCATCTCGGGGGTCTGAGCCAGCGCCTCGTTAGCGGCGCGGAACAAATAGGCAAACATGCCCTGCACGTCGCCCTGATACTCGCCCCGCTCGGTCACCTCAACAGCGCGCTCGGCGCACATACGCATCACCGTCAGGATCGTACCCTCGGTGGGGGTCATCACGGCGCCGTAGGCCTCTTTGGTGCCGCGGTTGATGCCGCGTGCCACGTCAACAGAATCCACCTCGTCCATCCCCTTGACCGCCTTGGCAAAGCCGCGGAAGAACAAAGAGAGGATGGCGCCCGAGTTGCCTCTGGCAGCGCGGAGCATATAGTCTGCCACCTTGGTGGCACAGTCCGACACGGTCCCCTCAAAATTTTCCATATTTCGCAGGGTGCTCATGGTCAGGCTCATATTAATACCGGTGTCACCGTCGGGCACAGGGAAAACGTTCAGGGCGTTGATAAACGCCTGATCGTTAAACAGCGCATTGGCGGCGGAAATACACATACGGCTGAAAAGCTTACCGTCTATCTTCATATCAGCGCTCCTTTCCAAGGAAGAACAGTGCCACGGTGCCGGGGCCGGAATGGGCACCGATCACAGGGCCTACGTAGTCGATCAGCTGCACCTCGATACCAAGCTCGGCCTTGATCTTACCTGCCAGATACTGCGCATCCTCAAGGCAGTCACCGTGGCCGATAAATACGGTCTGATCCGGGCGGTCCAGCACGCTTTCCTTCATCTTGCCCAGCAGTGCGTCAAGCGAGCCCTTGCGGCCGCGGGCGGTGGTGACCTTGATCAGGTGTCCCTCGTCATCCACGTGCATCACAGGCTTGATCTGCAGCATGGTGCCCACAACGGCGGTGGCAGCGCCAACGCGCCCGCCGCGCTTGAGAAAGAACAGATCGTTAACGGTAAACCAATGGGCAAGATTGGGCTTTAATGCCTCGGCATAGTCACGTGCCTCTTCGATAGAAGCGCCCTCGGCCGCCTTTTTTGCCACCAGATAGACCAACAATCCCTGGCCCAGTGCGGCACACAGGGTATCCACCGTCAGCACGGTGCGCTCGGGGTATTTTTCACGCAGCTCCTCGGCGGCCACGCGAGAGGCCTGATAGGTTGCGGAAAGGCCGGAGGAAAAGCCCAGATACAGCACGTCGCGCCCCTCGGCCAGGTGCTTTTCAAACTGCTCGGTAAACAGGGCCACGTTGGCAGCAGAGGTCTTGGCATCGCGCTTGTCGCGCAATGCGGCGTAAAAGCTTGCGGGCTCGACCTCGTTATTGGGGCGGGGCTCCTGCCCCTCCAGCGCAACGGAAAGCTGCACCACGTCAACGTCATATTGGCCGACAAGCGCTGCGGGCAGATCGGCCGAAGAGTCGGTAAGAATTTGATACCGGTTCATTGAAGATATTTCCTTTCTTGGAATTTAAAAAACACTTGACAAGCGCTTTTTAAAGTGTTACACTTGTAATCAGTTACAATCGTAACACATTAATATTACCACTTTTTTATTATACTGTCAATCTTTTCCCTATAATATGTGACATTTTTTGGGAGTTTGTTCATGAAAAAAAGAAACGAATCCAACCGTTTGGCCAAGGAATGCATCGTAACGGCGCTGATCGAGCTGATGAAGGTGCGAGAATACAACGCCATCTCCATTACGGATATCACCCAAAAGGCCGGTGTTTCGCGCATGGCCTATTATCGGAATTACACCTCTAAAGAGGATATTCTGAACAAGTATATGGATGAGGTCGGCATTTCCATTCACGAAAAGATCGCAAGAATGAATACGCGGGATGAGATCTATAATTATTTTTTCGAGCTGTTCGTGCGGCTTGGTGATTATCGCGAGGTGGGCATTACCGCCTATCGCGCCCATCTTGGCGAGCTGATCCTGCAAAACATCAACAAGAATATGGAGATCACCTTCCCCCCCTATGACGACACGCCAAAGGCCAAATACCGCCACCTGTTTTTGGCGGGAGCCTTTTACAACGTTTTTATCGAGTGGCTGAAAAGCGGCCGCCCCGAGCAATGTGAGATCATGGCAGAGCTTTGCTGCTCGATGGCCTGTGAGGGCTGCCATATCTCAGAGAAAGGAAGCAATCACAATGAGTAATCAATTAAAGGTCGGCATCGTCGGCCTTGGCCTGATCGGCGGCTCGATGGCACGGGCTTACAGTGCCGCAGGGCACGTTGTTCTTGCCCACGACATCAACAATGCAGCGCTGGAGCAGGCGCTTTCTCAAAACGCCATTTGCGGCAAGCTGACCAAGGACAACGTGGCCGAATGCGACGTGATCTTTTTGGCGGTCTACCCCGCGGCATCCGTAAACTGGCTCCGTGTGACCGCGCCGCACCTGACCGCCGCCTCGGTGGTCATTGACCTTTGCGGCACCAAGCGCGGCATCTGCGAGACCTGCTTTGGCATCGCGCGGGAGTACGGCTTCTCCTTTGTGGGCGGCCATCCTATGGCCGGCACACAGTTTTCCGGCTTTGAAAACAGTAAAAACGAGCTGTTTCGGGGTGCACCGATGGTCATCGTTCCCGCCGACCCCAATGACGAGGCTCTCCACACCCGTGTGCGCGAGCTGCTGCTGCCCGTGGGCTTTGGGCAGATCACCGTTTCCACCGCAGAGCAGCACGACCGCATCATCGCCTTTACCTCTCAGCTGGCGCACGTGGTCTCCAACGCCTACGTCAAAAGCCCCAACGCCCAGGTGCACAAGGGCTTTTCGGCAGGCTCCTACCGCGATCTGACCCGCGTTGCCTGGCTGAACGAGCAGATGTGGGCCGAGCTGTTTATGGAAAACAGCGACTACCTCACCGAGGAGATCGACGGCATCATCAACGCTTTGGCTGCTTACCGCGACGCCATGGCCGCAGGCGATTTTTACCGCTTGCGCGAGCTGCTCCGCGAGGGGCGCCTTGCCAAGGAGCGCGTTGATCAGGGAAGCGAGGATCCCCAATGAAAAGCGTGACCGTCAAGGCCTCCCGTACCTACGAGGTCAAGATCGCCCCCGGTCTGCTGACCGCGGCGGCAAGCGATCTGCAGGCCCTGTTCCCCGCCCCGCGCAGGATCATGGTGGTGACCGACGACAGGGTGCGCGCCCTGTGGGGCGACCGCCTAATCGGCACCCTGCAAGCGGCGGGCTATACCGTTTTTGAATTTGTTTTTCCCCACGGCGAGGCCTCTAAGACCGCCGAAACGCTGGTGGGGCTTTGGGAGGCGCTGGCCAAGGCCGGCCTTACCCGTACCGATCTGATCGCCGCCCTTGGCGGCGGCGTGGTCGGTGATCTGGCCGGCTTTGCCGCCGCCACCTATCTGCGCGGCATCCGCTTTGTGCAATTCCCCACCACCCTGCTCGCTATGGTCGATTCCTCGGTCGGCGGCAAAACGGGGGCCGATCTTGCCGTTGGCAAAAACCTGATCGGCGCCTTTCACCAGCCCTCGGCGGTCTTTTGTGACACCGACACGCTGCAAACGTTGCCCAAAAGCATTTTTGCCGACGGCTGCGCCGAGGTGATCAAATACGGCTATATCAACGATCCTGCTCTACTGGAGCTGCTGAAGGCACCCTTTGCAGGGGACGCCGAGGCCACCGAGGCCGTCATTGCCCGCTGTATCGCCGACAAGCGCGACCTTGTTGAGGCCGACGAGCGCGACGTGGGGGCAAGACAGCTCTTAAATCTTGGTCACACGGCGGGGCACGCGGTAGAAACGCTGTCTGAGTTTACCGTTTCGCACGGTAGCGCGGTGGCCATTGGAATGCTGTTGATGGCCAAGGCCGCCGTGTCGGCGGGACTTTGCGCGGACGACGTCCCCGGTCATATGGAAAAACTGCTGAAGGCCTATGGCCTGCCAACGACCTGCCCCTTTGATGCAAGGGCGCTGGCAAGCATTGCACTTTCCGATAAAAAGCGCAAGGGCGACACCGTAACGCTGGTCTGCCCCGCGCGCATCGGCGAAAGCCGTCTTTACGATCTGCCCGTGGAAAAATTGGCTGATTTTTTCAACGGCGGACTGAACTGAAACAAGGGGCAACGCCCCACACGGAGTAACTATGAACATCACATTGCATCATCCGACGTTTGCGGGTCAGGTGGCTGCGCCCACCTCAAAATCGGCGGCGCACCGCGCCCTGATCGCGGCGGCCTTTGCCGATGCGCCCACGCGTATTTTCGTCAGCGGAGCGGGCAAGGATATTGCCGCAACCGTTGCTTGCCTGCGCGCACTGGGTGCTGATATCAAAGAAGAGGATGACCAAAACGGCACCACCGCCCTTGCGGTCACGCCACTGCGAGAGGTACAAGGATCCGCTCTGCTTGACTGCGGAGAATCCGGCTCTACGCTGCGCTTTCTCCTGCCTGTGGCGGCGGCGCTTGGCGCCGATGCCACCTTTATCCGCCGCGGCCGATTGCCCGAGCGACCCATGGAACCGCTGACAACGCTCCTTTCGCAAAGCGGTGTGCGCTGCACCGACAACCCCGACGGCAGTCTGAGCGTTTGCGGCAGGCTGCGCGCCGGTGATTATGCCGTGGCAGCCAACGTTTCTTCTCAGTTTATCACAGGGCTCTTATTTGCACTGACCCTGACCGAGGGCAGCTCGACGCTGACCCTGACGGGTGAGATCGAATCCGCCCCCTATATCGATATGACCGTGGCCGCACTGCGCGCCTTTGGCGCCGCACCGATGCGCACGGCAGACGGGCGCCGCTTTCATCTTGGCGGGAAAACGCTCCGCTCGCCCGGGGTGCTGTATCCCGAGGGAGATTTTTCGGGCGCGGCCTTCCCGCTGGCGGCCGGCGCCATCGGCCCCGCACCCGTAACGGTCACCGGGCTTGACCTCTCCTCATCACAGGGAGATATGGCCATCCTTGACTTGCTGAAAAAATTTGGCGCCGAGGTCCTGTGCGACGCTGCAAACGGTCTGGTAACGGTTTCTCCCGCCCCCCTGCACGGCATGACCATTGACGCCCGCCAGATCCCCGATCTGGTGCCAATTTTGGCAGTTATCGCCGCAACGGCCACGGGAAACACCGTGATATCCGGCGCAGCGCGTCTGCGCTTGAAGGAAAGCGACCGCATTGCCACCACCGTGGCGATGCTACGCGCCCTTGGCGTTTGCGTGGAGGAAAACGATGACGGCATGACCGTTGAAGGAGCATCCTTGACAGGCGGAACCGTAGACGGCGCCAACGATCATCGCATCGTGATGAGCGCCGCTATCGCCGCGCTTGCGGCAAAAGGCCCCGTTACCGTTACCGATACCGAGGCGGTGGCCAAATCCTATCCCCGCTTTTTTGAACTGATCCAAAGCACAGCCGATTGAAAGGAGGCCCTTATGGCAAATCAATACGGCAACAATCTGCATTTATCGATCTACGGCGGCTCTCACGACCCCGAGATCGGCATGCACCTCTCGGGCTTTCCCGCAGGCTTTCAGCCCGATCTTGAGGAGCTGCAGCGCTTTATGGCGCGTCGCGCCCCCAAGGGCGGTGCACTTTCCACCCCCCGCAAGGAGGCGGACGTCCCCGTATTTTTGGCGGGGCTTGATGAAAAAAGTGCCACAACGGGTGCAGAAATACACGCTGTGATCCGCAACACCAACGCCCACTCCAAGGATTATTCCTTTATTTATGACACCCCGCGCCCCGGCCACGCAGATTACCCTGCCCTTTGCAAATACGGCCCCACGGTAGACCTGCGAGGCGGCGGTCATTTTTCGGGGCGCTTGACTGCCCCCCTTTGCATTGCGGGCGGTCTTGCATTGCAATATCTTGCCGCACGCGGCATCCACGTGGGCGCGCACGTCCGCGCGATCCACAACGTGTATGATGACCCCTTTGATCCCGTCAACGTTTCCACCGCGCAGTTAGAAGCACTGAAGGGGGCGGAGCTCCCCGTTCTCGACCCCGAGGTGGGCAAAGCGATGCAAGCCGCCGTAACGGCCGCACGCAGTGCGGGCGATTCGGTGGGCGGTATTGTAGAATGTGCCGTAACGGGTCTTGAGATCGGCCTTGGCGAGCATATGTTCAACGGTGTTGAGGGGCGCGTTGCCTCGATCCTGTTTTCAGTCCCCGCCGTCAAGGGCGTGGAATTTGGTGACGGCTTTGCCTCTGCGGCGCTGTTTGGCAGCGAAAATAACGACCCGTATCGCTTTAACGGTGACCGCGTGGTAACAAAGACCAACCACTGCGGCGGTATTTTGGGCGGTATGACCAACGGTATGCCTCTCATTTGCCGCGTGGCCTTTAAGCCCACCCCCTCCATCGTCAAGGAGCAGGAGACCGTTTCTCTTTCCCAAAAGAAAAACACCACGCTCTCTGTTCCCGGCCGTCACGACCCCACCGTGGTGGTGCGCGCCGTGCCCGTGGTAGAGGCCGCCGTGGCATTGGCAATACTTGACCTTTTACTTGATAAGCAGTGAGGCAGATATGAACGAAAAAAATAGCATCCCTTCTCTGGAAGAATCCAGAGCCGCCATCGACCGCATTGACCGTGAAATGGTCAGGCTTTTTACCGAACGTATGCAGGTTTCGGCCAACGTGGCGGAATATAAGCGCGCTGCAGGCAAGCCCGTGACCGACAGTGCACGCGAGCGCGCGCTGCTGTGCAAGATCTCCGAGCTGGCAGGCGCGGATATGGAAGCCTACGCCCGCACGCTGTACGCCACCGTGCTATCGATCTCCAAGGCCTATCAGCACGAGCGGCTGAATACCGCCTCGGCGTTAAGCCAAAAGATCAAAGAGGCAGTTGCAAGCACCCAAACGACCTTTCCTGCCAGAGCCAAGGTGGCCTGCCAGGGGGTTGAGGGCGCCTATTCGCTAAAGGCGGCCGAAAAGCTGTTCGCCTGCCCCGACGTCAGCTTTTACAAGACCTTTGAAAACGTGTTTGAGGCCATTGACAAGGGCGAATGCGACTATGGCGTGCTGCCCATTGAAAACAGCACCGCAGGCTCGGTGACCCAGATCTATGATCTGATGTCGCGCCACCGCTTTTATATCGTACGTTCCTTACGCCTGAAGGTGGATCATTGCCTTTTGGCCAAGCCCGGCACCAAGCTCTCGGAGGTCAAGGAGGTCGTTTCACACAATCAGGCTCTTTCGCAATGCGCCGGCTATATTGCAGGAATGAAGGGCGTTAAAGCCACCGAATACCCTAATACAGCCAAAGCGGCAGCCTTTGTCAAGGATGCCCCAAACGGCGTTGCAGCCATTGCCAACGAGGATTGCGCCGCCCTATACGGTCTTGCGGTATTAGACCGCGCCATTCAGGACAACGGCAATAACTATACCCGTTTTATCTGCATTTCGAAAAAGCCCGAGATCTATCCCGGTGCCGACCGCACCTCCATCATTCTTACCGTGCCCCACAAGCCCGGCAGCCTTTCGCGTCTGCTTTCTCAGATCGATGCTATGGACATCAACCTGACCAAGCTGGAATCCCGCCCGATCCCCGGCCAGGATTTTGAATTTTTGTTCTACTTTGATCTGGAATCCCCCATCGAATCCCCCGCCCTGCTCCGCTTGCTTGGCGAGCTGGAAAGCAGCAGCGAGCGCTTCCGCTATCTTGGCACCTACCGCGAGGTGCTTTGAGGTCTGCTATGATTACAGGTACGAAAATCCGCGCCGGTCTGATCGGTGCTAAGCTCTCTCACAGCTTTTCTCCGCGCATCCACGCAGCCCTGGCAGATTACCCCTATGACCTGATCGAATTAGAAGAAGCGCAGGTCGGTCCTTTTTTGCAGCAAGGTGATTTTGATGCGTTGAACGTGACCATCCCCTACAAAAAGACCGTGATCCCCTATCTTGCCGAGGTCTCGCCCGTGGCCGCCCGCATCGGTGCCGTCAACACCGTTGTGCGCCGCCCCGACGGCAGCCTTTACGGCCACAATACCGACTATGACGGCTTTGCCGATCTTGTCCGCGACCTTGGCATTGACCTGAAGGGTAAAAAAGTACTGGTCCTTGGCTCAGGCGGGGCATCCCGCACGGCAGTGACCGTAGCCGCAGATATGGGCGCCCGCGCCGTGATCGTGATCTCGCGCAACGGCGAGGATAACTATAACGATCTGGATCGCCACGCCGACGCCGAGGTGATCGTAAACGCCACCCCCGTCGGCATGTACCCGCGCAACGGTGCGGCCCCCCTGTCGCTGGCCTGCTTCCCGACCCTTGAGGGTGTGCTGGATATGATCTATAACCCCGCCCGCACCGAGCTTTTGCTGGAGGCCGAGGGACTTGGTATCCCCTATCGCAACGGACTTTTGATGTTGGTTTCACAAGCCCGCCGCGCCGCCGAGCTTTTTCTTGACACTAGGATCGATGACAAAGAGGTCAAGCGCATTACAGACAGCATTGCAAGAGAGACCGAAAACATCGTTTTGGTTGGTATGCCCGGCTGCGGAAAATCCACGTTAGGACGCCTTTTGGCTGGGAGACTGGGGCGCCGCTTTGCAGATTGTGACGAGGTATTGACAAAAGCCGCCGGCAAGCCCATTCCCGAGATCTTTGCCAAAGAGGGCGAGGCGGCCTTCCGCAATATGGAAAGCGCGGTCCTATCCGACCTCAGCAAGGAAAGCGGCCTTGTGATCGCCACGGGTGGTGGTGTTGTCACACAGGAGCGCAACTTTCCGCTGCTCCGTCAAAACAGCCGCGTACTGTTTTTGGATATCCCCCCCGAGGGGCTTCCCACAAGCGGTCGCCCCCTGTCGCAAGCTCGCACCCCCGAGGTGCTGTATGCCGAGCGCCTGCCCCTTTACCGCCGCGCAGCGGATCATATCATCCGGATCGACCGCGACGTTGATGAAAATTTGAAACGCATTTTGGAGGTGCTTTCTCTATGAAGCTGCTTGTGATCAACGGCCCCAATCTGAATATGCTGGGAATACGAGAGCCCGGGATCTACGGCGACCAAAGCTATGCCGCCCTGTGTGACTATATCCGCGATGCCGCCACCGAGGCGGGTGCCACGTGCGAGGTGTATCAATCCAATCACGAGGGCTGCATCGTAGACAAGATCCAAGAGGCCCTTGGCCGCTTTGACGGCATTGTGATCAACCCCGGAGCCTATACGCACACCAGCGTGGCCATTTTGGATGCACTGTCCGCCGTCAACATCCCCACGGTAGAGGTGCACATTTCCAACGTGATGGAGCGCGAAGCCTTCCGTCATCACTCGTTTGTTTCGCTGATTGCAAAAAAGACCTATATGGGCCTTGGCTTTGCGGGATACCGCCGTGCCATCCGCCATTTGGTCTGCGGCGAAGATTAAGTGTTTTTCTTGAATTCCAACTATATTTTCTGTTTTTCCAATTTTAAATTATCAATATTCCATTTTATTGGTCGTTTTTTCTTTCTTTTTGTCAAATTTTATTCAAAAAACAAAAAAAGCAGGCCGCGACGCTGTCGCAGCCTGCTTTTTTTGTTCATTATTGGATCACCTGCAGTGCCTTTACCAGTCGATCCTGCTCCTCCTTGGAGGTCCCTGCCATAGCAGTGGAATTGACCAGTTTATCAAACAGTGCTGCCACGTTTTCGGCATTGGGCTCTACACCAAGATCGGCAAGACGGGTAGGCATACCGTGAGAGAGCATACCGGCGCGGAATGCCTCGACCTCGTTTTCACGTCCGTTGTAGTACAGCTGTACCAAAAGGCCGATGGCCACCATTTCGCCGTGGAGGTAACCGCTGACGGTTTCGGGAAACAGCGTGCGCAGATTTTCATAGACCTTGTGTGCAATGGCACACTGATTAGAGCCACGTGCCATACCGCTGATCACGCCCGTAGCGCCCATGGTCAAGTAGATCAGGTCGTACAGTGCCTTGTTACAGGTCTTTTCGTTCAACCCCTTCACGGCCTCGTCAAACAGAGCAAACATACGGTCATAGGTATAGCGGCTGAGCGCGTAGGAGGAGGCCAGCCCCACGTCGATCTCTTCCTCGCTCTTGCCCTTGATGCGCTGCTCGATCTCGATCAGCTTGGCAGCTGCATCGTAAACACCGGCAGCCAGCAGACGCTCGGGCTGTCCGCAAAGCACGTCGGTATCGGCAAGCACACCGTTGACCTCGTTTTTGTGGTGCACCGATCCTGCGCAACGCAGCTCCTTGGTATAGGTCACGCTAAGAGGCGTAAAGCAAGCACAGGTGGCAGAGGAGGTGGGCACCAGGATCACGGGGAGATCGCTGCGTGCGGCCATCAGCTTGGCGGCATCGCACACGTTGCCGCCGCCAACGCCAACGATACTGTCGCACTCCTTATACTCGGGCTCGGCCATCAGCTCCTCGCAGGTGGCAGCACAGCAAAAGCCCTCGTAATAGCGGACCTGATAAGGCATTTTTTCGGCATCAAGACTTGCGCTAAGCAGTCCCAGAGTCAAGGACAGCGCGGTCTTTCCACCGATGATAAAGGGCTTGCGACAGCCAAGGCGTGCCAGCTCCTCGGCAAGGCGGCTGCACGCGCCGCTTTCTTGAATATAGCGTCCGCTGCCAAAGCGGAACGCGGTCTCTACGATCTTAGACTTTGTTGCCATCTCAAAGCGCCTCCATCTTTTCGGTAAAGCGGCGAGCCAGCTCGGTGATGCCCGCAAAATCGCCCGCCTCTACCATCTTTTTATCAATAATACCGTTGGCAATGCCGATGCCGCAGGCGCCGGCCTTCATAAACTCCTCAAGATTGTCGATGTTGACACCGCCAACGGCCACAAAATTCATATGGGAAAGGGGTGCCTTCAGCGCCTTGATGTAGGAGGGCTTCAGCTCGGAATTGGGGAAAATTTTGATGAAATCGGCACCGGCGTTCCAAGCGGTCACGCACTCGGTGGGGGTAAAGGCGCCGGGCAGCGATACAAGACCCATTTCGCGGGTCTTGCGAATGACCTCGGGATTGGTGTCGGGAGAAATGATGAATCTGCCGCCCACCTTGGCGGTCAGCTCCACCTGCTCGGGGCGCAGAACGGTGCCTGCACCGATCAGCATTCTGCCCTCAAAATGCTTTGCCAGCATGCCGATGTTGGCAGCGGTCTCCTCGTCGGAAGGGTTGCCGCAAGCGTTATAGGTGACCTCCATCAATCGGATGCCGCCCTTGTACATTGCCTCGGCGGTGTTCAGAAGCTGCTCGCTGCTAAGGCCGCGTGCGATCACCACGATGCGGTGCTGCTTGATGGCCGAAATGATCTGTTCTCTTGTCATAATAAATTCCTTTCACGCTTGCAAAGCAAGCAATTTTATGTTAAAATAGAAGAAAAGGGGGTGACGGCATGAAATATCTGTTTCGGGATCGGATACCCAAAGAGCGCGGCCTTGCCACGTACGTTAAGCTATCGGGCGACACACACCCCGACCACCACGACTATCATCCGCACTATGAGCTGTATTTCAGACGGACGCCCTTGCCGCAGGAGATCGTGCTGAACGGAGAAAACTTTTTTGTGGATGGGCCTGCCGCGGTGTTGACAGCTCCCTATCAGATCCACGCGATGTCTCCGCGCCCGGAGGTCGCGCAATTTGAGCGGCACGTCATCTATTTTGACGAAAGCGTTATCCAGCGTCTTACGCCGCTGCTTTCAAATGGATTTTTTGAAAAAAGCCGCAACTGTCTGTTCCTTTTGTCACAAAAAGACGCCCACGTGATCGAAAATACGTTACCGTCCGTTTTTGACAGCACCCTGCCGGAGCAGGAAAGATTGCTGGCACTGGGGCTTCTTTTCAGCCGCTTGGATCGCCTGACTCCACCCGAGATGCGGCACAGCTTTGGGCAGGTCAAGACCTATATTCCACAGGTCCTTCGCCACTTGAACGAGCATATCGAGGGCCGACTTTCGGCAGATGAGATCGCCGCCCGCTTTCACGTCAGCCGTGCCAAGCTTGACCGCGACTTCCGCGCCTCGGTGGGGCAATCCCTGCACGGGGCCATTATGGATCTGCGCCTTTCCAGAGCCATGCGGCTCCTGCGCGAGGGCGTACAATCGGTGGCCGGGGTCGCGCAGCTTTGCGGATTTGCCTCCGAGGAGTATTTTTACAGCTTTTTCAAGCGGGCGACCGGGCAAACGCCACTGCAATATCGCAACGCATTACAATGACATTTTAACACAAATTTTAATCAAAATCAATATAAAATCCCATCAACCAAGCATAAAAAACTAAGATTTTCACGCAAAAGGGCAGCAGATCGTCATTTTCACGATCTGCTGCCCTTCTTTTTATTCCTCCGCGCGGACGGTACTGCCGCTTTGGGTATGGGTCACGACCAGCTTATGCTCGATATGCTCGCGCAGCTCGGCTACGTGAGAAATGATGCCGATGGTGCGTCTGCCGTCGGAAAGGCGGTTTAAAAGCTCCAGCGCGCGCTGCAGCGTACCCTCGTCCAACGAGCCAAAGCCCTCGTCGATAAACAAAATATCCAGATGCACGTGGGAGCTGCGGTTCTGCACCACGTCAGAAAGTCCCACAGCCAGTGCCAGCGACGCCATAAAGGACTCTCCGCCCGACAGGGTGCTGACGTCACGCCACACGCCGGTGGAACGGTCCAGCACCTCCAGGTCCAGATCGGCGCGGCTCTTGAGATCCTTGGCCTGCTCGCGGCAACGCAACGTAAAATTGCCATCGGTCAGCACGCGCAAGCGGCGATTGGCTGCCGCAACGACCTCGCGGAAATAATAACGCTGCACGTAGCCCTGTAAAGAAAGCTTGCCGCGTCCGTTGGCGGCGGTACCGCCCACCGTATGATAAAGATCTGCGATCACCGTCCAACGCGCCTCGTTTCGCTGGCGCTCTCCGATGATCTGCCCCAGTTCTCTCAGGGCGCTGCGATTGCCCTCAAGCAACAGATCCTTGCTCCGCAGCTCGCTCTGCAGCGCTTTCAACGCAGCGGTGCTTGCGGCGCGCGCGGTGCGAAGCGCCTCCAGATTGACGGCGGCTCGGCCGCCCAGTGCCTGCTCCAGCTGTGCAAGGCGACCGCGCGTGTCGGCAGCGTGGGCCTCTGCCTCGCGCAATCTTTTTTCTCTTTGATCCAATACCGAACGCTCACAAAACGCCAAACGGTATGCGTTTTCGCTGACAAAGCCCGCCGCCTCCAGTGCCGCCTTCAGGTCGTCGGCGGCCTGCTGCAGTGCGTTGGCGGCGCGATCTGCCGCCATCTGTGCGGCGGCAAGCGCGGCAACCGAGGACGTCATTTTTTCTGCACAGAGGCGTTCCCTTTCCTCAGCCGTCTTCAGGGCGTTTTCCAATGCGCCCCTTTCGGCCTCGCAAGCTGCCAGACTGCGCTCGGTCTCCTCTTTTGTATCCTTGACACCAAGTCCACAATCACGCAGGGTGTCGGCGGCCACCTTCACATTTTCTTTTGCAACCTCAAAGGCGGCCGTGGCGCGGTTCCAACGCTCGCGTGCAAGTCTTTCCTGCTCCTCGGCGCGATCCACCTGTGCCTTGGTGGGCGTTTCGTTGGGGCAGACCGCCTTGCTTGGGTGATGGGTCGCACCGCAAACGGGACAAGGCTCCCCCTCCTCCAGCGCGGCGGCCAAAAGGCCCGCCTGACCCAACCAAAACCGTTCACGCAGCTGTGCATGAGCTTGCTCTGCACTGCGACAACGCTGATTTTCCTCGGCAAGTGCCGCGGCATCCTTTTGATATTGCGCATCGGCCTTGGCATAAGCGCCCAAGGCCAAAATAGCGGTTCGCAATCGCGTGCCCTCGGTTGTCAGCACGGAGATCCTCTCGGCACCTTTTTGCGCCGTTTCTAACTCTTTTTTTGCATTTAGTGCCGCAACGGTATCGGTTTTCTCGGCTTTTTGCGCGCGCTCAAGGGCGGCTGCGGCATCATCGTTCTCTTTTTTTCTGGCCTTTAAAGCAACCTCGAAGGGATGCACCCGCAGTGCGCTTTGGGCATCCTTGATAGCGGCAGCCTCTTTGGCACGGGCCTGCTGAGCAGCCTCTGAAAGCTCTGCTGCGCCGATCAGTCCCGTCCGCTCGGCAAGCAGGCCGTTGTGAGCCTCTCCGTCGCGGATGGCAAGGCCGTTCTTTTCCAGCTCCTCAAGCAGGGCGGCCTCGCGCACACGGTCTGCCTTCAGCATAGCTTCCAAAACAAGATCGTACCGCTCCAGCATTTCAAAAAACGCGGTCGGGTGATCCCCGGCAGCCTCACGGGCTCGCTCTAAGGTCAGGGCCTGCTCAAAATCCGGCAGGCAGCCGCCGCGCCGGGCGGCCGAGCGGGCCCGCTCGGCCAAGATCTCGCGCCTTTCCTTGCATTGCTTGTGCAGATCTCGCAGGGCGTCTTCTGCCTTTGCATAGATCTCGGTATGAAAAAGATTTTGAAACATCGCCTTCCGCTCGTCGCTTTTGGCGTTCAGGATGCGCAAAAAATCGCCCTGTGCGATCATCACCGTGCGCGAAAACTGCTGGCGGTCCAGTCCAACGATCTCGCGGATGCGTGCATCCACCTCCTCAATGCGGCTCAGCACGCGCTCCTCACCCTCGATCTCCAGCATAGCGGTAGCCCCCTCGACGGTGGTCCCCGTTCCGCGCTTTTTGGCGCGCTCGTACTCGGGGGTGCGGAAAACGGTACAGCGTTTTCCGCCCTCCTCAAAGATCAGCTTGACGTAGGTCTGCGTTTCGGCGTCTGCATAATCCGAGCGGAAGGACTTGCCCGAACGGCGCTCCTTGCCGCCGCTGGCCTCGCCATACAGCGCGTAGGAAACGGCGTCAAAGATGCTGGTCTTGCCCGCGCCCGTTTCACCCGTCAGCAAAAAGATCTTGCCATGAAAACACTCAAAATCCACCACCGTTTTATCACGGAAGGGCCCAAACGCACACATCTCTAAGAAAATGGGTTTCATTTTTCGGCCACCTCCTCTAACAGCTTTTTCATCATATCCAGGCGCGCTTCATCGGGCTCGATGCCGCGCTGCGCCTGATAAAATTCAGCAAAAAGCGATAACGGGTCACGATTTTCCACACATTCGGCGTGAGAAACGTCCTCGTCTGAGCGGGTGCTGCTGTTTTCGATCGCAAAGCGCATCAGGTTGGGATATACCGTACGCAGTGCATAGCGGGCATCCGGAGGCACCTCCTCGTCGGTGACCACGGCACGGATCAGATCCTCGCTGTAATCCCCCGCCAAAAGCGAGGCAAGGCTGCCGCGCAGCTCGCGCATATCGTGGGGGGCGTGCAAAAACGCCTCTCGCACCGTAACCTCTCCCTTCCCCTTGATCTCTACGATACTCGCGCTTTTTCTGTGCCCCACCTCGGAGAAGGAATACTTCAGCGGCGAGCCGGCATAGCGCACGCCGGGGGCCACGGTCTGTGGGCCGTGCAAATGCCCCAGCGCGACGTAATCAAAGCCCTTAAACAGCGCGGCGGGGATCAGCTCTACGGTGCCGACGGGATTGACCTCGGATTCCGAGGCTACGCCCCCCGCCACAAAGGCGTGTGCCAGCAGCACGTTGACGTCGGCATCAAGCAGATCTACGTTTTTCAGCAGTGCAGTCATCGCCTGCACCGCATCCGTCGGCGGCTCGTCAAAAAAGGGGCGCAGTGCGGCGGGGCGGGCAAAGGGCAGCATATGGATGGCCACCCGCCCCACGTCGCTTTCCAGCACGACGGTGGTGGGCCGATCCTTGCAGGCGGGGGCAACGTAGATCTGCCGATCGCTGAGGATCTCTTGACAAAAGGAAAGCCGCTCCGGGCTGTCGTGATTCCCCGCGATCACAAAAACGGCTATACCGTTGGCCGCCATTGCGGTCAAAAAGTCAGAAAACAATGTAACGGCCTCGACGGGCGGAACAGGGCGGTCGTAAACGTCGCCCGCAACCAGAACCGCGTCGACGCGCTCGGTCAGCGCCAGTGCCCTGATCTCATCCATAACGGCGGCGGCATCCTCTAAGGTAGAATACTCCAAAACGCGCTTTCCAAGGTGTAGGTCGGCAATATGTAAAAGCTTCATAAGCGCTCCTTTTAAAATCGGCTGCCGCATTGCGGCAGCCGTGCTTTTGGGTTAATCGGTGATCCGCTCGTCGATCCCGACGGCAGAGAAAAAGCAGTTCAGCGGGGTGGAAAGCGACAGCGGCGCTTCACCCCAATCTCTTTTCAGATCGGCCAGAGCGGCGGTGGCGCGTTGGTGGATCGGCCGATACTCGGTATAGGAAAGATTGAACAGGCTCTTATAGCGCTGGGGCGCCTGCTCGGGCGCAGCATCCACGTCTACGCTAAGTGCAACCGACAGCGACTTTTTTTGCCCGTTGACGGCAGCACCGTCAACGGAAACGTCAAAGCCATCCAGTCTGCGGTCAAAGCTGCCGCTGAAATAGCGGCTCTCCTCTCCCGCTACGATACTAAGCTCAAAGCGGTCGGTATAGCGATCGGCACTCAGCTCTCCCACGACATAGGAGCGCACGATGCCCTGCTCGCTTTTGGTATACTCGATATAGGCGCGGTAATGGCGCAGCCCATCCTCGCTAACGGTATAGGAAAGCGTACGCTCAACGCCCGCCAGCCCCAGCGTCAGTTTGTTGACGCTGTCGTTGCTGAGATCCAAAGCGACCGACAGCGTGTCGGCATAGGTGTGATCCCGCTCGGGATCTGCCTGCAGTGCAAGCGAAGCGGTTTCGATGAGATCGTCGGAGGTGCGGATGACCGTACCGAGGGAAAGGCGGAAGGGCGCAAGCTCGTTATCAATAAAATTGCACCAGCTGTTGATGGTGCCCTTGCCGTTCAGCAGATTTTCAACGGCAGTGCTGCAAGCCGTGATCCTGGTACCGTTGCCCGCCCGCGCGGAATCGACGGCATCGCGGGTGGCGGCCGCCTTGCGCAGTGCACGGCAGAAATCGCCGTCCCTGACCACAAGGCTGTGAAGATCGCGCAGGCTGCGGGAAAGGATCTCGTTGGTGATCTCTACGTTGATGTGAACGCGCCCATCGCGGGTATACCATTCGCCGGACAGATTATCGGCAAGACAGCCCAAAAACAGCTCTGCCATCTCGTCGGTCAGCAGTCCCCACTCCTCTAGCGAAGCAAGCACCGTGAAAAATCCGTCCTTTAAGGCGGTCACGTCTGCGGCGGCGGTATCACCAAGCCAAGGCAGCATATATTCGGAGCCACTGTTGTTGCGGAAAATCGAATTTTTCAGATCGTCGGCCAGTGTTGCAAAGGGGATGCCGAGATCGGTGGAGCCAAGCAGGGCGTGGGAAGAAACGATCAGCCCGTCACGGTCTAAAAAGGCCTTGCCGTCATAGGTCTTGTTGCCCACGGTGGCAGAGCCGACCGCAGACACCGACAGCGCCTCGCGGTCTATCCACAGCTTAAGCGCGGCTGCCTGCAGGGGCGTTTGAAACAGCGTGGGGTCGGCACCGCCAAAGCGCAGCTCTACAAGGCCACCGTTCAATGCCTCGACAAGATCCCTTGCATAAACGCCGCCAAAGCGCTGCTTCAGCGTGCTTTGAAGGGCGGTTTTTAAATAATTGAGGGGGCGGTTGACTGACGCGCAGCCGGCAAGCACACCCACCGACAGGACAAGTGCCAACAGCAACGCAAGGATGCGGAAACGCGGTCTCATAGGCTTCTCCCTTCGCCAAAAAATCATAAATACTGATAATATTATAAACTTAAATATATCATTTGTCAATGGGAAAGGACGGAAAAAGGGGGCAGCGGCGTGCCGCTGCCCCCTTTGGGCTTAAAAGGTTTTGGTTTTTTTGCCTGTCCGCACCACCATAGCAAGGGCAGCCTGCTTTGCATTGTGCCACAAAGCGGCGGCAAGCAAGCCGAAAAGGCCAAATACGGCGGTCAGATCAAAGCTGCTCTTCAGGTAAAACAGGGTGAGATAGACGGCGCCAAGCGTTTCCTCAACGTTGGCAAGATCGATATGCGTCATGATCGGCGAGCAGAACAGCACCGTGACCGTCAGCAGCACGCGGGTCAGCACGCAGCAAACAAAGATCGACAGCACAGGGCCCCTTGCGCGCTTTCCGACCGAGCGAAGCAACCGTTTGGCGGACTTGGTATGGGAGGGGGTCTCCTCACGCATCAGCGCCACGCGCAGCAACGTGACAAGGCCGTGAAGCATAGCGCAGGCCGACACGATCAGGGCAAGCGCAAGGCCAAGCGACTGCACCACCGTGATAAAGTCGTATACGCTGACGCTTGCCGTTTGATTGCCGAACAGTGCCGTTGCGTAGGTCACGATCTGTCTGATCCACAGGCGCAGGCCCTCCTCGCCCACAGCGGTCCTGCAAAAATCCAACAGGCTGCCATTGGAGGTCACGGGGAAAAGCAGCCCGATCGCGGGCAGCAGTACCGCCGCAAAAAGAGCGACGAGCGCCATACACTTTAAAGCGGCAAACGGGCATTTAGCCGCCGAACGGTATGGAAAAAGCGGGTAATCCTCTTTGCCGTCGGCCTTGGCAGCCAGCGCGCGGAGCTTGCCCAAGGCGGGCAACAGCACGCAGCAAAGCAGCAGCATCAGCAGCAGCGATTCAAGGGTGGGCGTTACACCGCGCAAGACCGCATCGGCCGCCTCGATCCCCCTTGTGCAGACCAGATACAGCTGCAGGGTCAGCATACCCAATAGCGGTGCAAACACGGCGCCCGTGCCGCAAACAAAAAGCAAGGAATTAAACAGCGAGGAACGCAGTGCTCTTCCGCCCGTCAGCAAAAGACCCAGCGAGGCCGCAAGGCAGCCTGCCACAAGCAAGGCTACAGCGCCAAAGGCGATCAGATACGGCATTGCCTCACCAACGCCGTCGGTCAAAACACCGCGAATCAAGGAGTTTGCAGAAACTCTGCCGTAAAAGGACTCTGCACCGGGATCCAAAGAGGCGGCGATATCCTTGATGGCCACCGAATCAAAAAATCCACCGGTCAGATCACCAAACATCTCAGCGATCAGGGTGCCGTCAGCAAAGGCGCCGGTCAAAACGGAAAACAGCTCTAAAACAAGATAAAGCAGGGGCAGCAGCAAGCAAAGCGCCGGCCAAACGATCTTTTTAAAGCGCAGCGGCTGTTCGGGCGGCTTGCGATTGGCAAGATCGCGATTGACAACAGGGAGCGCAGAGGGCGCGTGGGCGCCGGGACGCGCAGGCGTATAGGGGGGCTGCTTGGGCGCAGGGCGCTGCGGCGCGTATTGCGGATTCTGCGGCTGCGCGGGGCGCTGCGGCGCGTATTGCGGATTCTGCGGCTGTGCAGGACGCTGCGGCGCGTATTGCGGATTCTGCGGCTGTGCAGGGCGCTGCGGCGCGTATTGCGGGTTCTGCGGCTGTGCAGGGCGCTGCGGCGCATATTGCGGGTTCTGCGGCTGCGCGGGGCGCTGCGGCGCGTATTGCGGATCCTGCGGCTGTGCAGGACGCTGCGGCGCGTATTGCGGATCCTGCGGCCGGGCTTGCGCCGTAGGGATGGCCATAGGCATACCGCATTTGGGGCAGTTCGGCAGATGACTTTCGGTACCGCAAAGCTTACAGATCAAAGCGATCCCCTCCTTTCAACATTCATATTGCTTATTATATCTTTATTTTTTCTTTTTGTCAAGGCAGACCTTGACTTTTTGTCAGCTTCATCTTATACTGTTAGCAATGATATTTGATCTGACCGGAGGATGCAATATGAAGATCGGAACCATGTCAAGCTCCTACGTTCACCGTTACGGGCTTGAAGCAGGTCTTGAAAAAATGCGGGCACACGGCTATGAGGCCATGGATTATCAGCCCCTTTGCAACACCGACACCGCGCTGTTTACAAAATCCGAGCAGGAGTTTGAGCAGACGCTGGCTGCCCAGCGCCGCGCCTTTGAAGCGGCCGGCATTGAGGTGTTCCAGGCCCACGGCCCTTGGCGCTTTCCCATGAAGGATTTTTACGCCGAGCAGCGCGCCGAGCGCTTTGAAAAAATGGCAAGATCGGTACGTGGCTGTGCCATCCTCGGCTGTCCCAACATGGTCATCCATAATCTGATGCCCTATGGTGCTGCCGACATTTCAAAGCAGGTGGTATGGGAGATCAATGCCGAATTTATGAGTCGCCTTGCCGACGTGGGCCGTGAATACGGCGTAACGGTCTGCATGGAGAACATGCCCTTTACCCATCAGCATTTGGCCACGCCCGAAGCACTGCTTGATTTTGTCAAGTCTATTGATCACCCCTATTTGAGAATGTGCCTTGACACGGGTCACGCGGCGGTATTCAAAAACGGCATGTCCCCTGCCGACGCGGTACGCCTGTGGGGTACGGATTATCTGCGCACGCTGCACGTGCATGACAATGACGGCAAGCACGACCGCCATTGGATCCCCCATGCCGAGGGAGGCGTGATCGATTGGGCAGACTTTTCCAAGGCTCTGCAAGAGGTGGGCTATGACGGCGTTTTGTCGTTGGAATGCGGCGTTTGGGCCGACACCCCCGAGGCACAGGAGCAAAAGGAGCTGGCGTTGGCCAAGACCGCGCTGGAGCTGGCGGGACGGGCATAAAATATCGAAGGAAAAAAGCAGCCGGTGCAATGCATCGGCTGCTTTTTTCTGATGTTGAGGCTTCAAATTTTGATTTATCGGTGGGTTTAAAATCAAAGTCCAAACTCCTGCGTCACCCTGAGCGGCAGAAACATCACGGTGTGATGTTTCGTAGTCGAACGAGTAAAAACGTGCAACAAATTGCGCGTTTTTGCGAGCAAAATGCGATAGCATTTTGGGGTCTCGCAGGGAAAGATAGCGCTTTGCGAGACCCTGCCTCGCCCTAAAGGCTCGGCACCTTGCATCGGCTATCACGCCTCTGCAA
>JAZQWJ010000002.1:0-71431 GCA_045632285.1 Eubacteriales bacterium | reverse complement strand
TTTTTCTATTGTTTGATGCCACCCTTGTGCAATCTCTTCATTAGTGATTATTGGGGCATCGCTTTGTATCATATCACGGATTA
This sequence comes from Eubacteriales bacterium, assembly GCA_045632285.1. GTDB lineage: Bacteria > Bacillota > Clostridia > Oscillospirales > CAG-272 > Firm-07. The sequence continues at coordinate 71,348 of JAZQWJ010000002.1, read as the reverse complement.
ATACTTCGTTATCTTCAAAATACACCATACGGTATTCCCTCCGTCAAATTGGAATTTGGTAGTATTACAACCGCTTAATCTCATTGGCAATCATAGCCACGGTTTTTGCATTGGTATCAATTTTAATGGTACCCAGTGCTTGATACATCGGTATTCTTGCTATGCTTCTCTCAATTACATCTTCAGAGCGAATACCTCTTTCTACATCCATTGATAATCTTTCACACAGAGTCTTTTCATCCGCTACAAGCGAGACGCATTTCACCTCACAGTTCTGTGTATCCAGCTTCTTAAGTATGGAATCGATAATTCTCTGCTCGTGCATCACCCAACAAAAAATAATATTCTCATATGCAGAACATTTCAGAAAATTATTGAGTAAGTAACAAATATTATTCGTCACCATTGCTTTTGTTTCATCGGTTACTTGGAACGGATTTGCATCCCAACACCAATCTCCGTCAAGAAATACACTATTCGGCAAATCCTGTTTGAGCTGTTGGCACACAGTTGTTTTTCCAACTCCCATAGTGCCACCAATCATATATAAAGTTTTCATCATTCACACCTACAAATTCAAGTTTATCGATTAGTTAGATTATGCCATAAAAACGGCAAAAAGTAAATAGGACAGCTCATTTTTTTGCAAATTGAACCGCCCTTGACCGTAGGGGCGACCATCGGTCGCCCGCGGGCGTTCAATGAACGCCCCTACATAACAAAAAGCCCTGCCAAAGCAGGGCTTTTTTCTTACACCCGAGAGGTGCCTTCCCACTCCTCGGCGGGCTCGCATTCCAGCAGAGCAGCAACCGTGGGGGCAACGTCTTTGATCGAGCCCTCGGGCAATACCTTGCCCTTTTCAAAGCGGGGACCCATAAAGAACAGCGGAATGGTCATATCCTCATCCATTTCGGTGCCGTGGGTACGGTCGTGACCGCCGTGGTCGGCAAGGTAGATGATGGTGTAATCCTTGGGAATGCTTTCGTACACCTGCTTGATGCACTCGATGGAGTCGTAGGCATCCTTCATATATTCGGGAGAGAGCCAGCCGTATTTATGACCCGTGTTATCGGTATCGGCAAGATAGAGGAACAAAAAGTCGGGCTGCTGCTCGTTGATATACTTGATGGCGCGGGGGGTGATGATCTCGTTGACGTCCACATAATTGTAGCAAGAGAGGTAGTCGCACGCATCCAGCTTGCCGGGGCGGCAAACGTCGCGCAGCTCGTCCCAAGTGATGAAAAACGCACATTTCTTTTTATTGTGCTTCAAGACCTCCACAATGCCGTCGATGGGGCGCACCTGAGGGGTATAAACGTTGTTGGTGGTGCCGTGACGGGCGGGGTCGACGCTGTGGAACAGCGACATATGGCAAGGCAGCGTGATCGAGGGCATCACGGTGCGCGCGCCAAGAGTGTAGGTAGACATTTCTTTCATTTTTTCAACAAACGGATGGCCGCAGCTTGTCAGCGCGTCAGGGCGCATACCGTCGGTCAGGATCACAATAACCTTTTCTGCCATAATAAAATACCTCCAAAATTATATATCATTTCAGTTTGGGATAAAACTTTTCCTTCGCCATTGCCAAACGGTGTGCATCGTGCTTGAGAAAATAGATGTCGTCCATCTTGGTGCGGTGCCAAGCAGCCGTGGCAAAGCCGAAGAGTCGGCTCTCATCAATGATGTTCTTGCCGTGTGCCACCACCTGCTCGGTGCTTTTGCTGTTGTTCCAAGTGGACGAGGTGGGCAGCTGATCATAGCCCAGCTCCTCCAGCTTTTGGAAGCAGTTGAAGCACTTTTCCCATCCGGGCGGGTCACTGAAGCCCTCGTACATTCTGAAATAGAACCAGTTGGATTGCAGAACGGATTTCGGCATATACTTGGCGAACAGATCCGGGAATTTCCAAGCGTAATCAGACCACACCCAAGGGCGTGCGCCGTTTTTCTCTACGCAGTCAAACAGAAAATACCAATCATGCCAGAATAGCTGCTCTCCGCGCACGATCATACACTCCAAATGCTTTTGATTGTTGGGGTATTCCTCATCCATACCCAAATGGAAAAAGGCGGGATAGTCAAACAACTCGCAGGTCTCGTTGATGAGATCGCGGCACAGCTCATAGTAGGCGGGGGTTGAGGTCAGGCGACGGTAGGAGCGCATCCAAGCCGTATGAGAGGCGGAGAAATTGATCTTGGGAATGGGGGTCATGCCAAGAGCACGAATATCGGCCAGCTTTTGCTTTAACTTTTCCCTGCTCCACGCATTGGGCGCGGCGATCTCGGGATGGCTGTCAAAGCGTACGCCGTCATTGATGTCAATGAGCACCGTGTTGATGCCCTGGGAGGGCAAAAAGCGGATGATCTCATCCCAAGCGGCCTCCTCGGTGTCGATCTCTTCGGTCCAACCGGGCTCCAGATACAATCCCCAGGGCTTGGTTGTAGGATCGTCAACAATGTGCTGACTGATACGAATGTAATAGGTCCACATCAGGTCGTGCTTCATAGCTACTCCTCCTTTTTACGTGATTATACTCCCATTATAACACAGTTATGGGCCCAAGTCATTGACACAAAGGCCCTTAAATTGTAAAACCGGGCCAAACGATCAAAAACCGCAAAACACCGTTTGATATCGTGAAATATCACGCTCGATCCTCTAAGGCACTTGGCTTTGTATTCTTTGAAAATGTGAAGAGTTTAGAGTTATGATTTTGCTCCGCAAAAGTTATGAGTGCCTACAGCACGTTATGATATGATTGCCTTTGTTACTTCAAACTGCCCATCAGGGCATCATATCTTGGCGTAGCCAATCTAAACTGATAACTTGCCGTAAAGCAATCATAACTGTTCTCCAAGAGATAACAAAAAATGCCCTGTCGAAGCAGGGCATTTTTTGCAAGTTCCGACCAAAGGTCGAAATTATCTCTTGGAGAACTGGGGTGCACGACGTGCAGCCTTGAGGCCGTACTTCTTTCTTTCCTTCATACGAGGATCGCGGCGCAGGAAGCCTGCAGCCTTGAGAGCAGCACGGTAGTTGGGGTCAGCCTGCAGCAGAGCGCGGGCAAGACCGTGGCGGATAGCGCCTGCCTGGCCGGAGATACCGCCACCGGTAACGGTGGTGATGATATCAAACTTGCCGGCGGTGCCGGTTACGCCAAAGGGCTGGTTAACGATCAGCTTCAGGGTCTCGAGACCGAAGTAATCGTCGATATCACGGCCATTGATGGTGATAACACCGGTACCGGGAACGATGCGAACGCGAGCAACGGACTTCTTTCTTCTGCCGGTGCCGTAGAAATAGGGCTTTGCACTAGTATACATATCTAAATACCGTCCTTTCCGAGATTACAGCTCGATGGGCTGCTGAGCTGCGTGATTGTGAGCGGCACCTGCATAGACCTTAAGACGGGTGAATGCCTTAGCACCGATGGAATTGTGAGGGAGCATACCCTTTACAGCCAACTCCATAGCCTTCTCGGGACGGGTAGCCATCAGAGTCTTGTACTGAATGGACTTCATACCGCCAATGTAGCCGGAATGGTGGTGATAGTACTTCTGCTCCAGCTTCTTGCCGGTCAGAACAGCCTTATCAGCATTGATGATGATAACGAACTCGCCGCAGTCAACGTGGGGAGTGAACTCGGGGCGATGCTTGCCGCGCAGAATGTTTGCAGCAGCAACAGCGGTCTTACCAAGGGGCTTGTTGGCAGCGTCAATGACGTACCACTTGCGCTCAACGGTCTCAACCTTTGCCATAAAAGTAGACATTGCAATTTCCTCCAGATTTATCGTTTAATTTTTTCGGACTTGCACATTATATCACAGAGCCCCCTTCTTGTCAACCCCTTTTTTGAAAAAAATTCGATTATTTTGATTTAGCAATATGCAACCTCGTTTTTTCTCGCTTTTTCATATCATTTCCTCGTTTTTTCTAATTCGCCATATCAAAAAAATTTTGTGATACTTTTTCGCCATTGGGCATAAGATGGAGCAAATGCCTGAAGGAGGTATAAAATATGACGCTTACATACAGCCCGGAGGGAATGCGGTGGGCGACAGCAGAAAACACAGAGGCGCTTGCCTCGGTAGAGGGATTGGAGCACGCCAAGCAAACGGGGATGATATTAGAAGCGCCTGCGGTGCTTTGTGACAATCAAATGCGCTTGCACGTAGAGCTTGGCTGTATGCGCGGTATTATTGAACGCGAGGAGGCCGTATGGTGCCGCCCCGGGGAGATTCCAAAGGATATCGCTGTCATCACACGTGTCGGAAAGCCGGTTTCCTTTAAGATCGTTGGCTTTCGCGACGTGGGAAAAGAGCGTTATGCCCTGCTTTCTCGCCGTGCGGCACAGGCCGAATGTGCCGCCGCTCTGTTTGAAACGCTGCGCCCGGGTGACGTGCTCCCCGCGCGTGTCACGCATTTGGAAAATTACGGAGCCTTTGTAGACATCGGGTGCGGCATTGCTTCCCTGCTCTCGATCGACTGCATTTCGGTCTCACGCATCACGCATCCGCGCGAGCGGTTGGCTTGCGGGATGCTGCTTTACGTGGTGGTCAAAAGCATTGACCGCGAGTTGGGTCGCATTTTTGTTTCGCTGAAGGAGCTGCTTGGCACGTGGGAGGAAAACGCCGCGCGCTTTGAGCCGGGTCAGACCGTAACGGGGCGCATACGCAGTATTGAAAGCTATGGCATTTTTGTGGAGCTTGCCCCAAATCTGGCGGGACTTGCCGAGCTGCGCTGCAGCACGGGCGCCCCCATCAAGGCGGCAGTGGGCGACCTTGCGGCAGTATACATCAAAAGCATTCTGCCCGAGCGCATGAAGGTGAAATTGGTGATCATAGACGCGCACCCCGAAGCAGAATTCCCGGAACTTCCCCACTACTTTACAGACGTGAAGGAGGTCACGCATATCAAGCGATGGCTATACTCTCCCACAGACTGCCCCAAGGTGGTGGAAACGGTGTTTGAATAAGCAAAGGCTCCGCGCAAATGCGCGGAGCCTTTGCTTATTCATAAATTCTGACCTCAAATACGCGGGCATCGGGGGTACCGTTGGTGGTAAGCACACGGATCGCGACGGTGTCGCTTTCCGCCCCATCAAAGGCCACGCGGCAAAGGCGTTGATAATTCCCTCTCACCTGCTTTTGGTCGACCGTCTCGCCGTTGCGATACAGGATCACATCAAAATCCTTGACAAGCTCCTCGGGAACACCCGGAACCTGCTGCTTCTGGCGGCGGGAGGACAGGGTGATCTTCTTTTCCAGATCGAAATTGGAGTCAAGGGTCAGCTGCACGGTACCCACCTTGGCGGGGGCGGCAAGGTGCAGCGTCAAGGTCTCTCCGCTCTCGGAGATCCCCGCAGAGCGCCAGGCGTTGGTCTGCTCCCCTACTCTGCGGGAGGTGCCGTTGATCACGTTGGCGGCACCGTATCCCGCTTGAGCGCTGGTAGCGCTCACCTTGGCGGCACGGGCAAGATCGGCCGCATCGGTATTGACGCGCTCGGGCAGGTAGCAATCGTCACGCAGCAGGGTCTGCTGCAGGGCGGCAATATCTGCCTCGCGCACATCGCTCTTGCCGTTTTTGATCAGTTGAGCCGAAGCAATGCCAATGGCCTGACCGCCAATGGCGCAGGTACCCATGACGCGGGAGCTGGCCATAGCCAGCTTCGTGGCTCCCATGCAACGACCGCCCGCAAACAGATTTTTGAAGCCCTTCACGCAATAGGAGCGATACGGAATATCATAAGAACCGGGCACGTCGTAGACAAAGGACGGGATCTGATCGAACTTGAACAGCCCCACGTGATTGTCAATGTGCCAGCCGCCGTAGGCCACGGCATCATCAAAGCGACGGCTTTCCAGCAGATCGTTCTCGCAGAGCATATAGTCGCACTCCAAGCGGCGGCTCTCTCTGGTACCCGGCAGCATACCCACCCAGGTAAGCTCAAAATTCTCCGCCCCGTGATCGCCGCCGTTTTTGATGTGATCCCACACACCGTAAACAGCGCGTACAAGCTGATCGCGGATCTCCTCATACTCCTCGATGATATTATCGGTTTCACCGGGGATCTCGATCCACCAGTAGCCGTAATCCTGAGCATAGCCGTCAAAGAGCATACGGCGCTCCTCCTCGGTGGTGCTTTCCAATATTTCCTTGGGGATCTCCAAAGAGTGCTTGCGGTATTTCAGCTGCTCCTCGGTAAAATGCATGACATCAACAGGCGGCACAAAGGGCACAGGGCGGCCACGATCGGCGGCCTTAAAGAGCAACGTGTTGCCCATACGATCCTTGTTTGCCTGCTCGGGAGCGTGTTTTTCGCCAAATTCGGCCTTTGCCTCGCTGCCTGTGCGGAATTCGGCTCCCGCAAAGGCCGCAAGGGTACCGTTTCCCGTGCAATCGGCAAAAAAGCGGGCTGTGAGAAGCAGACGGGTCTCGGTGGTCATCTGATAGGCCTCGATCTCACGAACGACACCCCTCTCAGCCTTCACACCGAACATTGTGGTATTAAGATAAAGTGTCAGGTTTTCTTCGCGCTTTGCGGCATCAAACAGCACCGCATCCCAGATGGAAAAATTATAGCTGTCGTTGACCCGCTTGTTGGAAAGCATCAGCTCATGCAGAATACCGCCTTCGGCAAGATCGGGCTTTTTCATATTGGCAGTTGCACCGCACACGTGCATACGGATCTCGCTTCCGGCGTTGCCGCCAAGCACGGGGCGATCCTGGATCAGTGCCACCCTGGTACCGTATCTGGCCGCGGCCATGGCGGCACAAAGGCCGGTAAGACCACCGCCCACCACGATCAGATCATAGCTTTTTTGGATAAGATTTTCCATTTTTGTTTTTTCTCCTATCTTATCATCTCGCAGGTGTATGCACGGGCACCTGCGGCGACGAGCGCCTCCTTGGCCCGCTCCGCTGCATCGGGGGTTTCAAATATCCCCCACACAGAGGGGCCGCTGCCGCTCATCATCGTGGCTACAGCACCGTTTTGGCGCAGAATAGATTTCAATTGACCAACGTGAGGACGGATCGGCTCGATGACCTCCTCAAACATATTGTAAAAGCAGGGCGCGGCAACGTCAAGATCGCCATCGGCCATTGCATTTAGTAGCGCAACGGGTGCGCTTTTTTCGTTTTCTTGCGCAAAATCGCCGTAGCGGCGATCCAGCTCCCGAAAGGCCGCGGGCGTAGAAACGCCCTCTCCCCCGATGGCCACCACCAGCGTTCCCTGCAAATTGTTTGCGATCGGCTCCATCACCTCACCGATGCCGCAGCAAAGGCGGGTGCCTCCCACCACGCAAAAGGGCACGTCGGCACCCAGCCCCGCACCGATCTCACACAGTACGGCCTCGGTAAAGCGGTTGCCGTCAAGGGTATTCAGTGCGCGGAGCATAGCGGCGGCATCGGCCGAGCCGCCCCCCATCCCCGCCTGCATCGGAATGCGCTTTTCCAGCTTGACCGACACGCCGAAGGGCTTGCCGCTTTTGGCAAAATAGGCCTTGGCGGCGCGGCAGATCAGGTTGCTGTCGTCGGCGGGCAGGGCTCCCCCTGTATCCAACCAAAGCCCTTCTTGCGCCGTACGCCTTACGGTCAGGGCGTCGTGCAGCGACACGCTCTGCATTACGGTGACAAGATCGTGATATCCGTTTTCTCTTTTACCCGTAACGGTTAAATACAAATTGACCTTGGCATTTGCCTTGACTGTGATCTCGGTCACGATCCCACCTCCTTTTTACCCGTATTATAGCACAAATATGCCTAAAAAATCAATAAACCGACAATAATTTGTAATTTTTTTCGTTTGGCGAAATTTTTAACTTGACGAAACGCTTAAAATGCGTATAATATATATTACATATACTTTTATCTGCATCGTTTATTTATTACCCCGTAAGGAAGGAGGCTGTCTATGCAAGACTTGGACAACCGACAAAATCAAGAAGCGCCCATGCCGCAAAAGCCGCAAAAGGACAACAGAAGGTGGATCCCCCTTTTGTTGCTTGGCATTTTGCTGGTGTTGGTCTTGATCAACACATCCACCATCCTCTCTCCTATCGGCACGCTCCTTTCAATCTTCACCCCTGTGATCATTGGCTTGGTAATTGCTTATTTCGTCAACTTTTTCCTGCGATTTTTTGAGTATAAGCTGCACAACAAGATCAAAAGACGTCGATTGAACCGCGCCATTTCTATGGTGCTTTCTTACGTGCTGATGCTGGCGATCATCGGTGGCATTTTCCTGTTGATCGTCCCTGAGCTGGTGACAAGCATTAAAGAGTTCAGCAACAACGCGATGCGCTTTATCACCGATACGCTGAACCGCATCAATCAGTTCCTTGATAAATTCAACTGGGAATTTGTGGATACGTTTCAAGAGCAGTATCTATCCTCGCCCGATAAGCTGTTTAACCGCTTGCGTGACTTCGTGGTCAACTTTTTTGAAAACGAGGACGGTTCCTCTAAGCTGACCGATATGATCTTTAACGCGGCCGGCGTTGCCGTAGATGCATTGGTCAACGTTTTTGTCGGTCTTTTCATCTCGGTCTACGTGCTGCTCTCCAAGGAACGCCTGAACGCAGGCTTCCACCGCGTGCTGCGCGCCCTGCTCCCCCGAAAGGCCGAGGATAAGGTGCTTTACTACGTTGGACAGGCACATACCAAGATCGGTGGTTATATGGTAGGCAAGGCCATAGACTCTATGATGGTCATGCTGGTCTGCATGATACTGTTCTTCTTTTTTGACATCCCCTACTTTATGCTGATCGCCGTTATCATCGGCGTTACCGACTTTATCCCCTTCTTTGGCCCCTTCCTCGGCGCCATCCCTTCCGGCGTGATCATCTTTTTGGCCGACCCCGCAAAGCTGATCCTGTTCGTGCTGTTGATCCTTGTTGTCCAACAGATCGACGGAAACCTGATCGCCCCCATCATTCTGGGTGAAAAGACCGGTCTCTCCTCGCTTGGCGTTATCATTGCCATTACGGTGATGAGCGATATTATGGGCATTGCCGGTATGCTGATCGGTGTGCCGATCTTTGCACTGCTGATGGTTATTTTGGATGACTTTATCAAGGCCAGATTGGAGAAAAAGGGAGAGCCCACCGCACTGCGACGTTATTACCCCGCCCACTCCTTTATCAAGCCCCACGATGAGGCCAAGGAGGACAGGACCCTGACCCAACGCTTTGTTGGCTGGGTCGCCTCGGTAGAGACCGAGGTAGCCGGCGTGGACTACACCCCCTCCAAGCGCCATTCCATCGGCCGCGGCATTCGCATATTCTTTCTTGGCATTGGCCATTTCTTCCAGCGCCTGTTTGCCGTTAAGCCCATCCCCGAGGACCAGACGACCCCCGCCTTCCGCGACATTGCACAACGCGGTATGGCCACAAACCGTACGTTCTGGCGCACCTTCTTCTTATCTATCTTTACACTGCTTCTCTACCCCTTCCACCTGATCGATCATATGGCCCAGACCACCAACATTGCCTGCCGCAAGGACGGCAAGCGTACGTGGGGTCTGTTGCCCTTTGTTTTGTTCTCTGTGATCACACTGGGCATTTTCCCCTTGATCTGGAACTGTAAGCTGATCGTTCGTATGCGGGATTATTGCGCCGAGCACGGCGTCAAATGCGTGGTCTCGCGCCGCTTTTATCTGCTGTGGTCTCTCCCCGGCCTTTTGACCGTGGTCGGCCCGTTTATCGCCTGCGCCCGCGTGCTGAAGGCCTACTGTCAGATGTGTACCCTTTACAACTCTTTGCACACCTTCCCGCTGTCTGCTGACGAGATCCGCGCCGCTGAGATCGAGCTGAGAGAAATGGCTGAATCCTATAAGCAGCGCAAGCAGCACAAGCAACGCAGAAGCCTGCTGGAGGATATCATTCAGCCGCATCAGCAGTTGAACGACAATTCCTCGCTTATCAGCCGTGACAGCACCGCGACTATCGATAACGATCACGATCCCAAGCAGATCACCATCGACGATGAGACCGAGCTTCACGTTGACGTAACGGAATGATCCGTTTTAAAGGGCCGATCGAAGCATTCGATCGGCCCTACTTTCTCAATGATGACAAATGCAAGGAGCGTGCAGCATGGCAGGATCCGACCGCAACATCCCTCTTGAAAATTTAGAAATATGGCACCGCGCCGCCGAGGAGAATCGGCAACTGCGGCTGCTGCAGATCGCAACAATGGGCAAGGACGCGCCTCCGCTTGGTGAGGACGGCCTTCTGCCGCCGCTTCCCCTCCCCCCTTGTAACGATCAAGCCGCCGTTTACCGAGATGCCGTTGCAATGGACGAGCGTATGGCGCTTTTGACAAGTGTGCCGCACCCCCTTACGCTGCCGCGCACAGAAGAACTGAAGGCCGCCCCCGCCGCACCACGTACGGCGCGCCTTGCGGGCGCCGTGTTTGAGCGGGCGCTGCAGCGTTTTATGCCTCTTTTAGGAACGGTAAGACCTGTTTACCTCTCCTCCTTATCCGAGCTGTTGGAGGAGGTGGCAAGCGGGAATGCCGATTTTGCCCTGCTCCCCATAGAGGATGCCAGGGGTGTGCGTTTTTTGCATTTTTACGAGGAGCTTGACCGACTTGAGCTGCACGTCACCCATGTTTGCGACGTCCGCTCTGAGGAAAGCGACGCGCGATCGCGCTTTGCCCTGATCTCCAAGCAATATCGACCCAATGCGAAAGCTGACGGTATATTGATGCTGGAATATCGTCTGTCCGGCCAGGATGACGGTGCATTGGCCCGTCTGCTGATGGCTGCAGAGCGTGCAAACGTGCACCTGTTCCGCGTGGATTCTCTGCCGGACCCCTCGTTTGAGGACGGATACACCTATCACATTATGCTGACAGCGGCCGGCGAGAACTCAGCCGCGTTACTACACACCTATTTGTCAGCCGCACTGCCCCGCGCAGCGCTGGTCAGCTCTTATATTTATTTGAAAGAAGGAAAATGAAATGAAAAGCTTACGTTTTACCCCCCGCGGGGTCTGCTCCCGCGCCATTGACATTGAATTGGAGGGCGAGATCATTCGCTCGGTGCGCTTTACCGGCGGCTGTGCGGGCAACACCCAAGGTGTGGCCGCATTGGTCACGGGTATGAACGCACGCGAGGCTATCGAGCGCCTTTCGGGCATCCGTTGCGGCTTCAAGGCCACCTCCTGCCCCGACCAACTGGCCAAGGCCCTGCAAGAGGCGTTGGACGCGTAAAAAAACAATAATCCCCCCGCATAGCGGGGGGATTATTGTTTTATTATTCTTCGTTTTGCTCTGCAATAGCGCTCTCGTTTTCGTCAGCTACGGTCAATGCCAGCTCGCGCACGTAGGCATCGTAAACAGCAAAGCGGAATTTCATTGTGATAAGCCCCCACAGCAGATACAGCACCGCCATACCGATAACGGCAAAGCCGCAGACCGTAAAGATCAGCGATTCGATCTCGGCAAGGGAGACAAATACCATAAACAGACCGAACAGGATATTGGGAAGTTCCCTTTTGAGCTGCTTCAGTCGCTCGGCGACCAAGAACATACGCACAGCGGGAAAGACGATACAGTAAATGCCCAATACAAGCAGCAGCACGTCGCGCTGCACCAGGGTCACCGTGACGCCAAAAATAATGGCCACCGCCGAGATCAGCAGACTGATCCACTCGCCACGGCGCTTGACATGAAACAGCGAAAACACAAAGGCGGGCAGATTCATCACCACAGTCAAAAGGCCCATGGCGATCAACAAAATATCAAAGATCTCGTCGGCATAGGGCTCTGCGATCAAAAAAGCCGCGCCGATGGCTCCTGTTACCAGTGCAGTAAGAAGGATGCGGATGAGATAATACTTTTTAAAGGACACCATTTTTTACCTCTCAGGGATGCTCAGCTCTCCCCGTGCGCGCAGATAGTCCACAACAGCCGGGACCACAAGCTGATCGGGGGATCTTCCGGTGCGAACAAGCTCACGCACGCTGGTAGAATTAACGCTTTCATAATCGTCGGCGGCCTGCAAAAAGATCGTTGCCGCGCGGGGGTTAAGGGCAAGATTGGCCTCGGCCATATTCTCCTCATAAACACGATCGCGGTCGTTGCGGATGCCCTTGACGATCACGTCGGCGCCAAGCTGATCAAACAGATCTACCAGCATACCCTCGCTGGAGACCACGCGGACGCGGTCTAGACCGGCAACGGTTAATCTTGCCATTTCGGCGCGCTCGTCCAACGTGTGGGCGTATTTTTTATCGGGGTTCACAAGAACGGCGACCACCACCTCGTCATACAGGGCCAGCGTTCGTTTTACAATATCAAGATGACCGACGGTCATGGGATCAAAGCTTCCGGGGATCAATGCAAGACTCATGAATACTCCTTTTTCGCAGGCTTCAGCACGGTAAGGTGCGCTATGCCATAACGATTTTGCTTGATGATTTCAAATTGGTCGGCAAGGGTGGGGTCACCGGCAAAGACATCTTCGTGAGAGGCGCTTTCGGTGACGATATAAGCGTTGGGAGAAAGCAGGTGGCCGTCAGCAAGCAATCGCAGACATTGCGGCAACAGCGCGGCGGCGTAAGGGGGGTCTAAAAACACAAGGTCGTATGGGGGTCTGCGGCAGGTGCGCAAAAAGGAAAGTGCATCGGCAACGACCACCTCGCAGCGATCGCTGAGATGGGTCTTTTGCGCGTTGCGACGGACCACGTCGGCAGCCTCCTTAGAGCCGTCTACAAACACGGCGGCGGTGGCGCCGCGGCTGAGAGCCTCAAGCCCCAGCTGACCTGAGCCGGCAAAAAGATCCAGCACGCGTGCCCCAACGGGAGCCTGCTGCAAAATGGAGAACAGCGCCTCCTTGGTGCGCTCTGAGGTTGGGCGCGTGGCCTCGCCCGACAGTGTAAACAGATGGGTGCCGCGGGCGCTGCCCGTAATGATACGCATCATTGGTCGGGCTCCTCCTTTTTTTGAAAATAGCGATAGATCTCTCCGGCAAGCACAGGGCCGATGCCGGGAGCGGCGGCCAGCATTTTTTCATCTGCCGCCTTTACGGCGGCAAGGCCACCGAAATGGGATAGCAAAAGCTTGGCCTTTGCGGGGCCGACGCCGGGGATCTTGGATAGCGAAGAAGCCTTGAGCGTGCCGCGCTTGGCATCACTCATCCGCTTGATGGAATAGCGGTGGACCTCCTCTTGAATGGCATAGATCATTGTAAAAACAGCACGATCGCGGGCTATAGAGATCTCCTCGTTTTCATTACACAAGGCGCGTGTCTTGTGAAACGCATCCTTGACCATACCAAACACGGGGATCTGCACACCCAGCTCCTCCATCAACCGCTTGACGGTAGCCACGTGGGCGGCTCCGCCGTCCAGCAGGATCAGATCCGGCTCACGACCAAAGCTCCCCTCCTCGCCCAAATGAGCAAAGCGCCTGGAAAGTGCCTCTCTCATAGAGGCATAATCGTCGGTGCCCTCTACATCCTTGATACGGAAGGTGCGATAATCGCTTTTTTGAAAGCGACCCTTTTCCCATACGATCATACCGCAGGTCTTATGCTCGCTTCCAATATTAGATATATCATAGCTCTCAATGCGCTCGGGCAACGTCTCTAATGCAAGCAGGCCTGCAAGGCGCACAAGGGTCTCGTCATTTTTCTCGTTTGCGCGGCGATCGGCAGCAAGGCGCTCCTTGGCGTTTTCTACCGCAAGCACCGCGCGATTTTTACGATCTCCCCGCTCGGGCGTATACAGCTGTACCCGGCGCCCGGCACTTTCGCCAAGAGAAGCCGCCAAAGCCTCCATATCTTCGCTGTCGGTCTCAAAGGACAGCAGCACACGGGGCGGAATATCCTCGCGACGGCGATAATGATCGTAAACAAAGGAAAGCAAGCTTTCGCCATCCAGGATCTCGTCTCCGCCAAACACAGTCTCGTGCTTATCCACAAGCGCGCCCTCGCGAATATACAGCACCGACATGGCGGCGCCGTAATCGTCACGGTAAAATCCAAACACATCCTCGCTGACATCGGGGGCGGCCAGCACCTTTTGCTTTTGCGAGAGCTTTTCCAGTGCAAACAGCCGATCGCGGTAGGCAGCGGCCTTTTCAAAGCGCTCTTCCTCGGCAGCCTGCTCCATCTGTGCACGCACCCGTGCCCTTGCGGCGGCGGTGTTTCCGCGCAAGATCTCAACGGCAGAGCGGATCAACTCTGCATACTCATCCTCACTGATCTGACCCGTGCATACGCCGCAGCACTGCCCCAGTTGATAATACAGACAGGGGCGTTCTTTGCCGATATCCCGCGGGAACTGACGGCTGCAGGTTGGCAGGCACAAAGTCTTTTGCAGCGTGCGCAGGACGCTCCCTGCCACAGAGGCACCTGAATAAGGGCCAAAATAACGCCCCTTATCAGCGCGCCGCGCGCGGGTAAATTCCAAGCGAGGATACGCCTCGGCTGTGACCTTTATATAAGGATAGGATTTTGCATCCTTTAATCTTATGTTATACTTGGGTGTATATTGCTTGATCAGCGTATTTTCCAGCGCCAGTGCCTCGATCTCGGTAGAGCAAAGGAAATAATCGAAATCGGCAACGCTTGCGACCATACGGGCAGTTTTCAGTTGCTTTGTGCCGTTTTGAAAATATTGCGACACACGATTTTTCAGTTTGCGGGATTTACCCACATAGATCACCTTGCCTGCAGCGTCACGCATCAGATAAACACCGGGCGTTAAGGGAAGGCTGTTGGCTTTTTCCAGCAGAGCCTTGCGGATCTCTTCAGTTTGCAATGCCTTCACCTCCCAAAAAAGAGGGCGCCTATTTGAAAGGCGCCCACGCTGTGGATCTGTACTGAATTACTCTTGGAACCCGGTATGGATCAGGGTCTCAAGCCCTTCCAAAGCCTCGTTCTCATCGGAGCCGTCTGCGATCAGCTTAACGGTCATACCCTGCGCGATGCCCAAGGAGAGCACGCCAAGCAGGCTTTTTGCGTTGACCTTGCGATCTTCCTTTTCCACCCAAACGGTGCTTTTGTAAGCATTTGCCTTTTGAATGAAGAAGGTTGCGGGACGAGCATGAAGACCGATGGTATTCGTAATGGTAACTTCACGAGTGATCATGTAAAATGCTCCATTTCTTATGGTCGACGGCACAAATCCAAGGCCGACGGCACACTTTTAATATTACAGAAATAGTATATCAAATTTCGCGGCGAAAATCAATGGGCATTTTTTTGGTATTTTGTTGCCATCATTACAACTTCTCTGTGAAAAATCGACAAATCAACCAACTTTTGTGATGTCGGTCACATAAATTTCAAAATCTGCATTTTCTGTATAAACAGCAAGCGTTTGCCCAACCGATACCGCAAAGCGTCCGTCCACAAAAAAGCTGCCGTTGGTATGGATGCCGTGACAGTTCAAGACCGCCTTGACCGTAGAAAGGTCATCGGGATAATAGGCCTCTACCAGCACGGTTTGTCCGCTTTCATCCGTGTGCGGCAGATGCTTTGCCGCGTCTACCACGGCCACCTCGCCCGCAATGGTACCAAGAGAAACCGCATCCTCTCCGTCAATCACATAAAGCGACGTCCCCGCAGTTAAATAGCGGATGGAGGTATCGCGCAGCTCCTTGATCTCAAAGGAAACGGTGTACACATCGTTGATCCGCTCCTCTTCAAACCAGGCCTGCAGATTTTTGCGTTGCCAAACGCCAACGATGCAAAGGATCACCAAAAGGACAAGCATCACGTCAAAAAGGTTGATGTGACCCTTTCCTATGCTCTTTTTTTCTTCGCTCACGGTCACACCTCCTTAATCAGCCGCATTTTGCTGCAGCGAAACACAAACCGCGTCATAAAGACCGTCGGCAATGCGCACACGGTAGCTTCTTCCCACGGCGATACGGCAATCATTGACAGAATAACCGATGCCCGCTTCAAATTCTGCATAAACGCTGATTGTTACAAGATAGGTCTTGATATCCTCGGGATACTCGACCTCGGTCACAAAGTACTTACCGCCCTCCTCGACAACACCGTCGATATACTGCGTATAGGGCTGTCCTCCGTCGTGATACTCTACAACGCCAAGCTGAAGGCCGTTGCTTAAGAAAACGCTGTCACCGCCTGTTGCGGAAAACAGATCGCTTTCTATCCCGGCGATCTCAAGCTGATACGTGATGCGTCTTCCCTCGGTCTCGCTTCCGCCATTGTCAGAGGAGCCCAGCACGTTGATGATAAAGACAACGGCACCGATGATGGCGGCAAGCAGCAGCAGATCCACCACAAGGAACAACCATCTGCGGCTATGCTCCTTTTTGGGCCCCTTTCCCTTGGGGCGTTCCGCACGGACACGCTTACGGCCGCTTTCGGCCGCATCGTGTCGTTGAAGCTCTGTTTTATCGTTCATATCTATCCTCCGTTCTACGCTTGGGCTCAGTGCCCTGCACCGTAATATTCCAGCTCGGCCGCTTGGCCCGGCTCGGTCATTTCATCGACCGGATCCACGCGGCTTTGCCATTCACCGCGCGCCTCGGCAACGATCATACCCGTTGCAGCAAAAAACATCAGCATTGCGGACGGATCGTACCACGTATAATGGAACAGGCTGTTCAGCAGCAGGCCCACGATCAGGGCGATCCCCGTTAGGGCAAACGTATTTTTGCCGCCGTCTGCGCTGCGCCGCATCAAAGAAAAGCAGTTTTGAGAAAGCATCAGCAGAAATGCGGCAGGAAGCAGCACACCGATCACGCCGCCCTCTAACAGTCGATACGTCCAAAAGCCCATCGCGTGCACCATTGCTTCTGCAGGTGCCGCGGTATAGAACGCACAGATCCGCTCTAAGCCTCCGCGGCCAAGGCCGAATAACAACACAGAAAGGCCGCTTCCGCTGTCAAACACCCCTTCTCCGCCAAACAAGATGCGGCCGGCAAGCCCATTTAACGTGCTTGCGTAAGGAGAGAGGCCTGCCACGTCGGCACGCAAAAAGCCAAGCACCGTATCACGCGCCCGACTTGGCATCAGATAGGCCAAAAATCCACCGACGCCAACACCTGCAAGCGTAACCGATACAGCATTGCGGCGACAAAGCAAAAACAAAGCGATGCACATCACGGCCATTGCCAGCAACACAGAGGGAACGCACGCCATTACGGCGGCAGCAACGATCAAGGTCAGCGCAAGGCCAATGATCAATCGATATCGCTCGCCAACCGACAAAAACGTCATGACGGCAAACGGAAATGCGATCAACAGGAAATAGGAAAAGCTGACACGGTCGGAAAAGCCTGCCGTAACCGTTTGGCCGACTGTCAGCAGATCAAAACCGTTGGCCGAACCTACAGCCTCTGCAAGAAACTGCACGATGCCAACAAGCGCAGACAGCGCCGCAGACAAAACAAGCGACATACGGCAACGCGACATCCATCGGGGCGTTGCGATCAGATTGACAAAAAGGAAATAGGATGCCGCAAGCAGGGCTGCCAGCAAGGCACCGCGCCAAACACTCTGCCCCGCAAAGGAAAAGCCCGACAGCAGAAACAGGAACGCCATCAGCAAAACGGGAATATCCTGCACCTCCAGATGGAAGGCTCGATTACCCCGCAGCAGCTTTCCGAAATACGCGACAAAGGGCAAGACCGTTAGGGAGACAAGTAAAAATCCGTTGTTTGGCAAAAAGCCGACAAAGGGCACAGCAAAGATCAGCACGACCACCCCCGACTCGGGAATAGACAGCACCATTGTGACCAACAACAGTACCACAAAGGCTGCCAGCAGCCACAGCGGCGAGACCAGTGCCCCGATAGCGCCAAGGGCCATTCCCAAAGGGATGGCGACGACATAGCCTGCACGGCCAACGCGCTCTACGGTGCGGATGCCGCCATCTGAAACGCCAAGCGCCGAAACGATCAGCTTGCCAAAGAAAAAGCTTTTAGACAGCGCATAGCCGAGAGACAGATCGGAAAACAGAAGCAGAATGCCGATCAAAGCAAAGCCCAGCCCCCAAAACAGATTGACCGTGCTGACGACGTTGCTTTCCCAAACAGCCGAAAACAGCCAATACATCAGGGCCGTATAAGCACCCATAGTGGCAAACAAGGCGCCAAACGTGCGCAAACTGCATCGGCAAAGCACACGCCAAAGCACCGCCGCGCTGTTGCTGATCAAGCTTTTGTTCATAGCCAGCGCAACATTGCGCCGCAGGGAGCGCCTTGCGCGCCCGCCGCCGCTTTCCGCGCGGCGAATGCCGCGGCCAATGGCAGAACGGCGGAACACGCGATCGGTACGAGAATAGGAGGTGAAGAACCGCCCTAACAAGCTGTGGGGCAAAAGACTGCAAAACACGTGAGAAAGATATGCAAAAAAGCGTAGGATATAGCTTGCTCCGGTATCGGGTCTTTTCATACTTCAACCTCCTTTCTTAAAATCAAAGCTCTTTATTCTCCAAAAGATCGGGGCGTTGACGCCGCGTGATCTCAAGGGACTGCTCCGCGCGCCATTTCTCGATATTGGCGTGATGCCCCGACAGCAAAACGTCAGGGACCGTGCGCCCGCGGAACTCCACAGGGCGGGTATATTGCGGATACTCCAAAAGTCCGCTTGAATGGCTTTCCTTTTCGTGGCATTCGGGGTCGGCCAGAACGCCGTCTACCAAACGCGCCACGGCATCCACCGTAATGCAAGCGGGCAGCTCTCCGCCCGTCAGCACAAAATCTCCAATAGAGACCTCTTCATCCACGATCTCCTCGATAATACGGCTGTCGACCCCCTCGTAATGCCCACAAAGGATCACAAGATGCTCATAGGTCGCAAGTTCCTTGGCCTTTTGTTGATCCAACACGCGACCGCGAGGTGACATATAGATCACACGGCGACTGCCAACCTCCCCTGCTTGCCGACAAACGTCCTCAAAGCAATCGTAAATGGGGGGAGCCATCATCAGCATGCCCTTGCCACCGCCGTAGGGGGTATCATCCACGCGACGGTGCTTATCCTTGGAATAATTCCGAATGTTGTGTGCCTTGACCGTAATGGCGCCCGCCTTTTGGGCGCGACCGATAATGCTTTCGGACAGGATGCCCTCTACAAATTCGGGAAACAAAGTCATAATGTCAAAGCGCATCAGTCAAACATCCCTTCGATCGGTGTAAGGAAAATACCCTCTTTTTCATCTACGCGCTTGACAAATTCTGCAACGACAGGCACCATAGCCTCTCCCTTTTCGGTGCGGATCACGTAGATATCTGTGTTGGCGGGGCGGATCACGTCTGTCAACGTGCCAAGCAACGCACCGCTCTCGGCGTGCCACACCTTCATCCCCTTCATCTCGGCGATCAGCAATGCGCCTTCGGGTATATGCAGGTCCTCGCGGCGGGCATACAGCACCGAACCGCGCAAAGACTCGGCCTTCTCCATCGTGTCTACACCCTCAAGCTCAGCAAAAATAAAACGACCGCCGAAAACAGAGGTGCTGACGATCTGCAGCGCCCGAAGCTCGCCTTGCTCGCGCAAATAGACCGCGGGCAACGAAGCAAAGACCTCCGGACTGTCACACCAGGGCTCGATCTTGACGGCGCCGTGGCAGCCGTGGGTATTGATGATCTTTCCGCATTCAGGATACGTAATTTTTCCCATATGTCTCCTCTGCAAGCGCAAGCGCGCCGCGTGTATAACAAATTTTATATAGTATAACATAGTTTCGCCTTTTTTTCAACACTCGCAACGCTTTTTTTGCAGTTTTTTCCTAAAAAGAAAAATATTTACAAAAGAGGGCTTGTTTTTTGATGTAAAAACGGCTATAATAGATGCATCATTGTTTTTGGAGGAATACGTAATGTTTCAAACTCTTTTGGCTGCAAACAGCTCCGGCCTTGTAACGACGCTGATCATGATCGGCGTGATCGTGGTCGTGTTCTATTTCTTTGGTATGCGTCCGCAGAAAAAGCAGGAGCGCGCCGCACAGGATATGCGCAACAACCTTGCCGTTGGCGATGAGATCACCACCATTGGCGGCATCATCGGCAAGATCGTCAGCATCAAGGAAGAGACCATGGTCATTGAGACCACCCGCGATCATACCCGCATCCGTCTGCTGAAATCCGCCGTTCGTTCGGTCGACGTGCCCGCCAATGCCAAGGTCATCCCCTCCGAGCCCATTGTGGCAGAAGAAAAGGAAGACAGCAAAAAGAACTGATATCGGTTAAACGATGTCTCAAAAGGACTAAACGCAAGACCTGCCTCATACAATCTAACGATCAATGATCGTAAAGGAGGTCTGCCCTATGTCCGTTTCCAAAAAGAAAGCAGCAAGACGGCGTCGCCGTACCGTAACCGAGAAGGAGGGTTCCTTTACCCTATCCGCCACGGCCAAAAGCGTCCTTGGGGCGCTTCCCATTACGGTGGTGACGGGCTTGCTGCTTCTTTTACTCTTCACCGCCTTACTGCTTCGCGTTAAGGATCCAAACCGCTATCAAACGATAACGGGCTGCACGCTGCTGTATCTTTCTGCCTTTGTGGGGGGATTTGCAGCACTGCGCCTCAATCACCGCCGCGCTCCCCTGCTGTGCGGCCTTGGAGAGGGCACCCTATTGCTTGCTATATGGGCCCTGATCGGACTTTTTCTGCCGACTGCGTGGAAAGGCGATACGTCTGCCGTGCTTTCTCTGCTTGCTCACGTTTGTCTACTGCCGGCCGCCGCACTTGGCGCTTGGGCAGGATCCCGCGGCTCCGGACAGCGCAAAAGACGAAGAAAACGTTAAAAGGAGATCTGCTATGCTTGCTTTGTTTCGCTATAACGGCAAAAAATATACTTGGGATACGGTATCCGGTGCATTGTCAACGGTTTCGGGTCTGCAATACCGTATGTTAGAGGCTATATCTCCCCCAATGGAGCCCGTCTGCCCTACGGCACTGCGATATGAGTTGGCCAAATTTTCCTCCGATGCGGTAGAGCAAGCCTATGACGAATTATACGAAAAGGCCGCCAACGGGGTGATTTTCAGCCCTGAAAACGGTACGATCCGCTTACCTGATGCCGAGGAACCGCTTTTGCGCACGGCACTGGCATCGGTTGCGGATAGGCTCCCTGCAGGCGTGACACCTGTAGGCGAAAATCAAGTGCTGATCCGAGAAATTCTCGGTTAAAAAGAACAACATAAAGGAGAAGAAAAATGATCGCTACCCTTGTTTTTGTTGACGTAAAGCCCGAAAACGTAGAGGACTTCCGCAAGATCACGCTCTACAACCACGAAAACTCCCGCAAAGAGGCCGGAAACATCCGCTTTGACGTTTTGCAGGACAACAACGACCCCACCAAGTTTGTGCTGTACGAGGTGTTTGCAAGCGACGAGGCCGCCGCCTTCCACAAGACCACCGAGCATTATCTGAAGTGGAGAGAGACTGTAGCGCCCTACATGGCCAGCCCCCGCAAGGCCATCCCCACCACACCCGCAGCTTTTGACTGATTTGGTGGCATAACGGTATCAGAAAACCCGCTTTTCGGCAACGGAAAGCGGGTTTTATTTTAACGCGATCTGCAATAAAATGCTTTTAGCAAGCGACGCAAGCTATATTGGAAAGTATCTCCGAATTTATAGATTTTTTATCCAAAAGCATCTTTACTTTGTTTTTGAATTGGAGTATAATGGTGTTATCAACCGATCAGGAGGCTTGCTATGAAGGACACCTTGAAATTTAGGATCACTTCCCCCCTCACCAAGGCACGTATCACCGATAGCGTACGTCTGTTCCCTGTTTATAAAAGCACCACCGCATTGCAGGGCGACCGTGTATATTTCTCGGCAGTTTGGGAGACTGCGCAGTCCCCCTCTGCCCACGGCATTTACACCCCCGTTACCGTTGAGGGCAAGCTTGCCCCCTTTATAACGGTCTACGAGGTGGATCACGTGCCGGTGCGTATGCCCCACTATCGAAACGATTTTAACGAGGATTATATCGGACACGAGCCCGGGCTTTATCCCGATGTGCTGCGCAAGACCGATGCCGTTCTCATTTGCCAAAATCGCACGGGACAGCTCTATTTCGAGTTAGATCTGCCCAAGGACATCGCCCCCGGCGTTTACCCCGTTACCGTAACCCTTCATCCCGAAAAATCCGCAGAGCCCATCTCTGCCACCCTGGAGCTTGAGGTGCTGGAGGGCGTGCTGCCCGAGATCGACTTTACCTGTACGCAGTGGTTCCACTATGACTGCCTTGCCGATTACTATAACGTAGCGGTCTTTTCCGAGCGGCACTGGGAGATCGTAGAAAATTTTGTAAAAATGTCGGTTAAGATCGGCAACAATGCCCTGCTGACCCCCATCTTTACGCCTCCCCTTGACACATTGGTGGGCAGCGAGCGCCCCACGGTGCAGCTGGTGGACGTGCGCGTTGAGGACGGCAAGTACGTCTTTGGCTTTGACAAGCTGCAGCGCTTTTGCGAAATGTGCCGCCGCGCAGGTGTAAAGGAGCTGGAGATCGCTCACTTCTTTACCCAATGGGGAGCCGAGCACGCGCCCAAGATCATGGCCACCGTTGACGGTGAGTACAAACGCATATTTGGTTGGGACACCGACGCCACCGGCGCGGAATACGTTGGATTTTTGCGCGTACTGATCCCCGCTGTCCGTGAAAAGCTGGACGAATACGGCTATAAGGGGCATTACTTCTTCCATATTTCCGACGAGCCCCACACGGATCATCTGCCCACCTATGAAAAGGTAAAAAACAGTATTTGGGATCTGATATGCGACTGCCCCGTGCGCGATGCCCTTTCGCATTACGAATTTTATGAAAAGGGTGTGACCAAGAACCCCATTCCCGTTATCAACAGCGCCGACGAATTTGTGGCCAATCACGTACCCGATCTGTGGGTGTACTACTGCTGCGGACCCGGCACCATCGGCTCGAATCGGTTTATCGCCATGACGCCTCAGCGCACCCGTGTGATCGGCGCGCAAATGTACAAAGCAGGCGTTGTCGGCTTTTTACAGTGGGGATATAATTTCTACTATAACCAATATTCCCGCAAGCTGATCAACCCCTATCTGGTGACCGACGGCGACTATTTTGGCCCGGCAGGTGATGCCGTGACCGTTTACCCCGGCATGGACGGACAGCCCGTTCCCTCCATCCGCGCGGTACTGTTTGAGCAAGGACTTTACGATATGCGCGCCATGAAGCTGGCCGAGCAGGTCAGCGGACGTGACGCAGTTGTCGCCGCCATTGACCGCTGCTGTGATGTGGACTTTATGCATTATCCCTCCCATCCTCAGTATTTGCTGGATCTGCGCAACGAGATCAATAGACTGGCAAGCAAAAAGTAAAAAAAAGAGCGTTGGCCATTGGCCAACGCTCTTTTTTAATAAACCTCTATTTCTGCCCCGAGGGCGCGAAGCTTTGCTTCTAAATGCTCATATCCACGCCCCACAGTAGCGGCGTTGGTGATCTCACTGTACCCTTCCGCTGCAAGCGCGGCGATCAACAGGGCTGCCCCGCCCCGCAGATCGGGGGATCTCATTTTAGCGCCGTGCAAACGTGCCGGCCGTATACTGACCGTGGATCCCGTTACCGCCATATCCGCTCCCATTTTTTGCAGCTCTGTCACATAACCGAATCTGGAAGCGAACACGGTCTCCCTTATGCTCCCCTGCGCGCGGGCGGCCAGCACGGCCGCCAGCTGCGGATGCAGATCCGTTGGAAATGCGGGAAAGGGGCCTGTCACAACGCTTGCTCCACTCCATTTGCTTGGAGAAGAAGCCGTGATCTCTCTTTTTTCAAGCTTGACGCTGCTTCCTATTTGCTGTAACGTTTCTAAAAAACAGGTCAAATGCGCGGGGGAGACCGCACGAACGCAGATCGGCCCGCCACAAGCAGCTCCTATTGCAAGGTAAGTGCCTGCCTCGATCATATCGGGAATGATGACACAATGGGTGCCGCGCAAGGGGAAATCACCCGAAACACATACCGTCCGGCCACTTATTGGAGAGATCTGCGCACCCGCGTCGCAAAGAAACGCCGCCAGAGCCGCCACGTGCGGCTCGGCAGCGGCATTGTGTATCACACTTTTTCCGTGTGCACAGGCACACGCCAAAAGCAGATTAGCGGTTGCACCGACCGACGGCATATCCAAAAAGATCTCGGCGCCGCGCAAACCATCGGGCGCCTCTACCGTTACGCCCTCCTCACCGCAATGCACACAGGCCCCCAAGCAGGCAAAACCCTTGAGATGCTGGTCGATGGGTCGCGCCCCCAGGTTGCAGCCGCCTGAGCCGCCAAGCGCGGCCTTGCCAAAGCGCCCAAGCATAGCTCCAAGCAAATAAGTAGAGCCTCGGATCGGACTTGTGAGGGCTGCGGGCACCCTATCATAATGAACGGTACTGTAATCCACGCGCACCTCTCCGCTGCCGAGAAAGCAGATGCGCGCACCAAGATATTTTAAGATCTCCAGCGCTTGCAGCACGTCGCTGACGCGCGGCAAGCCCGAAAACACACATACGTCGCCTGTCACGATACCGCCGAACAGGATCGGCAAAGCCGCATTTTTACTGCCGCCGATAACCACCTCGCCCGATAGTCGCCGCCCTCCCTTGACCAAGATCCTTTGCATACCCACTCCCGCCTCCTGTATCCGTTTGACAGCAGTATATGCCGTTTAACGGAGGGCGGTGAAGCACAAAAAGTCTGCACGCGTCGCAAAAAATGCAACACGTGCAGACTTTTTGTGTTATTTTGTTGAAGCTTGAGCCTTTCGATATGCCACGGCAAGGTCCACCACAAGCCCATAGCTGGCAGTTCCTGCCTCGTTGCCGTTGAGCTTGAGATAAGCATCATTCACGGCCCCGGACACATTGGCGATCACGGAGTCACGATAGGCGTCAAAGAAATCGGAATATGCCCGCATCTCATCGATCACACGCGCATCCAGCGATCTGATGACCTCACGATAGCGCTCTCGATCAACGCGATACAGCGCAGAGGAAACGTATTCAAATAAATTCAGATACCCCGAATAACGTATATAGGCATCCTCAGAGCGCGACGTCACCAAAAAGGCGATAAAATTGGCCTCGTTTTCCCGCGCGATCCCCCGCTGATGCGCCAGCTCGTGGGCGGCGGTATAGGGCAAGGTATAATCCGGAAAATTAACGTTGAGATTTGCCTCTCCGGTAAAATAAGTGTAAACGCCCGTGATATGCATATGCGACATCACCTCGGAGGCGAGAACGGGCTTGATGCTGCTATCCAAACGCTGGATAAAGGGATATTCGCCACAAACGGACCCGTACGCAAGCAGCAGACGATCGCAAAGCTCGCGCCGGTCATATGGCATAACGGAAAAGCGATCCTCTCCAAAGCTCACCTCGCCGGCCGCCCTGTTGGTCTCCTCCGCCAGCCAGCAGGCAGTATCGTAAAGCTCGTCGACCGTAACCTTTTCTGCAGACAGATCCAACCGCCGATCCAAAGGATCGGTGTGATACCCAACGCCAAAGCCCAAGACGAACAATGAAAAAAAGATGCTGAACACCGATACGACCGTAGCCAGAAAGACCAAGGTACTTTTTGTGCTTTTGCAACGATAACGACAGGCGTAGATCACCGTTATGACGATCAGAAGCGGTGCGGTATACAGCAAGGCCTCTGCCAAGGAAAAGGGGATCCAAGAGGTCAAATGTGCCAGAAAGGCGCGAACAACGGCGCCAACGCTGCCGTTATACGCATTGGAAAACCCCGTGCTGCAAACAGCAAGGATCAGCACGAGCAATGCTAAGATCGCAAATGCGCAGAGCACATAGAAAAGCGGTGAGAATTTTTCATAATTCCGCACCCGTTTGGCCACTTTCTTTTTGAGCAAGCCTGATCGCCTCCTTTCCAAGCTCTGCAATTTTTTCTGCCATATCCGCCGGAAGCGGCGCGCAGACTGTTACGTTTTGCTCGGTTCCGGGCATCGGGAACGTTAACCGTGCGGCGTGAAGCGCGTGGCGCGACATGCCCTTGCCGTCACCGTACAGTTCGTCGCCAAGCAGCGGATGACCGATCCACGCCATATGCACACGCAGCTGATGCGTACGCCCGGTCTTGGGCGTTAGTCTGACCAGCGAAAGCGCATCGTTCGCCGCCAGAGTCTCGACAACGGTCTCTGCGTAATCCCCTTCTCCAATGCGGCACACCTCACGAAAGATCACGCTTTGCTCGCGGCGGCGGATACCGCTTTTGATCACGGTAGAGCTTACCCGCCCCCGCACAACGGCCAGATAGCTTTTTTGCACGCTCCCCTCGGCCATAGCAGCATAAAGCAGCGCCGCCGACAAGGCGTGACGGGCAACCAATACGACACCGGTGGTATTGCGATCCAAGCGATTGACGAATCGCGGGCGAAAGGGCTGATCCTCGCTGCCGTAATGAAAGGCCAGCGCATTGGCAAGCGTATCCTCGTAATGACCGTGAGAGGGATGAGTGGGTGTGTTACTTGCCTTGTTGACCGCCAAAAGATCCGGGGTCTCCAGCAAGATATCGACCGGAATATTTCTTGGAAGAACGTGAAGCGGCGGCTCCTTTTCTTCAATGCCCAGCTCCAAAACGTCTCCCTCTCGTAAAACGGCGCGTACCGTTACGCGGTGACCGTTTTGCAGGATGCCATCCTCTCTGTTTTTGAGGCGTGCGGACAGTCGCCCCGATACGCCCAGCATACGCAAATAATCACGGATCAATCGACCGTCGTCCTGCTTTTCGATCAAAAAGCGCATTGTCACGCCCCCTTTCCTTTCAATAGTTTACCACAGCATTGCGCATTTTACAAGTCCAAAATAACGGGATCGCCAACGGCGATCCCGTTATTTTACGGTTCTTCCTCTTTTACATCGGCAGGTGCAGCCAAAGGAAGCTCGAACCAAAAGACGCTTCCGACACCGACGGCACTATCAACACCGTACTCGGCGTGATGAGCCTCCAGCACGCTTTTTACGATCGACAATCCAAGCCCCGTGCCCATAACGGCACGCTTATGCACCTTGTCCACGCGGTAATAGCGCTCCCAAATATCCTTGATCTTTTCCGGTGGGATCCCTTCACCGCTATCGGCCACGGAAATGCGCACACGTCCGTCGTGGATCAGCTCACTTACAGTAACGCGCTTATCCTCACCCGTGTAGTTTACCGCATTGTTGATCAGATTATAGATCACCTGCAGGAGCAGCGTACGGTCAGCGGTGACAAGGGCACCTTCCGGGATATTGATCTCAAACCGATACCCTTCGTGTCGGATGAGCACATCGTACCGCTTCAGAACCTCGCGCACGGTATCCGCCAGATCGAAGGTGGACAGTTGCGGCTTACGCGAGCCGGATTGCAGCTTGGACAGATCCATCAGATCTCCCACAAGCTCGCTGAGACGCGTGGTCTCGTCGATGATGACCTGCACGTTTTCGGGCGAATTTTCTCCCGGAATATCGCGCATCATTTCGCCGTATCCCTTGATCATCGTCAAGGGCGTTCTCAGATCGTGTGAGATATTGGCGATCAGCTCCTTTTGCAGCTTATCCGCCGTACCGATCTCAACCGCGGCATAGTTCAGCACCCGCTCCAGCTCACGTATCTCACGATATCCACTACCTGAAACATCCGGCTCGTAAGTGCCCTTGGGCAGATCGCGCGCCTTTTCGGTAACGGCGATCAGAGGGCGGGAGATGATGCGCGAAAGGAAGGTGATGGAAAGGACTGCCACAATGATCAGGATCGCCGCCAACCAAAAGAACTGTACCTGCAGCGTGCGAACGGTAGCGTCCATCGGCGTCAGCTCGCAATTGACCAAAAGCAAAAACTCCTTACCATCGGACATGAGCACCCGCGCATGCACGGCACTGACCGAGTCGGATTGCTTGTGGCTGCCCGGCACAACGATCTCATCCTCCTCGCGCTCGGGCTCCTTATACTCCAGCTCCACACGCTCGTCATAGGTGCCGCCTCTTTCCTTGGCGCCGATATAATAGCGATTCAGCAGCTCTGCGCTTTTCAGGCGGTGGATCACGCAGTTCCCCGCCTCCTCTGCATTGGCAACGGGGCGCAGCACGCTGTCTCTGACCTCAAAAACCAGAATGCAGGTGTCAGCCATCACGGCACTTTCCTTGACGATATCCGCAAAATTTTCTTTCTCTATTCCC
Source organism: Eubacteriales bacterium (assembly GCA_045632285.1). Lineage (GTDB taxonomy): Bacteria > Bacillota > Clostridia > Oscillospirales > CAG-272 > Firm-07. Next base: position 43,213 of record JAZQWJ010000002.1, on the reverse strand, counting down.
CGCGACAGGCGATCGGCTACGTGGTTGATCTCTTGAAAGCGCTCTCTTTGATAGAAAAAGCCCAGCATTCGGATCTGAAAAAACCACATAGCCGCAAAAATGATCACAACAAAAATGGTAAAGGAAGCAAACAACCGCATGCGCAGACTGCTGTGCTTATCCGCATCCTGCAGCTTTCCTTGACGCCGTGTCATTTTTTCTCCTCAAAGCGATAGCCAACACCACGCAGGGTGACGATATAATCGCTGTACTTACCCAAAGTTTTGCGCAGCAGCTTGATGTGCGTATCCAACGTGCGTGCATCTCCGTAAAAATCGTAGCCCCACACTTCACTGATCAAGCGCTCGCGGGTCAATGCCACGTTGCGGTTGCGCAAAAGGTAAAAAAACAGATCGTACTCCTTGGGTGACATTTCAACCCGCTGCCCATCCACGTAAACGATACGCGCGGTCAGATCCACACGCAATCCTCCGTTGTCCATCTCTATCACCTGATTTTGCCCGGATTGCTCGACCGGGCGCTTAACACGCTTCATCACGGCCTCAACGCGCAGCATCAGCTCGCGAGGAGAAAAAGGCTTGACGACATAGTCGTCAACCCCCAACTCAAAGCCGTTGATGCGATCATACTCTTCTCCTCTGGCAGAAAGCATAATGATGGGCGTTTGCGAGATCTTACGTATCTCGCGACAGGCAGAAAAGCCGTCAAGCTCCGGCATCATAATGTCCATAATGATAATATCAAAGCTTTCACGGCGGCAAAGGCTGACCGCCTGCATACCGTCTCCTGCTTCGGTTACGCAATGCCCTTCAAATTCAGCGTATTTGCGAATGACCGAGCGAATGCGCGCCTCGTCATCCACGATCAAAATGTGATACATATCTTCTCCTTAAGACGTCGTTGTGGGAACATATTCGACCAGCGTGACAGACAAGGAAAGCTCGCTGCCATCACGAGATACCACCACGGTCACCGTGTCACCCACGTTATGAGCGCGCACGACCTGCTTCAGCTCGGAAAGCGTGGAGATCGCTGTGCCATCTACACTGATCAAAATGTCCTGATATTTGAGCTCCGCGTGATCGCCCGCTTCATAAACGTAAACGACCTGACGGTAATAAAAGCCCTGGCGGACCGTGCCCTCTGCCAAAGTCACACCAATAGCGGGCACATTGGGGATATACCCCAGCTTTAACAAATGATTGATGGAAATCATGGCCGTGTCCACGGGAATGGCAAAGCCAAGCCCCTCAACACCGGAAGCGGAACACTTGGCATTGACAACGCCGATCAGCTCGCCCGCCATATTGAACAGGCCTCCGCCCGAATTTCCGGAATTGATCGCAGCGTTGGTCTGCAGCAGCGTCATCGTTACGCCGCCAACGTTGATCTCACGCTCGACCTGACTGACGATGCCGTCGGTCACGGTGCCGCCGAGCTCTCCCAAGGGATTGCCGATGGCAAGGACCTCCTCGCCCTCGACCAGTGCCGTACTACAGCCCAGTCTTGCAACGGTCAGCGTTTCCTTTGGATCGATCTTGATCACGGCGATATCGCCATCCTCGTCCGTTCCTCGCACGGTCGCCTGGTAGGTATTACCGTTTGTCAAACGGACGTAAACACCGGATGCTCCCTCGATCACGTGATGGTTGGTAACGATAACACCTGACTCGTGAATGATCACACCGCTGCCTGCCCCCGCGGCCACAGAGCCGTAATTGGAGGTAGCGGTCGTGGTGATCTCTACCACAGACGCCTTGACGCGTGCGACCACATCGATCTTGCTCATAGCAGCTTCCCCCGCAGAGCCGTTTGTCGAAGCGGTCAGCGCCGATCCGTCGTTTTTGTGCAGGACCACACTGCCATAGTCAAAGCCGATGTTCCCTTCGGCACCGAATATTTCTTCTCCAAGCCCAAGGCCCGTATCGGAGCCGGTGGGGGATCCGCCGTTGACGGCCGGTACGTTGGGGCCGGGCAATTCTCCCGGATAATTGTTATACAGCATCGCACCCACGTATCCCATCAGCAACGACAGCACCCAAAGCACTGCCGACAGTGTGATGAGCAAAGCTGTCCGCTTCTTTTTTTCTTTGGCATCACGGATATCAGCTTGCGTATGACCGCCGTAGGAAACGCCGTACCATTGAGGTGCGGGTGAGGATCCATTCGTTGATCGTTGCGAAAATATATCCATGCCAACAGAGGGCAGCTCGGTCGGCTGCGTGTCAAAATCGCAGAGCCCGTTTTCTTTTGGATCGTGAGGCTGCTGCTCGGATCTGTTGCGATCCTCCGAATCGTTCATTTTCACACACTCCTTTTGTTTTTATGATTTCAGTATAGCGGGGATTTGTGAAGATTTGATGAAAGACGAGCAAAAATGGAATGAATTTGAAGAGAAAGGCGCGCCCCCTCTTGCAATAAAGATCCGCTTATGCTATAATTAATTTAATAATTAATTATAGCATTTAAAGGGGGTACCGCTATGCAAGATCTGATATCGGCTCTACTTTCTGCGCACGGCATTTCGGCGTGTGCGCCCATTTCTCTGCGTGATTGCAGTCTCGCGCGGCCCTATCTGCTGGAGCGCGAGGGCATCAAGGACGGAACGGCCTTTTTGTTTGTCGTACCTTATTATACCACATTTTGTGACGATCCCGCAAGAAATATTTCCGCATATGCGGTATCAAGGGATTATCATTTGTTTTTTGCACAGCTGTTTGATGCAATATTGCCCACATTGCGCACGGCATTTCCTCAAAATTGCTTTGTCGGCTTTTCCGATCACTCGCCCATTGTAGAGGTGGAGGCTGCCGCTAAGGCAGGGCTTGGACAGATCGGCTGTAACGGATTGCTTTTGACCAAACGCCATAGCTCCTACGTGTTTTTGGGCGAGATCATAACCGATGCTGTGATCGATGCGCCCGTACACGAACCGAGCCTGTGTGCTGCCTGCAGAGCCTGCACTGCCGCCTGTCCTGTTGAACTGCGTAAAGCGGAATGTCTTTCTGCCCTGACGCAAAAAAAGGGCACGCTGCAAGAAGCGGAAAGCTTTTTGCTGCGGAAGCACGGCCTTGCTTGGGGCTGCGACCGTTGCCAAACGGCTTGCCCCGTAACCAAGCAAGCGAGGGCCAACGGCACCCTTTACACAAGCATTGACTTTTTCAAAAAAGCCCCCCTTCCCCACGTCACCGCCATGGACATTGAGGCGATGGATGACGCAGCATTTCGGGAGAGGGCTTACAGTTGGCGCGGCCGTGCGGCGATCCTGCGCAATTTAGATATTTTGGAGAAAGGAAACGAAAGATGATCCGCTTTTTTTACGGTGCCGGCAGTGAAGGCACAAAGAAAAAACTGACCGATTGCATCAAAGAGGATCTTGCGGCCGGTGGCCACGCGATCCTGCTGGTGCCCGAGCAGGAAACTGTCAGCGTAGAACGGCGCATGCTGGAGCTGCTGCCCCCCGCTACGCAGCTGACCTTTGAGGTGTTGAATTTTTCTCGCCTGGCCAACCGCGTTTTTCGCCGTTTGGGCGGCCTTTCTCATCACGCGGCAAGTCCGGCCGTGTCTGCACTTTATATGTGGCAAGCGCTGAACGAGGTCTCGGTTTGCTTGCGACAATACGGTCAAGCCGCCGCTAAGGACAGCTCGCTTTGTCAGCTGATGCTTGCGACCGCATCCCGCTGCAAGGCAGCTTGCATAACGCCCGAGGCGCTACTGGAGGCAGCGGAGACGTTGCCCGAAAACGACCCGTTACGGGACAAACTGAACGATATCGGACTGATCCTTTCTACGTTTGAGCTGCGCCTTGGCGAAAAATTTGAAAACGGCAAGGATGATCTGACAAGGCTTGCCGAAAAGCTGGAGGAAAGTGGCAAGGAGCTTTTGCACAACACCCACGTCTACATTGACTCCTTTACCGATTTTACAGCGCAGGAAATGGCCGTGATCCGCGCGATCATGAAGGCTGCCCCCACAGTCTCTGTCACTTTTCCGCTCACCGATCACAACGCAACGGAGGGTTTACACCTGACCTCGGTGCTGCAGACCCACAAAAAACTGTTTGCAATGGCCAAATCACTTGGTCTGCGTGTGTATTATGAGGAGGAAATGACCGAGGCTCCGCAGAATATTTTGACGTATCTTTCGCAAAACATTTTCAAAATGAGTGCCGAAAAGGCTCCTCTTTCTATGGCCCACGGCAAGATCGTTAAAATATATGCCTGCGACTCCCCCTTTGAAGAGGCGACCGCCATTGCCACACAGATCCACCGCCTTATCCGAACGGGCTGCCGCTATCGCGACATTGCTGTTGTGGTACGAGACGCAACATCTTGGAACGGCATCCTTGACGACGCTCTTGAACGCGAAGGGATCCCCTGCTTTATCTCGGAAAAGACCGATATTACACTGCGACCGCTGATCAAGCTGATCTTGGGTGCCCTGCATATACACCGGCGCTGCTGGAGAGCAGAGGACGTTGTCAGTTATTTGAAAACGGGGCTGTGCGGCATTTCGCAAACAGACGTTAATTTGTTTGAAGAATACCTTTCCGTTTGGCGTTTAAAGGGTGAAAAGGCTTACACCTCCGCTCCGTTTTCCAAAAACCCAGACGGTTTTAAAACCACGATCTCACCCCGCGGTGCCCGCATCTTAGAGGCCTCTAACCGCGTGCGAGAAGCGGTGGTCCCGCCCCTTGTCTCTTTGTTTTCAGCACTGAACAACGCAAAATGTGTGACCGATCTTTGCCGCGCGATATTTGATTTTTTGAACATCCTTGACATCCCCGAAAAGCTGCGTAAGCAGGCCCATGAGCAGTTGCAAGCAGGCGAGCGACGTGAGGCCGAAGAGCTGTCACGCCTTTATAACGTAACGGTAGACGCGCTGGAATCGATCTCTGCCGCAATGGGTGATCGCCCCATGTCCGTTGCGGAATTTGCAGATGCCTTAAAGCTGGTATTCAGTCACACCGACATCGGCTCGATCCCCACCTCTGCCGATGAGGTCACCATTGGCTCGGCCTCGATGCTCCGTGCCGATCACCCCCGTTTTGTGCTGATCGCGGGACTGAACGACGGTGTTTTTCCTGCCACCGTTAAGGATGACGGACTTTTGGGGGAGGCAGATTGCCGCCGACTGACCGAGCTTGGTATTGAATTCCCCTCGGGAAACGAAAAGAAGATGTCAGACGAGCTGTTTTACGCATATCGCGCACTGTCTGCGCCCCGAGACGGCCTCTTTCTTTTCTATTCGCTTCACGGCACCGACGGACGTGCGCTTTCCCCCTCCGTAGTGCTTTCTCGCGTGCACGCACTTTTCCCTCAGCTGCAAGAAAAAACCTTTGCAAGCATCCCGCATATTGAGCGCGTCTTTACGCGAAACGGCGCTATAGAAGCCTTTACCGAGCTCCCCGATATGCAAAAGGCACTGCTGCCCAAGGAGATACTGCATTCTGTGGGCAACGGCGTAAACACGGTAGAGCGCCGCGCGCGCGTTTCCCCCGAAACGGCGAAAAAGCTGTTTGAACGCGGAAAATTTAATCCGACGCACTTAGAAAACTATGCCTCCTGTCGCTTTAAATACTATTGCAGTAAGATCCTGAAGCTGCGAGAGGAGGCCGACGGCACGATGTCGTCGGCTGAGACCGGTAGCTTTATACATCACGTGCTGGAGCAGGTGATGAACGCCGTAAAGCAAGACCGTTCTCTTTTTTCCTCAATGAACGCCGAGATGCAGGCAGAGCTGGTGCAAAAAAGCTGTAACGCCTATCGCCAAGAGTTGATACGTGCAGGCGGCGAGCTTACCCCAAGGACAGAGGCGCTGTTCCGCCGTCTGTCAGAGCTGGCAAAGCTGATCGTTTCCGGGTTGTTTGCCGAATTTTCGGACAGTCTGTTCTCCCCTGCGTTTTTGGAGCTGAGCCTTGCCGAGATCGGTGAGAACGCGGCCGTAACAATGCCGGACGGAGAGCGCATTCCGCTATCGGGTCAGATCGACCGCGTAGACTATTGGCAAGCAGAGGACGGACGCGTATTTTTGCGTGTGACAGACTATAAAACCGGCTCTAAAAGCTTTCGGCTGGAGGACGTGGAAAAGGGCTTTTGTCTGCAAATGCCGCTGTATCTGCTGGCATTGTGCCGCGGACAGCACAACGCACTTTGCCACCGATTGGGTCTGCCCGAAAACACACCCTTTCTGCCGGCCGGCATCACGTATCTTTCCTCAAACATCAGCACAGAAAAGACCGAGTGCAAAAAAGACCGCGAAACAGCGATGGCAGATGCCGTAGAACGCCTAAACCGCGAGGGCCTTTTGCTGCAGGACGAGGACGTTCGCTATGCCATGTCGACCTCGGGCAACAAGAGCATTTTGGGCAGCTCGCGCAGCAAAACGCAAACTGCTCTTTCAAGCGAGCAATTTGACGCCCTGTTTGAATCTCTGGAGGGCTCGATCGGCCGCATTGCCACCCGTATGCGAAGCGGAGATGCCGACGTAAGCCCATTGGCACACGGAGGCACCTCTCCTTGTGAATATTGCGCTTATATTGCCGTTTGCAGAGCGGCACAAAAAGGAAAGGAGTGATCAAAATGCCTTGGACCCACGCACAAGAGCTGGCCTTGTCTGAGCGCGGGCGTACCCTGCTTGTATCCGCCGCGGCAGGCTCGGGAAAGACTGCGGTGCTGACGCAGCGCATCATCAATATTCTGACCCACGAAAAGGGCGACATTTCCCGTTTTTTGATCGTGACCTTTACCCGCGCCGCAGCCGGCGAGCTACGCTCGCGCATTTCTGAGGCGCTGACCAAGGAGTTGGCCCTTTCTGAGGACAAGGAGCATCTTTCAAGACAACTGATGCTGCTTGGCAGCGCACACATCTCTACCATCGACTCGTTTTATCTGGATCTTGTCAAATCCAATTTTCAGGCCGCAGAAATGCCCCCTTCCTTCCGCCTTTCGGACGATGCGGAGCTAAATCCCCTGCGCCGCGAGATCATGGACGACACCGTAGACGAGATGTTTGCGGCTGACACCGATTTTGACCGCATTTCTGATATTTTTTGCAATATCAGGCAGGAAAGCTCTCTGAGTGAGGCGCTGATCGCCGTTTATGAGCGGCTGAACAAATATCCGGAAAGTATTTCTATCCTTTTGCGCTCTGCCAAGGAGATCGAGGAGGGCGCCACCGATATTTTGCACACAAAATTTGGCGAGATCTGGCAAAAAGCCGTGGAACGGTATGCGAAATACGGTCTTTTGCTGTATACCGAGGCGCTAGAAAAAATGGCTGCCGAAAAAAATGCACAAAAGCTGACCGAGCGCCTTGGCGCACTTTATAACGAGATGCGCGATCATTGCGCGGGTGCGCTTGCGGGTATAGAGGCACAGGATTACGATGCCATTCGGCGTGAGATCGGTGCCCCCATTACAAGCGCCACGGGAAAAGGAAGCTTTCCGACCTGTGAGGAATCCTTTAAGCACCTCCGCAAGCTGACACTGGAATTCCGCGACATTTGGAAAAAGGAAGTCCTTCCCCTCGGCGCCTACGACTTGGCAGAGATATTAGAGACGTCCAAGGAATCCGCGGAGGTCCTGCGCTTGCTTTACACGACCCTGAAGCGCTTTACAGAACGCTATCGAGCCGCCAAGCAGCAGCGTGAGATCGCAGAGTTTTCTGATATTTCCCGCGCTGCCTATAAGCTGCTGGTTGGCCCCGACGGCGAGCCGACCGCGCTGGCCCAAAAAATTTCGGATCAATTTGACGCCATTTATATTGATGAATATCAGGACGTGGATGCAATGCAGGATGCCACCTTCCGCGCTATTTCCAAGCCAAACAACCGCTTTATGGTAGGCGACATCAAGCAAAGCATCTATCGCTTTCGCGGTGCGCAGCCTGCGGTATTTGCCTCTTATCGCAAGCGCTTTCCCTTGATAGAAAGCGCAAACGAGCAGGACGACGAGGCCATGATCTTTATGTCCGATTGCTTCCGCTGTGACGAAAAGATCATCAACTTTTCCAATACCGTTTCGGGGTATTTGTTCTCTCATAATGCCGAAAGCATTGGTTATACACGAGAGGACGATCTCCATTACGCCAAAACTCGCGAATATCCTGCGTGCTTAGAGCCCCGCTGCAAGGTGATGATACTTGACCGCCCCAAAAAGGAAGAGGACGAGGAAGAAGAGGGCGAAGCCGTTGCGGGCCTTGTGTTAGAGGCCAAAATGATCGCCGATGAGATCGCAAAGCTTTTAAACACAGGCAAGAAGGTGAACGGCCTGCCCTTTGAGCCAAAGGATTTTGCTGTGCTGATGCGCAGCACGGCCTTGGCTAAGCCCTTAGCCAAGGAGCTGGCCGCGCGCTATATCCCCACCAACGACACCTCGCAGCAGCGTTTTTTTGAAAACCCCGAGATCCTTTGTATGTACAGCCTGCTGGCCGCTATTGACAATCCCCTGCGCGACATATATTTGGCGGCCACGCTTCGCTCTCCCTTTTTTGACTTTTCGCTGGAGGATCTGGTGCAGATCCGTGGCTGTGCCGACAGCTCGTTCTCTCTTTACGAGGCTTTGGAGACCGCCGCAGCAAGCACTGATCTCCCCGATGGCTTGATTAAAAAAATAGGCGTTTTCTCTACCCGTTTTGCCACTTATCGTCAAAAAGCGCAGTCACTGCCCGTGGACAAGCTGATCCGTTATCTGTATCGCGACACCGGCGTAATGGCCTTTGCCGGCTATGAGGAGCAGGACAACGGCACCCACGTACGCAAGGGCAATCTACGCCGTCTTTACGAATATGCGCGCACCTTTGAGTCCAGCGGATTCAAGGGGCTGTATCAATTTGTGCGCTACGTAGATGACATTATGAAAAACGGTACAAAAATGCCCGCCCCCGACGGCGAGGCCAACGCCGTTTCGCTGATCACCATCCACCACTCCAAGGGCCTTCAATACCCCGTTTGCTTTGTTGCGGGCACGGGATCGATCTTGAACAGTGACGATCTGAAGCCTCAGCTTTTGGCCGACGAATACCTTGGCTGCGCCACAAAGCTCTGCAACGCAGGGCCGTTTTCGCGCACAGACACCTTTTTCAGAAAGGCCATCTCGCTTGAGATCCTGCGCCAAAACCGCGAAGAAGAAATGCGCGTGCTGTACGTAGCGATGACTCGCGCCAAGGAAATGCTTTACGTCACCGGCACACCGCGCGGCCGCGCCCAAAAGCTGATCGACCGCGCGTCGCTTTATGCGACAAAAGAAACCTCGTTTTTTGCCACAAAAGGCTCCTCAATGCTGGAATGGATCCTGACTGCGTTAGAAAGTCACGGCAATTACGGAAGCTTTGCGGAGATCTGCACTGTAGATGCCAACGAGCTTTTGTTTGGCGACCGCATTGCTGTATTTGAATTGCTGAAGCAAGAGGACAAAGAATATGAGCAGGAAAGCAGGTATGACGAGCGTTTTGACGAGCATTGCAAGAGACTGCAACAAAGGTTGGATTTTGTCTATCCCTTTACGCATCTGACCAAACTACCCGCAAAGCTATCGGTATCCAAGCTTTCTCCCGTTGTTTTGGACGTATTTGATAACGACGCCGCACAACCCAATGCCGAGGACGTTGACCGCCTGTTGCACAGCTTTGATCGCACCCCCTGCTTTGAAAAAAAGATTGCCAATGCCGCAGCCCGCGGCACCGCGACCCACGAATTTATGCAGTTTTGCGATTTTGACTATGCCGAAAAAAATGGCGTCGACGCCGAGCTTGCGCGCCTTGCGGACCTTCGTTTTCTTTCCCCTGAAGCGACCGAAGCCGTGCGCAAAAACGAACTGGAGGCTTTTTTTAAAAGCAACTTTTACCGCTCTTTGCGTGGACAGGAGTTGTACCGTGAAACGCGCTTTCACATTTTTTTGCCCGCCGCCGATTTTACCCAAGACCCCGCATTTGCAGAGCAGATCAAGGATGAACGGCTGGCCGTACAGGGCGTGATCGACCTGTTTTTTACCGATGCCGAGGGCAAGCTGATCCTATGTGATTACAAGACAGACCGCCTTTCTGCCGCCGAGCTGCGCGACCCTTTACTTGCTGCGCAAATGCTGACCGCACGCCACGGCAAGCAGCTTTCGTATTATGCAAAGGCGTTAGCCGATATTTGCGGCAAGCGCCCCGACAGGATCGTGATCTATTCTCTGCCCCTTGGCGAGGCGCTGGATCTGACCGATCTGATATAAAAAAGCCGGTGCCACAGTATTATACTGCGGCACCGGCTTTTTTAGCGGAAATCACTTGACTTTTAGGCGTGTTAATGGCATAATGATAGCAGTATCTTTTACGGAGGATCTGTTATGGACCTTGCCAAAAAGCGTCTGGCTTTAACCTCGGGGCCTCTTTTACCTGCCATCGTGCGGTTTTCGATCCCATTGATCATCGGTAGCCTGATCCAGTTGCTGTTCAATGCGGTAGATATTGCGGTGCTGGGCAATATGGCCGACAGCGTGGCGGTTGCCTCGGTTGGTGTAACAGGCGCTGTCACCGGCCTGCTGATCAACTCGTTTATCGGCTTTTCTACCGGCACAAACATTATCCTGGCACGTTTTTTGGGTGCCAAAGACCGCGAAAACACACGCAAGACTGTTGATACCTCACTTCTTGCTGCCGCAGGCATCGGTACGGTCGTTGCCGTGGTAGGGATACTTCTCTCTCCTCTTTTGCTAAACCTGACCGACTGCCCCGAGGAATGCATGACCGGCGCCAACGTTTATCTGCGCATCTATTTTCTTGCCACACCCGCCATTCTTGTGTACAACTTCGGCTCGGCCGTGATCCGCGTTTCGGGCGACACGAAAAGTCCCTTGTATTATATCATCGCATCCGGCCTTTTGAACGTCGTACTGAACGTTATTCTTTGCCTGGTATTGGAGCAAAAGGTTGCCGCGGTGGCGATCGCCACCCTCGCCTCGCAGGTACTGAGTGCCGCGCTTGTTGTGATCCACTTGATGCGCATGGAGAACGATTGCCGCATCAACCTAAAAAAATGGAGCTTTAATCTGCGCATGCTTGTGCGCATTTTGCGCTATGGCTTTCCTTCGGCTATCACCCACTCGCTGTACTGCATTCCCAATCTAATGATCCAGTCCACCATCAACGGCTTTGGCCCTGCGGCGATTTCGGGTAACACGGCCGCCGCAAGCTTAGAGGGTATGCTTTCCTGCATACACAACGGCTTTGGCTCTGCCGCTATGACCTTTGCGGGACAAAATCTGGGTGCAAAGCAAGACGACCGTGTAAAGAAAACCATTCTTTACTGCTTTTTGATCATGGTGATCGCAAGCTCTGCCATCGGTCTTGGATCTACACTGTTCGGTCGCCCGATCCTACGGCTTTACATTCCGGGCGACGAGGCTGCCGTTACCGCCGGTATGGTGCGCATGCGCCACATCTCACTGTTTCTTGGCGTAGGTGCCGTCAACTCATTGCTTGCCAACGTGCTGAACGCCTTTGGATACCCCATTTTACAAACCGTTTGCGGCCTGTTTTCGGTCCTTGGTCTGCGTATTGTCTGGATGACGCTTTTGTACCCCATTTGGCCCTCGATCGAAATGCTGTTTTTCTGCTATACGGTTTCTTGGTGCACGCAATTTGTTTTGCTTTCGATCGTGTTTATTGTGATCTATCGCAAATTCAAAGCAGGAAGGCTACATGAAATATGATCAAAAAGGCTCTTGCCAAACGGCAAGAGCCTTTTTTGTTTATCAACCGATCTTTGCCACGATCTCGGCAAGCACTCTTGCCTCTGCATCGGCAATGCCGGCGGCACTGACGGTAGCACCCGCGGCGCGCTTGTGTCCGCCACCGCCAAAGGCAGCGCAGATCTCGGACACGTCGATATCGGCGTTGGCGCGCATAGAAACGCGGAAAATGCCGTCTTCACCGGGTTGGCGGATAGCCACGGCTATCTCCACGCCCGCCACCGAGCGGGCAATATCCACAACGGTGGACAAATGCTCATCCTCCAGCTTATTGAACTGCTTATCGTCATGAGAAATGGCTGCAATGGCAATGCGACCGTTCTCGTACAAGCGCAGACGCTCCAGCGCCAGCTGCTCGGCACGCAGCACCTGCATCGATTTGGTCTCAAACAGTTTGCGGCTGATCTCGGCTACATCCACGCCACTCTCGACCAATGCGGCTGCGCGCAAGTGCGTCTCTTTTGTGGTGTTGGAATAACGGAATCCGCCCGTATCGCCGCTGATGGCGGCATACAGTAGAGTGGCGCAGACTTCAGGCGCCTCTTTGCCGGTGGCAGCGATCAGATCAAACACGATCTCGCCACAGGCGGCCGCATCGGGAACGATCAGATTGTCGGCATAGGCCGTGCCCTTGCCGTGATGATCGATCATCAGCGAGATGCGATCACCGTACAGCCCGTACAAAGTACCCAGCTGCGCGGGGGAGGCTGTATCTACAGTGATAAAGCGCGCATTCTCAAATTCGGCAGGCAGAGAGGCGGGAAGTACGCTTTTTTGCATACCGTTGACGAGAAATTGCAACCGCTCCGGTACCTCGCTTGCACAAAGGCAATAGCAATTGCTGCCCTGCGCCTTTAAAAATGCGGCCAACGCAAAGGCGGATCCAATGGCATCGGCATCCGGATTGACGTGAAATAAAATGCAAGTGGGTGCCGGAAGCAGCAGCTGCTCGATCACCTCTTGCGGCATCAGCTTACGGTACTCCATATCAGCCTTCCTCGCCGTTCTCTTCCTCGTCAGGATCGGTGATGGTGATGGAATTGAGAATGGTGGAGATGCGCGCACCGTAGGCGATGGACTGATCCTCTACAAAGGTAAACTCAGGAGTGGCGCGCAGATTCATACGCTGAGCCACCTGACGGCGGATAAAGCCCGCCGAGGACTTAAGCCCCAGATAAACCTCTTTTTTATCGCCCTGCATTGCCGAATAATAGACCTTTGCAAATTTAAGATCGGGAGTCACATCCACACCGGTCACGCTGATAAAGGCCTTGCTGACGCGGGGATCCTTGACCTCGCGCAGGATCTCGGCCAGGGTCTTTTGCATCTCGTCGTTGATTCTTCCTCTACGATAGTTTGCCATAAATTCTCCTTAAAATTTCCTGGGCGTGCGGATTTGGATGCAGAGGGCGTGATCGCAGGGTGCCGGCGTAGAAGCCTACGTCAAATCCTGCGAGCGCGCCCAAAAACGCATATTGCAAGAGAGGCTGTCCCTTGCCCCTTAAAACGGACAAAGGACAGCCTCTGCGTTTTGCTCTGCGCCAAAGGCGTCAGCCCTTGTTTAATTACTGTGCAGCGTCAACGATCGCAGTAAACTTCTTTGCAACCAGAGAAGCGCCGCCAATGAGACCGCCGTCAATGTTGGGCTGAGCCAGCAGCTCTGCAGCATTGGCATCGTTCATAGAGCCGCCGTACTGAATGGTGGTTGCCTCTGCAACCTCGTTGCCGTAAAGCTCGGCAATGGTAGCGCGGATCACAGCGCAAGCATCCTCAGCCTGCTCGGGGGTAGCAGTCAGGCCGGTGCCGATGGCCCAAACGGGCTCGTAAGCGATGATCACGTTCTTCATATCCTCAGCGGAAATGCCGGCAAGATCCAGCTTGATCTGCATAGCGCAGATCTCGTTGGTGATGCCTGCAAGGCGCTGCTCCTTAACCTCACCCATGCACAGGATGACGCGCATACCGGCAGCCAAAGCGGCCTTGGTACGCAGATTTACGGTCTCGTCGGTCTCGCCAAAGTACTGACGGCGCTCGGAATGGCCGACCAGAACGGTGTTGACACCGATGGCCTTGAGCATATCGGCAGAGATCTCGCCGGTGTAGGCGCCCTTTGCCTCGTAGTGCACGTTCTCGGCACCGATCACGATGTTAGAGCCCTTTGCAGCCTCCATAGCAGCGGTGATGGTGACGAAGGGAGCGCAGAAGATCACGTCACAGTTGTTCTTGCCCTCGATCATGGGCTTGATCTCGTTGATGAAAGCAGTTGCCTCGGCAGGGGTGAAGTTCATCTTCCAGTTGCCGGCAATTACAGTTCTTCTCTTTGCAGGATTCATTGTTCTATTCCCTTTCAGTTATAAATTATTTGTCAGCAAGGCAAGCAATGCCGGGAAGGGTCTTGCCCTCGAGGAACTCGAGAGAAGCGCCGCCACCGGTGGAAACGTGGGTCATCTTATCGGCAAAGCCAAGCTTTTCAACAGCAGCTGCGGAGTCACCGCCGCCGATGATAGAGATGGCGTTGGAAGCAGCCACGGCGTTTGCAACGGCGTGAGTGCCTGCAGCGAAGTTATCCCACTCGGAAACGCCCATGGGACCGTTCCAAACAACGGTGCCTGCGTTCTTCAGCTCCTCTGCGAACAGAGCCTGAGACTTGGGGCCGATATCCAGACCCATCCAGCCCTCGGGGATCTTGTCGGAGTCAACGGTCATGCTCTCGGTGTTGGGATCGTACTCCTTGCCCAGCTTGTTGTCAACGGGCAGCAGGAACTTAACGCCCTTAGCAGCAGCCTTTTCCATCAGCTCGCGAGCCATATCCAGCTTGTCAGCCTCGCAAATGGAGGTACCGATCTCCAGGCCCTGAGCCTTGAAGAAGGTGTAAGCCATACCGCCGCCGACGATGAGGGTATCGACCTTTTCGATGAGGTTGTTGATAACACCGATCTTATCGGAAACCTTTGCGCCGCCGAGAATGGCAACGAAGGGACGCTTGGGCTCGGACAGAGCGCCGCCCATGATGGAGATCTCCTTCTGGATCAGGTAGCCGCAAACTGCGGGCAGATAATCGGCAAGGCCTGCGGTGGAGGCGTGTGCACGGTGTGCGGTGCCGAATGCGTCGTTGACGTAGATCTCAGCCATAGAAGCCATTTCCTTAGCGAACTCGGGATCGTTCTTGGTCTCCTTCTTGTGGAAACGAACGTTCTCAAGCAGCAGGACCTGACCGGGCTTAAGTGCAGCGGCCTTAGCCTTTGCATCGGGGCCCACCACGTCGGTAGCCATCTGGACCTCAACGCCCAGCAGCTCGGAAAGTCTCTTTGCTACGGGAGCAAGGGAGAACTTAACGTTGTCGTTCTTAGCACCGTCAAGGAACTTGGCGGTAGCAGCCTCGCGCTCCTCCTCGGGAAGAGCCTCGACCTTCTTCTTCTCCTTCTTGTCAAGCTCCAGCTTGGCATCCAGGATGTTGTGGGGGCGGCCGAAGTGAGAGCACAGGATCACAGCGGCGCCGTTGTCAACCAGATACTTGATGGTGGGCAGAGCGCCGACGATGCGCTTGTCGTCGGTGATGACACCATTTTGCATGGGAACGTTGAAATCGCAACGGGCAATAACCTTTTTGCCCTTGACTTCGATATCCTCGATCGTCTTCTTGTTGTAGGTCATTTGAAAAAACCACCTTTCGTAAATTTAGGGCTGCTGTGGCACACAAGCCCACACAAACCCAGTTTAACAGATATATTTTACCATATTGTCAAGCTTTTATCAAGTGTTTCGGCAAAATTTTCCGCAAAAAAGAATAAAATTATATATTTGAAAAGAAAACGGCGCTCAAAGGCGCCGTTTGGTGGTGATTTTGATGAAAAACTTGTGCATTTGGGGGCAGATCAAAGCCCAAACAACCGTTTGGCGTTTGCGGCGGTCATGCGGATGGCGGTGTCGGTGTCGATTCCTTTCACCGCAGCTACAGCCTCGGCAGTGTGGAGCATATAGCCCGAATGATTCATTTTACCGCGATGGGGGACGGGAGCGAGGTAGGGCGCATCGGTTTCGATCAGAATACGGTCGTTTGGCACAATGGCAATAGCCTCCCGCACCTTGGGCGCGTTTTTGAAGGTCGCCACGCCCGAAAAAGAGATGTACCAGCCACGACGAACGAGATCCTTGGCCATTTCGGCGCTGCCGCTGTAGCTGTGGAACACGCCCCGCACCTTTGGGTGACGGCAGATGGCATCAAAGCAATCGCCGTGCGCCTCACGGTCGTGGATGATCACGGGCAGGTCGTGCGTTTCGGCCATTTGGAGCTGCTTTTCAAGGATGTATGCCTGCTTTTCCTTATGCTCGGTGTCCCAGTAATAATCCAATCCGATCTCACCAAGGGCCACGATCTTTTGCGCCTTGCGGCTCTCGGGCGTGCCAAGCAGTTGCTCCAGCTCGGCCAAGGCCTTGTCGGGATCCTCGTACCGCAGACCGTCGGTGGGATGGATGCCCACGGTGCAGTACATGTTTTCATATTTTGCCGCTTGCGCGATGCAAATTTTTGAGTTTTCAATATCGGTGCCGATATTCACGATATACCCCACGTTGTCGGCAAACAGCGCCGTCAGCAACGTATGGGCACCGTCCCCCTCTTGCGCAAAGCGGCTGTCGTAATAATGTGCGTGGGAGTCGAAAAGTTTTTCCATAATATTATGCGGGGGAAACCTTTGCAACAGTTTCCCCCGCACCCCTTTCAAAAATCTTTAAGTAAAAGCATTTACAAGCCGCAGAAAAATTGCGCAGAGCAAGGCGCACCACAAAAAGCAAGGCGAAGGCGTACATAGCGTACGTCGAGCCGCTTTTGAGGAGCAACGCAGCTATGCACGATTTTTCAAAGGCTTAGCGTACGCGCTCTCCAAGAGGCGTTTCGGGATCCAAGAACACCACACGGATCTGCTCCTCACCGCTGGCAAGGATCATACCGTTGGACTCGATACCGCAAAGCACGGCGGGCTTCAGATTTACAACAAGGATGATCTTTTTGCCGATCAGTGCCTCGGGCTCGTAGAACTTGGCAATGCCGGAAACCACCTGACGCTGCTCGTAGCCAAGATCCACCTGCAGCTTCAGCAGCTTTTTGGCCTTGGGCACACGCTCGGCAGAAAGGATCTTGGCGGTGCGAAGCTCGACCTTCATAAAGTCCTCGATGCCGATCAGTGCGCAGCCCTCGGGCTTTTCAACGGGGGCGTTTGCCTTCTCTGCGGCAAGAGCGGCCTCCTCACGCTTTTTGATGATCTCATCGACCACCTTCTCGTCCACACGGGCAAACAGCATCACGGCATCGCCGAGGGACTTGCCTGCCTCCAATGCGCCAAAGGCATCAATGGTGGCATAGTCGGTCTTGTCGGTGTTGATCTGTGCAAAGATAGAGGCAGCGGTGGCGGGCAGCAGCGCCTGCAGCATCACGGCGGCGGTACGGATGCACTCCAGCAAATTGTAGAGCACGGTGCCAAGACGGGGCTTGTTGCCCTCATCCTTGGCCAGCGCCCAAGGCGTTGTCTCGTCAATATACTTATTGGCGCGGCGCAGAGCATTGAAGATGGCATCGCAAGCATCTGCGATATGGTAATCGTCCATATAGCGCTCGAAATCGGCTTTGGCGGTGGCGAATGCGGCCTTCAGCTCTGCATCGGTTCCCTCCTCTGCGGCAGGTGCGGGGATCACGCCGTCAAAATACTTTTTGGTCATGGCGTGGGTACGGCTGACAAGATTGCCGAGGTTATTGGCAAGGTCGGTGTTATAGCGGGTCAGCACGTTGGTATAGCAGATGCGGCCGTCCTGATCGTAGGGCATTTCGGACAGTGCAAAGTGACGCACACCGTCCACGCCAAAGGTCTCGGCCAGCTCGTCGGCATAGATCACATTGCCGCGGGACTTGGACATCTTGACCTCGGCTCCGTCGCCACCCTTCTTTTCCTCTGCGGCATTGAACCAAGGATGGCCAAACACCTTTTTGGGAAGCGGCAGGCCAAGGGCCATCAGGAAAATGGGCCAATAGATGGTATGGAAGCGCAGAATATCCTTGCCGATCACGTGCACGTCGCAGGGCCAGTACTTTTTGAAATGCTCGGACTGCTCCTCATAGCTCTTGTCGGGATCGTAGCCAAGGGCAGTGATATAGTTGGTGAGGGCGTCCAACCACACATAGGTCACGTGGCGATCGTCAAAATCAACGGGAATGCCCCACTTGAAGGAGGTGCGGGATACGCACAGATCCTGCAGGCCGCCCTCCACGCGCAGGAAGTTGTTGACCATTTCCTTTTTGCGGCTTTCGGGCTGGATAAACTCGGGGTTGGCATCGATGTGGGCAAGGAGCTTGTCCACATAGTTGCTCATTTTGAAGAAGTAAGCCTCCTCCTTGGCCTGTTGAACGGGACGGCCGCAGTCGGGGCACTTGCCGTCGACCACCTGTGTTTCGGTAAAGAAGGACTCGCAAGGGGTGCAGTACCAGCCCTCGTAATGCCCCTTATAAATATCGCCCTGCTCGTAGAACTTTTTAAAGATCTTTTGCACGGCATCCACGTGGTTTTGATCGGTGGTGCGAATGAAGTAGTCGTAGCTGGAGTTCATACGGTCCCAAATGCCCTTGATCTCGCCTGCTACACCGTCTACGTACTTCTGAGGGGTGATACCGGCCTCGTTGGCAAGATTCTCGATCTTTTGACCGTGCTCGTCGGTGCCGGTGCAGAAAAAGACGTCGAAGCCGCGCAATCTCTTATAACGTGCCACAGCATCGGCCATAATGACCTCATAGGTGTTGCCGAAGTGAGGCTTGCGGGAAGCATATGCAATGGCAGTTGTCAAATAAAACTTTTCTTTCATGTCAATTCTCTCCTTTTGGACAGAGCGCCCGCCTTGGCGAGCTATACCAATTTATTATTTTATCACAATTTCTCGTTTTTTACAAGTAGCGAAGCAGATTTTATTTCGGTATTTTTAAAAATTATCTGTTTTGAGCGCTTGGTTACGGATTTTTTTGTTTCCACAGAGCGTTTTTAATCACAGAGCAGAGTCACGCAAAAAAAGAGGCCGATCGGCCTCTTTTTTGTTATTTGATCTGTGTAATATCGTAGGGCGTGGTCTGGTAAACGAAGTAGTTGAGCCAGTTGGAATAGAACAGGTTGGCGCAGCTTCTCCAGCGCACGATGGGCTCTTTGGTATCATCATCATTCGGGAAATAGTTTTTGGGGATGGCGATATCCAGGCCCTTTCCCTTGTCGCGGAGATATTCCTTTTTCAAGGTGTCGCCGTCATATTCGGAGTGACCCGTAACAAAGATTTGTCTACCTCTCTCGGTGGACACAACGAACACGCCTGCCTCATCTGAGCTGGCCAAAATGCGCAAGCCCTCGACACCCTCGATATCCTCGCGGCGGTTGGCCGTGTGGCGAGAATGGGGCACCAAAAAAGTGTCGTCAAAGCCACGGAACAGGATAGAACGCTTATAGTCCAGCTTATGCTCGAACACGCCGAACAGCTTGGCATCAAGCTGTACCTTGGGGACACCGTAATGATAGTAAAGGCCGGCCTGTGCACCCCAGCAGATGTGCAGGGTGCTGGTGACGTGCGTTTTGCTCCATTCCATGATCTCGCAAAGCTCCTGCCAATATTCCACGTCCTCAAACTCCATATGCTCAACGGGGGCACCGGTGATGATCATGCCGTCAAAATTCTGATCCTTGATGTCGTCAAAGACCTTGTAAAAGGACAGCATATGCTCCTCGGACGTATGGGTGGATTTGTGGGTGGCAGTCTGCAGCAGTTCCAGCTCCACCTGCAACGGGGTGTTGCCGATCAAACGCGCGATCTGCGTTTCGGTGGCGATCTTTTGCGGCATCAGATTGAGCATCACGATACGCAACGGACGGATATCCTGCGTGACAGCACGGTTCTCGGTAATAACAAAGATATTTTCCTCGTGCAGCGTTTGTGTTGCGGGCAATAAATTGGGAATTTTGATGGGCATAATAAAACCTCTCTTTACGGGAAGTCGTTATAAAATTATCAGTTGATACCGTCAAGCGCCTGCTTGATATCGGCGATCAGGTCGTCGGCATTTTCAATGCCGCAGGAAAGGCGGACAAGGTCGGCAGAAACACCTGCGGCGATCAGCTCCTCGTCGGTCATTTGGCGGTGCGTGGCGCTGGCGGGATGCAGGCAGCAGCTGCGGGCATCGGCCACGTGGGTCTCGATGGCGGCGATCTTCAGCCCCTTCATAAACTTTTCAGCGGCCTTTCTGCCGCCCTTAACGCCAAAGCTGACAACACCACAGGTGCCCTTGGGCATATATTTTTGTGCCAGATCGTGGTATTTGTCGCCCTCAAGACCGGGATAGGTGACCCATGCGATGCGGTCGTCGGATTTGAGGAAGCGAGCAACGGCAAGGCCGTTTTCGCAATGGCGAGCCATACGGACGTGAAGGCTTTCCAGACCGAGGTTGAGGATAAAGGCGTTTTGGGGGGACTGGATCGAGCCAAAGTCGCGCATCAGCTGAGCGGTAGCCTTGGTGATAAATGCACCGGCAAGGCCAAAGCGCTCGGTATACGTGACACCGTGATAGCTGGCATCAGGGGTACAAAGGCCAGGAAACTTTTCGGGATACTTGGTCCAATCAAATCTGCCGCTATCCACGATGCAACCGCCCACGGCAGCGCCGTGACCGTCCATATACTTGGTGGTAGAGTGTGTAACGATATCGGCTCCCCACTCAAAGGGGCGGCAATTGATGGGCGTTGCAAAGGTGTTGTCAATGATCAGCGGTACGCCGTGTGCATGTGCCGCATTGGCAAAGCGCTCGATATCCAACACCGTCAGTGCGGGGTTGGCGATGGTCTCTCCAAACACGGCCTTGGTGTTCTCACGGAATGCAGCGTTCAGCTCCTCGTCGGTGCAGTCGGGCGAAACGAAGGTGAATTCAATACCCATACGCTTCATCGTAACGGAAAACAGGTTGAAGGTGCCACCGTAGATGGTGGAGCAGGCCACCACGTGATCGCCACAGGAGGCGATGTTAAACACGGCATAAAAGTTTGCGGCCTGACCCGAGGAGGTCAGCATAGCGGCAGTTCCCCCCTCAAGCTCGCAGATCTTGGCAGCGACGCTATCGTTGGTGGGATTTTGCAAGCGGGTATAAAAATAGCCGGAGGCCTCCAGGTCAAACAGCTTTCCCATATCCTCGCTGGTGGAATACTTAAAGGTCGTGCTTTGCACGATCGGGATCTGACGGGGCTCTCCGTTGCCGGGCGTATAGCCACCCTGCACGCATTTCGTTTCAATTTTGTAATCAGCCATTGCAAGCACCTCTTTGGGATGGATTTTTTATTTACGTATTAGTATAGCACAATTTTTTCGGTTTGGCAAGGGGCAATATCAATTGTATTTTGGCGCTGCTTTCTCTGCGTTTTGACGCACGGCTTCCTTGATCTGCAGCAAAAACGAATAATTATTCAAAAAACTGAAAAGTTATTCAAAAAAGTGTCGATTTTCCTTTTAAAAAACATTGACAACCCAAAATCATTGTGTTATAATTTTTATATTCTTTTCTAAATAAGGATACAGAATAAAAATTCCTTCCCTCTACGGAGTGCGCCATGCTGTTTGATTACCTTATCCTGGCACTGTATGCCATTTCTATGATCGCCATCGCCTTTTACACCAAAAATCGCTCAAGCTCGGTCAACGACTTTTTGCTGGCAGGTAAAAAGGGTTTGAACGGTTGGATGACCGCCTTTGCTTACGGTACCACTTATTTTTCTGCCGTAGTCTTTATCGGCTATGCGGGGCAATTCGGTCGTTCGTTTGGTCTGGCCTCGGTCTGGATCGGCATCGGCAACGCCCTGATCGGCACACTGCTTGCCTGGATGGTGCTGGCCAAGCGTACCAAAAACATGACAAGACGGCTAAACTCCAAAACCATGCCCGACTTTTTTGAAAAGCGGTACGGAAGCCACCGGCTAAAGCTTGTCTCTTCTGTGATCATCTTTGTGTTTTTGATCCCCTACTCCGCCTCGGTCTACAACGGTCTCAGCTCCCTGTTTGAGATCGTGTTCGGGATCCCCGGTTGGATCGTTATGCTGGCGCTGGCTGCGCTGACCGCCTTGTATCTGTTTTTTGGCGGATACTTTGCAACCGCCCTCTCGGACTTTATTCAGGGCATCATTATGATCGTTGGCGTGGTGCTGATGATCCTGTGCTATCTGAACGCCCCCGAGGTGAGCTGGGATATCTCCACACTTTGGAACGATCCCCTGCTGACCTGGCACACCTTTGGAAGCCCCGATCAGGGTCTGTTTGGCAGCACTGTCTCGCTGATCTCGCTGATCGTACTGACCTCTCTTGGCGTGTGGGCTCTGCCGCAGACCGTGCATAAGTACTATGCGATCCGCGATAAAAAGGCCATCAACCAAGGTATGCTCGTCAGCACCGCGTTTGCCTTACTGATCGGTGTGATCGCCTATTTTTCGGGCGCCCTCTCCTCTTTGTTTGAAAGTGTAGAGGCTATTGCCACTGCCCCGGATACGCAGGTCATTCCGCAGATGCTGAAGATCGTGATCCCCGTGGGACTGACCGGCGTGATCGCCGTATTGATCCTTTCTGCCTCGATGTCCACCCTTTCCTCTGTCTCGCTTGCAAGCGCCTCGGTGGTGGCGGTAGACCTTTATAAGGGAGCCATCAACAAAAAAGCAAGCGACAAGCGCGTAAACACCGTGATGCGCGTGCTTTGCCTGCTGTTTGTCACGATCTCGGTTGTGCTGGCCATCCTAAATGAGCGATTTGGTCTTGCAGCCATTGCCTATATGATGGGCATTAGCTGGGGCACGCTGGCCGGATGCTTTATCGGCCCGTTTGTGCTTGGCCTTTTATGGAAGCGCGTGACCCGCCCCGCCGTTTGGAGCTCGATCATCGGCTCCCTTGCCCTGACTGCCATCTTGATCCCCGTACTGGGTTATGCCAAGATGGGGGGTGCTTGCGGATTTGCAATCGCGTTGAAGGCGGGCGTTTCCTGCTCTCCTTTGATCGGCACCATCTGTATGCTATTTTCTTTGGCGATCACTGCGGTGGTCAGCCTCTTTACCCAAAAGCCCGACGACACCGTCCTTTTCAAGGCCTTTGATCAGCCCCTTGAGGACGAGATCCAATAAATCACCCAACAAAATAAAAGGAACACTGTTATGATCTGGTCTAAAGAAGAAACGCTCCCCCGTGAGGAGCTTGAAAGAATTCAATTGGAGCGTCTGCAGGAAACTGTCAACCGCGTTTACGCAAAGGTTCCCGCCTACGCCAAAAAGATGGATGAGATGGGCGTGAAGCCCGATGACATCAAAACGCTGAAGGATCTTGCAAGGCTGCCCTTTGTCACCAAGCAGGATATGCGTGATAACTATCCCTTTGGTTTGTTTGCCGTTGACCGCGACGAGCTGGTGCGTATCCACGCCTCCAGCGGCACCACCGGCAAGCCCACCGTGGTGGGTTATACCAAGGGCGACCTTGAGACCTGGACGGATTGTGTCTCTCGCATTGCCTGTATGGGCGGTGCCAGCGCCAAGGACGTGGCGCAGATCTGCTTTGGCTACGGTATGTTCACCGGTGCACTTGGATTGCATTACGGCCTTGAAAACATCGGCGCAGCCATCGTGCCCTCTTCCACCGGTAACTCTCAAAAGCAGATCATGTATATGCAGGATTTTGAGACCTCGCTGCTGGTGGCGACCCCCTCTTATGCGCTGCGCCTGGCAGAGGTTGCAAAGGAGATGGGCGTAGACCCCGCAAAGGATCTGAAGATCAAGATCGCACTGGTGGGCAGCGAGCTGCTGACCGACGCGATGCGCGAGGAAATGCACAAGGTCTGGGGCCGCGATATTCTGATCACCTCCAACTACGGCATGAGCGAGCTGATGGGCCCCGGTGTTTCGGGCGAATGCCTGGAGCATTGCGGCATGCATATCAACGAGGACTATTTTATCCCCGAGATCATCGACCCCAATACCGGCGAGGTGTTACCCGCCGGCGAGCAGGGTGAGCTTGTGATCACCTGCATCAAAAAAGAAGGCTTGCCCTTGATCCGTTACCGAACAAAGGACATCACCCGCCTGTTCTACGAGCCCTGCAAGTGCGGCAGAACCCTTTGCCGTATGGAAAATCTGTCGGGCCGCAGCGACGATATGCTGAAGATCCGCGGTGTTAACGTATTCCCCAGCCAGATCGAGGAGGTCATCCTGAGCGTTTCTGAGCTTGGCCCGCACTACGAGATCATTCTGGAGCGTGAGGGATATCTGGACAAGCTGACCGTTAAGGTGGAGCTGGCTGAGATCACCGACTCCTTTGCCCTGCTGGAGCGGATCACAAAAGAGGTCAGAAGTAAGCTGAAGACCATTCTTGGCCTTGATGCCAAGGTGCTGCTGGAATCCCCCAACACACTACAGCGCTTTGAGGGAAAGGCAAAACGAGTAAAAGACTTAAGGAGTATCAAGTGATGACTAAGAAAACGATCATGCTTGGCAACGAAGCGATCGCCCGCGGTGCTTATGAGGCCGGTGTCAAGCTTTCCAGTGCATATCCCGGAACCCCCAGCACCGAGATCAGCGAATATCTTGCAAAATATAATGAAGTATACACCGAATGGGCCCCCAACGAAAAGGTGGCTGCCGAGGTGGCCATCGGAGCCTCGATCTCGGGCGTGCGCAGTCTTGCCTGTATGAAGCACGTCGGCCTGAACGTGGCTGCCGACCCCCTTTATACCTTTGCCTATACCGGCGTGAACGGCGGCTCTGTTTTCGTTGTTGCCGATGACCCCGGCATGGCCAGCTCGCAAAACGAGCAGGATACCCGTATGATCGGCCGCGCCGCCCACGTGCCGGTGCTGGAGCCCTCTGACAGCCAAGAGGCCAAGGATTTTGTAAAATACGCGTATGAGCTGAGTGAAAAATACGACACCCCCGTGATCCTGCGCACCACCACCAAGCTGGCCCACTCGCAAAGCGCAGTGGAGCTTTGTGAGCGCACAGAGATCGAGGATAAGGCTTATGCCCGCGATATGCGCAAATACGTGATGATGCCCGCCTCTGCCATTGCAAGACATCCCATTGTAGAGGCTCGTGAAGCACAAATGGCCAAGGACGCCCCCGCAATGCCCATCAACCGCGTGGAAATGGGCGACACAAAAGTCGGCTTTATCACCTGCGGCGTGGCCTATCAGTACGTAAAAGAGGTCTGCCCCGAGGCAAGCGTGCTGAAGTTGGGCCTTGTCAATCCCCTCTCCCGCGAGCTTGTTGAGAGCTTTATCAGCAAGGTTGAGACCGTTTACGTTTTTGAGGAGCTGGAGCCCGTGATCGAGGAACAGGTGCGCGCCTGGGGCTTTGACGTCAAGGGCAAGGAATGCTTTACCCGTCAAGGTGAGTACAGCGCCAATCTGCTGCGCCGCGTACTGTTTGGCAAGGATGACACCGTGTTTGAAAAGCAAGAAGCCCCCGCACGCCCCCCGATCCTCTGCCCCGGTTGCCCCCACAGAAGCACCTTCTCTGTGCTAAACAAGCTAAAGATCCACGCTGCAGGCGACATCGGCTGCTATACCCTTGGCGCCGTGGCTCCCCTTGGCGTTATTGACACCACCATTTGTATGGGCGCCAGCATCTCCTCTCTCCACGGCATGGAAAAGGCCAAGGGCAAGGATTACATCAAAAACTGGGTCGCCGTGATCGGTGACTCTACCTTCCTGCACACCGGTGTCAATTCCCTGATCAATATGGTCTATAACAAGTCCACGGGCACCGTGCTCATCCTGGACAACCGCACCACGGGTATGACCGGCCATCAGCAGCACGCCGCCACCGGTAAGACCCTAAAGGGTGAGGACACCTATGCCATTGATCTTTCCGAGCTTTGCCGTGCCATCGGCGTACCCTCGGTGATCGAGGTCAACGCCTTTGACGTGGCCGAAATGGAAAAGCTGATCAAGGAGAGCGTTGCCTCCGATACCCTGACCGTACTGATCGTAAAGGCACCCTGTGCACTGCTGAAGGGTCAAAAGTTCCCCAACGTTTGCACGGTAGATCCCGAGGCCTGCAAAAAATGCGGCGCTTGCATGAAGATCGGTTGCCCCGCCATGAGTCGCGGTGAGGACGGCAAGGTACGTATCGACGCCACCATGTGCAACGGCTGCGGCCTTTGCAAGACCTATTGTAAATTCAACGCCATCAGTGTAGTGGAGAGATAAGCCATGACAAAGAATATTATGATCGTAGGTGTCGGCGGCCAGGGTACGCTGCTGACCAGCAGAATTATTGGCAAAGCCGCCTTGGAGCAGGGCTATGACGTCAAGATCTCCGAGGTGCACGGTATGGCACAGCGCGGTGGCAGCGTGGTGACCTTTGTCCGCTTTGGCGACAAGGTCAGCGAACCCGTTGTGGAAGAAGGTCAGGCAGACGTGATCATTGCCTTTGAGCGTCTGGAGGCCCTGCGCTATGCGCATTTTTTGAAAAAGGACGGTGTACTGGTGGTCAACGACTGCCGCATCGATCCCATGACTGTAACGATCGGCGTTGCCTCCTATCCCGAAGGCATTTTGGAAAAGCTGGAGGCGGATCATCGCGTTTACAGCATTGACGGCCAAAAGGCCGCCCTTGCCCTTGGAAACAGCAAGGTCTTGAATTCCGTGGTGTTGGGCTATGCCGCCGCACACATCGGATTCACCCCCGAGATCTGGCTTTCTACCGTAGAAAGCACCGTCCCTCCAAAGACGGTGGATATCAATAAAAAAGCCTTTCTTTGTGGGTATGAAGCAAAATAACAAAGGAGATGATAAAATATGATCTGGAATGAAACCAAAGAATGCATGAGTCGCGATGAAATGACCGCTCTGCAAAGCAAACGGCTTGTAAAGCTGGTGGATTACGTTTATCACAACGTGGAATTCTACCGCAAAAAAATGCAGGCAGTTGACTTGATGCCCGGCGATATCAAGGGCATTGAGGATATCACCAAGCTCCCTTTTACCACCAAGGATGACTTGCGTGACAACTACCCCTTTGGGCTGTTTGCCGTCCCCAATTCCGAGATCGTACGTATCCACGCCTCCAGCGGAACCACCGGAAAGGCCACTGTGGTGGGCTATACCAGACGTGATCTGGATATTTGGGCCGAATGTGTTGCCAGATGCTTTTCTATGGCAGGTGTCAGCAAAAATGACATCATTCAGATCGCCTATGGCTACGGTCTGTTCACCGGCGGTCTCGGCGCCCACGGCGGCGCTGAAAAGATCGGTGCCACCGTTGTGCCGATGAGCACGGGCAATTCTAAAAAGCTGACCACGATGATGGCGGACTTTGGCGCCACCGCCATTGCCTGCACCCCCTCTTATCTGCTTCACATCTCCGAGGTGCTGGCCGCCGAGGGCCTTTTGGACAAGGTCAAGCTGCGTGCAGCCATCTGCGGCGCCGAGCCTTGGACCGAAAAAATGCGCCACGATATTGAGACAAAGCTGAACATCAAGGCCTTCGACATTTACGGCCTCAGCGAGATCATGGGCCCCGGTGTGGCCTGCGACTGTGAGCATCACGCAGGTCTGCACGTGTGCGAGGATCACTTCTACCCCGAGGTGCTGAACTCTGCCACGCTTATGCCCGTGGCCGACGGTGAGACCGGCGAGCTGGTCTTTACCACCCTTACCAAGGAAGGCATCCCCATGATCCGCTACCGCACCAAGGACCTGACCAGCATCGATCACTCCACCTGTGCGTGCGGTCGTACCAGTGCCCGCATCTCCCGCTTTAAGGGCCGTGTGGACGATATGCTGATCATCCGCGGCGTTAACGTATTCCCAAGCCAGGTAGAGGCGGCACTGATCGAGGTAGAGGAGGTCACCCCTCATTATATGATGATCGTAGACCGCGTCAACAACCTGGATACGCTTGAAATTCAAGTAGAGCTGGATCAGAAGTATTATACCGACGAGGTACGCGCCATCGAGGCTATGACAAAGAAGATCGGCCACGTGATCCAGCAGGCGTTGGGCATCAACGCCAAGATCCGCATCGTAGAGCCCCAGACCCTGATGAGAAGCGAGGGTAAGGCCGTTCACGTTATCGATAAGCGCAAGCTTTATTAATTAAGGAGGAAATTATCATGTTTGCAAAACAGTTGACCGTATTTATTGAAAACAGATCCGGCAGACTTTCTGAGGTGTTAAACGTTTTGAAAGAAAATGACGTCAACATTCTTTCTCTCAGCCTTGCCGACACCACCGAATTCGGCTTGCTCCGCTTGATCGTGAATAATGCCGCCAAGGGCAAGGAAAAGCTTTCCGAGAACGGATTTTCCTCTCTGCTCTCCGACGTTTCGATCATCAAGATCCCCCACGAGGTCGGCAGCCTGCAGGGCCTTTTGAAGAGCATTGACGAAAACGGTGTGAATATTGAATATATGTACGGCCTTTCTATTGACTCTAACGAGGCTTACGTTGTGCTGAAGGCCTCTGACGGGAACAAGGTAGACGAGATCCTGACCGCCAATGGCATCAAGACTGTTTCTTGCGAGGAGCTGCACAATATCTGATAAACGGGAGTCGCTATGATCATTGATTTTCATACGCACGTTTTTCCGGATGCGATGGCAGAAAAGACCATTGCGCATCTTTCACACAAAGGCGGGATCCCCTCTTTTTCAGACGGAACGACAGCCGCCCTCTCAGGCCAAATGGCCGCCGCAGGCGTTGATCTTGCCATCAATCTGCCCGTACTGACCAATCCAGACAAATTTGAAAGCGTAAACGCCTATGCCGCAGGGCTGAACCGCGATCAAAAAAGCAGCACTAACCGGCTGATCTCCTTTGGAGCCATCCACCCCAAATGCGATGACATTGAAGAAAAAATGGCATGGCTTGCGGAGCAAGGCTTTCTTGGCGTTAAAATCCACCCCGATTATCAGGAGACCTTTTTTGACGATGAGGGCTATCTGCGCATTTTGGCTGCCGCCAAGCGACACGGCTTGATCGTACTGACCCACGCGGGTCTGGATTGCGCCTTTTATGGGCAACCTGTGCGCTGTACGCCCGAACGGGCGCGCCGCGTGATCGAGGCGATCCCCTATCGCAAGCTGGTGCTGGCTCATCTGGGCGGCATTGCCATGCTTGACGGTGTACTGGAGCTTTTGTGCGGACAAGACGTCTATTTTGACACCGCGTATATTTTGCGCTATACCGCAAAAGAGGATTTTTGCCGCGTTGTACAAAAGCACGGCGCCGACCGCATCCTTTTTGCCTCTGACAGCCCATGGAGCCATATTGGTGATGACGTTGCACGCCTGTGCTCCCTTTCCCCCGACGACCAAACGCAAGAGAAGATCCTTGGCCAAAATGCAAGGATCCTACTTGGAATCTAAACATTCAGGTGATACTATGAGCTACAATCAAAAAATGTTCGGCCTTGGCAGCAAGCGCTCGATCATCCGTGAAATTTTTGAATACAGCAAGACCCGTGCCGCCGAGATCGGCGGTGACAAGGTCTTTGACTTTAGTCTGGGCAACCCCAGTGTCCCCGCCCCCGCAGAGGTAAACGCAACCATTGCAGAGCTGCTGAGGACCGAAGACTCGGTCCTGCTCCACGGCTATACCTCGGCTCAGGGTGATGCTAACGTGCGCCGCGTGATCGCTGAGAACATCCAAAAACGCTTCGGCGTGGATATCAGCCCCAATATGATCTATATGACCTGCGGTGCCGCAGCCTCTCTTTCCATTTGCCTGAAGGCCTTGATGGAGGATGGCGCTGAGGACGAGTGCATCGTATTTGCCCCCTTCTTTACCGAATATCGCGTGTTTGTGGAAAACGCAGGCGGCAAGCTGGTGGTCAGCCAACCGATGGAAAAGACCTTTCAGGTGGATATTGCCGACTTTGAATCCAAGATCACCCCTCGCACCAAGGCGGTGATCGTCAATTCCCCCAACAACCCCAGCGGTGTGGTTTATTCTAAGGAGACCGTACAGGCCCTGTGCGCGGTGCTGAAGCGCAGATCTGCCGAATACGGCCACCCCATCTATCTCATTGCGGACGAGCCCTATCGCGAGCTGGTCTATGCAGGTGTGGACGTGCCTTATTTGATGAAGGAATATGACAATACGTTGGTGTGCTATTCCTATTCCAAGTCTCTTTCTCTGCCCGGAGAGCGCATTGGCTACATTGCAGTCTGCCCCAAGGCAGAGGACGCACAGGAGCTGTATCTGGCCGTTTGCGGCGCAGGTCGCTCGCTTGGCTACGTGTGCGCTCCCAGCCTGATGCAGCAGGTGATCGCCCGATGCATCGACGCCAAGGTAAACGTGGAGGCCTATAAGGTCAACCGCGATCTGCTTTACAACAATCTCTCGGCCTATGGCTTTGAATGCGTTAAGCCCGACGGTGCATTTTATTTGTTTGTCAAGTCCCCCGAGGCAGACGCTTACAAATTCTTTGAACGTGCCAAGACTCACGAGATCCTGGTAGTCCCCTGCGACGATTTTGGTGTCAGCGGTTACGTACGCATTGCATATTGCGTGGACAAGGAGCGCATCCGGCGTTCTCTGCCGGCTTTTGCCGCATTGGCAAAAGAATACGGCCTATAATGAGCAAGCAGCGGCGAGGTCTCGCCGCTGCTTTTGCTTTTGCAGCCGCATTCCCAAAAATGTCCAAAATCAAACAAAATTATCCAATTTTAGGCTTTACATCTGCTTTTGAACCTTGTATAATGAAAGCATATTCCCGAAAGGAGTGTTACATTATGAAAGAAACGATCAAGCTGGGTTACGTTGGCCTTGGTGTGCGCGGCTGCGGTGTGCTGCATCATTGCATTGCTCAAATGGCAGACGTAGAGATCGCTTATCTGTGCGATCTTTCCACCGAACGGCTGGAAAAGGGCAAGCAGATCTGCCTTGATAAGGGCAAGCCCGCCCCCATCCTTACCACCGATTATCACGATATTCTCTCCGATCCCACCGTGGATGCGGTGATGCTGATGACAGGCTGGGACAACCGCCCCGCCCTTGCCAAGGAGTTTATGCTGGCGGGCAAGTATACGGGCATAGAGGTCGGCTGCTCGCAAACGCTTGAGGAATGCTTTGAGCTGATCGAGGTCTATGAAAAAACCAAAACACCCCTGATGATGCTGGAAAACTGCTGCTACGGTCGCCGTGAAATGATGGCATTGCACATGCGTGATCTTGGCCTTTTCGGTGAGATCGTTCACTGTAACGGTGCCTATGCCCACTATCTTGCCAACGAGGATCTGTTTGACCGCTTGGAGATCAAGGATCCCCCTCACTATCGCCTGGCTCATTACATCAACGGCAACCGCGAAAATTACCCCACTCACGCCTTTGGCCCCATTTCCAAGGTACTGAATCTCAACCGCGGCAACCGTATGGTCAAGTTAGCCTCCTTTGCCTCGAAAGCGGTGGGATTGCGCGACCACGCAGCCGAGCGCTTTGGCCCCGACAGCGAATACGCCAAGATCGATTATAAGCAAGCCGACATCGTAACCACGGTGATCACCTGCGCAAACGGTGAGACCGTTGTGCTTTCACTGGACACCACCATTCCCCGCCCCTATTACAGCCGCAATTTTACCGTGCGCGGCACCAAAGGCCTGTATACCGAGGAGCGCAAGGCCGTTTACCTGAAAGGAATGGCGGAGGGTGTGGAAAACAACGAAAAGGAATACTTTGAAAAATACGACCACCCCCTGCACCGCGAATACGTGGAGATGGGCCCCCGCGGCGGCCACGGCGGCATGGACTGGCTGGTATGCCGTGCCTTTGTGGAAAGCGTGAAAAACGGCACGAATACCCCCATCGACGCCTATGACAGCGTGCTGTGGCTTTCGATCGGTGCCCTCTCCGAGCAATCCATCCAAAAGGGCGGTGCGCCGATTGACGTCCCCGACTTTACGGGTGGCAAATGGCAGGATCGCGAACCCATTACAAGGGGCAAATATTGCCTTGACACGGTCTGCGAGGATAAAAGCGTAAAGATATTCCCCCACCTTGATTGATGACAAAAGCGTGCAAGGAGAAAAAACTTCTTGCACGCTTTTTTATAATTCTCTTTCTTTGGTGGAGAAAAAACAAAATATCATCAAAAAATCTTCACATTTTCGACACAAAATGTGCAAACCCTATTGAAAAACAAAACTATATATTGTATAATGAGAATAAGAAATCCTCAAAAGGAGTTTTTTATGCCTGCAGAGACCTTTCACTCTATCAACGAATACCAAGGCAAGATCAAGCGCATTTTGATCACCAAAGAAGAGATCGACGCCGCCATCGTAAAGGCGGGCAAGGAGATCGACGCCATTTACGACGGCCGTCCCATCCTGCTTGTCAGTGTACTAAAAGGCGCCTTTGTCTTTATGGCCGACCTGTGCCGTGCAGTATCGGTGCCCTGTGAGATCGGCTTTATGTGTGCCAAGAGCTATTATAACGGCACTGTCTCTACGGGTGCTGTCAAGATCACGATGGATCTTGATCAGGACATCAAGGATTATCACGTAGTCATCGTTGAGGACATCATCGATACGGGACGCACGTTAAACGATCTTGTTAAGCTGTTGCGCGCACGCAATCCCCTTTCCTTGCGCGTGATCACCCTGTTGGATAAGCCCGACCGCCGTTTGGTTGAGTTTACACCCGACAAAGCCCTTTTTACCATTCCCGATCACTTTGTGATCGGTTACGGTCTTGATTGCGGCGAGTATTTCCGCAACCTGCCATACATAGCAGAGTATAATGAGGAGGATGCAAAACAATGAAAGCAAAACTCAACAGCTTCTTCAAGCTTGAAGAACGCGGCACAACGATCAGAACAGAGCTGATCGCTGGTCTGACCACCTTTATGGCAATGGCCTATATTCTGATGGTCAACCCCGGTATGTTCTCTGAGCTTGGAACCGTTTCCTTTGGTGCGATCTACATCGCAACCGCACTCTCGGCCGTGGTCGGCACTGTGCTGATCGGTCTTTTGGCCAATCTCCCCCTGGCTCAGGCCTCCGGTATGGGTCTGAACGCATTTTTCGTTTATACCGCTTGCTTCGGCCTTGGCTTTACCTACGCCAACGCCCTGCTCTTCTGCCTGGTTGACGGTGTGATCTTTATCCTGCTGACCGTAACCGGCCTGCGCCGCGTGATCTTTGACTCTATCCCCGCAGCAGTCAAGATGGCTATCCCCGCAGGTATCGGTCTGTTTATCGCCTTTATCGGTATGCAGAACTCCGGTCTGGTGGTAGCCGATCCCGCAACCAAGGTCAATCTTGCTTCCTTCAACCTGCTTGGCAGCGCAACCTGGGGCTCTGTAATGCCTTTGCTTGTGACCATTGCCGCTGTCATTGCCATTGCTGTTATGTCCAAGAAGGGTGTAAAGGGCTCTATCCTTTGGGGCATTCTCGGTGCGGCCGTTCTTTACTATGCACTGGGCTTTACCGTAGAGGGCTTTTACACGAATTTCTGGGCAGACAAGACCCTCAATCCCCTTGTTGCCTTTAAGGACTTTGGCACCGGCGCCGTTGGCAAGGTGTTTACCGAGGGCTTTAACTTTGAGTTCTATCTGCTGACTCATAACGTTGGCGAGCTGATCGTGGCCTTTGCCACCACCGCACTTGCCTTCTGCATGGTTGATATGTTTGATACCATGGGCACGCTGTACGGCGCTTGCCGCGGTGGCGATCTGCTGATCAAGAACGAAAAGGGCGAGGACGAGGTTCCCAATATGAACCGTGCTATGCTGGCAGACGCTATTGCAACCTGCACCGGCGCCGTTTGCGGCACCTCCACTGTTACCACCTACGTCGAATCCTCGGCAGGTGTTGGTGCAGGCGGACGCACCGGCCTTTCCTCTATGTTCACCGCCGCAATGTTCTTTATTGCGATGTTCCTTGCCCCCGTTGCCGCACTGATCCCCGCAACCGCTTATGCTGCTGCACTGATCTACGTTGGCATTTTGATGATGGGCTGCGTGAAGGACATTGATTGGGCCGATCCCGCTATTTCCCTTCCCGCATTCCTGACCATTGCTATGATGCCCTTTACCTACAACATCTCCTACGGTATTGCCTTTGGCTTGGTTGCATACGTTGCGATCAAGGCCTTTACCGGCAAGATCAAGGAGGTCAACGTTGGCACTTGGGTCATCACTGCCCTGTTTGCAGCAATGTTCTTCCTGACTCACTGAGTCACACAAAAAAGAGCCGCATATGCGGCTCTTTTTTGTTTTTGGCGGTTATTTTTTCTTCAGCTTCAACAGATAGCAAGCGTTAACAGGCAGCTCCTTTTCCCAGATAAAGCGATCACCGAAGAAGGTCAGCTTTTCCGAAAGAGTCAGGTCACGGTCGTTATCCAGCACAAAGACCTCGACCTCGGTACCGTTCTCGCCGCCAAGACCGCAAAGCTCCACCGCAAAGCTGCGGGGGGCAGCGTTGTCGTCATCGTCGTAATGGCACAGGGTCACGGCGGCCTCGTTACCGTTGCAAGCGGCCAACGCATAACCGTTTTCGCCCACGGTCGTTACCTTGGCGCCCTCGCCCAGCTTATACAGCTCGTTAAAGGCATAAAGCGCGTAGTAGGCCTTGAAGCAATGATCCAGCTCGGCGGGGTCAAACAGACCGTTCCATCCCGTGGGGCGGGCATCGTAGTACATCAGCATATCCACACTGCCAAGCTGGCATGCGGTCATAACGGCAAGATTAAAGGAGGCGCCCTTTAGCTCGCGCTGCATCCTGTGGCTGTAACGCAGGGGCTGTGTTTCCCAAGCAAGGACGTAGTTCCACTCGTTCAGGATGCTCTCGGTTTCGGTAAAGCCGTATTTGTCAAGCAAAACGCGTACACGGGCGGCTCTGTCTGCAACCTTTTCTACGGTATGGGCATAAACGTGCCAGGAGAAAAAGTCCAGCGGTGCCTTCAGCTGCGCGAGAAAGTCCTCTGCCCAATCCATCTTGCCCGCAATGGCGGGGCCGCCGATCTTCAGATGGGGGAATTTAGATTTGAGATGAGTTGCGGCAATGTGATAAAACTCAAAGAACTGCGCCTTGGTGCCGCCCCAGGTGCGCTTATTTTTAGAGTCGTCGGGGTCAAGATCGGGCTCGTTCCAGATCTCCCAATACTGAATGTCCATATGATAGCCATCTGCCCATCCCTCGGTATAGTGGCGGATGATATGCTCGCAGATCTCGGCCCACTTTTGAAAATCTGCAGGGGGCAGCGTGCCGTACTTTTTCACCTCGTGCTCGATGCGATGCCCCAGACGGTAGAACACCTTGGTGCCTGCCATTTCGATCATTTTCATATAGTTGTCGGTACAAACAAAATCGTAGGAGGCAGGGTCGTTGACGTCGGCGTTAAAATCAGGGAAGATCGCCTTGACATCCACGGTATGCTCCAGACCGTATGAAGCAAAAAAGGATGCATCGTGGGTGCGGGCAAAGGGAATGCCTGCGGCGGCATAAGCCTTTAGATTGTTGTTGTCGTTCCAGCCCTGATACTGATCTCCCACCTTACAAACAGGGCCGTTGTTGACGGCGTGCATAGGCTTGATCTTGCCCGTTTTTTGACTGAAATCAACAGATACGTTTACCATTTTTATTCCCTCCTCAATAAAGATCACTTACATTATAAAAGCTGTCCGCGCTTTTGTCAACCGCATTTGAACAGAAAAATTTTCTGTTTTCTTGACAAGGCTTCTTAATTACTTTATAATAATAATAAAGCCTTGAAAAGGAGCGCTGTTATGAAGCTTTTGAAGAAATACAATCTCACTGTGGGTGCGCAATATGAAACGCCGTTCAAGCGGGCCGACGGTATCCGCTCCGACGGAACGTTGGCCACCTATCGCGACGTGGACGGCAAGCTATGGGCGATGGCGGGTCACACCAATTCCGGGCACATCGGCATGTTTTGCGGCAGCTGCTTTGAGGATCTTCAGGAGGTCTGGCCGATCTCGTTGAATTTTGGTGACGGACACGCCGACTATGCCTTTTCGGGCATCCGCTACCCCGAAGGCATCAAGGCAAGAGGCGCCATCTGGCCCTTTGGCCTTTACATTTGCCCCGGCACGCATCGCTTTTTCTGCTTTTTCCATAATGAAACCGCTTGGCGTGGCCGCGGTACCGGCTACGATGCCTTTGGCTACTGTGACAAGCCCGCCTTTGACTCGGATTTCCGCCACGTGGGACTGATGCACTCGGACGACGAGGGCAAAAGCTGGATATTTGACCGCTGGGTACTGACCGCCGAGACCGTTTGCTTTACCGAGGCCTTTTCGCCCGAAAACGATGGCAAAAAAGGCCAGCCCATGGGGCCGATCTCCTTTGGCAGCGGCGATTTTTCGATCTTTGTGGAGCCTGAAGGCGACTATATCTATCTGTACTACAACATCATCAAGGCCGATACCAATTTGCGCCATTGGACCGATTGCGACATCTACGTAGCTCGCACGCGTAAGCGCTGCGATGGCGTGATGGGCGATTTTGTCAAGTACTATAACGGCGCATTTTGCGAGGCAGGCAATCTTGGCAAGGAAAGCCCCGTTGCGCTTGCCGGCTGGCATCCCAGAGTGATCTACGCCACAAAATACGGCAAATATCTGATGTCTGCCTGCCTTGCGCGCCTCAAGCCCAACGGCGGCATGGTCAACCACGTTATGGAGATCCGAGAAAGCGACGATATGGTCCATTGGAGCGAGCCCGTGCAGCTGACCCGCGAGGGCGAGCCGTTCGGTGGCCACTACGTGGGGATGTATTCTCCCGACAAAACAGGCTCTCCCTCGGTGCTGTCGGGCGATGAGATCGCCATCATTTTAGCCGCCGGCAACGGCACCGATCTCACACGCTTTGATGCGTTGATCGAAAAGAAATAACATAGCGGTATCGAAAGAGCGGTGCCCTGCACACCGGGTACAACGCTTTTGGCAACTGCCGCTATTCCCCTGCTGTATTTTCTGCTCTGCCTCTGCTTATAAGGAGTGTTACGATGAAAAAATACGAAAATCTGCAATACGGTACCTCGTTTTTGGATCTTTACCTACCCGATAGTCCCTCGTTTGACCTGTTTGTCTACTTTCACGGTGGCGGTCTGGAGGGCGGTGATAAGAGCGGTAGCGCCACACGCATTAATGCCCCCTATCTTGCCGAAAACGGAATAGCTGTGGCTTCCTGTAACTATCGAATGTACCCCGAAGCAAGCTATCCGGATTTTGTGAAGGATGCAGCCGAGGCTCTGCAATGGCTCTCCGATCACATTGCCCAATACGGTCGCTGCGATCGCCTGTTTGTGGGCGGTAGCTCGGCGGGTGCCTATCTTTCTATGATGCTGTGCTTTGATAAGCGTTGGTATGCTGAAAGCGGCTTTTCTTTACCCGTTGCGGGGTATTTTCACGATGCGGGGCAGCCCACCTGCCATTATAACGTCCTGCGCGAGCGCGGGATCGACCCACGCCGCGTGATGATCGACGACAGCGCACCGCTGTATCACGTTGATTCGGCCAACTATCCCCCCATGTGCTTTGTGGTATCCGACAACGACATGTACGGCCGCTTGGAGCAGACCGCACTGACCCTTACGACTCTGCGCCATTTTGGATATGACGAGCGCAAGCTGACCTATCACTTGATGCACGGCAAGCACTGTACCTATTGCAAGCAAACTGACGAACAGGGAGTGCCTATTCTTGGAAAAATGATATTGGGCTGGATCAAAAGCATAGAGTAAGTATAAGAAAAGCCGCCATTCGGCGGCTTTTCTTATACCGTTTGGGGGGTAATTTCGTTTTTGCGGTATTCCTTGGGGAGCAGGCCAACAGCCTTTTTAAAGCTGCGGGTAAAGAAATTGGCATCCTGAAAGCCCACCTCGGCGGCGATCTGTGCCACGGGCTTTTGCGTGCTTTTCAGCAGCCTCTTGGCTTTTTCAATGCGCCGCTCCCGAATATAATCCGATACACCCATGCCAAAGGCCTTGACCGAGAGCTGATACAGCTTGCTTTTGGAAATGTACAAGCGGCGGCAAAGCTCGGCCACCGACAGGGGCTCGGTATAATGGCGATCAACGTAGGTGCGCAGGCGAGCGGAAAAATCCTCGCTGCGGCGCTCGATAATTCTGTTGGAGTGCAAATAGCACACGCACATGGACATCACGCTGAGAGCGGAGGATACAAAGGCTCTGTCAACGCTGCGCAGCTGCTCCAAGCCGGTGTAAAACTCATCCCGTTGGGGGGTATTTTGCTCGGAAGTTGCCCAAATGGCGGCCTCGACAAGGTCACGGTCACCGTCGCAAAGGATCTGTCCCATCATCATATAACCAATGATCTCTTCCCCCTCGCAGATCGGCGTAATGGCCTCGGAAAGTCCCATATGGCAGTGGTAGATGTAGGGCTTGCGCGTTTTGTCGCAGGTGTCAAAGCCAAGGCGATCGCAGTCCAGACATTTGTCGGCAAGCTTATCGCTTTTGCGCACGGTACGGCAAAAATCACACATTCTCTCGGGATAGGTGAACAAATGCCGCCGCATCTCATCGTACAATGCAATCTTGATGCCCGTCATATTATAAAAATCCTTGGTGGCCGTTTTCAGCTCATCCATCATGATCTCAAGCATACGTTTCTCCTTACAAAAGCCCAAAATGCTATTTTTGTGAACGTTGGTTTCTTTATTATATATCATTTCTGTGATAAAATCAAGAAAAAAGTGAAAGGATCTTGCAATATGTGGTTTAAAACTTCGTTCCGTCGCCATCTTTGCGATATGCACATTGACGATTGGGATCCCACCTTTCTGTCGGAATTTGATCCCGAGGCCTACGTTGCCTGCCTGAAGAAGGCCAAGCTCCAGAATGCGATGCTGTATTTTCAATCCCACGTGGGACTTTGCTATTACCCCACTGCATCGGGTAAGATGCACAAGGCCTTTGTGGGGCGTGAGGATGCTATGCGCCGCCTTGTTGACCTTTGTCACGAAAACGGCATAACGGTTACGGGATATTACAGCCTGATCTATAACACCGTAGAGCACGACCGCCATCCAGAATGGCGGATGGTGAGCCCCAACGGCCGCTCGAAGCGCGATGAAAAAAGCGAGATCGCCCATGGCGATTTTACCGATGCAGCCAAGGGCGCACGCTATGGCCTGTGCTGCCCCAACAACCCCGGTTACCGTGACTTTGTCGCCACACAGATCCGTGAAATGGCCGAATACTTTACGGTTGAGGGTATGTTTTACGACATGCTGTTCTGGCCCCATATGTGCCATTGTGAGCATTGCAAGGCGCGCTGGGCAAAGGAGGTTGGGGGCGAGCTCCCGATCGAGGAAAATTGGAGCGATGCGCGCTGGCTGCTCCATATGCACAAGCGCAGAGAATGGATGGGCGAGTTTGCCCATTGGGTCACCGACCTGACCAAATCCCTGATCCCCGGTGTCAGCGTGGAGCATAACGTTGCCTTCTCTGCCCTGCCCAGCAGCAAAAGTGCAAACTGTGAAGAGGTCGTTTCTGCCTGCGATTACGCCGGCGGCGATCTGTACCACGGCGTGTACTCTCACTCGTTCGTGTGCAAATTCTACCGCAGCATTACGCAAAATCAGCCCTTTGAATTTATGTTGACCCGCTGCTCTCCCGGTCTTTCCACCCACACCCAGCTCAAGTCCCTTGACGTGCTGCGCTCTGCCACAGCGGTCACTGCCGCCAATCACGGTGCCACCCTTGTGATCGATGCCATCGACCCTGTCGGCACCCTTGACGCCCGCGTTTACGAGCGACTTGGCCAAGTTTTTGGCGAGCTTGAGCCTTATGATGTTTATATGAAGGGCAAGCCTATGGAGGAACTGGGACTTTACTACAGTTTAAAGAGCAAATTTAATCCTC
Organism: Eubacteriales bacterium; assembly: GCA_045632285.1. Classification (GTDB taxonomy): domain Bacteria; phylum Bacillota; class Clostridia; order Oscillospirales; family CAG-272; genus Firm-07. The sequence goes on along the minus strand of JAZQWJ010000002.1, from coordinate 3,595 downwards.
GCGGTGAGAAAATGACCAACTATGCAGGCGCGTTGAACACGGTTGAAACGGCCGTTGGCGCCAATATTCTGTGCGGTGTAACCGGCACATTCCACGATCTGAATGGCTACAAGGTACTGATGGCACCAATGCTGACCGACGAGGATCGCGCCGATCTTGACCGCATCGTGAATTACGTACAAAACGGCGGCAGCCTCTATTTCAGCGGCGGCGATTGCGGCATTCTGCTTGAAAAATTCTTTGGCGCAAAGGTCAAGGGCCGCACTGTAGAAAGCGAGGTCTACATTGCCCCCACCGATCGCGCGGGCGATATCTTTGGCCATTATAACAAAAAATACCCCTTGCAGTTCAAAACTACGGCACCTATTCTTGATACTGCGGGCGACGCCGATGTATTGGCTACCGTAACGCTGCCCTACACCAATCAGGGTGAGATCCGCTTTGCTTCCATCCACTCCAATCCTCCCGGTATATCCACCGAGATCCCCGCAATGCTTGTAAAGAATTTCGGCAAGGGTCGCGTGGTGTGGTCGGCATTCCCCATTGAGTGTCTGGAGCTTTATGACCACCGCGAGATTCTGCTAAATCTCTTGGTGCGCGAGCTTGGCTTTGCTTCCTCGTTGCGCTCCACCGCCCCCGATGACGTGGAGATCACGGTGTTTGAAGCAGATGACGGTCTGCTCTTGCACACCGTACTGATGAGCACCAAGCATTTTGCCCGCAAGGTGGAGAATTTTGACATTTCGCTGGATTGCAAAAAGCCCCCCAAACGCCTTGTGCAACTGCCAAAGGGTACTGAGATCCCTGCTGTGATCGAAGGTAATACCCTTTCATTTACCTCTACTGAGCAAGGCATTTTTGCCACCTATAAAATTGAATTTTAAGGAGAACCGTTATGTCTGTTGCAAAAAAATTGCTTGACGAGGGCAAGGGCATCCTGCGCCTTGCCCCCACCTGGGTGCCCCGCGCCTTCTGCCGTCCTGCAAAGCGAATCAAGCTGCATCCCGATGACTACTATGCTCTTGGCGCCGAGCGCGGCGGCATTGACGAGCGCTGGTTTGCCTCTACCACCCACGCAGAAAATGGTCCCCTCACCCCCGATGACGAGGGCCTCAGCTATATCGTTTCTGCCGACGGCAGCGAGCGTGTGCTGCTGCGCGACGCGGTAGAGGAGCTGAAAGGCGAGATCATTGGCGATGCGCTGTTTGAAAAATACGGCAAATGGCCGATGTTTTCTAAATTTTTTGACAATCTGGGACCCCTTCCTCACCATATCCATCACCGTGATGAGCACGCAAAACGTGTAGGCGCAGACGGTAAGCCCGAAATGTACTTTTTTCCCGCTCAGATGAACAACTACGAGGGTGAATTTGGCTACACCTTCTTTGGACTGCGCCCTGAGACCACCAAGGAAGAGGTCAAACAGGCACTGATGAGTTTCACAAAGGGCGACAATCACCTGCTTGATCTGTCGCAGGCCTACAAGATCACCCTTGACACCGGCTGGGACGTCCCCCCTGGCGTGTTGCATGCTCCTGCAAGCATGTGTACCTACGAGCCCCAGTTTGCAAGTGACGTCTATGCTATGTATCAGTCTGTGCTTTACGGCGGTCACACGGTTTCTGAGGATCTGCTGTGGAAAAATTGCCCCGACGAGGAAAAGGGCAATTTTGACTATCTTGTAGATGTGATCGACTGGGAAAAGAACGTTGATCCCAATTTCAGCAAAAATCGCTTTATGAAGCCTGTTGTCATCACCGAGAACGAGGACTATACCGAGGAGTGGATCTGCTATAAGTGCCCCGAGGTTTCTGCCAAGCGCCTGACGGTACAGCCCGGCAAGAGTGTGACTATCTCCGATGCTGCCGCCTATGGCTTTATCCTGCTGCAGGGTCACGGTACGTGCGGCGATTGGGAGATTGAAACGCCTACGCTGATCCGTTACGGCGAGTTGACCAACGACGAGTTCTTTGTAACCGAGGCCGCCGCCAAAGCAGGCGTGACCATTACCAACACCTCCAAAACCGAGCCCATCGTCATGCTGAAGCACTTTGCCGAAAATCCCGATCTTAAGATTTGACAAAATCAAAAGAAACGCGAGAGTTTTCTCGCGGTTCTTTTGATTTTTGACAGCATTCCAATATTTTTGCCATTTTTTCTAATTTTTGTTTATAATTTTCTTGTTTTAAGTCAGAGAATTTTCATTTTGTAGGTTCTTTTGTCAAATATGAGCATTATTTTCCGCAACACTTTAGCAACGTGCGATAAAGCATCAGCTCGTAATCGGTGGTATAGGGATTTTCCTTCTCCCCGCGCACCATAGCGGCAAAAGCCTGCAGCATATCATCGTAGCGACAGAAGATCTCGCTTTTTTCATGCTTTTTCACGGTCTTACCATTTTCATCCAGTGTGCGTTCATCGCGCTCAGTGGTCAAAGCATATTTAGCAGGGCCAAAGTGCTCCTTTTCCTCTGCGGTCAAGCTCTTTTCAAGGGGTCTGATCTCCAGCGTCTTTTTTTCACCCACCAGCACCAACTGGCGGCGTGACGTTCCTCCAACCTCCACACCGGACATCCGTACAAAGGAATAGCCGCTGTCATATTCTAGCATAGCAAATCCATAATCAGGAGATACGATTCCCTCCTTACCCGTGGCAAAGGTCATCGGTATCACGTTTTTAGGCTCGCCCTTGATCTGTAGTACCAGATCCACCAAATGACAGCCGAGGTAGAACATCATCCCCGCAGGTAGGGTATTAAACCACTCTCGCACTGCAGGGGGATCATAACGGCTCATATGCGCCTCCACGCTGTAGATCTCGCCAAAATCGCCCCGTTTTGCGCCCTCAATAGCCTCACGAATAAAGGGATTGTAACGATACATATAACCGATGTGAAATACTTTGCCTTGTGCCTTGACGGTATTGATCAGCTTCTCAAAGGCTGCAAGATCGGCGCCGCCCGGCTTTTCCATATGGATGTGCTTACCGTGCTCTGCCGCCATCTGTGCGTACTTTGTCAGGTGGATCTCGTCGGTTTCCACGGCTACGGCCTCGATGGTTGGATCATTCAGGATCTGCTCTAATGTCAACTCCGGATAGCCGTCAAAATGCTTGATCTTCCTCTCGCAGGTTTCACGCTCATCCTCTACCAGCGCGTAGCCCGCAATCTCAAACAGCTCGGGAAATTTGACCAAGGTGTCAAAGATCTCGCCGCTGTGACTGTATTGATTAAGCCCGATCTGGGCAATTCTAATCTTTCTCATAGGGCGCCTCCTAAGCAGTTATTGCTGTTATCATTATAACACCGTACGATAAACAAATCAAGTAGATAACGAAAAAAACCGCCTGTAAAGGCGGCTTTTTAAATGTCCATTGGAAACCGAACAAAGAGAATTGGTGAGTAGAGCGAAACTCAAGAAATTGGATTGGTTTGAACAGGATACCCGAATTGTAAGGGTATCAAAAAGTTCAAGCCCTCGGTCTATTAGTATCGATCAGCTACATGCATTACTGCACTTCCACCTTCGACCTATCAAACTCGTAGTCTACAAGTGACCTTACCAGATCAAGTCTGGAGGGATATCTCATCTTGAGG
>JAZQWJ010000001.1:0-55859 GCA_045632285.1 Eubacteriales bacterium | reverse complement strand
GCTTACAGACGAGGAGGTCGGGCACCTGTTCCGCATCATACGAACCCTGCGCGCACGAGGCTGCGGCATTATTTATATCTCACACAAAATGGAGGAGATCCTGCAGATCTCCGACGATATCACCGTGATGCGAGACGGCGCACACGTGGCCACCGAGGCGGCCGCTGATATGACGATGGATAAGATCATACGACTGATGGTAGGGCGTGAGTTGACCGAGCGGTTTCCGCCCAAACGGTCGGTGCCGGGCGAGGTCATTTTTGAGATCAAAGATCTTTGCTCTCGCTACGCGCCCGTCAAAAATGCTTCTCTTAACCTGCGTCGCGGCGAGATCGTGGGGCTGGCAGGATTGGCGGGCGCGGGCAGAAGCGAGCTGCTGGAAAACATTTTCGGCATTTCGGCACGCGAAAGCGGAACACTGCTGCTTAACGGAAAAAAGATCCTGAATCGCTCACCGCGAGAGGCCATTGCCAACGGCTTTGCATTTTTGACCGAGGAACGACGTGCCACCGGTATTTTCGGTATTTTAAGCATCACCGATAACACCACGCTCTCTGCCCTTCAAAAATATCGCCGTGCCGGCATTTTGATATCCGATCAAAAAAGGCGCAAGGACACCGATCATATGATCCACCGCCTGGCAGTAAAAACAGCCTCGCGCAGCACACAGATCCGCACTTTATCCGGTGGCAATCAGCAAAAGGTCATATTGGCGCGATGGCTGTTGACCACCCCCGCCGTATTGCTGCTGGACGAGCCGACGCGCGGCATTGACGTAGGCGCCAAATATGAGATCTATCAGCTGATGGAGGAGCTGGCAGAGGCCGGAAAGTCTATTTTGATGGCCTCAAGCGAGTTGCCTGAGCTGCTGGGCGTTTGTCACCGCATTTACGTGATGTCCGGCGGTGAGATCACAGGCGAGGTCAATGCCGCCACCGCGACCCAAGAGGAGATCATGACTCTGGCCGCCCAAAACGTTTGATGCGGCAAAACACAAGGAGTCTTTTATGAAAATCAAAGCTATAGAAAATTTTAAAGCATTGGACCGTCACGAGCGGCGCAGCTATCTCACAGAGCTGCTGATCAACAATTCTTTGTATATTTTTCTGGTTGCCGCCATCATCGTGATCCAATGCGTCAATCCTCGCTTTTTATCCTGGCCGTCTATTATCAATATCATTTCTCTGTCTGCGGCCAACCTCCCCATTGCACTTGGTATTGCGGGGGCCATTATACTGACCGGTACAGATCTTTCCGCGGGACGCATCGTGGGTCTTGTTGCCTGCATTTCCGCCGCACTTTTGCAAAGCTCTGACTATGCCGGTAAAATGTTCCCCGGACTTGATACCCTTCCCGTTTTCGCCGTTTTTCTGATCGTGCTTGCCATTGGTGCACTGATCGGTCTGATCAACGGCTATTGCACAGCGACCTTTCATCTCCACCCCTTTATCGTTACACTTTCGACACAACTGATCGTATACGGTGCACTGCTGCTTTTTTTGATGAGCGGCAACAACAACGGCCAATCCCTTTCCGGGCTGGACACGGGCTTTAATAATTTTATCAAGGGCAGCGTGATCTCGCTTGGCGGTACACCTATCCCAAATTACGTCTGGTATGTGATCGTCATCACGGCGATCTTATGGGTTGTTTGGAACAAAACAACCTTTGGAAAAAATATGTTTGCCGTTGGCTCTAATCCGGATGCCGCCAACGTATCGGGCGTTAACGTAAAACGCGTGATCATTTTGGTCTTTATGCTGGCAGGGGCTCTTTACGGTATCACCGGCTTTATCGAGGCGGCGCGCATTGGCTCTAACTCTGCCGCAACGGGCTTGAACTATGAGCTGGACGCCATTGCAGCCTGTGTGATCGGTGGGGTATCGTTTGTAGGGGGCACGGGCAAGATCAGCGGTGTGATCCTTGGCGTCGTGCTGTTGCGATTGATCTTTGTGGGGCTGACCTTTCTTGGTATCGATGCCAATATGCAATATATCATCAAGGGTCTGATCATTTTGATCGCTTGCGCCATTGATATGCGCAAGTATTTGGTCAGAAAGTGATAAAAAAGCGCAGCGACTGCTTTAGCTGCGCTTTTTCTATTTTGTCTTTATATTTTTCCATTTTTAATGACATATTTTCCAACTATTGCATTTTATCTTTCTCTTTTTTATCTATCGCATTCCATCCTTATCTTTTTTTCGTCTGCCGTTGCTTTTTTATAAAAAAAGTGCTATAATAAAGAGGAACAAAATTCCTCGTTTTTACGGAGGTGCTTTATGAAGGACGTATTGCGTGCGGCACTGGCGGTTCCCGCTCTAAAAATTGCCGACGTTGCCTATAACAGAGATGCCATTATAGCCAAGATCGAAAAGGCTTATGAGGCAGGGGCAACCGTATTGCTGACCCCGGAGCTTTCTCTCACCGGTGCCAGCTGCGGAGATCTGTTTCACGCCGAGCTGTTGCTTGACAAGGTAGAGGACGCCTTGCTGGAAATAGCAGAGGCAACTCCCCCCGAGCTTTTGGTTGCGATCGGCGCTCCCCTTGAGATCGGCGGCCGCCTTTATAGCTGTGCTGTTCTGCTTTGCGCGGGCGAGATCCGTGCCATTATCCCCAAAACCAACCTGACAGTGGCAGAAGCACGCATCTTTCATTCCGGCAGTGAGCTGGACGGCGATTCGATCCTGATCGGTGAGCAGTACGTTCCCATCAGTGCAACGCAGTTGCTTGTATCCACCGACAACACCGTGCTTGGCGTCACCTTGGGAGATGATCTGTTTGCCCCTCTTTCCACTGACACCGATCTGGCCGTTTGCGGTGCCGAGGTCATTTTAAATCTTTCTGCCTACCCCGCACTTGTGGGTAAACGCGCTTACCGCCGCAATATGGTGGTGACGCAATCCGCAAAAAATGCGGCAGCCTATCTGTTTGTCAGCGCGGGTGCAGAGGAATCTACCGCTGATATGATCTATTCCGGACAAGCAGTGGCAGCCCTTAACGGCAACCTGATCTGTGAGAACACCGCCCCCTGCGACAGCGACTATCTGATGCTTTGCGACCTGGATCTCGGTACCATCCGCTACGATCGCCGTCGCGATCATCTTGTAACAGACGTGATGGAGGAAACCGAGCTGGATTGCGAGTTGACGGGCTCTGACGGCAGTCTGCTTCACCTGAACCACCTCCCCTTTATCCCTGCGTGCAAGGAGGCGCGTGTTGAGCGCTGCACCGAGATCTTTGAAATGCAGGCCGCAGCTCTTGCGCGTCGCCTTTCTGTTGTTGGTGGCAAGCTGACCGTTGGCATTTCCGGCGGGCTTGACTCTACTCTTGCCGTGTTGGTAGCCGTACGCGCAATGGAGCGCCTGGGTCTACCCTGCACCAACATCACCGCCGTAACGATGCCCTGCTTTGGCACCTCGGACGAGACCTTGCAAAACGCCCTTGCTTTGATGAAGGCTCTTGGCGTTTCTTCTCGAACGGTTTCGATCAAGGAAGCCGTACTGCAGCACTTTAAGGACATCGGTCACGATCCCACAGATTTTTCTGTCACCTACGAAAACGCCCAAGCTCGCGAGCGCACACAGGTTCTGATGGACATTGCCAACAAGACCGGTGGCATTGTGCTTGGCACGGGCGACCTTTCTGAAATGGCGCTTGGCTGGTGCACTTATAACGGAGATCATATGAGCATGTACAGTGTCAATGCTGACGTTCCCAAAACGCTGGTACGCTGGATCGTCACCTCCATTGCAGAAACCAACCGCTGGCCTGACGCCAGCGACGTGCTGATGCGTGTGGTAGATACTCCCATCAGCCCCGAGCTGCTCCCCCCCGACGCCGTGGGCAAGATCGCACAAAAAACCGAGGACCTTGTGGGCCCCTATGCGCTACACGACTTCTTCCTTTACTATGCCGTGCGCTATCAGTACACCCCCACCAAGATCTTTGATCTTGCCAAGCTGGCCTTTAACGGCACCTTTGACGGAACGACCATTAAAAAGTGGCTGACAGTATTTTTCCGTAGATTTTTCAATCAGCAGTTCAAGCGAAACTGTGTGCCCGACGGCGTAAAGGTCGGCAGCATTGCGCTTGGCCCCCGCGGTGACTGGCAAATGCCCTCTGATGCCTCTGCAGCGCTTTGGCTGGCTGAGATCGAATCTATTGAGGCCTGATTTTTCTAAAATGTCGCAAAAAAGCAGATACGTCACGAGTTTTTCGTGACGTATCTGCTTTTTTAGATCTCTACATCGGCATAAACAGGATAGTGATCCGAAAGGCAATCATAGTAGGTGGGATTATAGCGATCGAAGCGACTGACCGCTATCTGCCCGCCGTCAGACACCAAAATATGATCGATACCATACTCAAAAGGCTTAGGTTCATAGGGTTTAAAGCCATCTGGGAAGCAATAATGATAGCCGTTGTGAGGGTCGGCATAATCCACCGCTATATCGTGAGCATGTAAAAATCCGCGCGCCAGCGCCGCTTGTACTGCAGGCGAATGATAATCGTCGTTTAAATCGCCCACCAAAACAGAGGGGCCCGGATAGTCCTTTTGATGCTTTTTAATCATATCGATAGCAAGGCCGATCTGATAAGCGCGGCACTCACCGGAGCCGGCTTGATAGCTGCGCGCGCCCTCGTATCGACTTTTCCACCACAAATGTGTGTTGGCAAAGGTAAAGCATTGGCCGGTTTCTCTCACGCGAAAGACAGCCAAGTTACAAGATTTGCTGCGCACGTCGTTAAAGCATCCCTCAAATCCGTCAAAGTGCTCCGGATAGCACAAATACTCGGTATTGGCCACCTCCAGTATATCGGCGCGGTATAAAATTGACGTAAACCGAGACCAGATCACGGCATAGCGCAAGCCCAGCTTAGAAAGCTCATACACCAGCAGATCGATCATCTTATGTGACGCCTCCTGCAAGCCGATCACATCGGGCCTTGTTTCGGCATAGACACGCGCAATGCCGGGCATACGCGCCTCGGCTGAGCAATCCAGCCCCTGCGCTTCCCAGGCAGGCTTATTGGTATCACAGTTCCAAATGTTATTACTCATTAAACGAAGCTTTGTCACAAAAACGCACCCCCGTTATTAGATTTCGACGTCGATCCATACGGGAATGTGATCGGACAGACACATATAATAATCGGGTGCATAGCGATCGTAGGTGCGGATCGCCCCCTCGTCAAACCCGCGCACCAGAATGTGGTCGATGGCGTTGGCAGCAGGACCGGGGGTGTAGCCCTTGTATCCGTCGGGGAAGCAATAATGATGACCGTTGCCCTCGTCACGATGCTCTACAGCCAGGTCATAGCAATGAGCAAATCCGCGCGAAAGCGCGTGTTGGATGCAGGGCTTGCTGCGCTGCGCATTCATATCTCCCATGATCACCGCGGGGCAATGGTACTTTTTCTGCAGACTATCCAAGCGATCGATGGCAAGATCCATCTGATAGGCGCGCGCCTCGTCGGAATAAGGTCGATAGCTTTTTGAGGTAGGATCGGAGCCGTTCATCCACCAAAGATGTGTGCTCATCAAAGCAAAAAGCTTACCGCTTTCTTTGATGCGGAACACGCCCACGTTATAGGATTTGGTCTTGCCGTTGTTAAAGCTCCCCTCATAGCCCGGAACCGCCTCGGGATAAATGCAATAGGCAGAATCTACAAGCTCAAACAGGTCTGTGCGGTAAATGATGGGGGTATCCTTGCCCCACAACAGCGCATAAGGCATCTCGTTTTCGGCAAACAAGCGCATCAGCTTATCGGCCATTTTGGCTGTAACCTCTTGAAGGCCCAAAATATCGGGCTTGGTTTCTTGATAGTACTTCAAAAAGCCCGGCATTCTGGCGGAATAAGAGCAATCGTCTCCCTTTTGCTCCCAAGCGGGTTGATTTTTATCGCACGCCCATTGATTGGTGCTCATCAAACGCAGCTTTGTCATAAAACATTCTCCTTTTTTCTGTTATGATCGCGCTGTGGCGCTTCTTTCTATCAACAACAGTATAGCACATTTCAAGTATGCAGTCAAGCAAAAAAGAGGCCCGAAGGCCTCTTTTTTGTTTGTATTACTCTGCTACCTCAGGGGTAGGAATAAAGGTCTGCATAACAGCCTGCTGCTCGGGGGTATAGCGGCTGTACTTACCCTCAAGGGTAATGTGCTCGAACACGTAGCCGTGCGTCTGATCGTCACGAACATCGTTCAGCGCAGCCTCTGCAACCTGAGCAATAGAGCGAGCGTTATTTTCTTCTACGTATTCGGTGTAGAAGTAAAGAACACTGTCACCAAGCAGAAGCTTGACATAGCCAATTGCTGCGTAGGAGGTGGCATAATCGGCTTCTGCGATATTGGAAACTGCAGCAGTTACGGTAAAGCCATCAGCCTCGGAGCCGGAAATGCCGTTTGTAGCAGCGATATCCCAATATGCATCAATGCCCTTGTCAAGAAGAGATGCGTGAGAGACCTCAAGCATACCGGCAACAAGCTCGGCTTTGACGATCAACGTACCAAAGGAAACGTTTTCCAAGCTTCCGCCCGCCAAGCTCTTAAGCGAGGCGACAGAAGCAGAAGAGTAACGGGTAACAAAGCGCAGACCGCCAACATAGCTGTCTCCCTCAACATCCAAACGGATCTGTGCGCCCTTCTCCATCTTGCCGTTGAAGGGGCTTGCACCGGTTCCGATCACGTGCTGCTTATACTGATTGCCACCGAAATTGACAACGGGATCGTTGGCACCAACGGCAATAGAGGCAGAGGGATTCTGCGTGCCGCCGGTATTGGCCATACCGTTGGTTTTATAATAGTTTTTCTGATAAGAGCTTGCAAGGATCACGCATCCGGTGATATTGATGGAGGAGTGAACGTTATTCTTGCTGATGACCTGGTTGGCGTGAGTGCTGTTGCTGATAAAGGTGCCGCCGTAAATGCTGACGAAAGCATAGGTAGAGCCGCCGCCGCAACGGATAACAGCATCGTAGCTCACATTCTGCGAAGCACGGTGTGCATTGGCCTCCAGCGTAAAGACGCCGCCGTAAATATTCAGTCTGGAGTTTGCGACCGTCTGAATGGAACCATTTACATTGGTCTCGCCATCGGTCTTACCTGCAAGGCCGCGCGCCACGCACATACCGTTAGCGCGGAAGGTACCTGCATAAATGTTACAAACACCGTCGCCAACCGTGATGCACGCATCGGAGCCGTTGTTGCCGTTGGGAGTGATGGTTGCGAAGCTACCACCGTAAATGTTGGTGGTTCCCGCGCCCGACACGTCAATACAAGCACCCCAGCCGGTGCTGTTGTTGATAAAGTTACCGCCGTTGATCACGATATCTGCGGTGACTTGAGCACCCGTCATATAGATCAGGCTAACATTATTGCTGGCCTCGAAGGTACCGCCATTGACGGTTAAAACAAGAGAAGGAGCATAGGCTTTATCTGCGGATTTTTCGATAACGAGGGCCTCAGAGGTCTTGCTGTTGAAATAACCGCCGTTGATGGTTACATTGTTTGCACCGTAGAACTTGACCATACGGCCGCTGGCTGTGCCGCCGCGCACAAACTTTGCATCACCGTTGATGGTCAGGGTACCCACTGTCTTGGTGGGATCGCCCCAGGTCTCGATCTGGTGATTGGCGGAGATCATGTTAGAGAAAACGCCGCCGTTGACGATGACGTCTGCTCTGCCGGCCTCATTCATACAGATACCGGATCCACCTGCGCCTGCGCTGTTAAAGGTCACGTCGTTCAAGGTTACCGTGCGCCGGGCAGTGCCACTGTTGCCCACAAGGTAACCGTTGCCGATATTGTAAACACCACCGTTGACGGTAATGTCGCCTGCCACCTCGGCATTGCCGGCAACGGCAAAGCCTGCTTGACCCCAGCTATTGCGCAGAGCGCTGATCTTGCTGTTGTTCACGACAAGAGCAGAGCTTTCACACCAGAAGGCGGTAACAGTGGTTTCAACCGTAATATCGGTTACGGTTATAGGAGCAGCCTCGGGATTGCCAAGGAGAGAGAAGATGGCAGAGGTGCCGCCGGTGTGGTAAGAATTAGAAACCGAAACAGCAGCATAGCCTCTGATATTGATCTGATCGCGGCCACCGGAGAAGCTACCGCCCTCAATGATCAGGCGGTTGTGCACGTCTGCGGACAGACCATTTACACAGATCAGATCGGAGTGGCCAATGCTGGAGCCCAAAACGGTAGCACCGTTGAAGATGCCGCCTTTGATATGGATATCAACATTTCGGTCACCGCAACGAATGATGCTGTTCATAGCGGAATAGAACTCGCCGTTTTCGATATAGACCTTAGTGCCGTCAATAGCCTCGCTCTGCTCGGTCAGGTTAATAAGAGCGGTTGCGGTGGTCAAATTGGTAGAGGACTTGCCCAACTTACCGTTGTAAACATTGATATTGGAAACACAGGTTGCGCTGTCGCTTGCAACGCCAACGGCAACCGTATTCATCAAACCGGTTGCGACCTGGTCAACGTAGCCGCCGTTAGACAGCTCTCGAGCATAGCCCAGATTACCGCCGTAAACGTTCAGCTCACCGCCGATCAGCGTTACAACGCCAAAGCCGTTACCGTCGCGCTCGCCGTTCAAGCCGGCTGCCGCGTGAACATAAGAGCCGTCGTACATATTAACGGTGGCATAAGCGCCGACCATAATAGCGTGCTCTTGATAACCCGCCACAACGGCACCTTCAAGCAGATTCAGTTGTGCACCGTCGGCTTGCTGCACCAAGATCGTCTTGCCCTGACGGTTCATCAGTTTCAAGTCGCGCAGCTCGAAGGAGCCACCGTTTACGACCAAAGCGTAAAGCTCGGCAGAATCTACACACAGCATAAAGGCATTATCGCCCTTGCCTGCGCTGTTCAGCGTAACAACAGAGCTCTGGGGTCTTTGACGGAAGTTCAAGGCCTCGGTCTGCTCATAGGTTACGTCCTGCATCAGCGTAAGAGCGCCACCGTTGCCCAGATACCAGAACGCACGTTCCAACTCAAAGGCATAATAGCTAACGGGATATTCATTGTGGACACCGTTGGTTACGTCGTACGTAGTGCCGCTATAGCCATTGGCCGCAAGCCACGCGTCATCGTAAGTAACCTCGCTCATATGGTAGTAGCCCAGCTCCTTGACCACATCCAGCTTGGTGTTTGCGGGGAAGGTAGGATCCTCATAGCTATACGTCTTAACAGCATAGCCCTCGCCGGCAGAAACACCGTCAAGCGCAGCTGCGGTCTGCCCGTAGAAGAAGCCATCATAAATGTCAAAGCCGTCTCCCTCAAGCAGTGTGGCCTCTGCACCGGACTGATAATACTTACCGTCCAGAATCTTGATCTCACCGTTTTCGGTATACAGAAGGGGCTCGGTGCTATTGGCTGCAGTGGCATATTCGCCACCGGCCAGCACGACAGTTGCGCCGGAAAGAGCGCTGACGACGTTGGCAAGCGTACCGCTTGCCTCAAACAAGCCATCGTATACGGCAACCGTTGCGTTGCTGGCAGTGATCACCTTATCACCGGCAAGGAAAGATCCGCCGTAAATATCAGCAAAGCCACCGGACACTGTAATAGCAGAGTTCTCAGCGAAATAGTTGCCGCCAATACCCTTTACGTTCAGATATGCGTTTGCACCCTGCACTGCAATGGCAACCTCTGCAGCAGACACAACACAGTTCTGCAGCGTCAGATCAGCGGAGCTAAGTTGGACACCCATTGCGATCTCGGGGACGCTCAACATCAGGTTTTTGATCACGACGTTGGTGTTCTCACCGATCACGGAGAGCGCCACAGCAGGCATTTCGGGTGCGGGGGGCACCACTTCCTGTGTATCGTCCTCCTCCGACACGACCGTAAGATCGCCGTTCTCGTTTTCACTATTCTCAGGATTTTCAGGATTCTCGGGATCAACGACCTCGCCGCCGACCGTGGGGCCCTCGATATCGCCATCGTTATCAGGCTCGGAGGGTGCGCCGCCGTCCTCGGGGATCTGCGGGATCTCGGGAACGGGATCAGCCTCGCCATAGGAAACGACAAAGCCATTACCATTTAGAACAAAGCTGCCGGAAAGTTTTACCGTAGCGGAGATCTCGATATCGCCAAGCAAATTGACGGTATCGCCCTCGCGCAGATCGGCCACAGCCTCTGCGAGGGTGTTATAGTAACCCACGCGAACGCCGTTTTTGTTCAGGACCTCAACACGATCCTCGGGCAAAAGAGGATCGTGAGTTGCTACCTCTGCACGGTCGTCTACAGTCTCGCTCTCGGCAGATGCGATCGCACCTGCAGCGATGGGAGCAAGAGCAGAGGCCACAACGGCGGGCACAAGAAGTGCGACCGTCATAACCGTGAGAAGAAGGGCGAGAATTTTCTTCTTCATAATGTTTTCTCCTTTTCGTCGGAATTGAAAGGAAGGGCTGAAATCAAATCAATGCGCAAAAATCGCAGCACGTATTTTCAATTTTAATACAAATGACTGTTTGAGGGGCGGAAGGAGCACGGCTCCCTCCGCCTTATGGATTTACTGTGCGTCGTAAGCGGGGATGCAGGCCATCATAGCCTTTTGCTGCTCTGCCGTGTAACGGCTGAACATACCCTCGTGTACAAGAGACTCGTAAATATAACGGGTCGCACCGTAATTGCCGCAAACCTCTTGCACGTCGTCCAAAGACTTGGTTGCGATCTCTGCAAGGCTTCTGGCATTGTCGGTGGTATTGAATGCGCCGTAGGCGTAGGTCTTGCTGCCGTCGGCATTTTCAACGCAAGCATATGCAATAGCAGCGAATACGCGATCGCGGTTTTCGCTCTTCATATTGGTCATTGCGGCGCGAATGGTCAAGCTACCGTCAAGATTTTCGATGGTACCCTTTTCGGTTGCAGCAATATCCAGGCCGCACAGACCTGCTTTGACAAGTGCCTCGTGCGTGAATGCACCGCCTGCCTCGATGATGTAATCAAGGGGAGCGATCAGCGTGCCGTAGGTTACGGTCACACCCTCCATTGCGGCATACTTGGCTGCCACCTCGGCACTGATGTAGGAGGTAAAGCGAATGCCCATATTATCACCGATCACACGGATCTGTGCGCCGGTACGGGTTACGGGTGCATCCTCGTCAGCAACAGACATCATCATGGTAAAGTAAGTGCCGTTGCCATAGGGCATCTTGAGATCCTTGCTTTGATCTACTGCCACAGCGCCATCGAAGGGATAAGCAGAGTCGCCAGCGTTACCGCTGGTGCGGAAGTAATTCTGCTGGTTGCCGGAGGTCATAAAGATACCGCCGTTGACATACAGGTTGCCGTGTACGTTGTTCTTGTTGATCACGGCCTCGCCGCTCTTGCTGTCGGAAATGAAGGTACCGCCGTTGATATAGATCCAACCGTAGGTAGAACCGCCGCCGACACGAACGACTGCGTCGTACTCATAGGTGCGATCGGACTCCAGCAGGTGGAAGACGCCACCGTTGATCTCGATCACTGCCTTGGAAACGGTCTGAACCGTTCCGTTCATATCAAATTCGTTACCGGTCTTACCGCCAAGCACGCGGATCACGCACATGCCGTTGCTCTCAAAGGTGCCGGCATTGATGGTGCATTTACCGCTTTCGATAGAAACGCAGGTATCGGGACCGCTGGTGCCCTTAACAGAGGAGAAGCTGCCGCCGTTGATGGCAACACTTGCAGTGTTGTTTGCATAGGTATGCAGAGCGTAGCCCTCGGCCTTAAAGGTACCGCCGTTGATCACGTGGGTGATGGAGGGATTTGCAGTGTCAAGATAGATCGCACGCTCCTTGGCAATGATCTCAGCATCCTGGATCAGGAGAGACATATTGTCGGCGTACATAAGGATACCGTTCTTGCTGCCGATCAGCTTGGGGGTGGTCACATTGCCGTTTGCATCCTTGCCGTTACGGAAGATCAGATAACCTGCGCCGTCCATATGGAACACGCCGTTGTTGGAATTGACGTTTGCAAACTCACCGCCCGAAACCGTGATGTAGAGAGAAACACTGGACTCGGTCTGGAAGAGGTCGGAGGTGGAGTTGTTCCAGAAGTAACCGCCGTTGATGTTGATGGTACCGTGACCGTACCACTTCATCATACGGGAGCCGCCTGCGTGGTAGAATTCACCGCCGTTGATGGTCAGGTTGGTGTTGACGGACTTATTGTTGCCATCGTTGAAGATACCCCAGCCGGAATTGTTGGTGGCATTGGTGTAATAACCGCCGTTGAATACGATACGGGAGGGGTTGCCTGCATAGGTGTCGTTGGGGTTCCAGTGAACGATACAAGCATCGGAATCTACGTGTACGTCGTTATTAAGCACGATGTCGCGCACGCCGTTTCCGCGCAGATCCATAAAGTGGTTGCTTGTATAGAAGGTACCGCCATTGACGGTAATGTCAGAGCTGGAGGTGTTGTGCAGCACGTTAAAGCCAATGCCAACACGGTGGTCGGCGCTACCGAAGTTACCGCCGTTGATCACGATAGGCGTATCACCGCAGTAGATGGCCTGCTTGCCGTTGCCGATGATGTTGATATCATTGATGATCAAGGAACCGGCAGAGTTGGCATTTGCGCCGATCATAGCGGAGGTGCAATCACGGAGAGTGGGCACGGTCTTTTCACCGGTGATGGGATGGATGCCGCTGTCAAAGGTCAGATGTGCGCTGCCGCCCATCGCAAAGGTGTCGTTACCGCCAATAAACTCACCGCCGTAAACGTAGGTGTGGGAGGTGAAGTCGATATCACCGTCGTCCGCGCCCGCCATCTGTACGCACTGCGTACCACCGTGCACGTTATGGAAGGTACCGCCGTAGATGTAGTTCTGTGCACCGGAGTTCAGATACAGAACCTTTGCCTGAGGCAATCCGTATTCATTATTAGCAGGAGTCTCAGTCTTGAAGTTACCGCCGTAGATGTTGATCGCGGTATTGGGTCTGCCGTTGTAGAGGCAGTGACCGACGTTGCTGTAGATATCACCGCCGTAGATGTTGATCACGGAGCCGTCACCGCCACCCCAGGTCAGAATGGTGGAGTAACGAGGATCGCTAGCAGACTGATAGTTGCCGTACAGCTTGCCGCCGTAGACGTTGAGTCTGGAGGGAGCATCGGTCATACGAACTGCCATCCAGCCCTTACCGTCACCGGCCTTAATACCGCCGGCCTGGAAGGAGCCGTCACGACCGTAGCCAACGGAGCCGCCTTCGTAGATGTTGACCTCGCCGTAATTCTTGTTGGACATAAGCTTGATGATGGAGTTACCGTCGCCATCGCCATGCTCCTCGTACTTAACGGCGTTGACGTAGCCGCCGTCACGCACGTTCAGGGTAGCAAGAACATTGCCGGAGCGCAGATAGATGGTACATTCGGAGTAGCCCGAGACCTCGCCGCCGTTCTGCACGTTGATCACAGAGCGGTTGCCGTACCAGTCGGCCTGCTCGATCACGCGACCCTTGATATTCTGAAGGGTCATCTTTTCAATGTTGAAGGTACCGCCGTACATAAAGAAAATGTACTTGGCATCGGTGCTGCCCTCCAGCGTGTAATACTCGCCCTCGGGAGCGGTGCTGTTCAGCGTCCACTCAAAGCTTTGATGCTGGGGCTTCAGCGTGATCGCGTATGCAGATACGTCACCGGTGGTGGGGAAGGTGGTGGAGGTGGTGTGCTTGTAGTTCTGCCACTTGGTATCCTTCAGCAGGCTGACGGCGCCCTTGTGACCAACAGACCACACGGCGGCCTCCAGCTCGTAGCCGTAAAGATCGCGGGTGCGCTCGACCACGTCTCCCTCGCTGGTGGTGTAGCCGTAGGAAACGCGCAGTGCCTTTTCGTTGTAGTCGTTGCCCCAGGTGGAGGTTACGAAGGCATCGTCACGGGTGAGAGTTGCCTTATAATTATAGGTAATACCCTGTGCCTCTGCGGGAACACCGCTGTTCTCGTCAAACACGAAGGTGCCCTGCTCGTTTACGGGCGTATAGAACTCGTCGTAGAAGTTACCGTAGTAAGAAGTGAAGTTCGTGTGATTACCCTGGGTCTTGTCGCCGAACTTTTCGGACACGATGGCAGTTTCGCCAACGGAGTAGAAGGTACCGCCAAAGAAGCGGATAAAGCCAAGCTCGGGCTGACCTGCGCCGTAAACCGAGCGGCCGGGATATGCGCTGTAGTAGTTGCCGCCCAGCACGTAGATATAGCCGTTTCTGCTATCGGAGCTGGAGCGGAGCAGGTTGGTGCCTGCATCGTTACCGTTGGACTCGGTGGTTCTGAAAATGAAGTCACCGTCGACCAGATATACGGTTGCACCGAAGGTTGCGCGCACGACTGCACGGCTGAACAGGTCATAGCTGGTATTGGCAGTGGTATAGCCGCCTGCAATAAAGGTGCCGCCGTAAATGGTCATATGACCCTGAGTTCTGACGTTGGAGTTTTGATCAACAGTGCCCGCCTCGGTGGCCTTGATGGTCTCAAAGCCGGAGTGGGTGGTGAACAGACCGTCATAGATCTCGACCTGTGCGCCCTCGCTGATCAGCGCACTGCGGCGAGAGGAGCGTACCACGGTGTCCTCACCGATGAACGACAAGCGGGTGTTGTAGCCGCGTACCCAGAAGTAAGCATTGGTAGAGCCGATACCCACATCATTGGCGTGAGAGGTACCGCCGGCAAAGATGCCCATATTCTCCAAAACAACGTTCTGGAAGATATTGTCGCCGGAGCCGATCTCCATAATGTTGTTGTTGGAATAGATATTACCGTTCTTCATCAGCAGGTCCTGGTTGGTGCCCTGAACGTAGAGCAGCGCCTGACCGCCTGCATAGTAATAATAGGAATAGCCGTTGAAATCAAGCGTCCAGCTGACGTCCTTGAGATTGAGGCGCAGGGGGTGCAGCTCGACCACGTTGGCATTCAGCTTTACGGTATAGCCGTTCTTGACGTAGGGCAGGGTCTCCTCGATGCTGTCGAACAGGCAAACGAGATCGCCGTTCTCATCCAGCAGGCTGACGCTGTCGCTTTCCTTTGCGGTAAAGCTGTACTTTTCGATCTTCTCGGTCTCGGGATTCCACTCGTGATAGGTGAACACGGTATCCGCGATCTTGAAATCAACGGTGGTGTTGTTATCCTGACGGCGCAACAGCTGTGCGATGCCGTGATGGGTCTCGATTTCGCCGCCCAGCAGGTGGATGGTGGAATTATCGTAAATATAACGGATCTTCTTGCTATCGGCGTTGTACTCGGTTCTCCAAACGCGGATGATCTGATCAAAGTCGCCGGAGACACTATCCTTCAAAAAGCCCTTTTCATCGAAGTTATCGGGCTTGCTGGTATGATCCAGCTTGCCGCCCTTCATGATAAAGGAGGCGGAGCCGACCATCTGGATCAGTGCGTTGTTTTCGTTACGCGTCTTGTTAGAGGAGTCAGCCTTCATCTCGGAGCCGTCCAGCATGACCAGCACGCCGTGGCCACCGATATAAGCAGCCGAACCGGAGCAAGCGTGGACCTTAACACCCGCACCAAGAGTAACGGTGTGACGGTTGTTGCGGTTGTTACCAAGCTGAATGCCGCGGCCACCGGTGTTCTTCAGGATGATGTTGTAGAAGGTGGTGTTACCGCCATTGGCGTAGAAGAAGTAATCCTTATAGTTGGAATCTACGGTGTGGCCGTTACCCTGTACGGTAAAGGTCACCTGACCGATACCCTGCAATGCTCCGCCGTGTCCGCTGTTTGTGATATCGGCGTGAAGCGAGAATGTGCCGCCCTCGGGAACAACGAGGAAGGAACGTCCCCACTCGTAGGTGGAGGTTGCATAGGTGGTGTACTCGTTACCACCGTTTTCCACAGCGCAGGAGAAGATGCCGTTGGTGGTATCGCTATCGGCATCCAAAGCCACGTAAATATTGCCATTCTTATCGTAGATCACGATCTCGGCCACGTTGCCGTTCTTATCGGGGGCAATAGCCGCAGCAGTGATCATATCGGGGGTAACGGTGGGCTTTACGTAGCAGTGGTAGTTGGCGGTGATCAGCTTATCGCCGGAAGCAGTCTTAACGGTAAGCGTTTCCAGATTTACGTACTGATCCGCGATCTCACTGTAGTTACCAAGCTTGAAGGAGGCTCCGTCTACACCGCTGACGGGACGGTCAAGAGAGGTGTAGTAGAACTCACCGCCAAGCACGGTTGCAGCCGCGCCGGTGCTTGCCACGTAGATGGGGGCGGGGTTGCCGCTCATGCCCAGCCAGTTGAGCCAGAAGGTACCGCCTGCAATGTAAGCGTGACCGTGGGTGTTGTCGTAACCGGTCATAACGCAAGAGGACTCGGTAGTCTTATCTCTGTTGGTCTGGATAAAGGTACCGCCCATGATGTAGACCGCAGCATTTTTGCTGGCCAGCACGCAAGTGCGCTTTTCGTTGACAAAGGTACCGCCGTAGATCAGGATCTTGTGATCGCTGGTTCCGCTGGTACCCGCAGTGCCGATATGCGACCATACGGCCTGACCGCCATCCAGAGCATTAAAGTAACCGTCGTAAATATCGGTGATGCCCGACGACTTTACAGCCTCCCAGCTCCAGGACAGCACAACGGTATCGGCACCCTTGATGGTGACAAAGGTGTTGATGGTGCTGTTATCGATGCCAATACCCTGGCCCAGCTTATTGGAGCCGTACTCAGGCTTGCCGTCGCCGTTGGTATCGTAAGCGGTGTTCTTGTAGAACGTGTTGTCCACGTACCAGTAAGAAGCGCCCGCATAGATCTTGCAGTTGTCTACGATGCCCTGCATACCCTTGCCGGAACCGGGGCCAAAAGAAATACCGCCGGCCGAGGAGATGAGGAACAGGTTCTTGAAGCAGACCTGATCGCCGTCGCTGTTTTCTCTGAAGTTGATCGCAGCGCTGGTGCTGCCGGAGGGCAGATTAGCAATGATCTTAAAGCCGTTACCGTCGATGGCGTATTCGATGGGCAACTCAGAGTCAGCATTGGGTCTGTTGGCCTCGGACTGATACTTGTTGCGGCCGTTACCCAACGTGATAGCTGCGGACATGGTATAATCCTTCAGCTGTCTGATGGTATCGCCATCCTTCACGGCGTTGTCGGCATCAACCAGCGTTGCATAGTAACCCACCACGTCGCCATTGGGATTCACAATGGCAAAATAGTCGTTTTGGGTAGGCGCTGCAGTGACGACCTCGCGCGTTTCCTCATACACGACGTCGTCGTTATCATCGACAACGGTGTTTGCAGAGGACGAGCTCTCGCTGTTGGCGGTGCCTGCGTTATCGGCAACGGTCTCGCCGGCAGAGGCGATATCCATTGCGGAGATCACGGTGGCGGGCAGCATAGCCACGACCATCATGACAGCAAGCAGCAGTGCAATCAATTTCTTCTTCATGGTACTTCTCCTTTTCGGTGAAATTCGGGGTCGCGGCCTATCCGCTCCCCGCTGGAAGTGAAATTCTATGAGTATATTATATAATAAATGCTTTCAAAGGTCAAGTTAATTGTACAACTTTTTCGCTTTTCTCGCTTTTGACGAACGCGCAATGCGCACGGGCGCGTGTAAAGGGCGTAAAACGCCTAAAACTCGCACCGTTTGGGGGGATTTTCACTTTGGAAATTTGCACAAAGCCAACCGACGCACGCGCGCACGCGCTTGCGCAAGCGCTCTTTTTTGCCTCTGTAACGCACATTTTTGTCAGAATGAGGGCGAAGGGGCGGCACCGGCCCGTAATGCCGCCCCTTGGCGCGAACTTTACACTTTGTTCACATTTTAGGGCGCTTTTTGTGTCGATCGCCACCCAAACGCACACCTTGCAACGCGACCGTTATAAATTTTGCTTTCCCCTTTGACATTTTCGGTCAAAACGTGTATAATATAGAAAACGCCCATCAAAAAGGAGGCTAAATGCCCGCTATGAAGCATGTAGACATCTATACCGACGGTGCTTGCCGCGGAAACCCCGGCCCGGGCGGTTGGGGCGCCGTTTTGGTCTATAACGGCAAAGAAAAAGAGCTTTCGGGCGGCGAGGCCCACACCACCAACAATCGCATGGAGCTGTCGGGCGTGATCGCCGCGCTTTCTGCCTTAAAGGAGCCCTGCGAGGTGACCCTGACCACCGACTCGAAGTACGTAGCCGATGCCGTGATCAACGGTTGGGCGATCGGTTGGCGCGCACGGGGCTGGAAAAAGGCTGATAAGTCTCCTGCCCTGAATCCCGACCTTTGGGAGATCCTTTTAAACCTTTTAGACAAGCACAACGTCACCTTTGTATGGGTCAAGGGTCACGCAGGGCACCCCTATAACGAGCGGTGCGACGTTCTGGCAACCACCTTTGCAGACACCTTCCCAAAAGCGGCTGAAAACGCATAAAACGACACAACGGTATAAAAAAACAGCGACCAAGCACAACTTGGTCGCTGTTTTTATAAAGCCCCCAAAGGCCAAGACCTTTGGGGGCTGATGCTTTTTAGTAGTACTCAGAATAGTCGCTGAGGCCGACCAGGATCTTGCCCTGATAATAGGTGGGATTATACTCGTAGCCGTCAAAGACCACGCCACCGTAATTACCCTCGGACAAGGGGTCGCCCGTGGTAGACTCGATCACGTAGATCACGTCCAGCTGATTCTCACCGAGAACACTGACAAGCTCTGCCCATCTTGCAGAACCAACTCTTACAGCGGTCATGGTAAAGCCGTTGGGCGTATAGTACTTGGTGCCGGAAACGATCACAGTAGTGGCCGTCAGGCTCTTGATGTTGACAACGGGATCCAAGAAGCCCTCAAGCAGCTCCAGCTGCTCGGTGGTGTAGGGAGTATAAGTGCCGTAAGCATCACGGTACTGGTATACACCGCTGTATTCGGCAGAACGATCGTGCATAGCGTTGTAGGCAACGTTGTAAACGGTAGCAGCATTTTTGCCTGCGCCCTCGGCGTAGGAATAGGCCACAGTACCGTCAGGATATGTGATCTTGGCATAGCCTGCGGCAGTAAATGCCTTTGCATAGTTCTTCAGCTTGATCGAAGCGATCGAACCGGCGATATAGCCAAGGCCGTTTGCGTCGTCACGCTTGTACCAATCGCTACCGCCCGAAACATTACAAGGAATATCCAAATGGAGCATATCTGCGGCTGCAAGGCTCTCGTGCGTCAGCACGCCGCCCATTTCGATCACGTATTGCTGAGGAACGATCAGCGTACCAAAGGTCACCTTAACACCGGTGCCGGATACCAGCTCCGAAGCAGTGGCATAATCGTTAAGAGAAACGGAGGTCAGGAAGCGCAAGCCCGTAGAGCCCTCGTCAAAGCGGACACCGGGGGCAGCGACCTGCGTCATATTGACAGAAACAGGTTCAAAATAGCCAATGTCACCGGCCTTAAACTCAACAGTCTGGCCGTCGTAGAAGGCGGTCTTTTGGCCGTTCAGAACGCCGGCCCATCCAAGAAGACCATCTCTTTCGGAAATGGGTGCAGAGGGGAGGCTTGTGCTGACATCCTTATCGGTTGCAACAAAGGCGTAATTCACATTATTAGAAAGGAAGCTGACAGAAGATCCGGCGCAATCTGCAAGATAGTCGCGGTAAAGAGCAGCGATCTCGTTTTCCAGATACGGCATCACGGTTTTCATACCGTAACCGTTCAGATGGCTGATATCGCCCTCGTTCATGCAGAAGGCCTTGCGGAAGGAGTAATGCGTCATATAGACGGGGATCACGGAGGTGTCGTCATTACGGATCAGGCGCACGCGGTCATTGTTCATATATTCAACGACCTGCTTAAAGGCATCGGCATAATCTCTGGTGCGGTTACCTGCACCGTTGACCTTATTGGCACCGGTGGTCAATGCATCCAGATTCCAAGGAGTCATACAAAGGATCACGGCATTGGGATACTTTTGAAGCAGACCGTCGATGGTGGTCAGCACGGCGCCTGCAAAGGTGTTGACATCGGGATCGCCCACAGTGCCGATCGGCACGTTTTGGTTATAGTCATTACGGCCACCCTCGAAAATGATGATGTCGGCATCGGGATCGTTGGGCAGATTTTGGTAACGGTTGACCATGGGGTTGTTATTTTTGGCATATGCGGAAATGGCACTGCCGTTTTTGCCATGGCTGACCAGCTGAGCATCGTAACGTGCAACCAGCAGATTGAGCCAGTTATCGTTGTAGTTGATGCCGTTGCCCTCAAGGTAGCTGTCACCGATGGCATAGATATGCGCACCCTCAAGCTCCTTGTGGGAGGTATCCGACTCGGGAGCGCTAATATAAATAATGGGAGCAATAAATCCGGTCTTGGTTGCTTCGCCGTTCTTGGAGAAGTTGCCCACGTCTCGGACGGAAACACGGATGAACTCCAGTTCCTCGGTGGTGGTGTAGGTGTAGGTGCATTTGCCGTTTTCTACGGCCACGGTATAATCGTCAAGGCCCTTAACGTTTGCAAGCGCGCTGTTGACGGTCTTAACGTCATTGGATACCGCCTGACTGGTGTAGTTGCCGCGCAGGAAGCTGGAGATCGCATAGCGGTCGCTGCCGATAAAGTTGTCGGCGCCTGCCTCTGCGGCACCTGCACCGATCACATCGGTAAAGGTCACGGTCGTGCCCTTGCCAAGCACGGGGATGATGTCGGTCACACGATAGCCGTAATCATCGCCGCCAATCACGAAAGTGTTGCTGAGCACACCAACGGAACCGGTCTTCCAGGTTGCATCAAGATAAGGTCTGCCGTTTTGAGCGGGATCAAAGCCTGCGGCCTCCAGAACAGAGGGCAGGTTTGCTGCGTTGTCCTCGACATAGCTTACGACGGGGGCAGCCTGATTGTCGTCACGGTAGCAAAGGCGGATGACCTCGTTGTCATAGGCAGTGGTGTAGGAATACACAAAGCCCTCTTCGGTCACATCGATCCACGCTTCCGTTGCGTTGGTCTGGTTGTTACCGGCAAGGCCGTAGAACAGCTCCAGACGGCCGTCTGCTTCAAACGTCCAAGTGGAGAAAGCATAAGCTGCAGCAGAGCAATAGTTACCGTCGTTATCGGTAAAGCTGATGGTGGTGCCTGCCTTGGGCACGATCAGAGGTGCGGAATAGGAATACACGCTATCCGGCGTTTTGATCGTGTTCTTATAGCCGTTGCCGTTGGAAGCGGAGCCAACGTAGCCCTTGTGCCACTTCAAGCCGCTGACAGTGCCATCGGCAAAGGTGGGGGTGTATGCATACACTGTGGGGCAAGCATCTGCTGCCAAGCCTTTACCGTAGCAGCCAAGGCGCAGCGACTCGTTGTCGCGGGCGGTGGTATAGGTGTAGGTGATGGTGTTGGCGTTCTTATCATAGAACTGGTTGGCGGTGTTATGCTTGTCGGTGGTGATCTTGGGATCGGCGATCAGATTGGTGCCGGAAAGATCGATCATCCACGCACCGTCAACGCTCTTCCACGAAGTCAGGAAAAAGGCGTTTTGGCTCATCACGCCCTTGGATGCATCCTCGGTCCATACCAGCGTGGTTCCTGCCTTGGGAACGGTTATGACGCTAGAAAGACGGTAGGTGTCATCCCAACGAGTTTCCACGACTTTCCAAGGATTCCAGGTGTGATAAGAGGAGCCGACGTATGCGGCTGTCCACATAAGGTTGGTGATCGCGCCGTTTTCATCCACCTCGATGGTGGGAACGGAAGTGTCTTCAGCTCCTGCGGTCAGCACCATTGCGGGTACCATACCGATCACCATCATCAAAGCGAGGAGAAGGGCGAGGAGTCTGTTCTTCGTGTGCTTCATGAATTGAACCTCCATAAGCTAAATTTCACGCACGCCGAAGGCGGGCGGCAGAACCCAATTTCGGCGTTTACAGAATCATTGTAACACACCGCACCAAAAAAGTAAATACTTTTATATAAAAAATATACAAATTTGTGCAATATCCCAAAAACGCTTTGCCTATAATTATATACAACGCCGTATAGCGTGAAAACCCACTTTGGGCCAAGCTTTTGCGTATTTTTTGCAAAAACGGCAGCAAAAAAATCCGCACTTTTTTGAAAATGTGCGGATTTTTTACATACGTATGTGTGTTTTTGTTACATCGGGCAGATCTCAAGCACGACCTTGCCCACGCTTTCACCGGTCGCCAAAAGGGCGTGGGCCGCCTCGGCCTCGGTTACGGGCAGCACCTTGTAGATGGTGGGGCGCAGCACTCCCTTTTCCACCTTTTCAAAAACTTCAGACACCAATTTGCCCAGGATCTCGGCTTTCATTGCCGGCGTGCGGGAACGAAGTGTAGAACCGATCACACGCACGTTTCGCACATAAATGTTTTTCAGATCCAGATCGGTATGAACGCCGCCAAGCGCCGCTATCATGATCCACCGGGCGCCGTGGGCGAGATAGCGCAAGCATTCTCCCATCTCTTCTCCACCAACGCAGTCGATCGCAACGTCCACGGGAGTGCCGGCCTCCAGCTGTGCTTTCAGCACAGCGGCAAGGCTCTCTTTTTTTGTATTGACGACCAGATCTGCGCCCAAATGCGCAATGGCCTTGGCCTTTTCATCGGAACGTACGGTAGTGATCACGCGGATACCAAAGGACTTTGCCATAGGAATGATCACGCTGGCAAGCCCACTGCCACCCGCCGTTATAAGCAATGTGTTCCCTGCCTGAACGCCGCCCTCGATAAACATATTAAGATACGCAGTGGCAAAAGCCTCGGGAATGGCCGCCGCCTCGATCATGCTCGTATTCTTGGGCATGGGCATACACATACCGACGGGAACAGCCACGTACTCGGCGTAGCCGCCGCCTCCAAGCAAAGCGCAGACCTTATCACCAACAGCAAAACGTCCCGTTGCTGCGGCCTCGGCCCCCATAGAGGCGATCACGCCGGACACCTCAAGCCCCATCCACTCGGGGCAGCCGGGAGGAGGTGGATAATCCCCCGCCCTTTGCATCAGATCGGCACGGTTCAGGGCTGCGTATGCAACCTTGATCACGACCTCGTCAGCCTTGGCTATGGGATCGGGCACGTCGCTCCACGTCAAAGTCTTTTTCTCGTCATTTTGAATGAGTATCGCTTTCATATCTTCTCCTTTACTGCTGTTGACGCGGCACGCGCAAATTGCGGTCGGCTTTGTCTTGTTTTTCTTTCAAAAGTGCGGTTTTCTTATACCGTCAGCGTACTTTTTAAATTTTTCTCCAATCAAACTGGGCCACGGTAGGAAAGGATCTGTCGTTGATGATGCGGTCATAGACAGCGGCGCAATCGGCCGGACTATACCGTTCGGTCAGCATCGGCTTAAGATCCAAGCGTCCGCCTTGCTGAAGTTTTAATGCGGTAATGATATCGTCGCGGTGCGTAAACCATCCCGGATGGCTTTCCGCCTTGGGGCGTGCATTGGTATGCGCGCCGATCAAGGTAATGCCGGGACAATGTACCTTGCGGTAATAGTCGATATTAAAATTTTTGTCTCTGGTACAGCCAAGCAGCGCCATACGCCCAAACTTAGCCATACAATCCAAAGCACCGTCCATACCTGCGCCAACACCGGTCACCTCGATGCAAACGTTGGCTCCATTGCCCGTTGCAGCTTTGACCTTTTGTGCAAAATCCTGTTCAAAGGGATCAAAAACAAAGTCAGCACCGCCATCCAAGGCCTCCTGTCTGCGGGAAGCAACAGGATCGACACCGATCACAGGATACGCGCCTGCAGCACGCAGCAAGCGAATGGCAAGCTGCCCAAGCAACCCCAATCCCATGACCATAGCGGATTCGCCCATTTCCAGACGTGTTTTACGAATAGCGGCCATTGGAAAGGTTGCAATAAAAGAAAGTGCTCCCTCCTCAAAGGAGATATCGTCAGGCATTTTAACGACCTGCTCCTCGGGCACGATATTATAAGAAACGTGCTTGCCCCAATAGACCACAACACGGTCACCGGGCACAACGGAGGTAACGGCCTCTCCCACACGCTCGACGACGCCTGCAGAATTATAGCCGCTGGAACGGGGAAACGTGACGTCGGGGGCATGACGGCCTGCTACATTGGCATCGCCCGTAATATTGGCGCGCTCGGTACCCGGAGATACAGTGCTGATCTCGGTGCGTACCATCACCTCGTTCGGTGCAAGCTCCCTTGCCTCTACATCAACAAGCTCCGCACAGTTTACGCGCGGAAAAATGATCTTTTTCAGTTTCATAGAAGCCTCCTTTGACTTTATTGATTTCATTTTACTCCATTGACAAAAAGAAATCAAGGTGTTATACTGGTATAAAATAGCACGATCCTATGATTTTGGAGGCTTTGATGCAAATTCCACTATTATCAAAATACAGCATCCGGCTTTACACCCACCGGGGCGTGCAGGCAGGCCATCATATCATCTTTGACCGCCCCTGCATCGGTCTTGTGTGCGAGGGAGGAGCCGAGATCCTTCTGGATGGCCAGACCTACACAGCCGGCCCGGGCGATCTGATCTATATCGCTGCAGAGACCGAATACTATTCGGTTTGGGGCGGTTCCCCCACCGTATCCTGGTATTCGGTAGATTTTTCCTTTTCCGACCCCATGGCCTTTTCGGCATTTCGCTTTCAGATCCTGCACCATTACCCTGCCGAGCGCCTACAGCGGATGCACGCCCTTATTGACAGCGACCCCTTACGATCGCTTGCGGAATTTTATGCGCTCCTCTCGGATCTGTACAGTAAAATGGAGCAGCGGGACTACGTTCCAAAATACGCCAAGATCCGCCCTGCGGTAGAGTATTTGAACACACATTACACCGAGCCCATTCGTATCTCGCAGCTGGCCGCGCTGTGCGGATACAGCGAAGCACACTTTTTTGCGCTGTTTCAAAAGCAGCTTGGCATCTCTCCCATCACCTACAAAACAAATCTGCAGATCCAGCAGGCCATCCGCCAGCTTTTGGAAACAGAGGATTCTCTGGACGTGATCGCTGCCCGCCTTGGTTTTTCCTCGGCCAACTATTTTTGCCGCGTATTTCTAAAAACCGTTAAACGCACCCCCGGCGAGATCCGCCGCTCAGGAGAGCGCCCGCACCTTGCGCGGGCTACCTCTATCGATTTTCAAAAAAGCAAGTGATCTGTCTAAAAAACGCCACACGTATCTTAAAAACATGACATTTTTTGTGGGGCAAAAAAGCCGCACCCGACAAAGATCGGGGCGGCTTTTTTATATTACCCCGCTAACGGGGTCAGTTTTCGGCGTTTTTGTGCTGCCGCAGATGGTCGCGCAGCCGCTCGAAGGTCTCTTCACTGATATCGTGCTCGATCTTACAAGCATCCTCTAAAGCGGTTTCGCGAGATACGCCAAGCACCATCAGTGTTTCTGCAATAATGCAATGGCGTTGATACATCCTGACAGCGATCTCCTCGCCCTTGGGCGTCAGAACGATCCCGCCGTTGTCTGCCGTGGTCACAAAGCCCTCGGCGCGCAGATCGCGCAGCATAACGCTGACAGTGGGACGCGAAAAGCCAAGCGATGCGCAAATATCCACCGCACGGATCTTATTTTTTTGCCTTGAGAGCATATAGATCTGCTCAAGATAATTTTCACCCGCCTCGTGGATCGACATAGGCGTTCTCCCTTCTATTTTACAGCTCCTCTTCCTCTCCCTTTTCCTCGGGCTGCACAAGCAAGGTCAGCTGCGTTACGCGCTCCTCCTCCATTTGCGCCACGATCACAAAAAGGTTATGATAGGTAAAGCTATCGCCAACGTGGGGGTCGGCCTCCAGCATTTCGATCGCCCAGCCGCCCATCGTGGTATATTCACAGGCAAAATCCTCGGGCTTATGGAAACCGATCTCGTCAAAGCAATCCTCGATATTCATATCGCCCGAAATTTCATAGGTATTTTCGCCCGTAGGACAGCATTCGGTCACGATCACGTCTGTGTCGTCCCAAATGTCACCAACAAGCTCCTCAAGGATATCCTCCATGGTCACAACGCCAAGCGTACCGCCAAACTCGTCGATAACGATGGCCAAATGCACCTTCATTTCACGGAGCTTGTTCAGCGCAGCGGGCAGCTTCATGGTCTTATGGATCTTGCAGGGCTTCATCATCAGTTCGCGGATGTCAGGGCACTCGGTCTCCAGCGTTGCCTTATAGTAACGCGTCAGCGACAGAATGCCGATGATGTTATCGATGCTATCCTCATAAACGGGCAAGCGCGAGTACTGCGCCGTATCCGACAGCAGCTCGCCGATCTTTTCCTCGTCGTCGATATCCAGTGCAGTCATATCGATACGGGGCGTCATGATCTCGGATACCGTGGTATCGTGGAAATCGATCGTAGACTGCAGCAGATCGCTTTGCTCCTCGTCGATCACGCCCTCCTCCTCGACGGTGTCGATGATGGTGACAAGCTCCTCCTCGGTCACAGTGGGGTCGGTTTCGGCGTGATCCTTGCCCCACAGCTTACGCAGGACAAACAACAGCATCATTACGATCGCCACGATGGGGCTGAGCAGTATCGTCAACACGCGAGTGGGAATGGCCACGATGCGCACCACAACGTCGGCCTTTTGCTTGGAAAGCACCTTGGGAACGATCTCGCCGCAGATCAGGATCACCACGGTCACGATAACGGTTGCCAACGTAGAGGCCAAGCCAACAAGCTCATCGGTAAACAGATCCATCACGATCAGGGTCGTGCAGGTAGAAACGGCAATGTTGGCAAGGTTGTTGCCGATCAGAATAGCGGAAAGCGCGGTGGTAAATCTTTCGGTAATGCCATAGGCAACCTTTGCGGTCTTGCTGCCGCCATCAGCCGCGCGGCGCAGACGGAGCTTGTTGGACGCGTTAAACGCGATCTCAGAAGCAGAAAAATATGCAGAGAGCATGACCATGATCACGATCACGGTATACGCCCACCACATTTTAGAAAAATGCTCTGCCATTATGCGTCCACCTCCTTTTCGGCGGCCAAACGCTCGGCCAGATCCTCTTCATCCAAAATGTGTATCACGACCTCGGTCACACGGCCATCCTCAACCGTTTCGGCCGAGATCTCTAAATTTCCATACAAAAAGCTCTCTTCCTCTACGGGCAGATGGCCGAGAGTTTCAAGCATAAAGGACAGCAGGGGCTTTGCAGCAATACTGCGGGGCGCAACGCCAAGGCCCATCCGCTCGTAAGCGTTGCCTACAAGCACGTGCGTATTGACCAGATACCGGTTGCCGCCGAGTGCGCGGAAGTTTTCATCTACCACGTCCTCCTCGTCAAAGATCTCGCCCACCAGCTCCTCAAGGATATCCTCGATGGTCACAAGACCGATCATAGCCTTGCTTTCATCCAGAACAACCGCCATATGGCGCTTATGCTGACGCATATCGGTTAGCAGATCGTCGATTTTGGTGTCCTCTTTCACGATAAAAGGGGGCGTCATGACCGAGCGGAGCTTGACGGCGGGGTTGCGGTGATATTCGGTCAAAAATGCGCGAACACGAACCGTGCCGACAACGCGATCGGAATCTGCAGCCTTTACGGGCATACGGGAATAATTGGTGTGTCTGATGGCATCCAAGATCTCCTCGGTGGTGGCATTCACGCAAATGGCATCGATATCCTTTGCCATCGTCATAATATCCCCCACAACGGTATCGGAAAACTCCAATGCGGACTTCAGCATATCGCTTTGCTCCTCGTCTACGATGCCCTCCTCCTCGGCGGTTTCAATGATCTCGGTCAGCTCGTCCTCAGTGATCGAGGGCTCGGCCTCCTCAGAGGATACCCAACGCGAAACACCTCTGGAGATCAGGTTGAAAAATGCCGCAAAGGGCGCCAGCAGCTTCATCAAAAGGCGAAGCGAGCCTTGAAAAAACATCGAGACCGATTGGCAGCGATCATTTGCAAAGCTTTTGGGGATCATTTCGCTAAACAAAAAGATCACCGCAGTGCTAAGCGCACTGCATATGATAGAAAACGCAAAGGAATTGATGTACGTCTCATCCTTTTGCAGCGCTTCTGTGGCAAATCTTGTGGCAATGATGGTAAACACCGAGGCACCCGCGATCTTTGTCACGTTGTTGCCGATCAAAAGCGTGGTCAGTGCCTTGTCAAAGCGATTCAGCACGTACATCACGCCCTTGGCACGGCGATTGCCGTCTTCAGCCAATGATTTGACCTTGATCTTGTTCACCGCCGAAAACGAGCTTTCGGCAGCGGCGAAATAACCGCCTAAAATTACGCATACGATAAATGCGACCCATAAGGGTATACTGTCCATGGAAAAAAACCAACTCCTTACCTCTTTGCTATACTACTCCATAATAGTATTAAATGTAATTATATCATTTTTGGCGGGCTTTGTCAAGCCAAATGCCTCTTTTTACGCATTTTCTGCCCCTCAAAGTGCAAAAAGGTCCCCGCACGCCACGGTGCGGGGACCTTGATCACATTTTACGGATAAACAGCACGCCAAGCGTGTTGCGGCCGCAATGAGAGGAGATGGTGCAGCCCGCGCGGGTGACGTGGATCTCGTCAAACAGGCCCATTGCCTTGATCTGTGCCACGCAGCCCTCGTAAATATCGGCATCGCAGCCGGCGTGGGTCACAAACACGCGCGACGTATCGATCTCGCTGCCGTCGCCAATGCGTTCGGTCACGTATTTTTCCAAAACCGCCTTAAATTTGCCGCGGTATTTCTTGCTGACGCCCATCTTGCCGCCGTTTACCGTGATACAAGGCTTTAATTGCAGCAAATTTGCGCCAAAGGCCGCCACAGCAGAGCATCGACCACCCTTGTGCAAAAACTCTAAATTATCCACGATAAACGAGGCGTCAACGCGGTCTACCAATGCGCGGCAGGTCTCTGCGATCTCGGCAGCGGACTTGCCCTCCTTGGCCAATTCGCCTGCGGCCACCACCAACAGGCCGCCACCGGTGGAAAGGTTGCGCGTGTCCACCACGTGCACGCCCTCAAACTCCAGCGCGGCCAAGCGCGCGTTGTTGTAGGTAGAGGACATCTCAGCGCTGATGGTGAAAAAGACGATCTCGCTGCCATCGGCGGTATGCTTTTCAAAAAAGGATTGAAAATCAGCAATGTTGGGGGATGCGGTCTTGGGCAGCTGCTTATGCTGCTCGTAATGGAGATAGATCCGCTCGGGATCGATATCCACACCGTCCTTATACGCGCCCTCTCCCAAATAGACCGTAAGCGGGACGGTTTTGACCTGATACCGCTCGATCAATTCAAGGTTCAGATCACTTGTACTGTCACTGCCGATCACCACGTGCTTTGCCATACTGTTTCCCTTTCCTGTTGCATTTTTGTTGATATTTTATTTTAACATATTTTTTTCGTTTTGTCACGACAAAAACGCGGGTTTTGTGCATTTTTGCGACATTGACCAAAACACGCGCCAAAAAGCAAGGCCCGCCCGCCCGTTTTGGGGGCGAGCGGGCTACTTTTTAGCCTGCTGTAGACTCGGCTTCAACAACAAGCGTGCCGTTGGGCAGGATATCCGCTTGGCTGGGCATTCCCCATTCGGGGGTAAAGGTCAGGGTAACAGCCGCCACCTCTGCCCCAACGTCAAGCGCAAAAGCAAGCGAGGGAGCGTCCTGTAAGAAAAGGGAGGCGGACGTATAGACCCTTCCGTTTACCGTAACGGTGCAAAAGCCCTTGGTTACCGTGGTATCCTGTGAAAGCGCCAGCGTGACGGTATAGGTGCCGCTTTCCAACCGGCAGGAGGCCGAGCCGTTATGTTGCTTGGTGACCGAAACAGGGTCGCCTTGCGCCGTAACAATGGCAACGTCAAGGCCCAAGCTGCCGCTGCTGAGGGTATTGCTGTTGTTTGAAACGTCTGCCTCAAACCACGCCCAAGTGGCGGAGCAAAGGCACAGCATACAAACCAAAATGCCCAAAACCGAGGTCAGCATCAAGCGAGAAAACGCCTTGTCGGTCAATTTTTGGGTTTGTTCTTCAATTTTGGGGTCTTTTTCCAAAGCGTTTCCTCCTTGTCAAATTTTGAAAACAGATGCTTGGTTCCCTGCCCCCTTTCGGGGGCGGGGGTTAGTTGTTGGGCATCCAGCCCTTGTAAAGTTCGATCAGTTCAAGAATGTAATCAAAGGTAAAGTAACCCTTCTCTACAGCGATCTTGAGATATGCACCGTTCCAAGCCACAAACTGCTCGTAAGTGACGTAATCGGCAAAATCCTCGTAGGTGTAGAGGCCGTAGGTCTCAACATCCTGCTGGAACTGCTCCACATCATAGATCAGCTTGCCGCCCATCTCGATCCAGTTGTAGAAGTCCTCGGGAGGAGCAACCGTCAACAGACCGGATGCAAAGGCGTTGGAGGTGCCTGCAGAGGATACAGACCAAGCGGAGGTGTATTCCTCGGTTTCGTAAGCGCTTGTCAGCGTTACAACATTGTAGCTGCCATCTGCGGCGTACTGAACGAAGCGGTGGCCGACATACTCCTGCATATTGTCTACAGTAATGTAGACAAACTTGTTGAGATCGTAGTCAAATACGCCGTGCTCTGCAATGACCCTCAAAGTGGTCTCATCAGAGAACACAAGATTTGCTACTCTGTACAGACCCTCGCCGTGATTGACAAGCAAGGAGATCTCCTTCTCCACGTAAGTGCCAGTGAAGAAATCCCAAGCAAGGATCTTGTCGCCAAAGGACAACTCGTCAACACGCTTCTGCGTACCGTCTGCAAGAGTGATCAGCGTGTCGGGGGTTACGCAGCCACCATTAGTGGACTCGGCGCAATAATATGCAACGAACCAATAATATGTTTTACCTGCATTGTCGGTATAGGTATACTTAGCCAATACCCATTCTTCGGAACGTTCATTAGAAGCACTCAAATCTGTTTGGGTAGTATAGCAAAGCTTACCATTGTACGTTCCTTTGGTAATCTTACTGGGCGTTGTAGGAACCTTGGTGGTAGTACCTTGATGTCTGAAAGTAGGTTGTGGATAAATAGCTGCCAAATTTGTAGGCAAAGTGGTTGTTGAACCGTTATAAACTACTTCGGCACCTGTTCCGCCGTCAGCATAGTCTGTAATGGTAATTACACCTTCAAAAACAGGGAAACAACCATACCACGAACCAGTGTGACTAAACTTGTTGTCTGTTGTACCCATAGCTACTACTGGGAAATAGAAGGTGTTTCCATTAATTGTTGTGGAAGCCCAACTGCCATTAGTTTTTCCGCTATACTTTATACTTTGGGTTGTTGCATTTGATGCACTTGATGCGAATGTTGCAGATGCTGTATTAGTAATAGTACTGCTATCTAATTTTGCGGACAGGTATGTATCATTACCTACAAGGATTTTGTCTACAGCTGTTCCATTAGTTCCCATTGTAAATTCAGCATTGTTAGCTGTCTTTGCTACCGCGGTAACTGTAATGTTAACAGTCTGTGTATACTCTTTTTCGTAAGAAACAATATTACCGTCTGCATCAAGCTTATAGTTATAGGGGTCGGTATATGTATAGGTTACAACATAATCACCGCCGGTGGTAAAGGTAATGCTCTTACCCGTATAATCCACACCGCCCATACTTACTGTATAAGACAAGCTGTTTCCAAGCTTAGTGGCAGTCAAAATAGATGTATCCCAAATCTTGCTACCACCTTCATCGAAGGATATCTTGACTGTATCACCATCCTTGTAGCAATGAACATTTGTTGAATCCGGTGCCTGATAGTTCTTATTGGTAAAATCAAATACAGGCTTGGGAGCGACAGGATACTGTTCTGCAGGCACATATGTGGGAGCAAGATACAGTGCATCTGTCAAGGTACCCATATTAGCTACGGAGAATACAGCGCCGGAATTTCCAAAAACAGTAATATCGGTCGTCTGATAATTTACAGATTTGTCTGTACGATTATCATGAAGCTTGGAGTTTTTCCAGTTGCAGGCAAATATCATAGAAAGATTTACGTACTTGGTAGAATTGTCTCCATCTCTATAATGCCAATATGCCGAATAAGTGCTATCAGTAAACAATTTGGGGAATTGATTCTCATAGGTACCAAGCATAGCAGACCACTGTGCGGCAGTAATCCAGTTGTACTGATTTAATGTGCCTTCAACATAAACCTCGGTGGACGCATTGTCAATAACAATACCTAAGCCTATGATGCTCTTTTTCGCATTCTCTGCGTTATAAGAATCCTTCTGTTCCTTTTGTACCGTTGTAACGTTTCTTAAAGTCAAAGAATCAGCTACAGAAACCTGAATATTTGCATAAGCTCCACCGGAAACTGTTGTGTTCTCTATAAGAATGTCATTACCGCCCTTTACGTATATAGCGGCTCTTGATCCGGAAATATAGGAGTTCGTTATCTTACAACTACCGTCATTGATGATAACACTGTTGTGGAAATAAGTACAACCATCCGTTTCATTTCCAGCTTGCTCGCGATAGATGTTTGATACGGGGAAAACATGACCTATGATTTGAACATTATCAAGATTACCACCACTCAGATTAATATATCCAACAAATCCGCCACTATATTTACTGCTAGAAGCAGTGGGAAGAGTTACCTTAAATCCGTTACCGTAGAAGGTATATCCACCCGATACAGAGAATGTTCCGGTAATATCTTGAAGAAGGACAACGTTATTAGATGTTGCACTTGTTGCGGTAGTTGCATTTGTAGCATTGATAACTTCGAGTTTTAATTCAAGTGCATTCGCACCATCTGCTACAATCGTTACAGTGACAATACCTGTGCCAGTGAACTGAATCTTTCCGCTTGTCCAAGTTGCATTAGATGTGAATGTGCCTTCAGCATCACCTTCAACGTTTGTGATCGTTACACTGACATTAACGGGTGCAATTGTGGAACTATTGTCACCAAAGAGGGTTCCGAGAGTTACGGGACTGTTTTCCGCATTACCTACACGGTAAAGGAAATCCTTGTCGAATTTCTTTGTGAACTTATCAACCTTATTTACGGTGAACGTAGTTTCGGTTGCCGCGCAATACTTATCATCGTCAACAATAGAAACCGTCCAAGTACCTTCCTTAACAACAGCAAAGGTCTTGGTTGCCCAATCGGAGCTTGTACCGGTTACGGTAGTCTTGTTTCCGTTAGGATCGGTAACAGTTGCATTTACGTTGCCAATGGTTGCGCCACCCTTCACGCCAAAGAGCGTGCCAAGGGTGATCTGCGTGTAGGCATTCTGTGCGGCAACCGTATTGGCGGTAAACTTCTCTACTTTCTCTTCTTCGTTCAGATAGATGGTAGTAGCAGTACAGAATATATAGTCTGTGATAGTTACCTTTGCGGTGCCAGTAGAATCTGCCGCAAAAGTAATCGTGCTCTTTGTCCAATCCTCGGCATTGAGTTCAAAGGTAGCACTAACCTTATCGCCGTCGGTTATGGGAGATACGGAAACGTAAACGGAATTACCGTTAATAACGGCATTGCCCTTTACCTTGAAGAGATCGCCAATGGTAATGGTCTCGCCGGGTCTGTAGTCCTTGGGAGTATATCCGGCATCTTCAAACTTCTCGGCGGAAGATTCCTGATCACCCAAGGTGATATCCATATTGGTGATACCGTTAAAATCGGTAATACCCTTGGAGGTCACGCCCCAACCGTAGCCGGTAAAGAGCTGATTGAACTCGCGGTAAATGAGCTGCTTATCCTCTTTCAGGACACCCTCAACACCATTGACAGTCTCGGTGGGATTGGGGTTGTCAGCATCGGCAACATCATGGAAATGCTGCACGCCGTTGACAAAGTGATAGCACTCTGCATAGTCATGACCGTCGCCGTGGATCCACATACCGTTGGCGTCCTTGGCCTTGACAACAACGTAGTTGACGCGGCCGCTGGCGGGAATGGCGGTAGTCTTGCCGTCAAGAGAGGTAACGGTCTTGTTTGCCACGTCAACAGAAGCGACCTGCTCAAGGCGGCTCATTTGATGATCGTGGGTATAAGATGCGAGAGAGTTTGCCACCAGCTCGCAGTAGTAATAGTCATTCCAGTCGCCAAAGTGAACGGTGCAGCCCGAAGCGGTGATGCCGTCCATCTTGGGGTAGGATTTGCCGTCGATGGTCACGTTTTCACGAACAGAGCCGATCAGCATGCCCGTGTAGCGGTAGGCGTAATACTGATAGTTCGCGCAGACGTCGTTATACACGTCCATGATTGCGGAAACGTGGCAGTTTTCAAAGGAAATGCCTGCGTTTACAGGATAATTAGCGGAGCTCTGGCCGCTGGTGGGATAGTACTGACCCACGACACCGCCGCAGGCAACGTCATAAGAGCCCCACAGCGCGGAGATCTTGTTAGAGTTATCAACTGTAATGTTACGGAAGGTTACCTTGTAATCATCACGCTGATCCTCGGGGTAAGCATCCTTGGTGTACCAACCAACGCAACCGACGATACCACCGTTACCGATGTTGTATACGCGGGGGTTGCAGTCGAAGATCGCGATGTTTTCAAATGTAGCGCCGAAATCAGCATAAGCGGCGATGACGCCCGTGGTGGTGATCTCACCGTCAGAGGAGAAATTCTTCACGGTCAGGTTCTTGACAGTACCGCCGTAAACGCGGCCGAACAGACCCATACCATCGCGGAAATACTGCTCCTTAATGGGGTCGTACCAGTTGTGGTCGCCCTTCATTTCCCACGTGTTGTGGTAGAAGTTTTCAACCGTGTGACCGTTACCGTCAAAGGTGCCCTCAAAGGTATAGAAGCCGCTGCTGACAGCGTTTACTCTCTGATCGGCGGGCAATCTCTCGTAAGTCCCCTCGTTATTCCAATAACCGATGGGATAGAAAATTTTAGAGGTATTGCTTGCTTCTGCATCGTTCAAGTCAATATCGGCAACAAGTTTGACGGTCTTTTCGGAGAAAGAGTCATTGTGGTGCTCGTCTCCGTCACTATCCGTGTAAGTGATGAGGAAATTACCGTCCTTATCTTTTGCCATACCGCCAACGATCTGGCTAAAGCTCCAGAGCTGGTCAGCATTGGCGATAGTGTAAGGAGAGGATTTGCCAACATACCAAGAATGGTCGGCGTTACCCTCCCACTTCGCCTCGGTATCCGCTATCATCGCCACCTCGGAGAAGGTTGCCATGGCAACGGTCACCTCGCCGGTGGCGGGGTCGTAGTAAAACTCGTTATGCGCATCAAGGTCGGCCTTGGCTGCAACCGCGGTCATAGGCACGTTTTGGCCGTTTTCAACGTGATACAGCGTGTAGTTGCCGATGTTCAGGCCCTTGGGCATCACCTCGCCAAGATCAATGATGATGGCCACGGTGTTGTCGGGGGCAACGCCCTCTACGTGCACGTCAACGGGGCGCATGATCTCGCCCTCGCCAAGGGTCAGGTTGGTGTCACTGGTGTTCTTTTCCTTAACGCTGGCGCCAAGGCTGGTGGTGCCGTTTTGCAGCTTAACACCTGCGGGAACCGTAACGTTATCCTTGGTAACAGCCTCGGTGACAACGCCGTTTGCGGCATTTACCTCGATAACGGTATCAAAATCGCGCATTTCGGGGAAGGTCGCGCCCTTGTCATAGTCGGGGCCAAAGCTATCGCTTTCGGAGGCAAGCTGCGTGGCAATGAGGTTGACGTAGATATCGCCAACGGAAAGCTCTTGATAGGCGTTGCCTGCAGACTCCTGCATATGGAGCGCGATGGCAAGGGGCGCAGCGGCGCCTGCGGTCAGCTCGCCGCCCATAAACTCGGCGGGCTTGGCCATAGCCTGGGCAAGAGTGCCCTTATGTACCCATTTGCTGCCATCGGCAGTGATGGCGGCAAAATCGGCGGCGTCGCTCTCGCCGTAAAGCACGTAAACGTCGATGACGTCGGCCAGATTTTCGCCGTTTTCACCGAGAATGGCGGTGTTTTTGGCAACCTCTACAGAAAGGCGGTATTTCAGCGCCAAGGTGCCGTTGTTGGTGACCTTCAGCTGCTCGACAAGGGTGTAGCCGGGCTCCCACTTGTCATAGTTGAACACCTTGTGCTCGGGGTTTTCCTTCAGGGATACCCACTTATCCTCTACCTTATGTAAAAGATCAGCACGGAGGGTGCCGGTTTGAATTTTGTTGCCTGCGGAGGTTACGCTATCGGTAAACCACGCAAAGGTGGTGCCTGCAAGCGCGCTAACCAGCATGACCATTGCCAAAACGGCAGCGATCAAGCGTTTTTTCAGGCTTGTTGCGTTTTCTTTCATCTTTTTCTCCTTTGTTTTCGTTTTTGGCAAGCGAAATGAGCAAAATCTTGCCATCATGTGTTTGTGCGACCGAAGCGCACGAACGCCTTCGTGCGCTTGGGTCGCACCCCAACCGCCCGAGGGCGGTTGGGGGATGGGGTGAACTGCACGGTGAGGAAAATGATAAGCCATCCTCCTCATCCACCGCTAACGCGGTCCCCCTTCCCCGCTGGGGAAGGCCAAGGGCCGCCCAACGCCCCACAAGGGGGCGTTGGGGGGGTGAAATTGCATAAATTTTGATTTAAGGGGGGAATTAGCCTACATAAGCGGCGCAATACTTGGCATCGGGTCTGAGATTGCCGTCGCAACCTTTGATTCCGCAGTTGCAATTCGTATAGTGTTCGTCGACAAAGCTTTCAGGAACTGTGTTCACATGCTCAAAGTGACCCTTCTTAACAGCACCCAACCAGTTACTCTCATCAACTACAAACTGCAAATATCCTTGGCTGAAATCAACCGTGTCTGTACCGTTCAGGAAGAAAATTCTTGTGGATGCACTCACGCCATCACTCCAACCAGCACCAAAGGTCATTGTGTCAAGCCACTGCTGATAACTACCCTCATAATAAATCGTCATCGACTCACCCTTGTCAGACTCAAATGTGCCATTCTTCCAGTCGGCTGCAAGCGCGTTAGAACCAAGATAAGTGATAGTCGTAGGAAGAGTTACAACGTGAAGATTATCAAATCCGGCAAATGCATTGTCATTAACCTGAATTACAGGGTAAATTCCAACGTGCGAAGGAATATCGATCTCAAGATCGGTTTCCTTCGTTTCGGTAACAGCATATCCTTTAATATTTCCGGAAGCATCCTTTACTTCTACAAGGGTAATTACGGTATCCTTAATTGTATAAACGGCTTTAACAAGAATATCCGCTTTTGCATTTTTGAAGTTAATAGAAGACAGATCGGTATTCCAAGAAATTTCAATAATTTTCTTGGAAGCATCAACCTTTTGCTGTAACGCTGCAAGAGTAGCATTAATTGCGTCCATATCAAGGTCATGACTCTTGTTTCTTTCGAATGTCTCGTAATAAAGCACATTGTCAGCAGCATCAAGGAATCTGATAGCATATTCATTCTTCCACTTGGGATAAAGAACGATATGCTTGGTATTTCCTGCATCGACTGAGGGAATTTTATTACCGTTAGCATCTACCCAGTTCTCAGGAGACTCCGCTCCCACTTTGTAATTAGAGGCTGCCCAAACGGTATGTGCACTGGAGTTACTTGCCACAAATTCAACCCTGAGCAGTTTGTTCTCGTCCATATAAGTGACCGTATACGCGCCCTCGTTTACGCCGTTCGTGCCATCTGCGTTAATATGCTCGGTTGCGCCGTAAACGCCCTGACCGCCGCCATAAAGCTGCTTGAAAGGAAGAGAGATCATACACTGATCATCGCCTTCGTGGGAGTGAATAGAGTCAACAATAGCAGTACCGTTTACAATAGGATGACCGTATCTGGGGTTGGAGTAAGCGCTGCAAGAGAGACCGGACTCTACTCTTACCCAAGGGTATCTGTTCCAAGAACTACTATTGCCTTCTGCATCGCTCTGATTTTCAAACTCGCAGTAGTGATAGTTGTTCCATTCACCATAGTAAACGCGTACGTTTTTACAGGTAAGGAAGTCCGCAAGTGCCTTATTGCTGGCGCTCTGCTCGGTGTTACCGATCAGCATACCTGCACGACGGTAAGCATACCACTGATAAGCGGAGGTAACGTCGTTAAAGGCATCGATCTTACAAGCAACGTCACAGTTGGTCATCGTCACCTTGGTGGTGTCACCGTACTTGTCCCACTTGCCACCCAAAATACCGCCAAGGGAGGTATCGAAGGAACCCCACAAAGAGGAAACGGTGGTGGTAGAGTCAACTCTGATGTTGTTAAACACGTGATTGCTGCGCAAGGGGGTGCCGTTAGCGTCGTATCTGGGACTGCACTCACCAACCACGCCGCCGGTATAGCGGTTGTAGTTCTGAATGGTGCAGTTGATGATAGCAATATTATCGAAAGTGCAGTTACCCTGTGCGTAGCCAACGACAACACCCATATCAACACACTCGAAAACGATGTCAGCACCGCTGACAGTCAGATTCTTGATGGTCGCATCCACAACAGAAGCGAACAGACCGCCACCTGCCATACTGTAGGTGTATGTGCTATAATTTTCCTGATCGGGATCAAGATCCCAACCGTTCTGGTACAGGCCGTAAATGGTATGATTGCCACCGTCGAAAGTGCCGTTGAAGGTCTTGCCGTTGGTCATGAAACCGTCATAGTCAT
This sequence comes from Eubacteriales bacterium, assembly GCA_045632285.1. Lineage (GTDB taxonomy): Bacteria > Bacillota > Clostridia > Oscillospirales > CAG-272 > Firm-07. The sequence continues at coordinate 17,372 of JAZQWJ010000001.1, read as the reverse complement.
AGCCAAAGCCAATGGGATCAAAGTTAATGTCATTCAGGTTAATGCTTGCAGTAAGCTTCACGAACTTACCCTCAAAGGTTGTGCCGTTATCCACCGCGTTACGGAAGTACGCCAACTGCTCACCGTTTGCAATAGTATAAGGATCGGACTCGGTACCGGCACCACCTGCAAATCCGCTTGCAACGGTGCCATTCCAATCAACAGCGGTATCACCGTATACAACGATCTCAGAGAAGGAAGCGACGGAGATCACCACGTTGCCGGTTGCGGGGTCGTAGCTGAACTCGTTGTGGTTGGTGGGGTTAGCAACAAGGGTCATTTCAACGGTCTGGCCGTTTTCTACGTGATAGAGCTTGACGTTGTTGCTATTCAGACCCGTGGGCAGAATGGCGTTCAGCGTAATGTACATGGCCACAGTGTTGCCCTCGGCAACGCCGTCGATATGTACGTCAACCGAGCGAACGACCTCGCTGCGGTGGGTGGCGGTCACGTTGGATGCTGTTTCTTTCAGCGCATTAACGGTCAGCGTCAGCGCGGTGGCACCGTCTGCCATCTGCACGCCTGCGGGAACTGCGGCGTAAATATCACCATTGGTATCGCCAACGGTGGTGGCGGCATCTACCTTACCCTCGCTATTGGGGGTTACAGTGGTGCTGGCGGTAAAGGATTGGCCGGGCGCCAGTACGGGCCACTCTGCCTTTTGGTCATAGTCGGGGCCAAAGCTATCGCTTTCAGAGGACATCTGAGCGGCGATGAGGTTGACGTAGATATCGCCAACGGAAAGCTCTTGATAGGCGTTGCCTGCAGACTCCTGCATATGGAGCGCGATGGCAAGGGGCGCAGCGGTACCTGCGGTCAGCTCGCCGCCCATAAACTCGGCGGGCTTGGACATAGCCTGGGCAAGAGTGCCCTTATGTACCCATTTGCTGCCATCGGCAGTGATGGCGGCAAAATCGGCGGCATCGCTCTCGCCGTAAAGTACGTAAACGTCGATAACGTCGGCCAGATTTTCGCCGTTTTCACCGAGAACAGCCGTGTCGGCGGCCACGTCAACAGACAGGCGGTACTTCAGCGCCAAGGTGCCGTTGTTGGTGACCTTCAGCTGCTCGACAAGGGTGTAGCCGGGCTCCCACTTGTCATAGTTGAACACCTTGTGCTCGGGGTTTTCTTTCAGGGATACCCACTTATCCTCTACCTTATGCAAAAGATCGGCACGGAGGGTACCGGTTTGAATTTGGTTGCCTGTAGAGGTTACGCTATCGGTAAACCACGCAAAGGTGGTACCTACCAACGAGCTAACCAGCATAACAAGCACCAAAGCTGCCGAGATCAGGCGCATTTTCAAGCTTGTTTGAGTTTTTTTCATGATTTTCTCCTTTGGTTGATGGATTTGCTTTGCTTTTTCGGCAACGAAAGGGCACAAACGCAGGCTTGTCCCCTTTGGTTGCCGCCCAACCGCCCTTTCGGGCGGTTGGGGGGTAACGAAATTTGGATTATTTTGCGGTGATGATCGTGGTCTCGGTAACGGTAATGAGAATGCGGCCGTTTGTTTTGTCGTCCACACTCAAACCGCTATACTGCGAAACGTCAATGTTGAACGCAGAAACCTTCTCTTGGTTAGCCGTGGGATAGTTGACCTCGATGACAACGCCTGCCTCAAGCACCAGCGTGCTACCTGCCTCCATATTAAATACGCAAGCGGAGGCATTTTTGTTCATCTTCTCAAGCATCATAGTCAACGTGCCGTTGCCCTCAATACCACCGGAGATGGTCAAAGAGGTACCGCTTGCCAAAGTGAATACGTTCCAATTACTTTTGGAGCTATGGCCAAACAGACAGATAAGCTCATATGCATTCAAATTCAAGGTGGGAGAAACGTTATTCGTCAAAGTACAGAATTCGTTTGTACTGCCGCTGAGAGAACCGGGATCACTGGACAAGTTGCCACTCATAATCACGTTTTCGCCTCTTGCAAGCGCAGCAAACAATTGTGCTGCCGTGGCAGCCGACGTCAGCTCCGTGAAATCCTCTGCAACAGAATACATCGGCTTGATCACGATAGAGCCGGTCGCCTTGGAAAGATCGTAAGCCTCCCACGATCCGGTGTAGCCGGTGATCGGAGGTACGGTAGGCACATTCTTCAATGCGGACTGCTTGGGGGTAAACTCCTCCGAGTAGATCACGGTGCCGTTGATGTCTACAAAATATGCAACGTAAACATCCGTGTTATCCTTGTACACAACCACGTTCTTCTCGTTGCCTGCAGGAACGGAGGTCACGGTCTCGCCTTCCTTATTGAGCCACTGCATATTGGTGCCTGCATTGATCAGGGTATATGCATTGTTATTGTTGGTGACATAAACGATGCTCTCCACGTCGGAGCCGTTCATATACGTTACACTGTACTTATACGAAATAACGGTAACACCTGCGTGAGCAGCCTGACCGTAAACGCCCTGATCGCCGCCGTAGAGCTGGTTAAAGGTGAGCAGAACGTTGCACTGGTCATCGCCCTCGTGGGTGTGGTTGGCACCGGAAATGGGAACGCCGTCCACAATGGGGTGACCGTATCTCGCGTTGGAGTAACCGGGATTGGAAAGGCCGGCCTCTACTCTTACCCAAGGATAATTGTTCTGCCAATCAATATCCTGATTGGTGAACTGGCAGTAGTGATAATTCACCCAATCGCCGTAGTAGACGTTCACGTTAGTGCACTCCAGGTAGGAGGCAGCCGCGGTATAGGCATTCTTGCCGTCGGCACCGGGCTCGTTGGTGTTGCCGATCAGCATACCGCAGAAGCGGTAGGCGTACCACTGGTAAGCGGAGGTCACGTCGTTGTAAACGTCCATCACGCAAGCCACGGTCACGTTGTTCATGGTGACCTTGTTGCTGCCGTTGTTGCCGCCGTAAACAGAGCCGATGACACCACCGATGCCGCCGCCGAAGGAGCCCCACAGGGAGGACAGGGTCACGGTGTTATCCACGTAAATATTGGAGAACGTGTGCTGGCCGTTGACACCGCCGACAACGGCGGCGATATCCCAGTTATAGTTCTGCAGGGTGGAGCCGGTGACGCGGATATTGTCAAAGGTACAAGCGCCGTAGGCGTAGGCCGCCACGGTGCCCATGGGGACTGCCTCCATGACGATATCAGCGCCGCTCATAGTCAGGTTCTTGATGGTGGCATTCTGCACGCCTGCAAAGAGGCCGGCGCCTGCGTTGGAGTAGGAAAGGCCCATCTCCCAGCCGTTCTGGTACAGGTTTTTGATGGTATAATCTTGGCCGTCAAAGGTGCCCTTGAAATTTCTTGCATTTTCGTGGCCGGGATAGTGCGCGCCGATGGGGTTGAAGGAAACGCCGCCGGCGAGGTCGATATCATTGCCCAGCTTGACGGTCTTGCCTTCAAAGGTATCGGCGGTAAGCTCCACTACGGTTCCGTCAGCCTTCTTGTAGCCACCGTCCACGATAGCGCCGAAGCCTGCGAGCTGATCGGCAGAGCTCAAGGTAAAGGTGGTATCGGTGTCGTTATACCAAGCGGTATCGAATCCGCCCTCCCAGAGGTTGTAATTATCCTCAACAGTCACGTACTCGGAAAAGCTTGCCACAGCCATCACCACGTTGCCGGTGGCAGGGTCATAGCTGAACTCGTTGTGGTTGACGGGGTTGGCCACCATAGTCATTTCCACGGTCACGCCGTCCTCCACGTGGTACATCTTCACGCTGGTGGAGTTCAGACCTGCGCTGAACAGCCCCTTCAGGGTGATCAACATCGGCGTGGTGTTATCCTCCGCAACGCCATCCATATGGATATCCAGCGACTCGGAGACCTCGCCCTTGTTCAGGGTAACGTTGGCCTCGCTCTCCTTTATGGTCTTAACAGAAAGGGTCAGATCAGTGGCGCCGTCTGCAACCTTTACGCCTGCAGGGATCTTTGCGTGGATGCCCTCTTCTTCACCAATGGTGGTCTCCTCACTGACAGCGCCCGCTGTAACGCTTACGGGTGCACTGGCCTTGAATTCACCGGGGAAGGAGGCGTCCTTGTCGTAATCAAGGCCAAAGCTATCGCCCTCGTAGGCCATTTGGGTAGCGACTATGCGGATATCAAAGGCTCCACCGAGATCCAGATTCTGATACTCATTGCCGGCAGTCTCCTGCATCTTCAGCGCGATGCCGAGATAAGCAACCTCGCCTGCCAACAAGTTGCCGCAGGTAGTCTGCTCGATGGTATTGACGAATTCTGCCACCGTGCCGACCTTGGTGTAACCCTTCAAACTACGGTCAGCAGGATAAGACACGGTAGAATCCTCCTTTAACACGCCATAGGCGCGCACGTACACATCAATGACCTCTGCGAGTTTGGAAAGCTCCTTCTCAGAGACGAACTGTGCCTTCCATTTAAGGGCGAGAGTGCCCTCGTTCTCAATGCGCAACAGCTTGGCATCTATGTAGCCGGGCTCCCAGTTGTCATAAGTAAAGATAGGGGCGCGAGTTTCCTTTAGAGAATTCCAATTCCCTGTCTTTTTGTCCAACAGCTCAAGATCAACCTTTAGCGAGCCGGAAATGATCTTGTTGCCCGTGCTGGTGACAGAATCGGTAAACCACGCAAAGGTGGTGCCTACCAACGAGCTAATCAGCATAACAAGCACCAAAGCTGCCGAGATCAGGCGCTTTTTCAAGCTTGTTGGAGTTTTTTTCATGATTTTCTCCTTTGGTTGATGGATTTGCTTTGCTTTTTCGGCAACGAAAGGGTACAAACGCCGGCTCATACCCTTTGGTTGCCGCCCAACCGCCCTGTTGGGCGGTTGGGGGTATTGTTTATCCGCAAAGCGGATAAACGGTGCCAAATCAAGCGACTTGGCTTGTTTGATTGACGATTACTGAACGGTTACGTTCTTGTTTGCATCAATGGTCATGATCTTGCCATCAATTGCAATGGTGGTGTACTCGGTTCCGTTTACGAATACCTTAGTTCTACCGTTTTCGTAGGTCTTGATTCTCCACTCGCCGGAGAAGTTTGCATCGTAGGTGTTGCCCTCGGTCACAAGGTCTACACCGTTGCCGTAGTTGTGGATTTCGATTGCAGCGCAGTTCTGGTTGGCAATTGCGCCGGCCTTTGCGCCCTGGGTAGAGTTAAAGGTGCAATCCTTAACGGTTACCTTAGCAACCTCGTTGCCACCGTCGGAATAAACAAGGATAGCCTTGCCGTCGGTGTTGAAGGTGCAACGCTCGAAGGTAACGTCATTGCCGTAGGTCCAAACGTAATCGTTGCCGAGGTTATTAAAGGTGCATTCGATAAACTTGGCACCGTCGCGGCCGACTCTCATAGGACCTTCAAAGGTGCAGTTCTTGTAGGTCACGTCCTTAGAGTAAAAGGCTGCATAGTCAGAGCCGTTGCCGTTTACCTTACCGGTGCCGGTCTTAATGGTCACGCCCTCAAAGGTGACGTTTGCGTAATCCATATAAGCGCCGAGTGTAACGTCAACAACGGTATCCTTGGTGCCGGTAATGACAAGAGCATTGCTGTTGCCGCTGCTGGGCATAGTGTAGTTGCCTGCGGGCAGATATACGTTGGTATTGCCGGAAGCGATCGCGTTATTCAGCGACTCGGTGGTAGCGGCGGGAAGCACGTATGCGCCGTCGATAGTCAGATTGCCGCTGACCTTACGGCCGATGCAATTGCTGTAAACGGGCAGAGCGTTGTTGTTGGAAACGGTATTGTTGGAAACGGTAACATTGGTCAGGGTGGTGTTGCCGTTGACGGTGCCGATCACGGCACCGGCCAAAGGAGTCTTGGTGCCCAAGCGATCCTCGGTAGCAGTCACCTTGGTATCCGTAACGCTGGAGTTCTCAACGGTAACTACAGACTGAGAATAGCCAATCAGAGCGCCTGCACCGCCAACAGCGGTCAGCGTGCAGCCTGTAACAGAGCTGTTCTTGATGGTTACAGTCTGACCGGAGGTGTAGCCAACAAAGCCGCCGACGCGCTCATTACCGGTAACGGTAGTGTTCACCAGATGGCAGTCTTCAATGGCAACATTGCCGTATGCATCCACATAGGGGATGATGGCACCGCTACCCAGACCGTTCTCAAAAGCTGCTGCGCCAACGTTAGAGTTCGCAATGGTCAAGCCCTTAACGGTCACCTTGCTGCTAACGCCACCGGTCAGCAGAGGCTTGTTCAGATTGGTGATGGTGTTGCCATTACCAAGGATGGTCAGTGCGCTGCCGGGCTTTACAGAAGTCCAAGCGTTGCCCATGTCGATGTCATCTACGACATACACAATACCGCCCTGAGCGATAGCAGTTGCCAGCTCAGAGGAAGTAGCAACTACGCTGTTTACCTCGTCGGAAAGAACGAAGAACTTACCGTTTTTCTCTACAGCCTTAAAGCCGTCGGCAATCTTAGCTCCCTCAGAGGTGGGGCTGAACTTGTAAGTGCCGCCCTGAACGGTAATCTTGGAGTTGGTGCTCCAAACGTAGAGATCTCTGTAAGAGCCGGCAAAGGTACCTCCATTGATAACGAGTTCTGCAGAGGACATGGTGCAAATACCACCGCCACCGGTACCACTCATATCAATATCACCGATCTTTTCAAAGGTGCCGCCATTGATGGTAGCCTTGGTAGAACCAGAGAAGTAAACAAGATGGGAGGTTTTGCCCTTCACACCGGTCATGTAGAAGTTACCGCCGTTGATCTCAACGGTACCGGCAGCGTAAGCATTGACACAGCCGAAGGTTGCATTGATGGTAATATCGTTGATGATCAGCTTGTGACCGTCGTTATAGCTGTAAACAGGATAGGAACTGCCGCCATTTACGGTTGCCTTATTGATGGTCAGGCTACTGCTGCTGTTCAGGAATACGTAGGTGCCGCCTTCCTTAGCGTTATAAGTGCCGCCATTTACAACGGTAGCACTGTTAGTACCCGTGTAAACAATACCGGTGACCACAGCGGTACCGACGCTGTCATTGATCACAACGGCTGCACCGTTCGCGTTTTCCAGAGCGTAATCCTCATTCGCGCCTGCGGTAATTTTCTTACCGTTCAGGTCCAGAAGGATCGCGGGAATCTTCAAAGAATAGGTCGTTGCTGCAGGAGCGGGAATAACGATAGACTCGGTCAGCTCGATATCGGCCATCAGCTTGATGTTGGTCTCGCCGTTGTTCAGTGCAGCTTGCAGATCGTTTGCACTGTAAACCTCCATTGCGGGATGCCAAGCATCCATATCATAGTCGGGGCCAAAGCTATCCTTCTCGGAGGTGAGCTGAGTTGCCAGCAGCTTGATGGCAAAATCAGAGCCGATGGACTTATCCTGATACTCGTTGCCGGCAGTCTCCTGCATCTTCAGCACGATGGTGAAGATACGGTTTTGGCCTGCGGTCAGGCTGCCAAAGGCAATGCCGCCCTTGATCAGATCGGCAAGAGTGCCCTGAGGAGCGTAAGTATCAAGAGCATCGCGGGTCAGCTGCTTGCCGCCCTCGATAAAGTAAACGTCGATCACGTTGGCAAGATCAGAAACCTCGCCGGTGGGCTCGATCAGCAGCTGATACTTCAGCGCCAGCGTGCCGTTGTTTTTGATGTTGATGTGCTTAGCATCGGTGTAGCCGGGCTCCCAGAGCTTGCTATTGAAGATAGCATCCTTGGAGGCATCCTTCCACTTAGCAGCATCAAGAGCCTCGTCACCGTCAGCATACAGCATTTCGATGTCAAGCGTACCGGACTTGATGATATTGCCCTTGCTGGTCACCTCGTCGGTAAACCAAGCAAAGGTTGTGCCGATGAGCATAGAGAAGCAAAGCAGCAGTGCAAGGCAGCTGAGCATCAAAGACTTTTTTGTGCTTCTTGTTGTCATTTTCATGACCTCCTATAAATTTGTGTGGACGTAGTGAAATATCGGCAATGAAAGGACGCAAGCAAGGCTTACACCTTTCGTTGCCCCCCAACCGCCTTTAGGGCGGTTGGAGGGGAGGAGATACTGCAATGATTACTTAATAATAACGTTAGCGTCTTCGTGACCGGACATCTCAACACCGGCGGTAACCGTGGTGTTGGTGATGGTCAGATTGGCGTTGGTAGCACCTGCGCGAAGAACGATTGCGGCATCGTTATCGACATTGTCAGAGACAATGGTAGAATCGATGATCTCATAGTTCTCAACAATGGTGTTATTGCTCTCGCCAAAACGAACAGCATACTTCTGTACGTCGATGGTGCAATTCTCAACAACAACGTTGAGGCTGTTGTTGAAGTTGATACCACGAACAGAATTTACAGTGCAATCCTTAACAAGAACGCCGTCAATACCCTTCAGCTGAGCCAGAGAATGTGCATTCTCGGTAGCGGTGCAGTTGATGATGGTCAGGTTCTTGTCGCCGCCGGTATAGGACTTTACGCCTACAGCGCCGGGAACGTCAAAGGTGCAGTTTTCAACAGTTACGTTGCAGGTGTAGCGGGTGTTGTTGTTGCCGGACTGGCCCAGCTGAATGCAAGCATCGGCAGAAATGCTGTCGGCCTTGAAGTTCAGGTTCTTGATGGTCAGACCTGCAGAGGTAATGGTTGCGGACTTACCGTCAACCAGGATCGAGCCCTCGATGGTGTGGCCGTTACCGTCGATGATAACATTGGCCTCGGAGTTCTGGGGTACGACCACATCGCCGACAAGATCGTCGGTCAGCTGAATGGTGCCAAGATCGCCACCGGCTGCAAGCAGCTCGTTCAGCTCGTCAGTGGTGCTTACGGGCTGGGGGAAGGTGTAGTTGAAGGTGCCAACGATCTCGTACTTGCCGGTCTCCTCGCAACCGCCGTGGCTGGACTCGGTCCAATCAACGTTGGTCTCATAGAGACGAAGCTCAACAGTAATGGTGGTGCCTGCAAGAGCAGCTGCGTCGATAGCGTAAGCACCGCACTCAAAGCCGATGCCGTCGTTAGCATACTGGCAAAGGTTCTTGTAGGTAACAACGCAGGGGTTGTTGAACATGCTATACAGCAGACGAACGCCCTCGTTAGCGGGAATATCCATATCCTCGCCCTCGTTGGTGATTGCTACCCAGTTATTGTTGTTAAAAGGAGCAAACTCCTCATAGGAACCTGCAAGGCCGATGGAGCCTGCGGGAATGTCTCTGTCAGCGTATACGTAGAAATCTGCGTGCCACTGCTTGTAGAAAGAGGAATCAACGTCGTCATATACGCTGTTGCCATCGGGATACTCGTTGAAAATGGTGGGCTCGAAACGGTAAGCGGTGTTCAGAGTAATTTCCTTAGCAGGAACGCTGTTGCCAAAATCGTTAATAGTAGCATTGATGGTCAAGTTCTCCAGAGGTCTTACCAGAGCGGCAGGAATCTCGGGATCCGGAACCTTTGCATCGTAATCGGCGCCAAAGCTATCCTCTTCAGATGCCATCTGAGTAGCAAGCAGCTCAACAGAGAAGCTGGTGCCGATAGAAAGGTTCTGATACTCGTTACCGGCAGATTCTCTCATCTTGAGAACGAGAGTCCAGGTATCGGTCTCGCCGGCCTGAAGAGAGCCGTTTACGTGGCGGTAAAGAGCGTTGGAAGAGGATACACCGCTGCCCAGGACCTGGGTCAGGGTACCCATCCAGGTGCCCAGATTGTCGCGGTCAACAGCCTTGGTTGCGTCAATCATGTTGCCATCGCTATCCTTTTCGGTGCCAACAACATAAACATCAATGACGTCAGCCAGCTTGCTGACAACACCGTTTGCAACGATACGCAGCTTGTAGTTAAAGGCAAGGGTGCCCTCGTTGGCAACCATAATGTGCTTAGCCTCAACGTAGCCGGGCTCCCACAGGGTGTTATTAAACATAGCACCGGCAGAAGCATCGATCCAAGCGTCGTCGCCCTTTGCGGGAACGTCAACATTTGCATTGGTCCAGAACATTTCAACATCAAGAGAACCGGTCTGAATGATGTTGCCCTTGCTGGTTACGGAATCGGTAAACCAAGCAAAGGTGGTTCCTACCAGCATAGAGCAGCAAAGAACCAGCGCCAAAACGCTGCAGATCAAAGCCTTTTTAGTAGAATTTTGCTTTTTCATTTTTTTCTCCTTTTCAAAATTGGTCGTGGTTTATACAGAGGCACTGTCAGATGGGGTGGAGTCTTCCGCGGCATCTGCATTGTTCTCTGCTTTTTCGGTGGGAGCCTGCGCTCCCTGTTGTTGCGCAAGCTGCTCGCGCAGGGCTTGCAGCTCAAGCATCATTGCGGCAGACTGCTCGCGCTCTTGCGCGATCTTCTCGCGCTCGGCCTCCATATCTGCCATTTGCTCGCGCTTATATTGCTTAAACAGGCGAACGGTTCCAATGCCTTGCCACAATATAAGCAGCAGGAAGGGGATGAGGATACATACGATGTAGCCGGGGGTCGTCTTTAAAAATTGGAAGAAATGTCCAACATTGGGCAGCTTGCCTGTGTAAGTGCCAAGCACGTAATCGGGCTCGACCAGCACGTCATCATTTTTGCCCGTGTTGGTACCGTAGGTCACGTAACCAAGCAGCTTGCCGGCAGAATTGAGTCTGCGCTCGCGGATCTTATGCGTTACGGTTTCGCCACGATTGTCATCGTTTAGCGAAATAAACGAAATGATCTCGCCGGGCTGCAGCGCTGTGGGATCGTCGGTCTCTTTGATCAAGACGATATCGCCGGCCGAAAAATGGACCTCATCATCCTTGTTGTTTTCAGACGGGCTCATAGAGTCAGACAGAACAATGTAAAAACGAAGGCCGAACAGATTACGATCGTTTCTGTCAAAAACCAACGTAGAAACAATGGTAAACAGCATCATAAACACTGTTATCGCAACAATGATCCACGTCAGCACCTTGGATAGAATACCAAGAACTTTTTTGGTTTTTTCGTTTGACATAACCTTCTCCTTTAATCGCGATTGATATAGCCGTTGCCCTGAACGGCGCATACGGTAATACCGATACCCGTAAAGGTTCTATCTTGATAATCATTGCCCGCCGTCTCTTTCATAGAGACAACAAGGTAGTAAATATCGCTGGTATGCTGAGGTGGCAGGTCAAGGCCTTCAAACTCCTGCAATTTCACTGCAGTCCCCTTGGCCGAAAGATCGTTTGTGATCCAAACATCAAAAGCCTTGTGGAAATCGTTAGAAAGTGTTTCGTCTTCACTTATATATAAAATGAAGTCAAGCGGAATATTGCCCGAATTTTTTACGCGGAATCCCTCGGTATAAAAGGTGGCTCCGGGCTCGAACAAAACTGTTTCACTTTCTGCGGTGGTGACGAAGTGAAGCACCTCGCCCACAAGCGAGCTTGGATTATCAGAAGCATCGACAATATCAACCGACAGGTTACCCGAGGTCGCGTTGATACCGATCTTGCCGTCACCGGCCTCGCTTGTAAACAGGGCAAACGTTGCACCTGTAATGCATACAAGGCAAAGCAAGATAACCATTGCCGCTATAATAAATGTTGCTTTTGGGGTTTTATAACGGAACATCATTACCTCCTTGCCGTTATTTTACGAGTGAATGCGCTACTAAGCGCAGGGGTTAATTAGGGGTTGGTTACCTTTCTGATGCCGAGCATATGGTCGGGGGTAACGATAACGCCGTTCATGGTGTTATTGCTGAAGGTCAGAGCGCCGTAAATATTTCTTGCGGAAATATAGCAATCCATCTTCAGTGCGCTGCAGTTGTTCAGCGAGCAATTGACCATAGTGTTGTTGGCAAAGGTGAAGTTGCCGTTCAGAGAGCCGGTCTGCCAATTCTCGCCGCCTGCAATAGAGGTCTTCATAATACCCATGCAGGTGTCAAAGGTGCAGTCACTGACAACAATGTTGCCGGAAACGGTACCATTTACCATAATGGGCCAAGTGCCAAAGCCAACAAAGCTGCAGTTTCTAACGGTCAGGTTGTCGGCATTGGTCAGGTAAAGGCCTCTTTCCTTAACAACAACGGGCTTGCCGTCAACAGTCTCGCCGGTACCTGCGAACATAGCGCAGCGCTCAACAGTCAGATCCAGAGTAGTGGCAGAGCCGTTGGCAGCAATGGCACCGTAAGGAGCGTTTGAGCCGCTGTACAGAACAGAATCAGTAACGGTGATATCACCGGAAACGTTATTGGTAATGGTCACAGCGGGAGTCTCGTCGGCGGTGTCGTAGATGTTCTTAACCACAACGTTATCAAGCTTAACAGGAGTGGTCTTATCACCGAAAGTGAGTGCCACGTCGTTGCCGTTTGCATCGATGGTCTTATTGGTCAGGTCAAAAACGATTGCAGGAACATTGTCGATATCCCGATCAATAAAGATGTGGAGGTAATCATCAGAAGCCAGCTTAGAGGCCAGCTCTACGCCATTGGTAACAGAGGTGATGTACTGAACAAAGGGATCGTTATCGGGATAGTCGGTGTCGCTGACGTCGGCATTGGCCTGAACGACCTCAACACTCAGCTTAACCTTGGCAGACTCCTCCTTGAACTCGTTGCCTGCGGAAACGGGCAGCTCCAGAGCCAACTCAACGTCCTTCATCTCCTCATTGACGAGCAAGGTGTTCCAGCCGGAGGTGTAGGCAGCCATAGAGGGATACTTGATGTCGTTGACGGTAACGGTCATACCGCCCATCAGCTTGTAGCCCTCAACGCACTCGATCTTATAGCGATACTGCACATCAACATCGCTATCGTTTACGCTGTTGAGCTTGAAGGTAACCTTGTCACCGGGGGTGATGTTTACCAGATTGATGATGCCATTTGCCTCGTCCAGGGTTGCGGTGCCCTTGTTGAGGAACTCGCCATTCGTCCGCTCGTAGTAAGTATAAGGCTTACCGTGCTCGTCAAACTCCTCACCTTTGGCGTCGGGCTCGACCGAGTACAGAACGAGATCGCTGAGGCCTGCAAAGATCTCAACGCGACCTGCATCAACGGCTACGGTAACGTCATCGGAAGCAGTAAACAAAGCGAAGGTGGATCCAACGATCAGGGTCAGGCAAAGAGCGATGACCAGGATCGAAGAAAGCAATGCGTGCTTTTTCATTTTCTTTTTCTCCATTCATTTTTTTGGGGCTTGGGGTGAACAACGGCTTGTGCGCAAAGCTCCATGGATACGCACAACCGTTTTGGGGGCTTCCCTTACGTCAGGGGGCTGTGGGGATCTGGACCGCGTGAATAACAACGTCAAAGGATACGCTTTGTCCCTTGGCCTCGTTATTGATGACAGAGTCGACGAATTCCACGGTGATATCAAAGTTCTTTACGCTTTCGCGTGCCAGGATATCAACGGGCTCGCCTTCGCTGCCAAGAAACAGACCGTTGCTGATACTCAGCGTTTTTCTAACAGTCTTACCGTTATCGGCGGTTACCGAAACGGCGATCTGATCAGCAACTGCAAGATCATCAGAGTCATCAAACACGATCTCTACCCAATAGCCGTATGCCACGTCGCTGGCGTTGGAAATCTCCATAGTGGCGGTGTAAGCGCTACGGGGAACGATCAGAGTACCCTTTTCCATGTCGAATACGTTCTTGTCCGCATTCTCCGTGCCGGAAAACTTTTCTCTGTTCTCGTTGACAGGCTTCCAGGTCATAAAGCCGTCGGCATCCAAGGAATACTCTTGCAGCTTAACGCGATACAAAGTAATATCCATAGTACCGGCCTGCAGATGGTTTTTCAGCCTTACCTCATCGGTAAACAAGGCGTAGGTGCCGCCCGCCACAAGCGCCAGACAAAGCATGACCATGATGACGGCCATAAGCAAGCTTCTCTGTTTCGTTTTCACGATTTTTACCTCCTTATTAGATTTTATATGTAAGCACACCTAAGGCATGGCTAACATCTGTTTTTTTGACACCCTTTCGGCGTCATGGGGCACTAATAATAATATAGGAAGGAATTATTGCTCGTTTGCGGCAGCCTCTGCAGCAGCGGCCTCTCTTGCGGCGCGGCGCTTTTCTCTTGCCAGCTTCTTTTTGTATTCCTTCTCCTCGGCAATAAATGCCACAACGATGTCGATACTGTTCTTAGCGGCATCAACGGTAACATCGCTATCCACGATCATCGTGGTTGCAGACTGCTTAACAGAGATCTTGTTTTCGTTAACAAAGTTCTTAAAGTCGCTGTTGTGCAGGATAAACTCACACTGGATCACGCCGCGCTTGATCAGCATACGCACCAGGCGGTTTTTGCCGACCTTGTACTCTTCATAGCGCACGTTTTTAAAGTGCTTGCTGCCCTCTACGTTAGCGGCGTACTTAACGATCTCGTCATACCAGCTCTTCTGCTCTGCAGACAGGGCCAGATACTTTTCCTCAAGGGTCTGACGCTGACCGGTAGAAAAGCTGATCGTACTCTCGTCGTCAGCCTCTTCGGCAGCCTCGGCGATCTCCTCTGCGGGGATCTCTTCGGCAACGGGCTCCTCGGCAGGGGCTTCTTCAACGACCTCTTCAACAGCCTCAACGACGGGCTCCTCTACAGGGGCCTCCTCGACAACAGGCTCTTCAACAGGCGCCTCGACGACCTCCTCAACGGGGGGCTCTGCAACAACGGGAGTGATCTCGTTTGCCTGTGCCTGTGCACGGGCAATGATCTGCTCTGCTTGCTGCAGGATCTCGCGGTTGGCATTCTCTCTTTCCTTTCTGGAAAGGATGACTTCGTTGACAATGTCTCTGAAGACCACCATAATGGCGAACAGAGCCATGGTCGTTACAACTGCCATGAATACCATAAACAAAATTTCCATAATGTTCTCTCCTTTTCTTTTGCTATATTTTGACGGCGTTAGCCGTTATTTTCGGTGGGGGGGTTCTCTGCTCCCTCGGTGGGGGCGGTAACGGAGGCTCCGCCGCCTTCCAGCTCCGCCAAGCGGCGCTTCAGCTCGTCAAGCTCCTTCATCTGCAGGTCGCGCTCGGCCTGCTCTTTTTTGCGCTGACCCTCGGTCAGCAAGCGGAATATCTTTAGCACCTCAAAGAACAAAATGATAAGCGAGGGCAGGATCACGATGCAAACAATACCAACGGGTGATTTTAACATATGGACAAACAATCCAAGCAGATAGCTTGTTCCCGTGACCTTGCCAATCACGTAATTGGGGCTGTTTTTCTCTTTGTAATTGATGGTCTGCTCCAGCGTGTTGGCATCGGATTCCTTGTTGTCGCCCTCCAAGCGGATCAGCCCACGTGTGTGGTCAATGCCGGTGATACGGTGAGTGATGGTCTCTTGCTTGACGTAAACGTATTTGAACGTTAAAACGTCGCCTTCCTCAAGTCCCTCATACCACGCCGTAGCCTCGGCCTCATCCTCGGGCACGGTCTCGATAAACACAATGGAATTGACGGGGATATCCTTGATATCGTATCCGCTAACGTCTGTTTCATCACACTTTTCCATAGATGAGGACAGGACGATGCGCATTTGCTTACCAAAAATGGTCATTGTTCCATCCTCGCCCTTTTTGGCGGTAATGGTCAGCACAACGCCAAGCAAGCAGATCGCAATAAAAATGTACAGCAGCACGTTGGCGGCGATCTTACCGGCTTTTGTCAAAATCTTTTTCTTTTCCATAAAGGAGTTCCTCACTTTTTGTTTTTTAGGGGGGAAGCTGAATCAGATTTTCTTTATTTTCAAACGGACGTCAAAATCCGCAAAGGTTCCCTGCGCCTCGTTACCGACGCCGCCGGGCATTTCATAGCAGACCGTGACCACAAGCGGGTCCTTTGCGAAAAGCTCGCCTTCAAATTCCACGGTCCGTTTTCCGTCGATCAGCTCGGCAAGGTTGCCGCTGTACACGACCTTGTCATCGCTTTTCACGACCACATCGACAAAGGGCTTCATACCGCCGTCGACCTTTTCCTCATAATCAAGGAATATTCGGTAAGCGCCGGAAGCAGCGCACACCAGATTTATGCTGTATTCTTTGCTTTCGGTGGGAAGCAGCATCAGATCTCGAACCGCCACGACCTCCTCCGTTACGCCATCCGCTTCCACCGTGATATTTTTTTCAAAATTATCGTGGGTGTGTTCAATAAACGTGATGATCATAACCGACATTAAAGCCAACAGCACGAAAGCGACGATCATAATATTCAAAGATCTTGTTTTCATCGTTTCCTCCGTTCCTTATCGTTTGCACTGCGCCGCGACAGGAGTGTTCCCTACACGCGGACGCGCGATATATAAATATATATACATAAAAAATCATTATAAAAAATCACTTTTTACAATTATATCATACTTTTTTTATAAATGCAACCTTTTTGATGAATTTCTGTCAAAAATACACACAAAAATTTCTTTCAAAAAAGGCTTAAAAATCGTCATTTTAACAAAAAAAAAAAAAAAAAAAAAAAAAAAAATTGCGCTCGGAGGGGCTTTCCGGGGCCTTTTTCGTCTTTTTAGCGGTATCTAAAGCCCCCCCGAGCCGTTACAAAGATATTCAGCATGTAACGCCTTTCCGGGGGTTTGATGCGATATGATGTATTTCTTTTCAAAAAAGCGTGCTTTCGGCTGCGGATCCCACTCCAAAAGTGCGCAAAAATTGCGTCAATGTTGCAAAAAACGCAACACGTATGCCATTTTTTGCTACCATGCAATACGATGGATATTTTTCCGTTCCGGTGCAAACACTACCCTTGTCAGCACCAAAATCCAAAAAATCAATGCTTTGCATTAAAAGGAGAAAATTATGAAGCCCACCGGAGTGGTAAGAAGGATCGACGATCTGGGCCGCATCGTGGTACCCAAGGAGATCCGCCGCACTATGCGGATCAGGGAGGGCGACCCCCTTGAGATCTATACCGGCAGAGATGCCGAGATCATTTTTAAAAAATATTCCCCCATCGGAGAGCTGGCGACCTTTGCCGGCGAATACGCCGAAACGCTGTATAAGACCTGCGGACTTTCTGTTGTGATCTGTGACCGTGATGCCGTGATCGCAACGGCAGGCGTGCCCCGCAAGGAATACGCGGACAAGCCGCTTTCCGAGGAGATGGAGCAGATCATCGAGAGTCGCACGCTGTACGTGCAGCGCGACGAGAACGAGACCATCCCCGTGATTGCAGACGGCGGCGGATACAGCGTGCGCTGTGCGATGCCCATTTTAGCCGAGGGCGATATCATCGGTTGCGTGGCCTCGCTTTATAACGGAGAAAAAGAGGACAAGCGCGCCTCCGCCGTTGACGTTGAGACCAAGCTGATCCAAACCGCCGCAAGCTTTTTGGGAAGACAGCTCGAAAATTAAAACAAGCCCCGTTCGTGTATGAACTGCCCCAAATTGTGCAGACAGCACAAAAAGCCCCGGGGATGTAGTAATTAAGCAACAAACTGGCATCGTTTTTCAAGCGGTGTCAGTTTTGTTTTTAGTTGGATACGCTCGTTGTTGTAAAAGTGAATGTAGG